>CAVRSO010000095.1:0-12511 GCA_963723845.1 uncultured Acidobacteriota bacterium
TTTCTTCCTCCTTGAAGACGGTCACGATCGCCGTGACGCCCAGCCTGTCGCGCCGCCTGGCCGAGGAGCGCAATCGACCGTGATCGTCGACGCGATGAAGGCCGAGATCGCCGGCTCGTGGAAGCTGATCGTCGCCGCACCGGGACGCCTGCAGCGTCTGAACCCCGGCCTCGCCCGCCCGGACGAAGCCGGCACGTGCGCCCGAGCGAGGTCCGATCCGCGCGACGACACGGCGGCCCGACGAGGGCGAACCGCCGCCGCGTCGGACCCCGAGGCCGAGGCGATGCAAGCTGCTGCGCGACCAACTCGGCGCCCGTCCGGTCGAGTCAGCCGCGCCGCCGAATTAGGCTGACATATCCCAGACCCAAGGAGCGCGGCGTGGCGCAGCGCGGCGGCGGGTTCCGGCGGTCAACAGCCGAACATGCAGCAGCTGATGAAGCAGGCGCAGAAGATGCAGGAGCAGCTCGAGGCCGCGCAGGCGGAGCTCGCCGCCACCGAGGTCACGGGCACCGCCGGCGGCGGCCTGGTCACGGCGACCGTGCCGCGGCTCCGGCGAGCTCATCGTCGCTCGACCATCGACCCGAAGGCCGTCGACCCGGACGACGTCGAGACGCTGCAGGACCTCGTCGTCGCCGCGGTCCGCGACGCCAACCGCGCCGTCGACCGAGCTCGCCAACGAGAAGATGGGCCCGGTCGCCGGCGGTCTCGGCGGCCTCGGGCCTGCCCGGCCTCTAGCCGCCGCATGTACGAAGGCGCGGTCCAGGACCTGATCGACGAGCTCGGGCGGCTGCCGGGCGTCGGTCCGAAGAGCGCGCAGCGCATCGCCTTCCACCTGCTCGCCGCCGAGCCGGCCGACGTCGAGCGGCTGGCCGCCACGCTGCATCCGGGTCAAGAACGAGGTCAAGTTCTGCAGCGATCTGCGGCAACGTCGCCGAGGCCGACGTGTGCCGCATCTGCAGCGACCCGCGCCGCGACCCGTCGGTCATCTGCGTGGTCGAGGAGCCCAAGGACGTCGTCGCGATCGAGCGCACCCGCGAGTTCCGCGGCCGCTACCACGTGCTCGGCGGCGCGATCAGCCCGATCGACGGCATCGGCCCGGACGACCTGCGCATCCGCGAACTGCTCGCCCGGCTGCGCGACGGCACGGTCACCGAGCTCATCCTCGCCACCGACCCGAACCTCGAGGGCGAGGCGACCGCCACCTACCTCGCCCGGCTGGTCAACCCGATGGGCCTGACCGTCACCCGGCTGGCCAGCGGGCTGCCGGTCGGCGGCGACCTCGAGTACGCCGACGAGGTGACGCTCGGCCGGGCGTTCTCCGGCCGCCGCCGGGTGGACTGATGTCCGGGCGGAGTCGTGAGGTTGTACTGGTTCGATTTGTTAATCAGCTGCGCTATGCGGGCGCGGCCCGTCTCATCGAAAGGCGAAAAGGTGATTTCCATGTTGAGCGAGCGCAGGTAGGCACCGAGATCACCGCTCTGACGCTGGAGGTCGATGCGCTTTGCATTGTCCTGGTAGAAATCGGCCCGGGCCATATCTTCCCGTGAAAACACGACTGCCTCAAAGTAGCCTGCTGCAGAGAGTGTGCGGGCGTAGAGCGCGGGATCATCGGGCAATTCCGGGACCGCAACCTGCGGCAACGCTTGACGAACATGCTCGCGCTCCGCAGGATTGTCGTCCAGAAACACCATGGACTCCAGGCCGAGAGAGAGCTCCTCCGCAATCGCGGATATATTTGCCGGCTTGTCTTTCCAGTTGGCCTGAAAAACGGCTATGTGATTCTCGCGAAGCAGCATTTCCGGATGCTTTTGAAAAGGCAATCGCGCAGTTTCATCTTCGTTCTTGGAGCAGACTGCCAGCACTACGCCTCGCTGCCTCAGGTCCAGCGCCAAGCGCTGGACTGCACGATACGCTTCACCGACAGCATCACCTTCCGCGAGCTGGATTCCGCCAAGGCCATCGTCGCCGATTACGCCGCCCCAAACTGTGTTGTCCAAGTCCAGAACCAGAGCTCGTCGAGACTTTCCACGCAAAGCGCCAATAATCCGGCACACATGCTCTGCGTACAGAGGGCAGTAATCATCTGAAAAACTGAGTTTCGCCATATTCCAGTGCGCGGGGGAATGCCAGTTCGCTAACCCGACAGTGTTCGCAAGCTGAGCAACATCCAACAAGACGTCTCTGGTGCCGGAAACGCTTGCGATGATGCCGGCATTGACTTCGTGAATGGTTCTGTTAAGCGAACTTGACAGAACTGCGTCGAGACTGCCAAACAAGGTCTCTGGCCAAAGTGGGATAGTCTGCAGAATGCAAATTGCCTGGCAATTGTTCTTTATACCCGAGCGAATGGTCTCGAGCTGATCCAGGGCCCGCTGAATTGAGGCCTTCCCCAGAGCTTCGTCCGCAGCGGAACTGGCAACAGAAAGTCCCCGATGGCTCGAGGGTGACTAACACAGGTCTGGTTTTCGCTCGATTAATACTGGAATCAGGTGAAAGGGCTTCCTGAACGGCCTGATCGTAACCACACGAGACGACTTCGAGGGCCACGCCATGCCTCGCCGCCGTTGCCGTTAGGGCGGGGACTAGAAAATCCACTGTCGAATTGCTCAGCAGCCCAAGCCGGAACGGAATCAGGGGTTGTAGCGTTCGACCCGTTTGGCGTGCGTGCTCGATTATTTTCGCCAAATGGTCCAGCTGGTTTGAATCCAGGCAGTAAGACGCGAGTGCGCGCAGATCATTTCCCAGATTCGATTCCGCCTGGGTGATCGAGCGGCATCTAAACCGAAAGTCTAGTGGCGCCTTGGGGAGCCAGCCGAGGTTTGCATATAACGCATCGCTCATGGCACGGAATCCTTAACTTTGGTGGCCTGAGCTATGAGTTAGCCTTTGACTGCACCAGGCGCGCAAGGTCGCCGACATTCTGAAGTCTGCCGATCTCTGGGGCTGTAAGCCTAATTTTGTAAGCCTTTTCCAGCGTCAACATCAGACGGATATTTCGCAAACTATCCCACCCGGGAACATCCTTTGCCGTGAGCGCGGGATTAGCAACCAGCGTATCATCGTCGAAAACGTCCCGAAAAATTGTGGTGAACCTCGAATAGATGTCTTGAATATCCACTTTTCCGTTTCCTCCAGGTTAGGTTCTATGAAAGATCGTTTCTGCACTCAAGTCCGAATGCTGCCATTTTTATGATTGCGCCGAAGCAAAATGCGAATAGGGTCCCGAACCTAGCTGCCCTGCAGGTCTCACCAATGGCCGACTATCACTTTTCCTCCGCTATCGGCTGAGCCGCCGAATTAGAAGCATCGCCCATCACTTTGTTTGCTACCAGATGCGCGTTTGCATCTCGGAAATGACTGCAGTCGTACCAGTTGTCGGGATCACCGCCAAAAGAGGACTCCTGACTCAGGTCAAACACCGATATTCCGAACCTCTCTTGCAGCCCGTTCACGTAGTTGCGAACCTGGTCCAAGTTGCCTGCAGCTTCGGGTGACTTGGCAAGGCGGGCAAAGAATTCCGGATGATAAGGGGGAATCCATATGCGGACATCGACATTGTCGCGGCGCGCTTCGCGTATCAGCTCTTCGATTGCCATCTGTTGTGTTGATGAGAGTATAACCGGAGTAGACAACAAGCTGATGTCAAGATCGCTACAAGCGGATATTGCCGGGTCTCGGTCGGGGTGATCGGCAACGTCGCGATCCCACCCGAGATAGTTGATCCGACCATCCGGCTCGAAAACCATGGCTGGCGGTATTCGGTTAAGGTAGGCCCAAATGGAACGGTGCACGTCGTCCGCATATGCCGCGCTGAAGGTATCCTTGTAAACGCCCATCCAATGCACGAGCTTAGAAAGCCGTCCGGTATGTCTTGGGTCAAGAGCAGTTTGCATCGGCCAGTTCGATTTAAGTTCGTTCCATTCCGGCCCTTTGCGGAATTCAGCTGCATCGATTCCGATCACCAAGACACTCAGCTGCACTCCCTCAACCTTCAGGAGGCGGTATTGCGCCAAGTAATCCCTTGGCGTGCCCACGAAGACGCCAGCGTTGAAAAATCGCTTCTCTGTGATTTGCTGCAACTGCTCGGGTGACATTCTCAGGGAACTGCTCGAGCCCATGATCAGGCCCCTTACGGGTGCTACCGCATTGTACTTCCGAAACAACTCTAGTTTGATTGAACGGCTGTTCAGTGTAGACGCCGGAAAAGTATGAAACGGCGAAAACAATTGCTGCCTCGGGTTCACCACAATCGCGATCGCAACATAGGCAAGCATGGCGAGCACTATGACGGACAGCGACAGCAACACACAGCGGATGAAGATGGTACGAGAATCGACGGTGGTGGCCGGTCGCGTCTCAGAAAAAGTGGCGGTTTCGAGGCCCATTAACTAAGTCGGTGCGTACGCAATTCTATCATGTTACCGAGAACGCGCCGACGTTGTCGCTGCCCTCGAAGCGCCTTCCCACACCAACACGACGAGTCGCAAAAGGAGGCAGTAACGTGGGTTCGGGGCTTCTTCAAATGCTGAACTCGGTGCCGTCTGCAGCTGCTCCTGCGGCCATCTCTTTTTTGACGGCGGACCAAGAGACGATAGGTTTCCCCAATCCGGCCGGCCATCTGCCACACTGTACACTTGTGTCGAAATCTCTTCCGCGGATTGGGGCTGAGGATCCACCGCGCACTTTCTAGAGGCAGTAGGACCGTTAAAGATTTTGCCATGCTCAGGTAATCCCGGGGGATTCCCCAAACATCCGGGCGGTTTGTGAGTTCGCGAGCCCTGGCTCGCCCGAAGTCAAACCACCATGCCAACAGAAATGGCTGGTTGAGTCGTTCGAGCAACACAGGATGATAGAGGACCGCTTCGGGTTCGTACCTTAAGCGTTCACCTGCTCCCATCAGCCGGCGACCAAATTCGGTATCCTCGTTCGGTCGTGGTGTTTCAGGATTTGGTCCCGGTCCTAGGTCGGTTCTGAAACCGCCATACTTATTGAACATCTCCTTGCGAAACGCCATATTAGCCCCGTACGGCGCATCGACAAGCTGGCGGGGTTTATCACCGAAGTCAAAGAGCCCAAATAGGATTCCTCCCTGGCTCCTCATCGAGAACCATGCTGGCGCGGTAAATGACTCCGTTGCGAGAGTGCGTCCACCGGCGCCGGCCCATTCTCCGTTGTGCAACGACGCCGTAAGACGGTGAAGCCAAGCCGGCGCTACCGTAACATCATCATCTATGAAAGCAAGTACATTTCCCCGAGCGTGTTTAACGCCAGTGTTCAGGGCGTAGGATTTGCCTGATGTTGGCTCGAAAACGTACCGGAAAACCCCAGGATATCGCTGACAGAAGCCCCCAACCACCTCTCGCGTCTGGTCGGTCGAGTTGTTGTCTACGACTAAAACTTCCCACCTGACCGAGCTAGGCATCTGGGAAGCTGCGAGGCCTTCGAGCGTGGCCGGCAAAACCTTGGCACGGTTATATGAGCATAATATTGCTGTGACGCTCGGCCCAGCGGGGTTCCACCCATCACCATTCGCCATATCACTTACACCTCAGTTGGAGCGTTCTTTCTAGGCCAGTTCTGGGGAAAATAGACAAGTGTTCGGCAGATGCAGGAGGCAAAGGTTATTTGCTTACCGACGCACGGTGTGACGTTACCTCAGGGTCGGACTGTGCGTCCCCCGACCTGGCCCTCGGTACTTCTCTTGGCCCATAATCTATTCCACACAACTTTAGCTTTGGGGAAGCGCCGAACGATCCATTTTCTGGGATAGTGCGTGGCGTCCAAATAGAAGTGGCGCATATGACCCTTGTGCCCCAGCCACGCTGCGATCTCTCCATAGCATCGTATCCGCTCCTGCCAGCTGAGCGGGCTTCGCGGAACTAAGCGACACAATTCAAGCAATTCCTTCCAGAAGGGAAAGACTTTTCGTTTTGAATTGGAGGGATCCATCCAGTTCGTTCGCTCGTGCCACCCGTCGTAGTGTCCGCTGTAGCTTCGGGAGAAACGACCGGCGTGATCGCGGTTGAAAAGCAACGCCTCGGGAATGACAATGCAAGGCCCGAATAAGGCGAGATGGGCCAATAGGATACGATCGGAATCAGCGTAACCCCCCATTGGGCCTGTCTGGCGAAGAACGTCGGAACGGATCAGACTGTAGATGGTCAGGCACAGATGGTCGAGACGAATGTTCTGACGAAATCGAACGTGGGCAGGCGCGCCTGAAGGTACTGCCGGGAGTAGTGTTGTGCCAGGAATGGTCACCGACGCCAACGGCCTCCCGCAGGTATCGATCTCGGCGGGCTCTGAGACTGCCATTACTGCGGCGGGATTTTGATCTAGCGCCGCTACGCATCGGGCCAGAAACTCGGGACCGCAAAGATCGTCGGCAGAGTTCCATTTGAAGAACTCGCCTCTCGCCAGCTCAAAGACCCGGTTGTGATTCCAGACCGCCCCCCGATTGATATCGCTTCGGTAGTAGCGGATGCGCGGATCACGATCAGAGTAGGTCTGGCAGAGTTGCCTCGTTCGATCGGTAGAGGCGTTGTCCGAGATGATGATTTCGAGGTCTGAAAAAGTCTGGTTCAGCAGAGCGTCCAGCGCTTCCGCCAGAAACGATTCGCCATTGAACACGGGGACGCCAACTGTAACTCGAGGACGGCGTTCGCTCACAGGAGCACCCTTCCAGACCTCGAATGTGCCTCTGCTTGCTGAAGTCCTATTCGACCCATCGCTCGTGTTTCCTGATTGGATACCACAGCAGCTACGCTGGCGGTCGGTAGATCAATACGCCCTCGGAAACCGGAGCATTGTCGTATTTCTGAACGACGTCCTCCGGCATAGCGTCGCCGTCACTTCCGCGAGCAAAATCGCGTAGAGAAGTGCCGACGGGATGAGAATCCACGCTCGGTGCCGCGAGACCGGCGCGCAGGTCAGCAATGTTCACGGTTCTAAAATCAATGCTGTAGCGCGAACGTCCCGTGGTGTTTGGCACAGTGGAATGCATCTGCGCCGCTGAAAAGAGAATCACGCCGCCTGGCGGAACGATCAGGCGGATCTGGGGATCCATTTCGATCGTTTCCTCAGCCTTTGGTTGTTTTCTGGTATCGGCCTTGATGTGTTGCGCGGCGTCCTTACGGCCTACACTGTTCCATTCGTAATAGTTGAAGTCCGCCGAGCCGTTTTTCACACCCTTCGACCAATAGTCAGGATGAAAAGCCATCGAACTCTCGGACTCAATCTCGTAGATGGGCAGCCACCAGTTCAGTTGTGCCAGGGGCGCCGAATACCACGTATCGCGGTGAGCGTGGTGGGCATAGCCAACACCGGACGTTAGGTAGCCATCGCTGGTGACCATCCGCAAGCGCGGCACGTCCACGTAGGTTTCACTCAAATCGCATCCACATTCCGCCACAAGATTCCGAAGGAGCTTCTTTGTTTCCGGGTGGTGAATAAATTTCGGCTTTAGCGGCCCGACGATGGCAACATATTGTTCAACGGGCATGTGATACTGCGCCTCAAGTGGATCAATGGAGCCGAAGGCCTCCTTGATCATGCTTTTCGCAAACTCACAGAGCGCGACAGTAGCCGGCCGAGGCGAGATTACAAACAACTGTCCGGCATAGAGCTGCCGTCTGCGCTCATCGTCACTGATCGGGCTATCCATGTAAACGGTGTTCATCTCACATCTCCCTTTTTGTAAAACTGGGTTTCAGCCATCGAGGACCCTCTAAATCGAAAGTAAATCCGGGTATATGCCCAAAGCGGAGACCTGGCGACCGATCTCGTCGCGATAATTCGGGTTCACGATCAGCAGCACATCCGGTCGATATTGTTTTAGGAACTCCGGGCTCACAACCTTCTGGCCGGTGCCTGGAATGTAAAGCCCCCATTTGTGAGGATTAACATCAACGATGTACTCGATGGACGCAGCACCTGGAACGGCGTTTAAGAACATCGCTCCTTTCGCCCCTGCTCCCCATAGCGTCGCGCGCTTACCTTGACTCGCAAAAAGACGCAGAGCATCTTCCCAACGCGTTCGGCTGGAGCGATACCCTTCGGAGAACTTCAGGACGTCCTCGCGCATCGACTTGAGATCCTCGCCCGCGCCTCCCTGAAGCCCGATCTCTCGCGATGACACCCGAGCCTCGAGGCCGAGGTATTGCCCGTTGAAAGTCTCTGAGACATTCAGCACGTCAAAGCCGCAAGTCGAAAACAAGCGAACTAATGCGCCTGAACTGTAATAGAAGCAGTGCTCGTAAATGATGTCCCAGATTCCGCTGTTTCGGAAAACGAACGAAGCGTTGGGCACTTCTAGAAAGATCGCTCCGCCTGATGCTTCTGCTAAGGTCGCTCGCACGCGGCGCAGGAATTGTTGCGGCTGGTCGATGTGCTCAAGCACCTGTCGGCAAATAACGAAGTCGGCCAGGTAGTGTGCGTGCCGTTCGGAGTAGTAGTCCCGGATGATCGCAATCCCTTTACCGGCTTCCAAGTCAGCGCGGCCTGAAATTAGGCTAGGATCGAAGCCTGTGCCGCGATTATTCCCGATTTCACAAACCATCGAGAGAAACTCGGCATTACCACATCCGATGTCAATTATGTTTTTCCCTCGGAGGTTGTGCCGTTTCACCAAGTCATGAGCCAATTCATCAGCATATTTTTGAAATGTGGGAGAAAAATGCAGCGAATTATCGTAGCTGGCATCATAAGACAGACGAGAAGGATCAAAGGCCAGGTTACTAATGGCCCCGCACTTCCGGCAGAACGCGAGATCGATGCTGCCCTTAGCACAATCAACTGCTTCCTTCCTCGTGGCGGCTAGGGCGACGCAATTCGTCGGAAGTTCCGAGATTCTAAAGAAGCGCTCTAGATCGTCGCCGCTGCAAGCAGCGCACGCCACCTTCACGTCCGGCTGCGCGGTTTCGAATGTCATCTCAGGGTTCATATTCTCGTTTCATTCCGGTTCAAGCTATTTGCTCGAGGGGGCTCGAACTCAAACCGCCGTCAGTTCGGGTTGGAGGCCCATTTTCGTCAAGTCGCGTTGAATCTCATCCAAATAGATTGGATTCATCGCGATAACCACGTCGGGTCGATATTCTCTCAGAAAATCTGGAGGAACAATCAGCTTACCGCTGCCCGGAAGATACTTGCCTTGCCGATACGTATTGATATCGACGACGAACTCTATCTCGTCCTCAATGCCGATGGTATTAAGAAACGCAACACATTTTGAACTTGAGCCCCAAATGACTCCGC
Source organism: uncultured Acidobacteriota bacterium (assembly GCA_963723845.1). Classification (GTDB taxonomy): domain Bacteria; phylum Acidobacteriota; class Terriglobia; order Acidiferrales; family UBA7541; genus Palsa-295. The sequence continues at coordinate 9,253 of CAVRSO010000095.1, forward strand.
GTTGGCCTTTTTTGCGGATGTCCTGCACTTTGTCTTTCCACCGCCGAACGGTGTTGTCGTAGTTCTCCTGGAATTTCGCAACGGCTCTAGAGAGCTCTTCGACACTTTCTTCTTCTTTCAGCGGTGCCGATTGATTTCCATTCGATGCCGGTCTCGCGTCGAGCAGCAGGTACTGTCCATCGAAATCCTTTGCGAGGTGAGTGACGTCAAAACCTGTCCTGCGGAATAGACGTGCCAGGGAGCCGAGCGTGAAATATGAACAGTGTTCGTAGTAAATATCCCAGAATGCACACTCATGCAGGACGCGCTCGACGTCCGGTAATTCGAAAAACACAACCGTGTTCGTTTTGTTACCGATGGCACGCCGAACCGTTTCCATAAATGCGCCCGTGTCCGGGATGTGTTCGAGCGCATGGCGGCTGCAGATCATGTCGCCGGTGTAATCCGCATATTTTTCGGAGTAGAAATCGCGAATAAAGCAGACGTTCTTGGATGCTACGTCGTCGTGGCGGCCGGGAACATAGGTCGGATCGATTCCGACACCTTGATTTTTCCCTAAGTCGCATAACATCACGAGAAAGTCACCTTTGCCACAGCCGATCTCCACTACGGTCTTATTGTGAAGGTCATAACGGTCAATCAGCCTCGTGGCTAGAGACTTGGCAAATGTATTGAAGCGAGGTGAAAAGGACTGTTGCTCCTCATAGCCCTCGGTGTAGCGGGCCAGCTGCGAACTAAAGCGCAAGTTGCCAATGAACCCGCAATCGCGGCAAAAGCCGAGCACAAGTTCGCCACGAGGATAGTTTTCGGCCTCGCTTTGATCGTCGAACAGGAGGCAGCTGTTGACCGGCAGATTCTCGAGGCGGTGAAAAATGGTCACGTTCTTCGAGAAACAACTCTTGCAGGCGATGTTTTCAGTGGTCTCGGTCATTGGCATTTCAGATTGTCGTCGCGAACTAGACGACGCGCGGATTCGGAACGGGAATAATGAAGCGGCCGCCGCGCTTCTGATACTCTTTCTGCTGCTGGAGAATTTCGTCCGCGAAGTTCCAGGCTAGTAGTAGAACATAAGTCGGCATTTGTTCTAGGAGAGCCTCCGGTGCTAATACCGGAATATGTTTTCCCGGCATGTAAAGGCCCTGCTTGTGAGTATTTCGATCCACCACAAAGTCAACGAACTCCGTTCCGATGCCGCTGTAGTTAATCATCGTGCTGCCCTTGGCGGCGGCTCCGTAGGCCGCTATGTGGGCGCCTTGCTGCTTAAGATCCTGCAACAGCTGGCGAAGTTCTTTCCGAATCCCCTCCACCCTCTTTGCGAAATCCAGATAAAAGTCGATTCGGTTAACCTTCTCCGCAGCTTCTAATTTGAGCAGATCGTGGACAGCGGACGAGACGTTTTCCTTCTTTTCCACGTAGATGCGGAGCGAACCGCCATGGATCGAAAGACGCTTCACGTTGTTGAGGAACATTGAGTGCATACGAAAGAGATGATCCAACGCCGTCACCGAGAAGTAGCACAAATGCTCATGGTATATGGTGTCGAATTCGCAATGATCCACAAGGTCTTTTACGTATGGCATCTCAATGACCGCCACACCGTGTTCCTTCAGCAGAATGCGAATACCCTCGACGAAGCCGTGCAGGTCGGCAACGTGCGCAAGCACGTTATTTCCGATGATCACATCGGCAGTTTTCCCTTTTGCCGCCAGTTCCCGTGCGAGACTTTCACCAAAGAACTTGCACATCGTTGGTACGCCAGCTTTTTCCGCCGCAAGGGCCGGACCGTCAGCGGGGTCGATGCCGAGAACCGGAATGCCGCGCTCGACGAAATTCTTGAGCAGGTAACCGTCGTTGCTCGCGAGTTCAATCACGAGACCATCAGCATTTAGATGTCGGGATTCAATCAAGTCAAGTGCATTGGCCCTGGAATGCTGCAACAGCGCCGGAGAAAACGATGAGTAGTAAGGATAGTCCTGACAGAAGAGGACCTCCGGCGGCACCGTTTCCAGCAGTTGCACTAAGCTGCAGCGCGGGCAGAACGCCACGTTCAGTGGGAACATTGGCTCGGCGTGCGTTAGCTGTTCCTTTTTCCGCAAGCCGTCGGCTAGAGGGGTTGTTCCCAGCGAAAGCACTGGCTGGATTTCGCTGGAATTACAGATGCGGCAAGCTGTTCGTGACTCGTTCATCGCGCTGTTACTCCCGGCTGGCCGGCGGTCGTCGCTGCAACCGGAGCCCACCGCAGATCAGAGTCGAGTTTACCTTCCTCTTGCAGGGCGGCTACGTGCTTGATTCTCATGTAGCGGGCACCTTCGAAATCGGCCAGCGTGAGCCCAAACTCCTTGTACGCCTCATAAAGCTGTTGAGCGCCTGCTCGCGCGGTCCAGCGAGGTTTGAAAGCGGGGATCATTTTGTGAATTTTGTCGCAATTTACGCGATAGCATCGCTTGTCGGGTCCGGCGCCCTCGGCAAAGGTTACCTGGCTGCCCGGTACGGTTTCCATGACGATTTTCGCCAAGTCGCGCATTTGGTAATTCTCTTCGGTTCGGCCGACATTAAACGCCTGATTGTGGACGAGTTCTTTCGGGGCCTCCAGAAGTGCCAAAAAAGCGGCCGAGATATCTTCGATGTGAACCAGTGGGCGCCACGGTGTGCCGTCGCTCTTTAGCCGGACCATTCCTGTGATAAAAGCCCATCCGACTAGATTGTTTATTACCAAGTCGCCGCGGAGGCGCGCCGAGAAACCATAGGCCGTGGCATTTCGCAGGAGCACCGGAGTGAAACGATCGTCGGCCAATTGCGAGACTTCCTTTCAACCATCACTTTCGAATGTCCGTAAGGGGTAACGGGGTTAAACGCCGCCTCTTCAGTGAGAATGGATTCTGAGCCAGCGGCACCATAGTTGCTGCATGAAGACGAGAACAAGAACCGTTCCACTCCGGCCTGTTTCGCGAGCCTGGCAAGTCGCACTGAGGCTCTGTAGTTGATGTCGTACGTGCATTCGGGATTCAAATCACCGAGCGGATCGTTGGAGATACCGGCCAGGTGAATAATGGCGTCGAACCCTTCGATGTCCGCGGCTTCGACATCTCGTACGTCTTTTCGGATCGACCGAATGGGCTCGACATCCGGCCCTAGCGTACAGCTCTCAAACAAGAAATTATCCAGGCCCACCACTTCGTGACCGGCCCTCTTTAAGATAGGTACAAGAGCGCAGCCGATATACCCGTTATGACCAGTGACCAATAGCCGCATCTATTAT
>CAVRSO010000096.1:0-4154 GCA_963723845.1 uncultured Acidobacteriota bacterium
AAAACAAGCAGTGCCGCGATCGCAATGCCCGTACACGGCCACACCGCCGTCGCGCTCGCCTGCACAGACGCCAGCTGCAATCCCAGCCTCCCGGCGACGAAATACACCGCGGCCAGTCCGGCCAGAGTCGCGGCATTTTTCAGCGCGTCCGACTGGGTCATTTGGGGCTCTCCGCCTTCGGGCGATCTATCCATCATAGGAAATCACTCACTCAGCGTGCACACTACCGGCTTCCCGTTCCGGGGCTGACCCTCAGCCCGCCCAGCCTCGTCTACTGTAAGCTCCTATTTTACTAGACGTTCTATATAAACGGGGAACCTAACTCGTCGCCTTTTTCAACACCAGCAATCCCTGAATCCGAGCCCTTCTCTAACACGAGGCTTGCCGGACTCGCGCTAGTTTGCGCTGGCCATAACGAGAGTCTGTCCCCGTGTCTTAGTTCCCGCCGATCTCGGAGCGAGGGGAGTTGCGCCAGTGGTAATAAAAGGGGACTCCGGCAAGGATGACTAGCAGGCCCAAGGAGGAGCGCACGGGGCGCACCAGCCATAAATTCGCGGTTAGCGCGATGGCCGCCATCAGGAAGATGAGAGGCGTGAACGGGTAGCCCCAAGCGCGGTACGGGCGGGAGAGATTGGGCTCCATCTTACGAAGACGAACCAGCGCGATGGCGTTTAACGCCAAGAAAATCCATACAGCGAAGACGAAAAGGGAATAGAGCTCCTCGTAGCTGCCGCTGAGGGCGAGCAGGGCGGCGAGCGATCCGAGGAAGATAAGCGACCCGCTGGGAGTCCGAAACGAAGGATGGAGGCGCGTCGCGAATTGGAAGAAGACGCCGTCGCGCGCCATGGCGTACGGGATGCGGGCGCCTGTGAGGACAACCACGTGGAGGGCGCCGAGGGCAGAGATGGCCATGGCTACTGTCAGCCAAGCGGCGCCGCGCGCGCCGGCGAAGGACTGCACAACGTCCGAGGCGACGTGCTGCGATTGCGCTATGGCTGCGAATGGCAGGGTGCGAAAATAAACAACGTTTGCAAGCAGGTAAAGGCCGCCAACCGTCAGCAGGCCAAGAATGATAGCTAGCCGGAATGTTTTTTCCGGGGTTCTGAATCTCTTCGCCCACGTCCCCGAGGTCGTTGAAGCCGTTGTAGGCCCACATCGCGGGGACCAGCGCGGTGAGTACGGCACCGATGGTTCCCCAACCGAGCAAACCTACGCCAAGCGGACCAGAGCCCGGAGGGGTTATGGCGGTCGCGATGGAGTGGTGCGTCCCGAATAAAACGCCGCTAACCACAATCACAAGAATTGTGCCGATTTTCAACGATGTCAGCAGTACCTGGATGGCGCCGCCGAAGCGCACGCTCAAATAATTGATCGCTGTGACGGCGATTACCACTAGCGCCGCGAGCGGCTGAGCGGCGGTGAAGGTGAACTCGTATCGGCCGAAATGCTGAGTGAAAAGCGGAGTGGTGACGACAGGGAAGAGGAATCCGAGGAAGCGCAGAAATCCGGCGGCCAGTGTGGCCATGGCGACAGGGCGCTCGAGGAAGGAACTCATCCAGCCGAAGAGAAATCCCCAGAGAGGCCCGAGGCCGCGGGTGAGGTAAACGTAGGGGCCGCCTGCTTTGGGGAAGGCGGCGCCGAGTTCGGCGTAGCAAAAGGCGCCGAAGAGAACGACGAGTCCGCCGATGATCCACGCGGCAAAGACCAAAGCGGCGGAACCGACGGTGCGAGCCATGTCGCTGGTGACCAGGAAAATGCCGGTGCCGATCGTATCGCCGATGACAATGGCGACCGCCGACCACAGACCGAGGCCACGAATCAAATCGGGAGGCTTAGGTTGAGCAGCTAAACCGGAAACCTTTGTATGCATGGAGTTCGGAGAGCCTACTATCGTGGGCAGAGGTGGTCAACCGGGGTCTCGGTTGCGCTGAGACTCTTCTTCGAGCAAGTCCTGCGAGACGTTCGTCATTCCTTTTGCGAACTTGCAACAAAGAACCGACCTGAAGAACGGCGCCAACAACGGCGTGCGGAATCGACAACCCGGCGTTATCATCTAGGACGCCATGGCTGCGCAAAAATCGATGATCGGTGAGTTTGCCTGGGATCCACGATATGCGGTTTCCGGCGTCGAAGACGTGATGACGCCTGCGCTTTTGGTGTATCCGGAGATTATCGCTTCAAATATTGCGCGGACTTTGGCGCTGCTGGACGGCGATGCGGATCGCTGGCGGGTTCATATTAAGACCGCGAAGCTGGGCTACACGTTGCGGATGATGGTCGAGCGCGGCGTGCGCAACTTCAAGTGCGCAACCACTCTGGAACTTTTGGTGGCTTGCCAGTGCGGCGCGGCGGATGTACTGCTGGCGTATCCATCCATAGGCGCAAATGCGCGGCGGGTGCGGGAAATCGCGGAAAAATTCCCGGAGGCGCGCATTTCCGTGTTGGCTGAGAACGAGGAGCAGCTACGGCAATGGCGCGGCAGTCGGGTGGGAGTTTTTCTCGACATAAATCCTGGCATGAACCGGACGGGAATCGAAGAGGGCCACGGGGGACAGATTTTCGGCTTGGTTCGCGCGCTTGGCGCAGGCGGTTTGGAGTTCCGCGGCTTGCATTATTACGACGGCCAGCATCGCGAGCCGGACGAGCGCGAGCGAACGAAAGCGGCGCATCACGGCTACGATCGCCTGCTGGAGATTGTGAGGGAGATCGAGCGTATGGGAGTGCGCGTGCCGGAAGTGATCACAGCAGGAACGCCGACACTGCCCACGTCGGCTTTTATTTCGAGGGCTTTCGCAATGCTGATTTCATTCACAGAGTATCGCCTGGAACCGTTGTTTACTCCGATGCTTCGAGCCTGGAGCAACTCACCGAAAAGTATGGCTATCGGCCGGCGGTGCTGGTGTTGGCGCGTGTGGTCAGTCATCCGCGCGCGGGTGTAGTGACTTGCGATGCGGGACACAAATCGGTGTCGGCGGATTCTGGCGTGCCGACGTGCATTGTTGTGGGTCATTCTGAACTGACGCCGCTGTCGCCTAGCGAAGAACATTTGCCTTTGAAGGTGGCCGGCGGGGCTGCGGGTCCCAAGATTGGCGAGGCGCTTTATCTTTTGCCGCGCCACATTTGTCCCACGGTCAACAATTTCGACGATGCTCTGCTGGTTCGGGATGAAGCCATCGAGTCGGTGGAAAAGGTTTCGGCGCGAGGGCGGGAAACGCCTTTGCCATTTCGGCGTCTCGCTGGTTGTCCCGTGACCGGAGATTGTTGATGTGGTTTGCGGTGCGAAAGGGCTAGTGAGAGGAAAGACGGCGCTGAGCGTCCACAACGAGCGGATCTCCGGCGCCTTTTTCTTTGATGGCGAGAAAAGTCTTGTAGGACTCCGCGGCGTCAGTGCTGTTCAAGCCTTCGCGGGCTCGGCCTTGATAATAATAAACGGCGGGCAGGAGGTGGTAGCTGGGGACGCCGTCGAGGAAGACCGAAGTAGCTTCGCCGCGGCGCTTCAAGCAAACATCGAACTCCGAAGAAGCCTCCGTGAACGCTCCGCATCGAGATACGCGCGACCCATATCGAAATGGCCGAGCCAGGTATCGGCGAGTTTTTGCGCTTCGCGGAAGGAACTCAGAGCTTCACGCGCGTTGCCTTTTTTGAGTTGCACTTCGCCGGCAATTAGTTTTGCGTAAGCCTGCGGTTCGGTTTCGAGGCGTCGCGACAGGGGCGCGAACCCAGTGCAACGCCTTGACGTCCTGCCCAGCGGCAATATAAACCTGCGCCGCGCGAAAAGTCACGCCGGGATCCTTGCTGCTGGAAGAAGCCTTATCCGCGGAAGAAATGGCTTCCTTCGTTTTTCCCAGCATCAACTGCGTGAGCGCGAGAGTCGCCGAGCGATCCGCGGCGGACTCTGCGTCTTTTGCTGCCAGATCGGTGGTGATGGCTTTCTCCAGAATGGTGGCCGCGTCTGCAAGCCTGCCTTCATAGAGCGCCACGTCCGCGATTCCCGTAGCCGCTATGGAAGCGCCGTAAGGGCTCACGGCGTGAAGTTCGTTGTAGTTCGCTTGGGCTTCGGCAGTGTGCCCGAGTCCCAGGTCCGCCAGCGCGGCTGTACGCAGCGCTCGATCAAACCGAGTCCTCCAGATTCGGCGACAAAAAAAAAAAAAAAA
>CAVRSO010000097.1:0-20749 GCA_963723845.1 uncultured Acidobacteriota bacterium
AGGCGATTTGCGCGCCGCATGCGCCCACGGCAATTTCGGTGCCGCTGACGACGTTGGCGGCGTCACTCACTTCGGATTGATCAAGAATCACGTTGAAATGCCCGAATTGATTGACGCACATTCCGCCGCTGGTGATTCCGTGTCTCCACTTCCTAGCGAGGTTGGGGCGGAGGGCACCAGCCAATCGTGTAAGTACATGTGGCTGGCGGTGATGTTTACGTGATTGCTGGGTTCTATGATGATTGTGGCTTGGTCGCAATTGGCAGTGTTGCCGTTAATCGTGGTGACTTTCCAGCCGCCTACGTCGAGCCAAGAGAGATTGATATTGCTGGCCGAAATGATGATCATGCCGTCCATCGAGACGTTCTGCCCGGCGAAGATTGGTTTGGTGAAACTGCCGCCCGCGAACCAGGTTTGGTCGACTGTGTAGGTGTCGCGGACAGTGTTGCTTGATCCGCCCTGCGTGATGTTCATCGGGAAGCAGGGTGCGGCCAGGTGACGCCGCCCTTGAAGATGAATGTGTCGCCGGCTGCGTGCGTGTACGCGTGCGTGGCGCCGGCGCAACCTGTGGCCGTCTGCATTCCGGGCGCCGGACTTCCAGGGGCTGCCTTCAGACGTGCCTGCGATGGAATTCGAGCCGGTGGCGTAGTCGATGTAGTAGGTGTTGGCGCGCGCTACTCCTGCGATTGCGATTAGCGTCAGCAGGGAAGCGTGCGGAGTGCGGCGATTTTTAGGGTGCGTTGTGTCATGGGAGAAGTGGTGAGGGGCTAGTGAGAAGAGCAGTGGTTAGTGACTAGTGGCTTGAGATGCCGATCAGTGGCGCGGCGATTTTACGCTGGCGATTCGGCGCGATCAAAGAGAATCCTCGACTGCGTCTCCCGGCGCTTCGCGCAAGAAAAAGCGCGGGACACTCCGCTCCCTTCCTCCGTCAGGGCAGGCGGAATGACAGGCACCTGTGCGATGGATGATAAGTGTGATACGTTACCGGGATCGAGGGGAAACCAAATGTGGCTCCATAACTTGAGGATAGGCGCGTCGACGCGCTGCAGTCCGTGGGCATCCACGCCATCCCTAATCACTTCTACGGACCGATCCCGGATACGGCGAAACTGCCCGAAGAAACATGGCGCGAGAAATCGACTCTCGCCGGAATTGACATGAACCAGCCTGGCCAAATCGAGATTGCCCACGCTATGGGCGAATGGTCCAAGGAATTTCCGTCCGTACCGCAAGCCGGTCAATTTGAAGGCGTGGACGGAGAAGTGCTTCATGCAATGATTCGTCATTTCAGGCCGCGGCGCATCCTCGAAGTAGGCTCGGGAGCGTCCACGCAAATCTCCGCCGCGGCAATTTGTAAAAACGAAATCGGAAGACTTATCGCCATTGAACCTTACCCAAATAACGCGCTGAAAAAGGGATTCCCCGGCCTTGATAGCCTGATCGTTTCACCTGTTCAGGATGTGAGCATGGCGGAATTCGAACGGCTTGGAGAAAATGACATTCTGTTCATCGACAGCAGCCATGTGGTTAAAATCGGCAGCGACGTGCAGTTTCTATTCTTGGAGGTTTTGCCTCGGCTGAACCCTGGCGTGATTGTCCATGTCCACGATATTTTCCTTCCTCAAGTTATCCGCGAAAGTGGGTTGTGAATGAGCTGCGTTTCTGGAACGAGCAATACCTGCTGCAAGCACGCTTGATGTTTAACAACTCGTTCGAAGTGCTGTGGGCCGCGCACTACATGAATCTGAGGCATCCAGAACTTCTGGCGAGCATAGTCTCAAGATACATTGCCGGTTCATTGTTCCAGGGCAGCTTCTGGATGCGAAAAATCCGAGCTACGTAGGAAGCACCAAAGCTCAGTACATGCAAGCTCCCGCACTCCACATGAGCTCGTGCCGGGCGCTCGCAAGCAAAGTTTTCGAGCAGTTCCCTGCCCCGTTTTCTGCGGCGCGGCGAGATCGAAGAGAGGTCCTTCGGCTGCGTCGCACGCCGCGTGAGACGTCGCGCGGAAGAAAAAGCGTGCGACTCCGCTCAGGATGACGGCGCTACGGAAAACGCAGAGCGCCAATCGGGAGATTGGCGTTCCCAGGTTTACTGCACGATTAGGGTGAGGGTGCTTGTGTGGGTGGTGGTGCCCGCGGTCCCGTCACGGTGACTGTGTAGTTTCCCACGGGCGTTCCCGATACCTGGCGTGACGGACCGGTGCCGCTATTTCCGCCGCCTCCGCAGCCTACGGCGCAATTCCCACCATCAAAAGCAGCAGCGCGAGCGGCATGGCGAAGCGGGGCCTTCGGGTTCGGGTCAGCAGATCAAAGTGAGCACGGCAAGAGAGCCAGCGACGCGAGCGGCCAGGCAGCGGTGGAATGGCGGCCGTCGGATGGACCGCCGTTGGCCGAGCCGACCGCGCCAGCCGCCGCGGTGGTAGATCGTTATCATCGGCAAATCCGTTCGCGATTGCGTGGGACGACGATTCACGGAACACGTATACCGCCGCGGGCACGGTGCACGAAACATTTACGGTCCCAGAATAGCCAAACAGAGGCATGACCAGGATGTTGTTGATAAACGTCGCGGTTTGCCGGGAGTCACGACCTGGCACCCTATTCACAATAGAGGGCGAAGTCGGCCGCCAGATTCATCGGAACGGCGGCGGAAGCCGAAGCTCCATAGTTCCCATCGCCCGGATAGCTTGCGACGAAATTGTATTGGCCGGGACCAACTGCGTGGCGTTGAAAGTGGTGGTGGTCTGGACAGTGCCGCCGGAAGAGGTCCCGTTGAAAAGAAAACCGGTACCGAGTGCTGGGCCGCCACACCGTTGGTGAAGGTTACTGCTCCAAGGGCGGCAGCCGACGCCGGAGCCAGAAACAGTTGGCGGTGAGGACCAGGCCTTGAAAATTTTGCTGTGCCGTAGACGATGTATTAGAGTCAAAATCGACGTGATGGAGGCCTGGGGGTATTGTCGCTGTGGACTGGAAACTGTTGTCTCCGACGTAGAGCGCGGTCGCAGAATAGGTGCCCACTGGAATGAGAGGTCTCGGCGTTCAAGAGCGAGTTTCCGTTCGAGGCGCTCTAGAAGCACGCCCAAACAACAAGCCATTGCTGTTGTTAATTGATATTGCCGGTTGGCAAACCATAGCCGGACTGCCATTTTATTGAGCCTGGAAATAGATGGGCGTCCGTAGGGACGCTCTGATGGGACCAAACTCCCCATAAGGTTTTCGTCAGCACGGAAAAAGTGATGGTGGCTCCGGCAAAATGGTGACTTGCACAAGGCGTCGGAGGGGCTCCGCATAGGTAGCGTCACCGGGATAATGCGCGTTGAGTTCGGTAAGATGCCACCAGGAAGACGACCGTACCGCTGTAGGAGGCGGTTGCCATCGAGGGAAAGGTCGCAATGGTGTTGTCTCCAACAAGGCCGAAGTAATCGTTCCTGTGAGTAAACCAAACGACACCCGTTGGCATGCCAGTGCCACTATTGGGGCGACCGCGCCGGAAATGTTAATCAGGTCACCATTCATCACCGTGGTGGAGCTGCATGCAAAAGGTAGTGTGGTGGCGTGGAAAAGTGACGCTGCTCCATTGGTTTATGAGGTTTGTGACGTTCACCGAGCCGAGACCCGTTGCCAGATCGTAGCCGACGCCCACTCTGGTATTCGCAGATAGCATGCCGTAATTGAGCTCGCCGGGGACGGCGTTATTCCCTACCGTGACATCGTTGAAGACGCGCGTGCTCGCCGGGAGCGTAGTTGTACTAGAGGCGTTGCATTGCAAGAAGTTTTCAGCATTCACGAGCCTGTAAGGACGTAAATTCGGCTGACCGAACGCCCGCCTGAATGCGACGCTCGCCATGATCCCGGCAAATGCTTGAGCCGCAGCAGACATGCCCTGCGATACCCTCGAGCGTGATTTCGCCCTGAGAGTTGGGGGTGCAGGAACCGTCGAGACAGATTAGATACGGGTCGTGGCCGACGGCCGTCAGTGAAACGTCGGGAAGGTCGCGCGCGTTATCGGCGGGAATTCCGGCGACGCCAGTTGCCGGGAAGATTTCGCAAAGAATCTGCTGGCGCCACCACCACCCGCCGCGATGCTTGGCTTCGAGCAAATTCAGCTGTAACCGGATTTGCAACTCTAATTCCAGACGTTCTCCGGATGTCAAATGGCGGATCCGATCAAGTCACACTGAGGGAACTATTCGTTGCGCTCCAATATTTGCTGCTGTTAGCGCCTTCATTGAAAATAGTGCCAGCAACCACGAGGACATACGGATTCGCTGCGGCGGCGCAGACGGGTGCGTGGCTGCTGTTTCGCTGTTTGGGTCGTCGCAGCCTTTCAGCACCGGAATCGCCCAGTCGGAACAATAATGATTCCTTAAGCAGCAGCCTGCTGCACCAACTGAGACGGCTGTTGCCTCCGCGCTCGTGAAATTCGCCTCGCAGCTGCCAAAACTTACGCTCATCACATCCGCGAAATTGTTGTCGATGATGTAATTGTCGGACAAATCAACACCGTCAGTAGTGGCCGTCAATCCAGACAGACCAGCGTGGTCGCAGCAAAATGTGCCGAGGGCGGTTGCCCGGGTTGGTCAGGACAGCCTCGACCTCTTCACCGCCGCCCAAATCGCCAGGATCGGGGCCGTTCACGAACACGTTCGGAGGTGACGCCTGATCCCCCACGAAGAGTGGAAATCCTGGACATCCTGCAAATTGATGTTGGTGCGCGCAACAATCACGATGCTGGTGGCGGAAGCGGTGGTCGTGAGCGGGTTGAAGTTGTAAATCATGTAAAAGTCGACCGGCAGGAGCGCGCTGTGAACCGTTACCGCCAGTACAATCGCAGCCGCTTCCCTGCCCTCGCGTGACCACAAACGCCTGCAGCGTAGTCTGCTCCGCATTGCAGCGCTTCAGGAAACTGTAAAGCGTCAACACGCCTGCGACAACCAGGGCGAGTGCGGCGGAATCTGCGGATCGTTGGCCGCTGGCACCAGTGCTCTGCTCCGCTAACGAGTATCTGTCGATCGAGGTGCCAAACGCCTCTCTACCTGCGCTCCCGTGCCGGAAAATTAGATGGTCACGCGGCCATGCTCAACGTGAACATCGTCGAAGCCGTGGAGTTAACCAGGCAGTGATCTGCGCCGATGTCGCTATCGGACGGGCCAATTGCTGGCCGAACTGTTGCGGCGTGAGCCAGCGATGATACTGAGGGAAGAGTCTCTCTGCTGCTCGGTCGAGCAGCGCCTGGAGACTGCCTGCCTGCTCGGGGCTGCAGGTTCAGGACAGCACATACGATTAGCGCGAGGTCGAAGGGGGCTCGGGCCCACGGTCAAACTCAGCGCGGGCTAGCGGATGGACGTTACCCCGCAAAGGGACGAGATTGTTTTCATCGACGGCTTGAGTGGTGCGAGCCGGCGCGGGATTGTTCTGGGCGGTGGAGCGGCCGGCGGAAAGAAAGAGAATTCAGAAATAGGAGAAGCGCGTGTTGAAAGACGACCCGCGTGCGCGAGATTCATGGCTGCCGGCACCCCCAGGACCGAAACTGCGCCTCTGGTACTGTCCCAAGCCCTTGGAGCAAGAGCCGCTGCTGTAGCGCGGCGGATGATGCGTAACGCGGCCATCCTAGCTGGGAGGGCGGACGTAACTAAGCCGCCAACGATTTTAGTAACTACATACTAACTAGAATCGAACTGCTAATGATTATAAGCGATCGCGTGTTTGCGTGCAAGAAGGGATAGCCGGTAAGGCAGGCGAGGACTTGCGCGGCATAATTCGGGTTCCCGCCGCCGTTCCAGAGGGCCGGCGCGGCGCGATATCGCCATTGGCAGACGCTATTTAGTAAAGGACTAGGCAGCCTATGTCGAGGCCGAGTAGCGGATCACAGAGGGCGCTAAGGAATTTGCGGTCGAAGCCGTGCTAGCGGCGACCTGTCCATCACTTGCATGAGGCCCCAGGAAATTGAGCGGCGAATTCTTCCGTCGGCGGAAGGCCGAGGGGCGCGACGTAGCGCGTGCGGAAGCCGGGTTCGTGTAACGGATCGCATGAGTGTTCCAGGCGGATTCCTGTTCGATGATCGCGCAGACGAGCGCGAGATCAAGTTCGTGATACACAGCAGCGGCACGGGCGAAAGCGAGAAGGTCAGATGGTGGCATGGGGATGAAGGGAAAAAACGTGGCAATGAATACTTTACCGTTCGGCGTCTGTAACTTCAGTTTTATAATTCGCAGCGTTTCCGACAATAGATCGCGGTGTGACTGATAGACTCCCGCAACAAAAACAATGCTTCTCGCGCGGCATGTTGATTTTTCTGTCCCTCGCTCATGCACGGAGGATTTTCGTCCCTGCAAAGATAATTGGCAATTCGGCGGGAATCGTTGACGGGGAAGGCAAAGTCTGCCTGGCTTCGACCCGATGATGCTCTGGGCAGTGGCGACTGTCGGATTTTTGTCGAGTACATGTGGGACTAGACAAAGCCGGAGATTATCGGCGTCCGGCATGAAACGCCGACCTTCGCCTAGCTGATCGACTTTTCTTTCAGGTCTTATGGTGCTTGCCTAGCTGAAAGACCTAATTCCGCTGTCACTCGAAGACCACCGCACGGCGTCCGTTCCGTGGGGCTTAAGACACGATTATGCAGTTGCCTCCAACAGCGTGATCGAATCCCCCACACTCTTTGTTCTCGGCTTGATGATCTGTTACTCGCTTCACTCACCGAGGCAGAGCCGACCCGTCGGCTGCTCCGTCGTCCGCCTATGCGGTGTCTCCGCCATTCGGCAACGAGGGCCGTTCACATTTCGCGAGGCGTTCAGAGGGGACCCTTTAGTTGAGGGGCTGGTGTCTGGTGGCGCTGGGGCGACAGAGACGGTCTTCGCCGGACTTGGTATGACCAACGAACGGATACGAAGGTCGTACTGGTCGGCGATAAGTAATGCTTATGCCAAGATCGGGTGCGGGGGACTTGGCGGGATCATTGTTTGGGAGTTGCGCAGATGTAGCGCGTGGTTTCGCCGTTGTCGCAGCGGATCTCGAGCGCGCCGTTGAAGACGATCGAGTAGCAGCGTTTCGGCACACTGACGGCGACCGTTGGCGCGCAACCTGGCACGGCGGCGGTTTTCGATTTGGCGGCGCAGCCGGAGATGGCCATGCACGCGGCGAGGGCGAGCGCGAGGAGTTTGGTTGAAGGGGTCATGTGAGGCGATGGTGCTTTGGCGGAATTGGCGGCGCGGGGAAGGGGCACGAAAAGCCTCACCCCGTGAAGGCGGGGTGAGCTACATAAAACCAAAGGCGCCAATCGGGAGATTGGTGTTTCCAGGTTGATGCGGGAGCACGCCGGGGCAAGCCCCCGGGCGGCAGACGGCGGGGGGAAGCTCCCGCACTCCACATGGTGCGAGGCGCGCCTTCGCATGAGGCGGATGGCCTACAGGTAGCCGAGCATGTGCGCCGGGCACGATTTATTGCCCTTACGACTGCGAAGCGAATGTCGCGAAGGCGGAGGCGATTTGGTCCGGTAGCGCGGCGCGGTTGCGGGGGGTTAGGAGTTCGTGGCCGCGGCTTCGATTGGGAGAAGGTGCGTGTGCGCGGGGATTAGTTTTAACGCGGCGTTCAATTCGTCGAGGGTGGCGAAGCCGTCGCGCGCGCCGTGGACGAAAGCGCGGGCGTGCGGAGATCCGGGAAGTGCGCGGTGCGCAACTGCGTGGGCGCTTTCGGCGGATGCAGCGGATAGGAAAGCAGGAGCAGCGCGCTGGCGAGCGCGGGATCGGACGCGGCGAGCATCGAGGCTTGGCGCCCGCCGTAGGAATGTCCGCCGAGGAAGATGCGGTGGCCGGGAAATTGGCGCTTGAGTGCTTCGATGGCGGCGCGGAGGCCTTGCTGGTCGCGTTCGGCGCTGCCGCGCGGGGGCGGTCCGTGGGGACGGAGTTGGCGGAAAGGGAGATCGCAGCGGAGCACGGCGATGCCGGATTCGCTGAAGGCGTCCGCTAAAGCTACGAGCAGAGGCGCGTTGCAATTCGCACCCGCGCCGTGCGTGAGGATGAGCGCATCATGCGATGGCCGCGCGGGAGTGTGGAGGTAGCCGCGAACGGGCGGCTCGTTTGGGCGCTCGGATTCGAAGGGCGCGAAATTGGAGTCAGGCATGGAGCGGCTCGCCTCGGCGACGGATGGTCGGCGAGGGAATTTTAGCGCAATTGGCGCGTTGGTGAGGCGATGCGAGGGCAACGTTCGCGGACAGGTGGCGCATTTGCTGTTCGCCCGAGGCGCATCGGAAATCGAAGAGAGATTCCTCGGCTGCGTGTCCCGGTGCTCCGCGCAAAAGCAAAGGCGCGGGACACTCCGCTCGGAATGACGGCGCGTTCAAGTGGGGCGGATAGCGCGCATTGACTGGTCGCCCGAGGCGCGTCAGGAATCGAAGAGAGATCCCTCGATTGCGTCTCACGCGTGCAAACACCGCGCGAAAGGCAGAAACGCGCGAGACTCCACTCGGGATGACACCGCGTTCGAGCGGAGCGGATGGCGGACAAGTAGCCAAGCAAGTTTGCCGGGCATCCGCCGCGGCGGACTGGCGCCCTACGAACAAAAGACAGAACCGCTACAATCGCCGCGGCTAGGATTTGAATTGGCTCGCGGTGCTTGAAAGGAAACTAAGGGTGATTGTTTCTGTGAAGGGCGCGGAATTGTTTTATTCGACGCGGGGGAGTGGGCCGGTGTGCCTGGTGCTGTGCAGCATCGGCACGAAGTCGTTCGAGCGCATGATGCCGACGCAACTGAGCGACCGCATGAAACTGGTTTTCGTCGATTTGCGCGGCGGAGGTAAATCGAGTGGCGAGCCTGCTGATATGACTTTCGATGTGCTCGCCGAGGACCTGGAGGCGATTCGAGAGGATCTCGGAGTGAAGCGCGTCGCGGTGATCGGCCACTCGATTCTGGGCGTGCTGGCGATCGAGTATGGCAGGCGCTGCCCGGCGAGCGTCTCGCACGTGATCACGGCGGGGACTCCGCCGAAAGGCGATATGGCGTGGCTGACGGAAAAGGGGGCGGCGTTTTTCAGCGGGACGCGTCGGAAGAGCGGAAGGGGATCCTGCACGAGAACCTTGCGGCGCTGCCGGCTGACGCGCCTTTCGCTCGCGTGTTTCTGGCGCAGACGCCGGCGCGCTTTTTCGACGCGCGGCTGGATGCGGCTCCGCTGTTTGCGGAGGCGGAGACGAAGCCGGCGATGATCAGCCACCTGCTCGGCGATCTTACGCGCGCGTGGGATGTGACTGTGGGCGCCGATTCGTTGCGGGTGCCAATTTTCCTTGCGCACGGGCGCTACGATTACGTGGTGCCGTACATTTTGTGGGATGGGGTCGCCGAAAAGCTTCCCAGCGCGACGCTGCAGATTTTCGAGCGCAGCGGGCACCATCCATTTTTTGAGGAGCCGGACCAGTTTGCCGAGGCCGTGGCGGATTGGATGGCGCACGAGCGCTGAGGTGGAGCGAGGCGATACGAGCCGCGGCGACGGGGCCAAAAGCCTCACCCCTGAAGGGGTGAGCTACATATGACCGCCCGTGCATGCGAAGCGGACCGCGCACAGGTAGCCAAGTATTGGCGCCGGGCACGGTGTACCGTGCCCCTACGAAGAAAGAGGCGCGCGCGGCTAGGTGCGGGGGCGGTAGTTTAGGTCGATCCAGCGGATGGGCGGGAGCGGGTTGCGCTTGATTCCCTGCTCGTCGCAGAGCATTTCGAGGAGTTCGTAAATGTGGGGGAGATGGTTGGCGGCCATGTCGTGAACGAAGGCGCGGGTGAGTTCCTCGTTGCGAATGTGGCGATAGAGCCAGCGCACGAAGAGTACCAGCTGGACGATGGACGTGATGCCGAATGTCCACCAAGTTGAACTTACGAGAATGTGCATGGTGTGGGCGTGGCGAGTGATTTTGCGGCGAGGCAGGTGGTGAGGGCAGCGTTTTCAGTTGCGGCAGGGCGATCCTTGTCTCACAAGCTCAAGGTAGCCGCCATCCCACAGGGTGATGATTTCGTTGTCGTTTCGAATGAAAAGCTCTGTGCCGGGATGAACAACATCATTCCCGGAATGGTCCGTCACGTTGACGACAGCTACCGATTGGGCTCGAATCCCCAGTTGGGTAACGGGAATGAGGGTCTGTTTGAAAAACTCTGCGTCCGAGAGCTGGCTCACCCTGTAAAGGGGGCGTGGAACGACGTAGTTGCCGAACTTCATCTCCGACGCCCGATACGTGGCATCGAGCCCGACGTACGCTCTCAACGAGGTTCGGGAAACTTGTACGTTCGTCGTGTCCAGAACTCTTTTGACCGTCCAGCTACCGCATACTGAGCGAGGTGGCTGCGGCGTCCTCGACCGCCCGGAACTGAAGTGCGCGGCGCTGATGCACACGAGAAAGACGCAAACTGCCCGAGCTTTAGAACTGGTTCTCATTTTTCGCTTCTCGCTAGTCGCGGCTGGAGAACAAGCTATACTCATCTTTTCGCCGGTTCAATAGCCCTCGATCGGCGCGGCCACCGGCAAAATGGTAATCAGTGAAGCAATGTTCGCGAATCTCGCTGCCCTCAACGATCTTGGCCCGAAGTGTTGAATCGCGGAAGGCCTGGGGACCAAGGTTGTAAGTGAAGCTGGCAAGGGCGTCGAATTGGTTTTGAGACAGGCTGACCGGGACATCTCGGTTGACGGCATCGACTGCACCTTGTGCATCTTTCTTGAGCAATTCGAGGGCCTGTTTCTCCGTGATGCCTTTGGAAAAATCCTCGCCGGGCCCGATCTTGCGCCCGTAGCCAGTCGTCGCGTTGCCAGCGTCGTCCGGGTACATCTTCTTGCGGAAAGCCTCATGCTTCTTGATGAAGTCGAGGCCGTTCGAGCTGAGAGACATGCGGCGTCGCGGCTTGTGCTGTGCCTGCCCGGTCTGCGGCTCGTGGATGAGGATGTGGTGACCGTGGATCGTGACCCAACGGGAGCTAGCGTCTGGGGGATCAAGATGCTGTTGCTCGCGGGCACGCTCGGCGGCGCGGCCCTGAGCCGGATTCATGTAAAACTTGCCGTTAAGGAAAGGCATTGGTCATTCTCCAGCAATGGCGGGAAGCAAAAAAGCCAACGGCTACCCCTCTACTACCCAAACAGCGAGGCGACGCTGGAGCCGAGGCCGAAGAGGCCGGAGGTGGTGCTGCTGGGCTCGTTTTGCGAGGCGCGCTGGCGGACGCTTAGCAATTCCGACGGGACGCCCATCGCTTTGCCGAGAAGATTGGTGTCGATGCCATAGGTTTGGCCGAGGGCGCTGAGGCCGGCGAGATTTTCCTTCAGCTTTTGGTTGGCGAAGGCGATTTGATTTTGCTGCGCCTGGCTGGCGTCGGTTTGAGCCTGCTCGCGTCCTAGCTGCGCGGTGAGATCGCCGAAGCCGGCGGAGTTGTTGGTGGCGGCCATGCGATTGGCGGCGCGTTGGCGGAGGGCGTCGAATGCGGTGTTGGAGGCGCCGAGCGATTGCTGCGTGATCGCGGACTGCTGCTGCGGGCGTGTAGCCCTGGCTGTTCAGCAGGCCGGTGATGCTGGGGAGCATGAGGGAACGGTCCTGCTGGCCTTGCTGGTTGGATTGCGAGATGAGCTGGTTTTGCTGCGCGAGTTGCTGGTCGGTGAGGTTGCGGGTTTGCTGCTGTGCGGCGCGAGACATGGTTTTACCTCCGAGGAGTTGGAAGTTAGAGGTTGGAGATTAGAAATTTGAAAAGGCGAAAGTGGCGAGTGGCTAGTGGCGAGTGGCTAGTGGCGAGTGCTATGTTGGCGAGTGGCTAGTTTCTCGCGAGAGTTACCGAGGCTCGGCTCGGTGCGCTTTGTAAGTCGGTGCGAGGAGCACGCCCGAGCAAGCTCGGGCGGCAAACAGCGGGAGCAAGCTCCCGCACTCCACATGACGCGAGGCGGATAGCGCACAGGTAGCCAAGCATCTGCGCCGGGCACAGCATTCTCGTGCCCCTACGAAGAAACGCCAACGACCGAATCGCCGACCACTAGCTCACTAGCCGCTCGACACTAGCCACTGGTTTTCAATCTTTTGCAGTAGGGGGTCCAGGTGTTGTCGCGGAGCCAGCCTAGGGATTCTAGGCGGCGGCCGAAGCGTTTGGCGATTTGTGGAGGGAGCCAGGCGTGGGCGTCGTCGAGGCCGCGCGCGAGGAGGTCGAGTTCGCCGGCGCGATGGAGGGCGAGGAGCTGCGTCCAGCGCTGGCGCGCGTTCCCTGCCCTGGTGCGACTGCCCGACGCGCTGTTGTTCTCCGAGGCTTGGGTCGAATCGCTCTGTAGGTCGTTGGGAGGAGCACTCCCGGGCAAGCCCGGTCGGCAAACGGCGGGAGCAAGCTCCCGCACTCCACATGAGGCTGGTGTCGGCGCTTCCCGGAGCTGACATCCAAGAGAGATTCCTCGGCTGCGTGTCCCGGCGCTTCGCGCAAAGGCAAAGGCGCGGGACACTCCGCTCGGAATGACACGTGTTGGCGGTGATCGCAGAGTCGGCGCGATCGCGGTCAATTAGGAGGTACATTTCGCAGGTTAGGCGGGCGAGCGCGGCCATTACTGGGCGGCCGGTGTCGTCTTCGAGGATTAGTTTCGAGATGAAGATGGGGTCGGAGAGATCGGGGAAGGCGTAGTCGAAGCTTTGCGACGCGTGCATGCGGCGGAGGGCGTCGAGATCGGCGGGCGTGTATTCGCGGATGAGCATGGAGGTGGTGACTCGTGACTAGTGGAGTGTTGCCATCCGCGCGATGAAGAGAATCCTCGACTGCGTGTCCCGGCGCTTCGCGCAAAGGCAAAGGCTCGGGACATTCCGCTCGGAATGACGGCGCAGGTGTTGGAGGTGGAAACGACAGCCGAACGGCCTCACCCCTGAAGGGGTGAGCTACATGAACCAAAGGCGCCAATCGGGAGATTGGCGTTCCAGGAAAACCGAAGGCGCCCGCTTACGCGAGGTGAATCCGGTACGCCAGCCAAGTAAGTCTGCCGGGCATGGCATGCCATGCCCCTACCAATGCAACGGGTTGGACGCTATAGTTTTGGCATGAACAGACTGCGGGCGCCTGAGCGGACTTGGGAGGCGGTTGAAAGCTACTTCAACGAGTTGCTGATTCCGTCGGATCCGATTCTGGATGCGGCGATGAAGGCTATCGACGCGGCGGGGCTTCCGTCGATAGCGTCGCGCCGCACGAAGGCAGGTTGCTTTGGCTTTTGGCGCGCATGCAGGGTGCGCGGAACATTTTGGAAATTGGCACGCTTGGCGGGTACAGCACGATTTGGCTCGCGCGGGCGCTGGTCCCGGCGGCCGAATGATCACATTGGAATTTAATCCGAAACACGCCGAGGTCGCTCGCGAGAATATTGCGCGCGCCGGGTTGGCAGAGATAGTCGAGGTGCGCGCTGGGAACAGCTCTCGAAAGCTTGCCGGTTGATTGCCGCGGAAGGTCGCGGACCTTTTGATTTGGTCTTCATCGACGCGGACAAAAAGAATAATTGGGAGTACTTCGAGTGGGCGCTGAAGCTATCGCGCGTCGGCAGCGTGATTATTGTTGATAACGTGGTGCGCGATGGCGCGGTGGTGGATGCGTCCAGCACCGATCCTGATATTCGCGGCATTCGCCGGTTCACGGAGATGCTGGCGAAGGAAAAGCGCGTGAGTGCTACGGCCCTTCAGACGGTTGGAAGCAGGGGGTATGACGGTTTCGCAATGGCGCTGGTGATGGGCGACTCCTGATTCTAATGGAAGTGCTGCTGTACGCGTGATCGAAGAGGGATTCCGGAGCCGTCATTCTGAGCGGAGTGTCCCGCGCTTTTGGTTTTGCGCGAAGCGCCGGGACACGAAGTCGAAGAACCTCTCTTGGATTGACGCGGTGCCGACTGTTACATCGAAGAG
The DNA here is from genome assembly GCA_963723845.1 of uncultured Acidobacteriota bacterium. Classification (GTDB taxonomy): domain Bacteria; phylum Acidobacteriota; class Terriglobia; order Acidiferrales; family UBA7541; genus Palsa-295. Next base: position 13,874 of record CAVRSO010000097.1, read on the forward strand.
AGGTCCTTCGACTGCGTTCACGCGCCCGCGCAAACCGCGGGAAAGGCAAAGGCGCGCGCGAACTCCGCTCAGGATGACGGCCGCTCCTATTGCTCGGTCGGCGCATGCGGTGCAGATTTGGGCACCGGAGCGAAGTCTGACTTCAGGACAATCTCTTGCATGTTGCGCGGATCGTCGACCCAAAACATGAAGTAGCGAACGTGCTCAATCGGGATTTTGTCCAGCATCCCGTCGATTTGGTGGATTTCGTCGATCACCAGCCGTGAATCGAGAATTACGGTCAATTGCACGTTGTCGGGGTCCGTGGAACCGATGGCATGTATGAGTCCGCCGAGAGAGTCGCGACCGACTGGTTTGTCGTTGACCCAGTAGAGTGCGTGTCGATTGACTTCGCGGGCCCAAAGAACGATGGCTAGGTTTTTGTCGTCTGACCGTGTTTGGCACCGCGGCGACTGGGAGGGCATGGCGCCTAAACAGAGCAGAAGGGCCGTTGCGATGGCGATTGGCCGTTTTATCAAAGGAAGGACACGCAGCAGCGGGAAATATCGCATCATTCTCCTCCCGTGTATCTCCGAAACGTCACTCCCCGAACGTGCTGGAATTTGTCATCGGGCCCCACGACATCTGCGTGAGCAGCTATTGCATGTACCATGCCATTGGCATCGACCGAGGTAACGATTCCTGAGTGTCCAGTGAAGTTTGGGTTGCCGGGCAGCGGATAGGCGGCCACGTCACCGGGCGTAGGCAGTTCCGTAGCAGGCAAGACTTCCCAATTCGGAATTTTCACTTTCGGATTGGCCCATTCGCCAGCCAGGGGCGGCCTCAATTTACCATCGCTCCCTCTCACCAAGGGTTCTGCGCCTGCTTCGTTGGTTACGTCATACACGAACTTATTGCATTTGTCAGTGTTGGGAGGGAAATTGTCCTTCCGTTTTCCGTAAGCCCAGTCGGTGCTGCCCTGGTATTTCTTTGCGATTTTCGCGATCTTCTGATGAAAGTCATCGATGAACACATGCCGACCTTTGATCGTGACCCAGTGGCCGGCGTTGCGGTCCGTATCTTCGTGGCTGGGGTTAGCCTGTGTGGGATTCGCGACGCGGGCCGCTTCCAGGGCGCGGCCATGAGCGGGATTGATATAGAACCTGCCGTTAAGGAAAGGCATTTGTGTCCTCAGTTTGAAGCGCGGGTTTCGGATAACTAAAAAACGCGGTGGCGGAGGAGGGGGTGGACGCGGGCGAGGGCTTCGGCGGCATCGAAGGTGGTGGCGCCGGGGGGACGCCGTGCGGCGCGAGCGCGGATTGGGCGGCGGCGGGATTGGTTTTTGCGCGAGTGGGTGCGGGAGCGGCTCGAAGGCGGGATCGTCGTCGAGCGAGAGGTGCACGCCTTCGTCGGCCTCGATGAGGACGAGGATTCGCGGCTCGGTTGTCGTGTCGTCGAGCGCCATCCAGTGCGAGTTTGCGAAGCGCGCGGCGTGGCGGTGCCAGTCGGCGAGGGTGGTGATGTAGTAGGCTTTGCCGGTCATGGGAGGCTCGGATTTGGGAACGAGGTTAGTGCGCAATCGAGGAAATCGAATACATGTGCATTGTAATGTAGCTCAGGGCGGTGTTGAGCCCTGAGGGTTTTCGGTGCGTTGGGTGCGCGGAGTTGATTCGTAAGCTCGAACCATGGCCGAAAAGCCTCACCCCTTGACGACGGGGTGAGCTACATAAAACCAAACGGCGATCGGGAGATCCCTCGGCTGCGCCCGGGACAAGTTGGCGTTCTCAGCAAAGGCAGAGATGCCCGGCACGACGACAGCGGCGCATGTAGGTTGATGTGGGGAGCACGCCCGGGCAAGCCCGGGCGGCAGACAGCGGCGGCAAGCTCGCCGCACTCCACATGAAGCGAGGCGGATGGCCAGAGGTAGCCAAGCATCGGTGCCGGGCACAGCGTGCGGTGCCCCTACGAAGAAAAACCACCGGCGAACCCCAAAGGCAAGGCTCTTACGGCGTGGCGACCAAAAGACTTCACGTGTGATAGGCTGGGCGGCGGTGTGAAATTTTAGATTTTCTGCGTGCGGCGGACAGTCAAAATTCTGAGGGCGAGGCGAAGATGAGCGAAAAAGAGATTGAGATTCAGATGAAGGATGGGAAGTGCGATGCGGTGTTGTATCAGGGCGAGGATGGGAAGAAGCGTCCTGGAGTGATTCATTATCCGGACATTATGGGGATTCGGCCTTCGCATCGCGCGATGGCCAAGCGGCTGGCGGAGAAAGGCTTCACAGTGGTGCTGGTGAATCCGTTTTACCGCACGGTGAAGGGGCCGTGTTTTGACTTCACGCCGAATTTTGCGGGTGATCCGCGCACCATGCAGCGATTTGGCGAGCTGGCGGGGCCGTGCACTCCGGAGGCGATGGAGAGCGATGCGTCCAGCTTCGTGGATTTTCTGGCGTCGCAGAGCACGGTGAGCGGCGCGAAGATGGGCGCGGTCGGATACTGCTTTACCGGGCAGGTTTCGCTGCGGACGGCGGCGGCGCGGCCGGATAAAGTTGGCGCGATTGCGTCATTTCATGGCGGCGGGCTTTTCACGGATAAGCCGACGAGCCCGCATCTGGCTTTGTCGCGTATTCCGAAGTCGAATGGGCCGCAGCTTTATTTCGGTCATGCGGTGAACGACCACTCGATGCCGAAAGAGGCGATTGAGAAATTCGAGGGCGCGCTGAAAGCGTGGGGCGGGAAATACGAAAGCGAAACGTACGAGGGCGCGTTGCACGGGTGGACTGTTGCCGATAGCGCCGCGTACAACCAGCCGCAGGCCGAGAAGGCGTTTGCGAAGATGACGACGATGTATGCGAGCGCGTTGAAATTCAGAGGTCGCGCGCGTTTTTTCTTTCGCGCGGTTTGTGCGCGACGGAAATCGAGAGAGGGATCCTTCGATTGACGTGTCGCCGCCCGTAACAAGAGAGACTGCGTGCCCCGGCGCTTCGCGCAAAGGCAAAGACGCGGGAACTCCGCTCGGAATGACACGCGGTTAGTTCGCGCGTACTTCAACATCCAGCCTCTGAATGACACGAGTTTTGTTTTGGCATGCGGGAACCAAGCGCACTGATGAAAGCCTACTATGTGTACATCCTGACTGGTCCTTTCTGGCGTTCTCTACACCGGAGTGACGAACAATATCCAGCGGCGCGTTAATGAGCATCGGCTCAAATCGGTCCTCGGCTTCACCAGGAAATAAAACGTTACGAAGCTCGTCCACTACGAGACTTTTGGGGAAATACGTTCGGCCATTGCGCGAGAGAAACAGATCAAGGCGTGGACGCGGCAGAAAAGAATGGCCCTGATTGAATCAACGAATCCGAAATGGATAGACCTTACCGCCGACTGGTTCCTGGCACCATGCCCGAGTGAATTGCCACATAGCCAGGATTACGGTCGTTGTGTCATCCCGGGCGGAGTCGCGCGCGCTTTTTCTTTCGCGCGGTTTGTGCGCGGCGCGAGTGGAGCTGAGGGATCTCTCTTCGATTGACGATGTTGCCGGGCGTCACACCAGGCAGAGCCTCGCTGCGTGTCCCGGCGCTTCGCGAAGGCAACGACGGACACTTCGCTCGGAATGACACGCGTCTGGTTTGAGGCGACGGTCAATCCGGTGGCGCGGAGTGTTTGGTATCGAACGGTCGGCGCTACGGGAATTTCTCCATTCAAATACCGGCATTGCCCAATAACGTACGGCTACTCCTTCGATTAATCCTGAAGTGGAGCATAGACGCGTTCGCGCCAGGCGAACCTGCCGAACGCCAATCCCAAGGAGAAGACGATGTTCACAAAGGTGAAGAGTTTGAATGAGCTTTTCGAGATTGAACTTCAGTATGCCTACGATTGCGAGCTAAAACTGGCCGAGAAGGGCTTGCCCGCGATGATCGAAGCAGCCAGGTCGCCGGAGTTGCGCAGTGCCCTGCAGCAACATTTGCAAGAGACGCGCGCACAAATTAACCGGCTGACCAATATATTTTCCGTCGCCGGAATCCAGCCGAAGACCAGGGATAACGACATCATCGACAAGATGATGAGCGCGGCCAAGGACTCGGCGAGCAATATCGAAGATGCCGCGCTACGCGATACCGCTCTGATCGCCAACGGAAACCAAGTGGAGCATTACGAGATAGCGCTCTACGGATCACTCGCGGAGTTTGCACGACGATTGGGGCTTGAGGCAGCAGTGGCGCCGCTGGAACAAACTCTGGAGGAAGAAAAGAACGCGGACGCCACGTTGACCCAACTCGCTAAGACCTCTCTGAACGCCAAGGCTGTGCGCGCGCACGGTAGCGATTAATCCGGCGCGGGCGCGGAGTTAGGTGCCTATTCGGTTTGCATGAACGCCATGAACGGGGCCGCGTTTGTGCATCTGCCGAGCATGCTATGCGTGCTCGGCAGTATTATTTTTGGGCGCTGCGGAGCCGTGTGGAAAACCTTCCAGCTATCTCAGCGCCGGGTCGTTGTGTCATCCCGAGCGGAGTCGCGCGCGTTTTTTTTCGCGCGATTTGTGCGCGGCGCGCGATGGAGCCGAGGGATCTCTCTTCGACTGAGGACGTAGCCTGGCGTTACATCCAAGAGAGATTCCTCGACTGCGTGTCCCGGCGCTTCGCGCAAAGGCAAAGGCGCGGGACACTCCGCTCGGAATGACACGCTTTGGTTGTTCGAGCGCGAGGCAGGGTGGAAATCGAAGAGAGGTCCTTCGACTGCGTTCGCGCGCCCGCCCAAATCGGCGGGAAAACCAAAAACGCGCGCGAACTCCGCTCAGGAGGACACGTAAGGCAAGTTCAAATGCGCACAGACAGGAGTGTCTGTGCCACCGAACCTACTCCCATTTGCGGGTGTCGTCTTTTGTGCGGATGGCGGCGACGCGGCTTGTCGCGGTGCGGAGGAGCCATGGGGCGAAGCGCTGGATGGCGACGAAAAGTTTGCCGTGGCCGGTGACGATTTGCTCGCGCTTGCCTTTTGCGACGGCTCGCAGAATTTCGCGCACGGCTTTTGGCGTTGGCACCACCATGCGCGGCGAGATTGGGTCTTTCGCGTGCTCGTGACGGATGCCCTGGTTATCGATTCGGCGAATTTCACTGGCTACGAAGCCGGGGCTGATCAGCGTGACGGTGATGCCGGTGGGGCGCAGCTCGGGAGTGATCGCGTTGGCGAGGGCGCGCAGCGCGAACTTGCTCATCGAATAGGGCGACGCGCCTGGTGTTGAGATCCAGCCTGAAACGCTTCCGATGATGGCGAGATTTCCTTTGGTTTTTTCCAGTTCGGGGAGCGCGGCGTAGATTGTCCGAAGCACGCCGAAGACGTTGGTCTCGAATTGGCGGCGGTAATCTTCCAGCGTGAGTTTTTTCAGCGGCGCGACTACGCCGAAGCCTGCGTTGGCGAAGGCGATATCGAGTTTGCCGAAGGCGCGGACGCGATTCGGCTACGGCGCGTTCGAGGTCGCCATCACGCGTGACGTCGCATTCCACGACAATGGGGCGCGGAGTTCGCTGAGTTTTTTTCCCTCAGTTCCCTGCCCTGCGATTCTTTGCGCGAGAGTTTCGAGGCGGTCGGTGCGGCGCGCGGCGAGCGTGAGTTGTGCGCCGGATTGCGCGAGTTGCAGGGCGAGTTCCTCGCCTATGCCGGAAGAGGCGCCGGTGATAGCACGGATTTGCCGCGGAAGAAGGCGCGATGTGCTGGACATGGGGCGACATCATACATCACGCGGTGCGCGGGCGAAGGCGGCGCATGTAGGTTGATGCGAGGAGCACGCCCGGGCAAGCCCGGGCGGCAAACAGCGGGGGCAAGCTCCCGCACTCCACATGAGGCGCCTGATTGCGCGAGGCGATGGCGAGGAAGTAGCCAAGCATGCGCGCCGGCACGAAATATCGTGCGCCTACGACGGCAAAAGCGGACCTTCTTGGCAGGCAGGTTGCCGGGCGTTACATCCAAGAGAGATTCCTCGCTGCGTGTCCCGGCGCTTCGCGCAAAGGCAAATGCGCGGGACACTTCGCTCGGAATGACGGCGCTCGCGACGCCCGCAAAATGCGTTCCGCTGTTCCATTATGGAACTTATGTACTAGTGACACCAACGACGGGTCCTACGAACATGTGAGGTATCGGCCCTCCCTGAGGAGCCTTTCGGAGGGTTTCTAATACTGAGGAGACTGAAAAATGTCCGCACAGCAAAATGTGCGCTCGTTGGGACCTGGAGGCTCGTGTCGTCCCGATCCGTCGTATGGGGCGACGGGGACACGGGGGTCCTTGACACGGTACAACCGAAGGGCTACCTCATTGTCACGCCCTGGGGGCGGATGATGACGGTAAGCGTCGCTTGCGATGGCGACCGAACCAAGAAGCGACGAGCGGGTGGACCTTCCGAGCTTTGGAAGACGATGATGGCCTACACCGGGAAGTATCGGGTCGAAGGCGATTCTATTGTCACAACGGTGGATGTGGCCTGGAACGAGGCGTGGACAGGAACCGTACAGAGGCGATTTTACAAGTTAGAGGGCGACAAACTCACAATTGATACGGAAGCTCTGCCCATCGGGTCTGGTCGCCGGGCGAACGCCATGTACTCCTGCAGGGTTGTTTGGGAACGCGAGGGCGCCGCTGTGGCAGGGGCTGAGTCCCCGGCGCCCTCGGAAGAGAGCGGCGAGATGCAGCCAGTTTATCCGGCGCCGTTTTTCTTCCCGCGTTAGCCTATTTCGAGGATGCGGTTAAGGTGCTCCCTCGGAGTTTAATTGGCTCGCCGAGCGATAGCCCACAGACTTGGCACTGGCACTCGCCCTCAAGCTGGATAGACACCGAAGAATCCCCCGATCCACTCTTCGCAGGTGCGGCAGCCGGAGACTGAGGCGCTGCAAGACCCGAGAGA
>CAVRSO010000098.1:0-13879 GCA_963723845.1 uncultured Acidobacteriota bacterium
TGTTGTGCTGCCGCTGAACAGTTTACGTATTGCTTGCCTCGACGATTGCGCGAGTTCTCGCTTCAAAGAAAGTCTCGCCCAAAGGTCCTCAATCCGGCATGCGGATGCTGACATATTTCATAAACCGTGGCGGGCGAGGATTGAGCCAGTCGCGCAAGAGGGAACTCGAACGAGCAAAAGCGCTGCTCTCCAAGCGAAGCCAGCGAGCAGAGTCGAGCGCGGAGACGAACTACCCCAAGGCGCAGAGCCTCGTGAGCGTTTTTTTCAGGCTTTCGCGGCCTGAGCGCGGAACTCGCCGGCAAACTCTTGCAGAAATTGATCCATCGAGTTTGCAGAACGCCCGAGCAGCTTTTGCAGCAGGCCATCCACCGTTCCGCACTTGCCGGCCGATGTAATAATGCCTGCAAATCGAGCAGGGCAGTCGCTTGCCACTCCGGCATTCCTTGGTCGAGCATGGCCTTCCGTTGTGCTTCCACCGGAATGTCGACGAATTGGGCCGCGACGCCCGCGCGCCGCGAAATCTTCTCAGCAACCTCCGCGCAGGTGAGCGCTTCCGGCCCGTTTAGTTCGTAGGTCTTGCCGTCGTGGTCGCGGCTTTGCAAGGCTTTCGCGGCCACTGCGGCAACGTCTCGTACATCGATGTGGCTCGTGCGCGCATCGCCCATCGCTGCGTAAAATGCGCCTTGGGCGCGGATGCTTGGCGCGTAAAACGCGACGATATTCTGCATGAAACTGTTCGGGCGCAGAATGCAGTGTGCCACTTTCGAAGCTTTCAGCTTGTCTTCAACCTGGCGGTGCCAGCTCGGGAAGGATTTGGAGTAATCTCCCGCGCCCAAGGCTGAATTCAGCACGATTCTGCTTACCCCTGCGGAGGCGCACGCTTCAATGACGTTTCCTTCCAATTGCACGAGATCCGGAATCGGCGAGCAAACCAGATAGACGCTCTCGACGCCGCTCAAGGCGGGCGCAAGGCTCGCTTTGTCCGAGAAATCCGCGATCACGGTATCGGTTCCCGTGGGAGCCTTGGCCGCGTCTTCCTTGGAACGGTACATAGCGCGGTGTTTCTCCCCGCTGCGCGCCACTTCCGCCAATACCGCTTTACCAACAGTTCCGCTTGCACCGGTAATCAAAATCATTTCTATTCCTCCCGCCAGGGATGGCCTTACCAACAGGATGAATATGACCCGAGCCACGAGACTTTGTCCATCCCCGGTAGCATTTGCGGAGCAACAACAGCCAGAATCGAAGTTGACATCTCCGCAGGTACCTTTTGTAATTGAGTTGCTCCAACCCATGCACACGCACGTTCAATCCAGCTTGTGACAGCCGCGACGAAGGACCCGAGGAGCCAGGGGGCGTCAAAGCGCCACGCATTTCTGGTTGCATCGGGCATTTTCCTCAGCCGGATCGCGGGACTGGTCCGCGAACGCGTGTTCGCGCATTACTTTGGCAACTCCGACGCGGCCGACGCTTTTAAAGCCGCGTTCCGCATTCCCAACTTCCTGCAGACGCTGTTTGGTGAAGGGGTGCTCTCCGCTTCGTTTATTCCGGTGTACGCCGGCCTGCTGGCGCGAAAAGACGACGAGGAAGCCCGGCGCACCGCCGGCGCAATTGCGGGGCTTTTGGCGCTCACCACCTCGATCATTGTCCTGATCGGTGTGCTAGCCACGCCCTACCTGATCGATGCGATTGCGTTTGGCTTTCACGGGGAAAAGCGCGAGCTAACGATTCGGCTGGTCCGCATTCTTTTTCCAGGCGCCGGGTTGCTGGTTTTCTCCGCACTATGTTTGGGGGTCCTCAACAGCCACCGGCGATTCTTTCTTTCCTACACCGCGCCGGTCTTCTGGAATGTCGCCATGATCGCCACCATGTGGGGCTGGGGAGGGCGGTACGCGCAGTTCCCGCTCGCGGTGATTCTGGCATGGGGATCGGTGGTCGGCAGCGGGATACAGGTCGCCGTTCAATTACCGGTGGTGCTGAAGCTCCTGCACGGTCTGCGTGTTTCCTCCAACACCGCAGTGAAAACGTGCGGACGGTGATCCGCAATTTCTTTCCCGTGTTCATAGGCCGCGGCGTAGTGCAAATCAGCGCCTACGTGGATGGATTGCTTGCCACCTTGTTGCCCACGGGCGCCGTGGCAGCTTTGGCCTACGCGCAAATCCTCTACACCCTTCCGGTGAGCCTCTTCGGGATGTCGGTTTCGGCCGCGGAGTTGCCGCATATGTCTGGTGCGCTCGGCGACGATCGAGAGGTGGCGGAGGCGCTTCGCGGGCGCCTCGATTCCGGCCTTCGCCAGATTGCATTCTTCGTGGTGCCGTCCATTGCCGCGTTCGTTTTTCTCGGCGACGTGATCGTGGCGGCCATCTATCGCACCGGGCAGTTCAAGCAGGCCGACGTGATCTACGTTTGGGGCATTCTCGCCGGCGCCACAGTCGGCCTGCTCGCGCAAACGCTCGGCCGGCTCTATTCATCCACCTACTACGCGCTGCGCGACACCCGCACGCCCCTGCGATTCGCGATCGTGCGCGTCGTTTTGACGACAGTTCTCGGTTATCTCTGCGCGATTCCACTGCCGCCCGCCATCGGAATCAGCCCTCGCTGGGGTGTAGCCGGTCTCACGATTTCCGCCGGAGTGTCTTCGTGGGTTGAGTTCACATTATTGCGACGTACTTTGAATCAGCGGATTGGGCGCACTGGGCTCGCCGCAGGTTATGTGACCAAGTTATGGCTGGCAGCAATTGCGGCGTCTGCGATCGGCTGGCTGATACACCGGCACGCGGGCCATCATTCTGCGATTTTCATCGCCGTTATCGTACTCGGGCCGTATGGGATCGCATATTTCGGTGCGACGTGGGCCCTGGGAGTCCGGGAAGCTCTCGGACTCTTCGGCCGACTGTTGATTCCACTGCGAGGATCCAAGCCCGGCTAGCACGGCGGCGCCGGCGTTGAAATTCCGCGATCAGAATTTGTAAAAGACGCCGACAGAAATCTTCGGGCTCACTTGATTCGTGTGGAAGAAGTGAGTTCCCACCGCGTCGACCTCGACCCTGTAACCGAGGCGCCGACGATACACTCCGACATCTACACCGCCTCCGGCTTCATACGAGAAAGCAAGCTGGCCGCCCAATGCTGTCTGGGGAAGGAGCTTCGCAAACCCAGCCAAGCCGTGAGCCCAAAGCTCGATGCCGCGCGGGCCTTGCCAGCGGAAGCGCCCACCGCCCATATAGCTGGTAAGTTTCGAGCTTTGACTAAAGAATGTTCCATATTGAGCGAGGATGTCGCCGTCAACTCCAATCCATGAGGAAGTCGGGTAATAAACGAGCCCAACGTCGAGGCCGTTCATGTTTTCCTTCCGGCTGGGGAGCGCAAAGAAACGAAAAAATGTGTAACCGACGTACGCCTGCCATTTATAGGTCTCGAAAACGCGGTAAACATCCGCTCGTTGGGCTGGCGGCTCGCTCGACGAATCCGAACCAAGAGCCGGGGCCGCGAGTGGCTCGGTGCTCGCCGGCGTAGCAGCGGATATAAGCAGCGGCGGCTCGACGGGAGCAGAAGTGGACCTGGAAAACGCCAGGTCCGAATTGGATGGCGCGAACAATAGCGCGTCCGCGGAATTGTCCTGTGCGAAACTGGTGGTGAGAAAAAGAAGGATCGCCCCAAGCAAGAATGCAGCGTGTTTCATCGCCTATCTCCCCTGAGCTGCCCACCTCGGCCGTGCACCTTCTAATTTGGCTGAGAATGGGCCGGGGTGTCTACCCTAAATTCTAGAGAAACGGAGTCTGACGCCCTTTTTCCTCGCTGCGGTGTCGCTCAAGCTGGCATAGTCTCGCGGGCCCGCGCTGGTTGGAAGCAAAAACCGCAATTTCGCGGCGGTTGGCGTATGTTAGAATGTTAGAGGAAATGGCAGTGAGAATAGCCATTTGAAGTAGTCTCTTAACCACGAAGCGGGAGTTTGCCGCACATGAGCAGTATCCAAAGTTGGGACGCCGAACGCGCCTCGGAACGTATCCGGGAGCTGCAGCACCTCCCTGGAGCCCTCCTTCCAATTTTGCATGCATTACAAGAGGAGTTTGGATACATCGATAAGGCTGCCGTTCCCTTGATCGCCGACACGCTGAATATTTCCAAGGCCGAGGTGCACGGCGTCATCAGTTTCTATCATGATTTTCGCCATGAGCCTCCCGGCCGTCACATGCTGAAAATGTGCCGCGCGGAATCGTGCCAATCGATGGGTTGCGAACGCATGATTCGTCACGTGGAAAATCGATTGGGAGTGAAACTGGGCGAAACCACGCGAGATGGCGGCTTCACCGTGGAGCCCGTCTATTGCTTGGGCAACTGCGCGTTGTCTCCCGCAGTCATGCTCGATGGCAAACTCTACGGGCGAGTGTCGCCCGAGGTCGCGGACTTCTTGATTGATAGCGCGCAGAGGCACGCATGAGCGTCAAAGTCTATGTCCCGTGCGACGCAGCGGCCGTTTCTGTCGGGGCGGAAGCTGTCGCCAGAGCGATCGCCGAACAGATTGCATCGCGTCGAGCCGATGTTTCGTTGGTTCGCAACGGTTCGCGCGGCATGTTCTGGCTGGAGCCGCTGGTCGAGGTGGAAACTCCGCGCGGCCGCGTAGCATACGGGCCAGTTTCCGCGGATACGGTGCCCGGCTTATTCGATTCTGGCTTCCTTGAGGGCAAGCCTCACACGCTTTGTCTTGGCCTCACCGAAGAGATTCCATTCTTGAAGAACCAGGAGCGGCTCACCTTCGCGCGCTGCGGAATCACTGACCCGCTTTCGCTTTCCGATTACATGGCGCACGGCGGATATCGCGGCCTCGAGAAAGCAATCAAGCTCACTCCCGAAGCAATCGTGGAGGAAGTGACCACCTCCGGCCTTCGCGGACGCGGCGGCGCGGGCTTCCCCACAGGAATCAAGTGGCGCACGGTTCTCAACACTCCCGACGACCAAAAATATATCGTCTGCAACGCGGACGAAGGCGATAGCGGCACCTACGCCGATCGCATGATCATGGAAGGCGATCCTTTCGTCCTGATCGAGGGCATGACCATCGCCGGCATGGCCGTGGGCGCCACCAGCGGCTACATCTATCTACGCTCGGAATATCCGCATGCGTTCAGAACCTTGCAGCGCGCGATTGAAATCGCCTACAACAAAGGCTACCTCGGCGCGGACGTGGCTGGCAGCGGCAAAAGATTCGATCTCGAAGTAAGGATGGGCGCCGGAGCTTACATTTGCGGCGAAGAAACTTCGCTGCTCGAAAGCCTGGAAGGGAAGCGCGGACAAATTCGTTTCAAGCCGCCGCTTCCCGCGATCAAAGGCCTCTTCGGCAAGCCGACGGTGGTCAACAACGTGATTTCGCTAGCCACCGTGCCGATTATTTTGGATAAGGGCGGCGCAGTACTATCGCGATTTCGGCATGGGCAAATCGCGCGGAACGCTGACCATCCAACTCGCGGGAAACATCAAGCACGGTGGCCTGGTGGAAAAAGCCTTCGGCCTCAGCCTTCGCGAAGCAATCTACGATTACGGCGGCGGCACTGCTAGCGGACGTCCGTTGCGCGCCGTGCAAGTGGGCGGGCCGCTCGGCGCCTATTTTCCGGAATCGCTTCTCGATACGCCGCTCGATTACGAAGCCTTCGCTGAAAAGAAGGGCATGCTCGGCCACGGCGGCGTGGTCGTCTTCGACGATACGGTCGATCTCGCGCATCAGGCCCGCTTCGCGATGGAATTTTGCGCCGTCGAAAGTTGCGGCAAGTGCACGCCGTGCCGCGTCGGTTCCACGCGCGGCGTCGAGGTAATCGATAAGATCATTGCCAATCAGGACCGCACGCAAAATCTGGAACTCCTCGCCGATCTTTGCGAAGTGATGACGGATGGGTCGCTCTGCGCTCTCGGCGGACTCATTCCCTTTCCCGTGCAGAGCGCAATTCGCCATTTTCCGGAAGATTTTGATAAGCCGGCGCCGCCCCCGCCGGTTACTAACCCTAGCAATGTTCAGGAGTCGAGATCATGGAGCTGATTCGAGAAATCGATTACGGAACGCCGAAGCGCGTTTCCGAAACAAACGTCACGCTGGAAATCGACGGCAAATCCGTCACCGTGCCCGCGGGCACTTCGTTGATTCGCGCCGCAGCCGAGGCAGGCATCCAAGTCCCAAAGCTTTGCGCCAGCGATAATCTGGAACCATTTGGTTCCTGCCGCCTCTGCCTGGTTGAAATCGATGGACGCAAAGGCACGCCCGCGTCCTGCACCACTCCCGTGGAAGCGGGAATGAAAGTTCACACGCAATCGCCCCGCCTCGCCAAATTGCGCCGCGGTGTGATGGAACTTTACGCCTCCGATCATCCGCTGGATTGGCTGAACGGCGGGAAAACCGTCAGTTCCGAATTTCAGGATATGGCTGAGGCGGTCGGCTTGCGCGAGGTTCGCTACGGCCGCTCGGGCAAGAATCACCAGAACGCCGAAAAGGACGATTCGAACCCATACTTCACCTTCGATCCCGCCAAATGCATCGTGTGCTCGCGCTGCGTGCGTGCTTGCGACGAAGTCCAAGGCACTTTCGCGCTCACCATCGACGGTCGCGGCTTCGCGTCCATGGTTTCCGCGGGCGATAAGCCTTTCATCGAATCGGAATGCGTCTCCTGCGGCGCCTGCGTGCAGGCATGTCCCACAAATAGTCTTGCTCGAAAAGTCCGTGATGCAAACGGGCGAAGCCGACCACAGCGTCGTAACCACTTGCGCCTATTGCGGCGTGGGCTGTTCGTTCAAAGCCGAGCTGAAAGGCGACGAAGTTGTACGCATGATGCCTTACAAGGAGGGCAAGGCGAATCATGGCCACTCCTGCGTGAAAGGCCGCTTCGCCTGGGGCTACGCGACGCACAAAGATCGCATTCTCAAGCCGATGATCCGCGCCAAAATTACCGACCCGTGGCGCGAAGTCACCTGGGACGAAGCGATCAACCACGCGGCCAGCGAATTCAAGCGCATCCAGGCCAAGTATGGACGCGATTCGATCGGCGGCATCACCTCTTCGCGCTGCACGGACGAAGAAACCTACCTCGTTCAAAAGATGGTCCGCGCTGCCTTCGGCAACAACAATACGGACACATGCGCTCGCGTATGCCACTCCCCCACGGGCTATGGCATGAAGACAACTCTGGGAACCTCCGCCGGCACCCAGAACTTCGATTCCGTGGAACACGCCGACGTCATCATGATCATCGGCGCAAACCCCACAGACGCGCATCCGGTGTTCGCATCGCAAATGAAGCGCCGGTTGCGCCAGGGCGCCAAGCTCATCATTGTCGACCCGCGACGCATTGACCTCGTCAAGTCGGCGCACGTCAAGGCCGACTATCATCTGCCCCTTCTGCCTGGCACCAACGTCGCGATGATTAACGCGTTGGCCCACGTGGTGGTCACCGAAGGCCTCGTGGACGAGCCGTACGTGAAAGAACGCTGCGATTTGGCGGCTTTCGAAGGCTGGCGCAAGTTTGTCGCCGAGGAACGCAATTCGCCCGAAGCCATGGAGCCTGCCACCGGAGTGCCCGCTGCGGATGTTCGCGCGGCCGCGCGCCTCTACGCAACTGGCGGCAACGGAGCCATCTACTACGGCCTCGGCGTCACGGAGCACAGCCAGGGCTCCACCATGGTCATGGGCATGGTCAATCTCGCGATGGCCACCGGTAACATCGGCAAGGACGGCGTCGGCATCAATCCCTTGCGCGGACAAAACAACGTGCAGGGTTCCTGCGACATGGGTTCATTCCCCCACGAGTTCACGGGATACCGGCACGTTTCCGAAACCGCAGTCCGAGAGTCGTTCGAAGCCGCATGGAAAGTTCCTCTCCAGTCCGAGCCCGGCCTTCGCATTTCGAACATGATCGACGCGGCATTGGATGGCACCTTCATGGGCCTCTATATTCAGGGCGAAGACATCGTTCAATCGGATCCCAACACGCAGCACATGTCCGCCGGTCTCACAGCGATGGAGTGCGTGGTCGTCCAGGATCTCTTCCTGAATGAGACCGCCAGCTACGCTCATGTGTTTCTGCCGGGATCGTCATTCCTCGAAAAAGACGGCACGTTCATCAATGCTGAACGCCGCATCGGCATGGTGCGAAAGGCCGTTCCTCCCATGGCCGGAAAGGCCGATTGGGAAGTCACAGTCGCGCTGTCCAACGCCCTCGGCTATCCGATGCATTACAACCATCCCTCCGAAATTATGGACGAGATCGCGCGTCTCACGCCTACCTTTGCCGGCGTCAGCTTCGAGATGCTCGATCGCGTTGGCAGCGTCCAGTGGCCCTGCAACGAGAAAGCTCCTATGGGCACACCCATCATGCACATTGGCGGGATGGTACGCGGGAAGGGTCGCTTCATGATTACGGAGTTCATTCCCACCGACGAGCGCGTCAACGCCCGCTTCCCGTTGATCCTCACCACCGGGCGCATTCTTTCGCAGTACAACGTAGGAGCGCAAACGCGCCGCACGGATAACAACATCTGGCACGATATGGACGTGCTCGAGATTCACCCATCCGACGCGGAAGATCGCGGCATCAAGGAAGGCGATCTGGTCTCCCTGGCCAGCCGCTCGGGCGACATCACTTTGCCCGCGCGCATTTCCGAGCGCATGCAGCCGGGTGTCGTCTATACCACCTTCCACCACGCCATGACCGGCGCGAATGTGGTGACCACGGAGTTTTCAGACTGGGCCACGAGTTGTCCGGAATACAAAGTCACGGCGGTCCAGGTGCAGCTCGCAAGGCACATTTCCGAATGGCAGGAGCATTACCGGAAGACTCGGGAACTAACCACGCGAATCTCGCACGAGACTCCCGCGAGCGACTAGCCATGGAAGCCGAGAACATGGTTCACATGGCGAACCAGATCGCCCTCTTCTTCGCCAGCTATCCGAAAGACGAGGCTGTGGCCGGCGTCACCGACCATTTCAAGAAATTCTGGGAGCCGCGCATGCGCAAACAGATCATCGAGTACGTCGCGCACGGCGGCCACGGCCTTCACGATCTCGCTCTTGAAGCGGTCAAACACCTGCAGTAAGCGCGGCTCCAGAATATTCGCTTTAGATAATCCATCCTTATTTCAATTGGCAGGCGCGATTCGAGTTCCTGGCTCCGGCGTCAGGAATTCTGGCGGCGATTCTCGATTTCGCGCAGGTGCTCCTGCAGCCGCCCAAGAACTTCGGTCTTTTTCCCGTTGCAGATTTCGCGCTCCACTTCGTCAAGCGCAAAATGGATGATGTCGTGATGGTGGATTTCATTGCCGGGGAGGTAGTCGCTGAATTCGAGCCATATTCTGTGCAGCAGGTCGATTTCTTTCGTTGTCAATCGCGGAGCGTGAGGACCGAGATAGAAGATCTGTTCCCGGCCGGAAGGCGAAAACACTTCGAGCGAGACCCGAGGCTTGGGTTCGGGCATGCGTTCCCAGGCCAGTCCGATTTCGCGCGCCTGCTCCGTCACGCTGCTGTTCGATGAACTGCCCAATACAATTGAACTCGATTGAAGGTTGGTCGCGGTCCGCAGGATACCTTCCCAGAGGTCGTTCGCGGCCGCGACGGCGAGCCGCACCGGCTTGCCTTCCTTTTCCGCGATCGCCAGCACCTTGGTGAAGAGCAGTTGTTCGATGCTCGTGAAAAGCTGGTCCGGCGCCAGGGCGTATTCGCCCGAAGCGGCTCGCCGGAGCATCCGCACATGCAGAACAACAATTTCGGCCTCGCGCCGTTTGGCGCGCCGTAAAGCAGCTTCCAGAGGATAGAGCGCGTAGTAGGTGCTCAATGGCACAAGAATGTTGCCGGGCCGGACGCCGACATTTTCCAACGTGAGTTCGCCTTCCTGGGTGAGATTGAATTTATCCAGTTCGGCGTGGGATTTACTTTCCTTTTTGGCGATCTTTTCTGAGATTTCAAAGACCGCAAAGAAAATAAGCGTGAAAGCGACTCCGGAAACGTCGCGACTTGCTTGGTGAAGAGATTGATGACGCACAAGGCGAACAGCGTGAGCGTGATCAGAGCCCAGGCCCACCGGAATTTCGACGTTGCCGATCTTCAAATTGAAGGGCACGCGGAATTCGCGCTCGCCCGGCTGCTTGTAGCGCAGCACCAGTACCGCCAGCCCCTTCATCGCAAAGCTCCACATCACGCCGAACGCGTAAGCCTCGCCAAGCAGGAAGATGTTTCCCCGGCTCAGCACGATGGTGACGATTTGCAGGCCCACCACAAGATTCAGGATGCGATGGGAGGTCCCGAAACGGCGGTGCGGATGGCGGAACCAGTGCGGCAGAATGCCGTCCTCGGAAACGCGGTTCAGCACGCCGTTCGAGCCCACGATCGACGGTATTCACCGCTCCGGCCAGCATCAGAGTGCCCACGATCACGACGAAAGTCGCGGAACGCGATCCGCAGCGGACAGCGGCCCGACGAGATACATGGCCAGCCCGCCGATAGGATTGTCGAAGAAGTTGCTGCGCACCGAGTCGGGAATGATCATCACTGCGAAGAACGCTACGCCGGCCGTAAAAATCATGCTGTAGAGAAAGATCACGAAGCCCGGCCTTTTTCCAGGTTCTTCAGCTTGGGATGTTCGATTTCGCGATAAACCTGCGCCATGGTTTCTTCGCCGCTCATGGCCAGAACCGAGTGGCCCAGCCCGATAAGAATGCCGATCAAGCCAATCGTGTACGGCAGCGAGGTGTGCTTCAGCCAGCCGAGCGCGTCACTCGAGTAAGTGATGTTCGACAGGTGCGGCAACGGCGGAAGATGCGCGCCCCGCACCCAGAGCGTGTAGCTGCACCATACGATCATCACGACCACCATCACCGTGGTCACGTACATGATCCGCAGCGCTTTCTCGCTGGATTCGGGAATGCCTTTGATGTTCTCCCACCAGAAGTACATCGTGACCAGCATGGCAAACGCGGCGGCCGTCGCGTTCACCGGCAGAACCAGATTGAAGTGCGCGTAAGCGCAACAATTCGTTCAGCAGGCCCACCAGATACAAACCAGCCGACACGCCGCTGATGGGTCCCGTCAGGATGTAGTCGAACATCAGCGCCGACACGGAAAACTTCGCCAGCGTCGAGCCCATTGCCTTCTTTCACTACGCGGTAGACACCGCCGCGCACGAACATGCTGCAGCTTTCGATGTAAAGCTGCTGAACCGCGAAAGCGAAGCAGCATGATGGCCAGAATGAACCACGGCGCCGTCTTGCCGATGAAGTGTTCCGCAATCGCGCCTGCGTAGAAAGCCGACGATCCCATGTCATTGAGGACCACGGCGGCCGCCCGCCAGAACGAAATGAAAGCCAGCATGGCCGTGGTGGCCACCAGGACTGTTGCGGCTGGTCGAACGGCGCTTGCGAGAGACGAATCGGTGTTCTTTGATGCCATGGGTTCCTACGAGGCCAAGAAATTCACGGTTACAACATTAGAGGAATGGCGTAAGTGCGCCATAAGGAAGGCATCAAGATTTCATAAAGACAATTTCGGAACCCTCAAACTGTCAACGACATACGGTCCCCAGAAAGTTTACGATTTTCGGGCCTCAGAGTTGTCAGATCGAAGGAGAATGCTACGATGAAGTCCGTGAAAGAGTTCGTTCCTCACCGGCTGCTTCGCAATCGCCACCTGATGACCGCCACTCCGGCGTTTTTGCGGCGGCGCTTCCCACGATTGTCGCCGGGCGAGTCGAGAGTCTTCGACGTGGAGCCTGGAACGCAATTGCGCGGCCATTGTCACTGGCACGCGGACCCCCGCAAACATCCCACCCTGCTGCTGGTGCACGGCCTGGAAGGATCGGGCGACTCGGCGTATATCCTCGGCTGCGCGGAGAAAGCCTGGGTGGCGGGTTTCAACGTAATCCGCATGAATCAGCGGAATTGTGGTGGGACGGAACGGCTAACTTCCACGCTTTATCATTCAGGTCGCAGCGCTGATTTCCATGCGGTTGTGATGGAACTGATCCAGCGCGACGCGTTGCCGGAAATTTTCGCAGCTGGATTTTCGATGGGCGGGAACTTGGTCCTGAAAATGGCCGGGGAATTCGGAGATTCCGCTCCGGAGCAACTTCGCGGAATCGTGGCCATCAATCCCTCGCTCGATCTTGCATCCTGCGCCGACGCCCTGGGAGAGCTGCGGAATTTCATCTACAACAGGCACTTTGTGCGGCGATTGAAGCGCAGGATTCAGTACAAAGCGGCGCTTTTCCCGAATATATATATGACGGACGGCACCGCTAAGAGTTTTCGCCGCGTTCGCAGCGTGCGCGAATTCGACGAAAAAATCACCGCGCCGTTCTGCGGATTCGCGGGCGCGGACGATTACTACGCGCGATCGAGCGCCATGCGCGTCATCGCCGCCATTCGGAAACCAACGCTCATCCTCACCGCTCAGGACGATCCCTTCGTCCCGTTTTCCAGTTTTGCCATCGCCGCCATTCGGGAAAATCCAAACGTGCGCCTGGTAGCGCCGCGACACGGCGGACATTGTGCCTTCATTTCGCAAGAGGATGGCCCAGAGCGCTTTTGGGCCGAAGCGCGGCTGGTCGAATTCTGCAAGGAAAATTCGAAACTTTAGCTCCTCGCGTCGCGTGCCATTCTTTACACCATCAACCGTTTGAAATTCCGCTCGGACCATGACATCCTCGTTTAGTAGCAGCGTATCTCCTTAAAATCAAAGGAAGCCGCCGGTTCTATCCGTCACAAAAATTGTGACCGGCTGGCGAAAGACTGAGCGTTCGGAGAAATCATGTTGCGCGTCGGATTCATCGGATGGCGAGGAATGGTCGGAAGCGTTCTCCTGCAGAGAATGCGGGAGGAAGGCGACTTCTCCGGTATCGAGCCGGTGTTTTTCTCGACGTCCAATATCGGCGGTGCAGCTCCCAGCGAAGCTGGCGATGGCACGACCCTCCATGATGCGCGAAGCCTGAAGACCCTCGCAAGCTGCGATGCTCTCATCAGTTGCCAGGGTGGCGAATACACCACTGAGGTCTACGCGCCCCTCCGCAAAAGTGGCTGGAAGGGATACTGGATTGACGCCGCCTCGACGTTGCGCATGAGCGACGACGCCGCAATCATCCTCGATCCGGTGAACGCCGATGTAATTCAGGATGGTCTCGCGCGCGGCCTTCGCACTTTTGCCGGAGGCAACTGCACCGTCAGCTTGATGCTAATGGCCGTGAGCGGCCTCTTCAAGTCCGGCTTGGTCGAGTGGATGACCAACATGACCTACCAGGCTGCGTCCGGCGCCGGCGCGGCAAAAATGCTCGAGCTTGTCAAACAAATGGAATTCCTAACGGATCCTACGCGCAAATCTCCATCCGAAAACGCGCTCGAAATCGACCGCATGGTCATCGAGCGCCAGCGGGCGAGTTCGCTCCCCATTGCGGAATTTGGCGTTCCTCTGGCCGGCAGTCTCATCCCCTGGGTTGATAAGGACATGCCCGGCGGCCAAACCAAGGAAGAATGGAAAGGTATGGCCGAAACCAACAAAATCCTGGGCCTCGACCCGCCCGTCCCGATTGACGGAATCTGCGTTCGTATTGGCACCATGCGCTGCCACAGCGCGGGCCTCTGCATCAAGCTGAAAAAGGACGTACCCCTCGCCGAAATCGAAGAGATTCTCGCCTCCGCCAATCCTTGGGTGCGCGTGATTCCGAACACCAAAGATTCCACTTTGCGCTGTCTCACGCCCACATCCGTCTCCGGCACTCTCAACGTCCCGATCGGCCGCCTTCACAAATTGAATATGGGACCGGAATACCTCGGCGCGTTCACCGTAGGTGACCAGTTGCTCTGGGGCGCCGCCGAACCCCTGCGCCGCATGGTTGGCATCCTTCGGCAATACGGCCGC
>CAVRSO010000099.1:0-21798 GCA_963723845.1 uncultured Acidobacteriota bacterium
GAGTGCAGGCCCCGCCACCCGCCGGCGGCGCACACGCGGGCGTTGATCTGGAGGTGCAGATGCCGGTGCGGGTCGCCGGCGCGGGAGGTGTAGTGCCGGATCACCGCGGCCTCGATCTGCTCGACCGGCACCTGCACCTGCCGGCCCCGCGGCCCGACCCGGGTGGTCGCGTGCTGGGCGACCCAGCCGACGATCTCGCCGGCGGCCTTGTCCTGGGCTGCGTCCAACGCCGCCGAGATCTCCGGGTGCAGGGCGGCGGCGAGCGACCAGGTCTTCGGTCCGTTGACGGTGACCTCGACGAACCGCAGCGCGTTCGCGTCGTCGCGGACGCCGCCCCTTCTTGCGCCCGGTGTCGATGTCGATTCCGGCGACCCACTGCTCGTACGTGTCGCCGTCCATCGAGCCGCTGCGCTCGACGCCGCTCGGGTGTGGCGGTCAGGCCGCTCGGCGACGCCGGTGCCCTCGCCGAGGTAGTAGTCGTCGGCCCGCGACCGGTCGCGCTCGACATAGGCGCGGGCGGCCTTCGCCGCGCCGCGGTAGAACTTCACCCCGCCATGCACCCGGACCACCCCGATCCGGTCCACGACGTCCGTCGACAACCAACGGACCCCTCGAAATGCCGCGTGGGCCGCCCGATCACGGGCGACCCATCTACGAACCTTCGTAGCATGCGTGCCGCTCGAAAGGGAGGGCGGGAAGGGCGAAACGGGCAGGAGATTGGAGAGGATCTTGGGGACCGTGAAGAGTCAACGGTTGTCGGTAGATGGACGGGATTGGTGAGAAGGGGCGCTAGGCGTGGGGATGCAAGGGACCCTTCGCGGCGTGGCTCGGCCTGTGTACGCCGCGCTTCTCGCTGGCCAGGGGCATGCGGGATGGTCCGCCTAGCCGAGCGGGAGGCGCGGTCGACCCAGGCAAGAACAGGCAGAATGGCGTCGTGGACCGAGTTCTCGCCGACCTCAGCAAGACCATCGATCCCGTTCTGCTGGGCCGGCGATACTGCGGCGCGTGTGGCCGCCGGGCTCACGCAAACAGAATTGTCGATAGGTCTGGCGTCGGCCGCCTACTTCTCAAGAATCGACTCCGGGGATCGTCGGCCAGACGCGCCGCTGCTGGAAAGCATCGCTGCCAAGGCTCGTGCGCTGGAGGAACTTCTGAGTGGTGTCTCTCGCGACCAAGTGGCCGAGTGGGAGCTGGAGCGCGACTACGCCGAACTCGCCTTACAGTCCGGGGACCCGACCGACGCCCTGGAACGGTCCGCGGGAGCCCTGGCAGCTGATGGGATCGAGCAGATTCAGTCGCTGCACTCCTCGATCCGGCGAATTCATGCCCTCTTCTTGAGGCCAGCGGCGACGCTCCGGTTTCGGCGCGGAACGTCGATACCGGCGCGATGTACGAAGGGGCCACGACGGTTCCGGGAACTACACGCTCCCGGTTTTGCAAGCATGGTGCCGGTTGCCGTTCATGCGGATTTAAGACGTACGTCCGCCAGGGACTGCGGGTCCAGGTGGGCCAGACTCTGCGCGTTGGGGGCCTCGAGATCGGCGCAGCCAGTGAGTCCGTGACGGTCAATGAGGCCGCGCCTCTCCTGCAGACCGAAAGTGGAGAACTAAGCCACAACGTCGGCAGCGATCGTCTCGATAGTCTGCCTGTGTTAGGGATTGGATCCACACAGCGGGGAAACACCGACATGCGCAATCCCTACGCAGTCACTCAGATCATCCCCGGCACCTATTGGGTTCCCAATTCCATTGTGCGCGTGAACGGCGCTCCCAACAATACGCAGGCGCTGCGGGTCGAAGGACTCGATGCCAGCAACAGTTTCACTCCCGGTGTTCCGGCGCAGTCCCAGCCGAGCGTGGACTCCATTCAGGAGTTCGGTATCCAGACCAGTAACTTCGCCGCCGAGTTCGGACAGGTCGAGCTCTTCAACGTCACCATGAAATCCGGCACTCGCGAAGTGGTCGAAGCTGGCCCGCTTTTCAACCCTGCTATAATCATTGGCTTACATGAAGCGGAAAAAGAGAACAAGTAACGCGAGGGTTGTCGCCACTGCCGGCTTGCCCACGCGCTTCGGTCGTTTCGAAGTCATCGGCATCAAAGGTCGCGGGCCACAGGACGAGGCGGTGGCCATTCGGCACGGTCGTTTGGAACGCGGCAAGGCCCCGCTGGTCCGGATCCATTCGCAGTGCCTCACGGGAGACGTTTTCGCCTCCCAACGCTGCGACTGTCGTGCCCAGCTCGAGCTCTCTTTGCGTAAGATCGCCAAAGCACCCTCCGGAATTGTCCTGTATCTGCCGCAGGAAGGTCGCGGGATCGGCCTGATTAACAAGCTGAAGGCGTACGAGCTTCAGGACGAAGGGCTCGATACCGTCGAAGCGAATCGCCGCCTGGGATTTGCCGCAGACTCCCGCGACTACGATTTCGCCGCCGCCGCTTTAAAAGCTCTCGATGTCCGCTCTGTTCGGCTGCTTTCTAACAACCCGGACAAAATCGCGCAACTGGAGCGCAGCGGAATCCGCGTGGTCGAGCGAATTCCGTGCCGTCCTCGCACTAATCATCACTCGAGGGCCTATCTCCGCACCAAACAGAGCAAGCTGGGTCACCTGTTGACGAATTTGTAGATTTGAAAACAAAGGCTCGCTAACCACCGCCGACGAAGTGCACGATCTCAAAGTTATCGTCCCGCTGAACTGCCGTTTGTTGCCACTGTGCGCGAGGAAGAATCTCAAAATTGCGCTCGATCGCCACGCGGTCACGCGCCATCCCGATATGATCGAGCAGCGCAGCCACATTTAAACCATCGGGGATTTCGCGGCGCTCGCCGTTGATTGTGACAGTCACAGTCTACGAACCCGGCGGGGAAGTGACGGGCGCAACTTTCGCGCGCGAGCGCATCGCGAAGCGAAGTTCGTCCCTGCCGGCATGCCCGCTTGCTTGAATCACCAGCGCCAGGTCGCCTTTTCCAAGTGGTGGCACAGGAAACTGAATTCGCACGCGACCTTGGTCATCGCTGGTACCCTCATGACGAGCATTGAGGAGGGCGCCTTCAATCCGCGCCTCTACCTGAACGCCTGTCTGCGGCTGCTGATCCGCTCGGCCACGAATTTCCACCTCCAACGACACGTTTCCCGCAGAGAGCCACGCTTGAGCGTTTAAAAGTTGGATCTGAATTCCACTGGTAGGCGGCTGCTCGGCAGGTGCGGTGGGTTCCGTGGTCAGCGCGCCTGATCGCAGCTCTTCGATAATGGCGCGATGCTGCTGCTCCACCCGCTGGCGCAACGCCTCGGCCGTGAATTCATCCGAAGCGGCAAATTCCGCGTAATCTGATGATCTCCTGTGGATCACGCGACCTTGCTGGTATACCGCGGTATCAATGGCGAGACGGTTTGGACCTCGGTCCTCCGTCTGCACGTGATAGAGTTGGTCGCCCACTCGCACGTCGGTATTAAACCCGGAGCTCATCGCCTGGCGATTTCCTCCTGGAACGTGTTTTTCAGGCTTTTCGGGCCCACAAAATTCTGGGAGTTCATTTGACCGGCGTACAGTCGGACGTTATTATAGCAACTCGGCTAAAATGAACGGAAACTACCTCAATAATTACGGCCCGCTTTTGCTGATGTTTATACTGGCCGCCGGTCTAGCTGGGGCGTTGATCACCGCGTCAACGATCGTTGGCCGCCACAAGCGCACCCGCGAAAAAGATCAACCGTACGAATGCGGCATCCGTCCCACGGGCGATGCCCGACAGCCTTTTTCCGTGCATTTCTACATGGTTGGGCTGATCTTTATTTTGTTCGATATCGAAGCGATCTTTCTGTATCCATGGGCGCTTGTCTACCGCCAGTTGAGCGTTTTTGGCTTTGTGGAGATGGTGCTCTACATTATGATCCTCCTAGTTGGTTACATTTTTCTTTGGAAGAAGGGCGCTCTCAACTGGGATCAAGGCTAGCCGCCCGTAGGGAATCGGACTAATAGTGGAATCTCAGGAACTCGATAAAAATCCTGCCGTGCGGAAGCTCAGGGATTCGATGCCCCGAGCTATCGCCGAAGTGATTGAGTCCAAAGGCGAAACGACTATTGTCGTTCCCGCGGACGAGCTTCTGCGAATTTCCGAATACCTCGCCACCGACCCGGGTCTGCTTTTTTCGTTCCTTTCGGACATCAGCGCGGTCGACCGCTTTCCACTCGAGCCTCGTTTCGAGGTCAATTATCATTTGGTCTCGCTTGAAAAGCAGGCCCGCCTTGCGCCTGAAAGTCCGGCTGCCTGGCCGGGATCCTGTTGTGCACTCCGTCACGCCGGTCTGGCCCACGGCCAACTGGCACGAGCGTGAGACTTTCGATCTTTTTGGCATTCGCTTCGATGGCCATCCCGATCTCCGCCGCATCCTGATGCCCGATGAGTGGGAGGGATACCCGCTCCGCAAGGATTATCCCGTTGACAGGATTTCGTTAGAATGCAGAGAGGGCTTGAATCGTGAACACAACCACAATCGAGATGCCCGTCGGCCCGGCCCAGCCGATGGTCCTCAATATGGGACCGCAGCATCCGTCTACGCACGGAGTTCTGCGTGTAATCCTCGAGCTCGATGGCGAAATTGTCCTCAAAGCCGATCCGATCATCGGCTATTTGCACACCGGCATCGAGAAATCTTGTGAGGACAAAACTTATTCACAGTGCATCACTCTCACGGATCGCATCGACTATCTCGCGCCGCTCTCGAATAATCTCGGGTTACTGCCTGGCCGCCGAAAAACTGATCGGCATCGAAGTTCCCAAGCGTGCGCAGTACATTCGCGTTCTCCTCACCGAGCTGACCCGTATCACTTCTCACCTAGTTTGGCTCGGCACGCACGCCATCGATCTCGGCGCCATGTCCGTCTTCCTCTATAGCTTCCGCGAGCGCGAAGAGATCATGAAGATTTACGAGTACGTCTCCGGCCAGCGGATGATGACCAGCTATTTCCGCATCGGCGGCCTTGCGCTCGAGCCTCCTCCGGGCTGGCTGGATCGCGTCCAGCGCGTCGTGGATTCGCTTCCCGGCCACATGGACGAATACGAAGACCTGTTGACGCGCAACCGTATTTGGCTCGGTCGGACCAAAGGCGTCGGCTACCTCAGCGCTCGGGACGCCATCGCCATGGGCGTTTCAGGCCCTCTTTTGCGGGCCAGCGGCGTGGCCTACGATGTGCGCAAGGCTTTCCCTTATTCGAGCTACGACGAATTCGACTTCAACATACAGACGCAGACGGCGGGCGATTCGTACGCCCGATACCAGGTACGCGTCGCCGAAATTCGCGAGAGCATCAAAATCGTCCGCCAGGCCATGGAAAAAATTCCCTCGGAAGGTCCGTTCCGCGCGGAAATGCCCGGCATCATTCCGCCGTCGCGCGAAGAGATGAAAACTTCTATCGAGGGTTTGATCTACCATTTTAAGATTTTTACCGAAGGTTTTGCGCCGCCGCCGGGTGAGGTCTACCAGGCCATCGAATCGCCGCGCGGTGAACTCGGAGTGTTTATGGTAAGCGATGGCTCGGCGAAACCTTACCGCGTCAAGTTCCGCGCTCCTTCGTTCGTGAATTTGCAATCATTGCCCAAGCTCTGCGAAGGGCGTCTCCTGGCTGACGTGGTCGCATGCATCGGCACTACGGATATCGTCCTCGGCGAAGTGGATCGTTAACCTCCGGTGAATAAAATCTAGATGATGGAACTGCCGCCACAACTGGACGCGAAGTTTAACGAGCTGGTCTCGCGCTACCCCGTAAAGCGCTCCGCCCTGATTCCGATGATGCTCTACGCGCAGGATCATTTCGGCTATCTGGGCGACGCGATTCTCGACGAAATTGCCACGCGCTTGGATCTGAATAAGATTCAGGTTGAGGAAACGCTGGCCTATTACTCGATGCTCCGCCGCAAACCCGCCGGACGCTATCACATTCAGGTTTGCACCAACATTTCCTGCATGCTTCGCGGAGGCAACGAGCTTTACCAGCATGTTCAGAAGCGCCTTGGCATCGGCAACAAGGAAGTTTCCGCAAGTGGCACCTTCTCGCTCGAGGAAGTTGAATGTATCGGCGCCTGTACCGGCGCTCCCGCCATGCAGGTGAATTACGACTTCCACGAAGATCTCGATCCGGACAAAGTGGACGCGATTTTCGAGCAGCTTCAAGACGGAAAAATCCCGCAAGCCTCGCCGGTCACCGCCGGTTCGCTTGCACGGGCGCTTGCCCGCCGAAGTTCCCGTCATCAGCAAGCGATTCGGTGTCCCAAATTCGCGCAAGATTGACGTCTATCTGCAAAACGAAGGCTATCAGGCCCTCGAAAAAGCTCTAAAGCAGATGACGCCCGAGCAGATTATCGATGAAGTTAAGAAATCGAATCTGCGCGGCCGCGGCGGCGCAGGTTTTCCCACCGGCATGAAGTGGGCCTTCGTTCCCAAGGGCAATGAGAAGCCCAAATACATCCTCTGCAATGCCGACGAAAGCGAGCCGGGAACTTGTAAGGATCGTCCGCTGATGGAAATGGATCCGCATCAGCTGATCGAGGGCATGGTGATTGCCGGTCGAGCAGTTGGAGCGAATCGCGGCTTCATCTACATACGCGGCGAATATCGCTACATCATCGACATCATGGATCGAGCTCTCGCTGAAGCTTACGGGCAGGGCTATCTCGGCAAGAATATCCGTGGCAGTGGTTTCGATTTCGAGCTTTGCACGCAACAGGCGCCGGCGCTTACGAGTGCGGTGAGGAATCCGCGCTGATGGAATCGCTCGAAGGGAAGCGCGGCTATCCGCGCATCCGCCCTCCGTTTCCTGCCGTCGTCGGCCTGTACGGTTGTCCTACCGTGATCAACAATGCGGAGACGCTAAGCACCATACCCCCGATCATTCGCCAGGGTGGTGAATGGTACGCAAGCTTGGGAACTCCCAAAAACGGCGGCACACGTCTTTATTCGATTTCGGGTCACGTGAACCGCCCAGGAATTTACGAGCTTCCTCTCGGCTTTCCCTTGCGCCGCTTGATAGAAGAAGTCGCGGGTGGCGTGCGCGATGGAAAAAAACTCAAGGCCGTCATTCCCGGCGGCAGTTCCTGCCCCTTGCTCAGCGCCGACGAAATCGATGTCGCCATGGACTACGACTCAGTTGCAAAAATCGGCTCCATGCTCGGCTCCGGCGGCACCGTTATCATGGATGAAGACACGTGCATGGTAGATATGGCTCGCCGCATCATGCATTTCTACGCGCACGAATCCTGTGGCTGGTGCATTCCTTGCCGCGAGGGTACCGCCTGGTTGCGAAAATTGCTCGACCGTTTCCATGAAGGTGCTGGTCGCGAGGAAGATATTCCGCTGATTGACGAGCTCTCGAAAAACATGCTTGGGCGCACCTTCTGTCCGCTCGGCGACGCAGCCGCGCTGCCGACCATCAGCATCGTCAAGAAATGGCGCAACGAATTTGAGGACCATCTCCACGGAAAGTGCGCATACAACTCGGCGGAGCTGGTTGCCGGAGCACGCTAGAGGAACAGAAACTGCGAATGCCCGAACAAAAACAAATCGCCTTCTCGATTGACGGCCGGCCGGTCACCACTTCCGCTGGCACGCTTGTAATTGAAGCGGCGAAGATGCAGGGCATCGAAGTCCCCTCGTTCTGCTATTACCCGGGCTACTCGCTCCAAGCGGCCTGCCGCATGTGCTTGGTCGAAGTGGAAAAAATGCCCAAGCTGCAAACCGCCTGCACACTCGTCGCTACTGACGGCATGGTGGTGAAGACCACCACCGATCAAGTGCACAAAGCGCGCAAGGACATGATCGAGTTCCTCCTCTCGAATCACCCGCTAGATTGTCCCGTGTGCGATAAGGGTGGCGAATGCGAATTGCAGGACATGACCTTCCGCTACGGCCTCGATAAAACTCGCTTCGTTGAGGAGAAGCTGCACTACCCCGAGGAAAAATGGTCGCCTCTCGTCTATTACGACGCCCCGCGCTGCATTCTCTGCTTCCGCTGCGTTCGCGCTTGTGACGAAGGTATGGACGTGAAAGCCCTCGGCGTAGGATCGCGCGGCGTGCAGTCCGTGATCCTCCCCAACAAGCCCGGCGAATTAGCTTGCGAAGAGTGCGGCATGTGCATCGATATCTGCCCCGTCGGCGCGCTCACCAGCGGCACCTATCGCTATCAGACGCGCCCGTGGGAGATGACCTATTTCCCCACGCCGTGCACGCATTGCTCCAACGGCTGCAAGACCACTCTCAGCGTCCGCAACAATGAAATCTTACGCGCCAATAATCGCGACCATTCCGGCTTCAACGGCGAATTTCTCTGCGCCAAGGGTCGCTTCGGATTTGATTTCACGAATCATCCCGAGCGAATTCGCCAGCCACTCGTTCGGCGGAATGGCAAATTGGAATCCGCCAGTTGGGAAGATGCCCTAGAGGAAGTCGCGCGCAGGCTGAAGCAAGTCCACAAAAATCACGGGCCGTCCGCCATCGGAGTGATCGGCTCGAACCACACCACCAACGAAGAAAACTATCTCCTCAATCGTTTCGCGCGCGTAACGCTCGGCACCAACAATCTCGACCACCATCGCACTGCGGACTATGCTGGACTCGCCGCTGCGTTGGGCCCGCGAGCGAAGGATTCGCTCGCCACTATGGCGGATATTTACAATGCTCCCGCCGTCTTGCTGATTGGAAACGACGTCACTCAGCAGAATCCGCTTGTCGCTTGGCAGATTCGCGCCGGCGTTCGTCATCACGGTTTGCGCCTTTACGTGCTCAACGGCGGCCCCAGCAAGATTCATCGCCAGGCAAAAATCGCCATCGAGCTGCCTGCTGGAGCAGAGCGTCAAGCTCTTCAGTGGCTTGCAACCGAAAAGGGCCAATTCGGTCCGCAGGTCACGGAATCCCTGGTCCAGCTAAAAGCCGCCCTGGAAGCCGAAAATGACGTGGTCGTCCTCTTCGGTGCGGATATTCAAGGCTCCGCTATTCGCGACCTTATTTCTCTTGCCGCACGCTTTGGCGGCACAACGAAATTCATGGCCCTCGGCGATTATTCCAATTCTCGCGGCGCCGCGGACATGGGTATTCTCCCTGACCGCTTGCCCGGCTACGCGCCCGTATCAGATGTCGCCGAACTCTTGCGATTCGAAAAGATCTGGGGCGGAGAAATTCCCGATGCGCCCGGTCTCACCGCCCCCGCAATGATCGAAGCGGCGTTGGCCGGAAACTTGAAGGCCCTTTACGTGGTTGGCGCGAATCCGCTGAAGACTTTTGCCGCCGCACAGCCCGACAAAATCTCTGGCCTCGACCTGCTCGTCGTGCAGGATATGTTCCTAACCGAAACCGCTCAGCGCGCGGATATTGTCCTGCCCGCCGCCTCCACCTATGAAAAAGACGGCACTCTCACGAACACAGCCGGCGAAGTCCAGATGACGCATCGGAGCATTGATCCACAGGGTCCGCGTAGCGATTTCGATCTGATCCGCATCCTTTCGCATCAGCTTGCGATGCTGAAGCTTGGAACCCCTATTCGGCTGCGCACACCCGAAGCGGCATTCGAAGAAATCAGGCAGCACGTAGCTGGCTATAATCTTTCGTATCCGACTTTGCTCGCGGGCGGCTCGGAAATGGCCGCCGCCGCTTGCAAGGTCACCGAGCCGTCGTATGACGCGCCTGCGGGCGCGGTTTTCTCTTCACATGATTATCTCTTTACCAGCGGTACCCTGGGCCGTTACTGTTCCAGGCTCACTTCCACCAACGAGGCAAAAGAGCGGCCGTGGACTTCATCTCCCAACACCCAGTCCTGGTGGCATCGCTAGTTAAAATTGCCGTCTTGCTGTTTATTGTAATGACGGCGCTGGCGTATCTCACCTGGTTCGAACGCAAGGTCGTGGCGCGCATCCAGTCGCGCTGGGGGCCGTATTACGTGGGCGCTCACGGATTGCTCCAGCCCCTCGCGGACGGCCTGAAATTTCTCTTTAAGGAAGACGTTACTCCGCCGGCCTCCGATCGTTTTCTCTACCTGCTCGCGCCTTTTCTGGCTCTTTCGCTCGCCCTAACCGCGATCGCGCTCATCCCCTTCGGCCCGCCCAGCGTTCGCTTTCCCAATGGGCAATCCGTTTTCGTCGTTTCGGATATCGATATCGGGCTGCTGTTCCTTTTCGCCATCACATCGATCGGCGTCTACGGCGTCGCCCTCGCTGGATGGTCCTCGAATAGCAAGTACCCGCTGATGGGCGGCCTGCGCAGCTCAGCGCAGATGATTAGCTACGAAGTGTCGCTCACCATATCCGTGGTGGGTGTGCTGCTGCTCGCCGGAACTTTGAATTTCAACGAAATTATCTCGCGTCAAAGCGGCCACTTCTTCCTGCATTGGAACGTCATTCGCACCGGCTACGGATACTTCCCGCAGATCGTTGGTTTCCTCTGCTATCTCACCGCGGCTATCGCGGAGACCAACCGCATCCCCTTCGATCTGCCCGAGGCCGAAACGGAACTCGTTGCCGGATTTCACACCGAGTATTCCAGTTTCAAGTTCGCCATGTTTTTCATGGCCGAATACGCCAACATGCTTACTGTCTCCTGCCTGGCCACCATTCTCTTCTTCGGTGGTTGGCTTTCGCCTTTGCCTGATAGCTGGACGTGGCAGCTTTATGTGCCCGGAGCCGGCCTCGTCTTGTTGGGCGCTTACACCGCCTATGACACGGTCGCGAACCTGCGAGGCTTTGCTCAGCTACAGTTTGCCGTCGTCACCGCCCTGGCCCTCGGCGCCGGAGCCATCTGTTTGATTCCCGCCGTCATGCCGATCATCCAGGGGCCTTTCTGGTTTACGACCAAGGTTCTCGTATTTATCTTCTTCTACGTTTGGGTCCGCGGAACGCTGCCACGGTTTCGCTACGACCAGTTGATGTCCTTCGGCTGGAAGCTTCTGCTGCCTGTTTCGCTGGCAAATCTGGTTATCACGGCGTTTGTGATTATTTTGCCGAAGCTGGGGCACCCATGAGCGTCCCCTTCTTTGTGTTTTTCGCGTGCGCGGTGCTCGCCATTGCGGGAGCGCTGGTGCTGATCGTTTCGCGCGAGCCGATCCACAGCGCGCTGGCGCTGGTGCTGGTCATGATTTCGCTTGCCGTTCTGTACTTGCTCCTCGGCGCTCCATTCATCGCCGCCGTGCAGATCATCGTCTACGCGGGCGCCATCATGGTCTTGTTCGTTTTTGTCATCATGCTTCTGAACGCCGGCGTGGAAGAGCGCACCAACTGGAGCAAAATCGCAAAATATGCGGGTCTGCCCCTGGCTCTGGTCCTCCTGCTTGAAATCGCGCACTGGCTGTTCCGCGCGCCGGTCGGCGCCGCGATTGCCAATGGCGCGGGCGCGCCCGGCCCGGCTGCCTCTACCACCCAGCTTTCGCTCGATCTTTTCCAGCAATATCTATTCCCATTTGAAGCGACCTCGATCCTGATTCTGATCGCGATCTTGGGTGCTCTGGTGTTAGCGAGGAAGGAAGAATGAGCGTCGTTCCCATTTCTTGGTATCTGGTGCTAAGCGCCATCCTCTTCGGGCTGGGCGTGATTGCCTTCGTCTTCAAACGCAATATCATCACCATTTTTATGTCCATCGAGCTGATGCTCAACGCCGTCAATCTCGCATTCGTCGCCTTCGCGCGCGCTCGAAATCAGCTTGACGGTCTCGTCTTCGTTTTCTTCGTGATCGTGGTCGCGGCCGCCGAAGCTGCCGTCGGCCTCGCAATCGTAATCATGCTCGCGCGGAATCGCGAGTCGCTGAACGTGGAACGCATCAACCTGCTCAAGTTCTGATGCCTATCCTCAGCCATCTCTGGATTATTCTCGCGCTCCCGCTCGCGGGCGCTGCGATCAACGGCCTGTTCGGCAAGCGCTGGCCGCAATCCGCGCGTCAACTCGGTCGCTGTCGGCTCCGTCTCTCTGGCCTTTCTCGCCGTTCTCGAGTTAGTCCGCGAATTCTCTGCATCTCGCACCAGGACCAGATTCCCTACGTCGGTAATTATTTCACGTGGATGACTGCCGGCTCGTTCCGCGTCGATTTCTCGCTCCAAGTCGACCAGCTCACCATCGTCATGTTGCTGACGGTCTCCTTCGTCGGAATGCTCATCCACATCTACTCCACCGGCTACATGGCCCACGAAGGCGGCTACTACCGCTTCTTCAGCTATCTCAATCTCTTCATGTTCTTCATGCTCACGCTGGTTATGGCCTCGAACCTCATCGTCATGTTCGTCGGCTGGGAAGGCGTCGGCTTGTGCAGCTATTTGCTGATCGGCTTCTGGTTCCTGAAGAAATCCGCGGCGGACGCAGGCAAAAAAGCCTTCATCACCACGCGCATTGGTGACCTGGGCTTCATGGTCGGCATTCTGCTCGTTTTCTGGACCTTCAACTCAGTGAATTTCGGCGAGATCTTCCAGCAAGCGGGGAGCATGCCTGCCGAAAGCGCGACGCACGTGGGTGTTCTCACTGCGATTTGCTTGCTGCTTTTTGCCGGCGCCGTCGGAAAGTCCGCGCAGCTGCCCCTGTACGTCTGGCTGCCGGACGCTATGGAAGGCCCCACGCCCGTCAGCGCCCTGATTCACGCCGCGACGATGGTCACCGCGGGTGTGTACATGGTCGCTCGCATGCACCCGCTCTTTTCTCGCGCGCCCATAGCCATGTTCGTCGTAGCGGTTGTCGGCGCGGTCACCGCGTTTTATTCCGCCACCATCGGCCTGGTTCAAACCGACATCAAAAAAGTTCTCGCCTACTCCACCGTCTCTCAATTGGGCTACATGTTCCTCGCCTGCGGTGTGGGAGCGTACGCTGCGGGCATTTTCCACTTGATGACCCACGCTTTCTTCAAGGGCTTGCTCTTCCTGGCCGCTGGCAGCGTGATTCACGCCATGGGCGGCGAGCAGGACATGATGAAGATGGGCGGCCTGCGCAAGAAAATTCCCGTCACCTATTGGACGATGCTGATCGCCACGCTCGCCATCGCCGGCATTCCCGGATTCGCGGGCTTCTTCAGCAAGGACGAAATTCTCGAAGCCGCGCGGTGCGGGTCCGCACGCTAATCTGTGGCTCTGGCTGCTGGGAATTCTCGGCGCGGGCCTCACTTCCTTCTACATGTTCCGCCTGGTCTTTCTCACCTTTTTCGGCAAGCCTCGCTACGACGAGCACGAAGTCCACGTCCACGAATCCCCTAAAAACATGACCGTCCCACTCATGATTCTGGCGTTCTGTTCAATCTTCGGCGGATGGTTTGCCGCTCCTCATCTCGTCGGCGGCACCGAATACTTCGAAAACTTCCTGCATCCCGTTTTTCGTCCTACGGAGTGCAGGCGGTGGCCGCGCAAGCCGGATCTCTCGCGGGCAATCCCGGCGCGGAAGGCGGCGTGGCGTCCAGCCCGGCGCTGGAGCTATTGCACGCCCTCACCGGTTGGCCCGTGATCGTCGGCATCCTTGGTCTGCTAGTAGCCTGGTGGTTCTACATCAAAAAGCCTGACACGCCGCGCCGCCTCGCGCAGAGCATTCACGGCCTGTACCTGCTTCTCCTGAATAAGTATTACGTAGACGAGATCTACGCCGCGCTGATCGTTCGCCCGTTACTCTGGATATCCACGAACGTCCTCTGGCACGGCGTTGATCAAGGCCTGATCGACGGAATCGTCAACGGCTCAGCGCGCGTCGCTCGCGAATCAGGTGGAAAAGTCCGTGAACTCCAGTCCGGCAATACGCGCAGCTACGCGGCGTGGGTTGTGATCGGCGCCGTCGGCTTCACTGTTCTTTTGCTCGGCATTCTCGGAATGGTGGTGCACTAGAGTGGGAACGCAACCTCTATTGCTCACGGTCGTCACTTTCCTGCCGCTGCTCAGCGTGGCGGCACTGCTGTTGCTGCGCTCGGACGATCACGTGTGGATTCGTCGAATCGCGCTGGCCGCCTCGGTCGCCGAATTCATAATCTCGTTGCTTCTTCTGCGTGGATTCAATTCCGG
Organism: uncultured Acidobacteriota bacterium; assembly: GCA_963723845.1. Classification (GTDB taxonomy): domain Bacteria; phylum Acidobacteriota; class Terriglobia; order Acidiferrales; family UBA7541; genus Palsa-295. The sequence continues at coordinate 13,993 of CAVRSO010000099.1, forward strand.
CACCGCCGCCTATCAGTTCGAGGAGTATCACCAGTGGATTCGGCGCCTCGATTCATTACCATCTGGGCATCGATGGCATCAGCCTTTTTCTCGTTCTGCTCACCACCTTCCTCACGCCGCTCGCGATTCTGTGCTCCTGGCAATCAATTCAGGAAAACGTCAAAGGCTTCTTCGTCGCCCTTCTGGTAATCGAGACGGCGATGATCGGCGTGTTCGTTTCGCTTGACCTCTTCCTCTTCTTCGTCTTCTGGGAACTTACCCTGATCCCCATGTATTTCATGATCGGCATGTGGGGGCACGGCCGCCAGATTTACGCCGCCGTGAAATTCATTCTGTACACGATGTTCGGTTCCATCCTGATGCTGGTCGCGATTCTGTGGCTCTATGGCAAGGCCGGCGCGTTTGATCTTGCCCGAAATCCAACGCCTGCTGCAGTCCGGACAAATCATCTTCCCGCCGCACACGGAACTCATGCTTTTCGGAGCTTTTTTCCTGGCCTTCGCGATCAAAGTTCCGCTGTTTCCGCTGCACACCTGGCTGCCGGACGCCCATACCGAAGCGCCCACGGCCGGCTCCGTGATTCTTGCCGGCGTCATGCTGAAGCTCGGCACCTACGGCATTCTGCGTTTCTGCGTTCCGCTTTTTCCGGACGCCGCGCACCGCATGGCTCCCACGATCGCCGTTCTCGCGATTATCGGCATCGTCTACGGCGCGCTGGTGGCCACGGTGCAAACTGATTTGAAGCGCCTCGTCGCTTACACATCGGTCAGCCACCTCGGCTTTGTGGTCCTCGGCATTTTCGCGTTCAATTCCATCTCGATTCAGGGCGCGATCTACCAGATGCTCAATCACGGAGTCTCCACCGGCGCGCTTTTCCTCGGCGTCGGCATGCTCTACGACCGCCGCCACACTTTCGAAATCAAGCAGTTCGGCGGCTTGGCCACGCCCATGCCCGTGCTCATGTCCTTCTTCCTATTCATTTCGCTCTCGTCGCTTGCGCTTCCGCCGCTCAACGGTTTCATCGGTGAATTCCTCATTCTGATTGGAACTTTCGCCGGCCATCACGCCTGGGCCGCGTGGGCCACCAGCGGCAGCGTTCTTTCCGCGATTTATCTGCTTTGGGCGTACCAACGCGTCGCCCTGGGAGAAGTCACCGTTGAGAAAAATCGCGATCTGCCGGACGCCAACAATCGCGAGCGCCTGATCCTCGCCACGGTGGCCATCGTCATTATCTTTATGGGCGTGGCCTCTCCGCTGTTTACACGCCGCATGGAAGCCTCGGTGAACAACGTGATGCAGCAGATTTCCCCGCCGCAAAACGCTCAGCGCCGCGTCGCGCCCCCGTCCGCACGCCCTGCGAACAACGTCGTCTCCATAAACACAATCGCACCGCGTCCACTGATCGCCGCCGTCCCTGAAAGGCGGGTGCAGCGCTGATGTTTCTTTCCGGCGAACAGCACGCCAACCTCCACCGGATCGCACCCGAGATTCATCTCTGCCTTTTCGGACTCATCATCATGCTTGCCGACCCATTCGTCAGCGCGGCGCGCAAACGCATTCTGGGCTGGCTCGGATTTATCGGCACTCTATTCGCGCTGGCAGGCGTTTACGAGGCCTCCATGAACCGCGGTTTCGCCTACAGCCATCTCATTAACAACGACGATTTCAGTATTTTTCTACATGTCGTCATCATCGTCGCCGCCGCGCTCGCGATTCTCGGCTCGCTCGACTATCTCGATCGCGAAGGTATCCAGTTCGGCGAATACTACGCCCTGATTTTGTTCGCGGCCGCCGGGATGGGCATCCTCGCGAGCGCCAACGAACTAGTCACCGCTTTCGTCGGCTTGGAGATGAGCTCGATTTCCACTTACGTGCTGGTAGGTTTCCGCCGCCGCGCATTGATTTCCAACGAAGCAGCGCTCAAGTATTTCCTGCTGGGCTCGTTTGCCACCGCGTTCTTTCTCTACGGCATTGCCATGATCTACGGCGCCACGGGCACAACCATCATCGACAAAATTCAGCCGGTTCTCGCCGACGCTTCCTCTGCGGGAGGTTTGCCCGCCCTGGCCATCCTTGGCCTCGGCCTGACATTCGTCGGCTTGGGTTTCAAGGTCGTTATCGCGCCATTCCAAATCTATGGCCCGGACGTGTACGAAGGCGCCCCGTCGCCGGTTACCGCGCTTTTGGCTTCGGCTCCAAAGGCTGCGGCATTCGCGCTCATGCTGCGCATTTTCGTGGTTTCCTTCGGTTCTGCATCAGACATTTGGTTCTGGGCCGTCTGGGTTTCCGCCATTCTCACCATGTTTATCGGCAATCTTGCTGCGCTCGTTCAGACCAATGTGAAGCGCATGCTCGCCTATTCCTCGATCGCGCATGCGGGCTATATTCTGGTGGCATTTGCTGCGGGAACGGCGATCGGCGTCGCCGCCGTACTCTTTTATCTTGCGGCGTACGTCCTGATGAAGGTCGGCGCGTTCCTGGTGGTAACGCACCTGGGCCAGCGCGGAGAAAGGCGCCTCTCGCTTCAGGATTATGCCGGCCTGGGCTCGACGCAGCCTGTGCTGGCCGCGTGCTTCTCTTTGTTTCTGCTTTCGCTGCTCGGCCTGCCCGCAACCGGCGGCTTCCTCGGAAAATTTTTCGCGTTCCAGGCAGCGCTTGATGCATCAGGCGCCCACGGCCGCTGGATCGTATGGCTCGTGGTCATCGCGGCTATCAATAGCGTAATCGGCGCCTACTACTATCTGCGAGTAATAATCACCATGTATTTCAATGAAGCCTCGAAGGACTACACGCCCACCGCCGTCGCCCCCGCCCTCGGCGTAGCGCTCTTCATCGCCGCCGTCGGCACCTTGTACCTAGGCATCCTCCCCGGCCGAATCCTCGACTTCGCCAAAGCCGCCGCCGACTCCCTCCCCCTCCTCCACTAGCACTAAAAAGCGTCCTCCGAGCCTGTTCACCGTAGACGATTTTTCTTTACACCAACAGGTACTTGCGCGAGACCACCCCCCGGTGTAAAGATTTTCTTCGTATCCTCGTACTGCGCCCACCCGCCCCGTTTTCGCGTCCCGGCGAGTTCACGTCGCGGTTTAATTGGTGCTTTGCCTCTCCCCGCGGTGCCGTCATTCCGAGCGGAGCGTCCCGACGTTTTTATCTGCTCGGAGATCGTGTTTTTCGATCTCCGTCGGCACGCGCAGTCGAAGAACCTCTTTCTCTTCGGCCGCTGTCAGAGGGCGGAACACGCCGCGGAGGATGGCCGCTTGCCCCGAGCGCAGCGAATGAGCACATGTGGAGTGCGGGAGCTTGCTCCCGCTGTCTGCCGCACGGGTCTTGCCCGTGCGTGCTCCTCGCATTGCCCTGGAACCGCGATGCTTGCAGCGGTGGCCCTGTCGAATCCTTCGTCAGGGCACGGCTTCATGCGTGCCGAGCGTGCGGGAGGGCGACTTTGCCGCTGGGGTCACTTGCCGCGCGCCACTTCGCTCATCAGCGCCATTACGTTGCCTTCGGTGTCCCGAAAGAAACTCATCCACAGATCGTGGTCCGCCATCGGCGCGATCACGCGCGGCTCTTCCACGATCACGACGCCCGCACCCACAAGCCTCTGGTGCGCCGCCCGAATATCAGGCACCGAGAAATAAAGAATCGAACTGGGATGATCGAACTCCGCCTTTTCCGGCTTGTCGAGCATCAACCGCACGCCGCCGCAGTCAAAGAAAGCCAGTTGTCCCGCCGCGAACAAGAATCGCAAGCCAAGCACATCGCGATAAAATGTCGTCGCGCGCGCCACATCTTTCGCGTTGATCGCGACTTGCCCCAGCCGCGTAATCCCCAAGTTTCCCGCATCGGCGTTCATCAAACCCTCCTCAACCGCGCAATCGAGCCAAAAACAAAAAGCCCCGAAGCTCGCAGCACGCAAGCCTCGGGGCACGGAACCGCTCCAGCTATTACTTACCGCCTAGCACCTCGATGAAGACGATGACCAGCACATACAAGACCAGCGATTCAATCAGCGCCACGCCGATGATGAACGACGTTCGAATGGGTCCGCTTGCGCCCGGATTGCGCGCCGTGCTCTCGCAGGCCGCAGCCGTCGCCCGGCCCTGCCCAAGTCCACCCCCCGCTGCCGCAAGCCAAGGCCAGCGCTGCCGCAAAGGCGACCCAGTTAGTGGTCTTGGCGCCGCCGCTCCGGCTGCTTGCGCGAACGTCGCCGGTGCCGATATCAACACAGCCGTTATCGCCATCAAAAACCATGCTGCTTTTCTTGTCATCTTCTCGCTCCTCGTTATGAATTTCCGTCAGGAGGTGGTTACTGGAAGCCTTGGGAGGCAGCCGGTCTCACGCTGGCGGCGTTTGATTCCGCATTAGTGTTCTTCTGCGACCGCAAGGCCGATATAGACGATCGGAAGAATCGTAAAAATAAATGCCTGCAATATCGCTTCGAAGATGTGAAATCCCAAAAGCGCCAATGGAATCGCCACTGGGACGATCACCGCAATGTATCCAACCGGGTTCAATGGCTCGAGAAGGAAAAAAGAGCCACTGAAAGGCCGAGAAACGTAACGAAAATCAGTTCGCTGACCATCATATTCGCCTAAATCGAACAGTCAGCGAAAGGATTCTCGCAAAGTGGCTGACGGTTTCAACAATCACCATGATGGCTAGAAAATCGCCGGGGCTGGCCCTAAGCAAGGTCTTGGCGTACCCACCCGGGCCATGGTGGCCGATGCCGAAGCGATTGTAATACAGAAAAATTACCGTGGCGCAGCCCAGTGGCACGGTCACTTCGGCCGTGGGCGACATAAATCCAGGAATCAGCGCCAGCAAATTCGACATCAGAATAAATATGCTGATCGTCCCGATCATCGGCAGGAACTTCTCGCCGCCGTGCCCGACGACATCGTCGAGCAGGTCCTGAATACCAAGTCCCATCGAATTCGTCAGCAGGATCTCCATCACCTGCTGCGTGCCGCCGGGTCGGTCCACTGAAATCCGCGCCTTCAGCAACAAAAAGAAAACTACGGCGAACACGAACAAAATCAGTTCCATCGCAAGAAAATTCGGAATGGGGTATTGCGGATTCGCGGGATGAATGTGCAGCAACGCAAGCAGCGCAGCCACCGGCTTTCCCAGCAACAAATTCACCAGCTTTGTCGCACCGAGAACCTGCTCTTCGCCCATGCTTCTCCGTGAATTTCGGACCTACGGGATTATGGTTTCGTGATCGGAATTATCGCGCGTTCCAGCGATGGTGGCCGCGCATCAGTTCGTATCCAAGCTCGCAAATGATTGCCGGAACCACCGCTGCCAGCCCGCATAACACGGCCACTGCGGGCAATCTCAGCCAAACGAGAATAGCATACACGGCCAACAGCAGCAACGCCAAGCGCCCCAAGAACTTAGCGTGAGTTGTCCTCGGAACCGTCGCATGCTCGGCACCCGCCTGTGCCAGCCCCAGGCGAATCACGCCGGCCGCTCCTTGCCGCAGCCAGTGGAAATTGAGCCAGCACAGCGCCGTTCCGATCGCCGCTCCTGCCGCCGCGCGCCCGCCCCAGCCTATTCCCGCGCCCAGCACCGCAGCCGCGCCCGCGACGGCGATCCAACCTTCGATCCGGCGTTCAATCGCCGCATTTTCCGACTCATCCGCCATCTTTTTTGTCCAACAGCGCCGCGGCCCTCACCACCTCGCGAACGCCAATACCCAGCCCCAAAATTCCCAGGACCAGCATGAAAATCGGCTTGGTGTGCAGCCAGCGGTCTAGCAAAAACCCGACACCACCGCCGAGCACCATCGGCACCACCAGGCTGAAAGGCAAACTCCACGCCAGGGCAAATGCCCTGGTCGATTCGGCTGAAAGCTTACGCGGACCGCGATCTTCGGGCGCCACGTTCCTCCCGCTATTTCTTCTTTATCTTGAAAACGCGCTCGGCGTTCCCGTGATAAATCGCCTGCTTGTCTTTTTCCGAAATGCGAGCGGCGTCCATGAACTCCACCGCATCCGGATGGTCCTGGTACGGATAATCGATCGCCCACATAATTCGGTCGGCGCCCACGGCTTCGATGCAGAACTTGAGCGTCGGCTCCCAATTCATTCCACTGGTGGTGATATAAAAGTTGCGTTTGAAATACTCGCTAGGCGTCAGTTTCAGTTTCCGTCGGCCGAAATCGATTTTGACCTTCCCATACATGAAGTCCAATCGGTAGAGCCAGTACGGAATCCCCTCGCCCATGTGCCCCAAAACCACCTGCAGTTTCGGAAATTGATCGAAGACAGCTCCGGTGATCAATCTCAGGCCATGCAAGCCGGTCTCCGCCTGGTAGCCCCAAATCGCATGCTCCAGGTGATCGGTTCTGTATGCCTTGGCCATCAACGGAATCGGCGCACGAGGATGGATGTAGAGAGGTACGTTCAAGTCCTCGATCGCTTCGAGAATCGGCCAATACTTCTGCTCGCTCAAGTATTCGCCGTTGGTATGAGAATTAATCATGATGCCGTTCAGCTTCAGCTTCTTGATGGCGCGTTCAATTTCCTTCACCGCGCGCGGCGGGTCCTGCACGGCGATTGTCGCCAGCCCAGTGAAACGATCAGGATGTCGCTGGATTGCCTCATGCAAGCGGTCATTCCCAATCTCGGCCACCGCTACGGCTCGGTCAGCATCCATCATTTGCACGCCAGTAGACGTCAGCGCAAGCAGGTGCACATCGACGTCGTACTTGTCCATTTCCTGCATGCGCATTTCGTACAAATCGATCAGCCTGTTGTGGACCGGCCCATTCGGATCGGTCTGGACTTTCCAAAGAAAGAGATCGGGATCGTATTCCTGCGTGTTGGCGACCAGCTCGCGCTGCGCTTCCATCTGTTCTGGAATTGCGAATGCCTCTTCAGTTGCAATGCGCCTGTACTTCTTGGGTTTCGACTTTGTTTTCGATTTGCTTGCACTCGCTTTTCGCGTGGGACTCATTGATATCTCTCCTCAACTAGGAATGGCTGACTGTCAATAGCGGAAACCGTGTCCAAACCGGGGGAGTTTAGCGCACAGAAGCCAAGTTTGCACGTTGCCAGCAACGCTGCGTCAGAGACAGTTCGACACGTCGCGCAGACTATCCGTGGTGCGCGCCGTGAAGCACGGCCACCGCATGCGGCAGCAGATCGGCAATCGTATCGAGAGATTCCACCGCGCCCCGCGGACTGCCCGGCAGATTGATGATGATCGCCTGCCCGCGAATGCCTGCGGCGGCGCGCGAAAGAATTGCCCGCGGCGTTTTTTCGCGCCCCGCGGTTCGCATCTGTTCGGAAAATCCCGGGATCAGGCGTTCGCAAACGGCCGCCGTCGCTTCCGGCGTCACATCTCGAGGCCCCACTCCCGTGCCCCCTGTGGTCAGGATGAGATCCGCGCCCTTGGAATCAGCAACGCCTTTCAGGAACGCCTCGATAGCCGGCCGATCGTCCGCGCAAACCGCGAAACCCGCAATCTCCCAACCCAACTCCCCGCACCGGGTCATCAACGAAGGCCCGGAGCGATCTTCTGCCTTGCCCGCCGCCACCGAATCGCTGATTGTAAGAACGGAAACGCGCATGAGGCTTCGCTGCTATCCGGTGGTTTCCACGCCTTCAGTGGCGCCGTCGCGCTGGCTTTCATCCATCAGGCGCAGTCCTTCCATCAACAGGCCTGTGGTGCTGCGGGAAATCGTCGTGCGCTTGGGACTGGAATTAAAATCGATCTCGAAATCTCCGCCCGGCCAGCGCATCGCCTGAAAAACGGCTTCCTCGCCTTCGAGCGGCCCAAGCTGTCCGTCGACGCACTGCCCTC
>CAVRSO010000100.1:0-32594 GCA_963723845.1 uncultured Acidobacteriota bacterium
TAAACGCTCACGAGGCTCTGCGCCTTGCGGTGCTTCGTCTGCGCGCTCGACTCGCTCGCTGGCTTCGCTTCGATAACAACGATTTTGCCTGTTCGAGTCCTTCTTGCGCGACTGGCTCAATCCTCGCCCGCCCGGTTTATGAAATATGTCAGCATCCGCTACCGGATTGAGGACCCTTGGGCGAGACTTTTCTTTGAAGCGAGAACTCTCGCGATCGTCGAGGCATCCTTCGTGAACAGACCCGGTGGCGGGTGAGTTGAGTCAGTTTTAACCTTCGCACCCATCGTTTGGATTTTGGCGCCATATATTCATTCCTCCCTCATTCTAGTTAGCGCGGCGGCGCACATCGATCAATACAGGAAATGATTTAGCAGCGGAGCTGCGACGTTATGCGGACTCTTCGGGAGCCAGGAGTTCAGGTAACCAGGGTGGTCGGATGAGCGAGAGGTCTTCAACGATACCGGGGCGCAAAAAAGCGCTGCGCTGTCGTGTGACGGCAGGCGGAGCAGCGATCGTGCGAGGCTTTCGGCCCATGAGGCGCCATCGTGTCTAGGGCGTCGGCGATTTCGCGCTGGTAAGCCGTGCTTCGCAGGCGATGCGTGACGTTGCTCGATTCGCGGCTATCGTGCGCGCCTTCGTAAACCACGCCGAGGCCAAATTCCCTTCCGCACGCACGCGATACAACGAAATCAGAATCCGTGGTCAGGCCGGCCACGTTTCCGCGGTTTCGAACGAGATGCTCCCTCATTGCGCCGTGCCATAGACGCCCGCAATCGCCGTTCACTGGAAACGGAGTTGCGCCGCGCCGCACAAGAATATCGGCGAACGATCGGCAGTCGCTGTACCGCTCGTCGTAGACGACCGCCGCGATCCGCGAAATCCCGGGCTCCCATGAAGCGCCCATCGCCGGCAGCCGCGATCCCAGAATCGCCGCGGGAATGATGGCGGCTCCCGCTCGTTTCAGGAGGTCGCGCCTATTCATGAATAGGCTCGCTGCCCGGCAAACTGTCAGCTTTGGGTTCGGAAGCGCCGCGTTGGGATTGTGGGCGCGTAAGATATGCCGCGATTAAATCCAGTTCGCTATCGGGAACTTCGATTCGCGTGTGCGGCGGCATGCTATTGATTCCCACACGGGTGATCTTTTTGATGTATTCGGCGCTCAAATCCGTGCGCGCTGCAAGAAGCGCCTTGTCTTTACCGAGCCGTCGCCCGAGCATCAACGTCCCGTCCCGCCGGCGAGGTGGCAATATCCGCAGCGGGCGTTGAAGAGAGCTTTCCCTTCCGCGATTTTGCTCGCTGAAGCATCCGGCGCTTTCTTTGAGCCATGATGTATGCCGCGCCAAACGCGGCGAGCGACACCCCCAGCGCAATGGCGATCGCCAATCTTGCGAGGCATCCTGGTACGGGAAATGTCTGCATACTATGTCTTATCGCTTCGATATGCTTTCGGCCAGATTCCCTGCTTGCCCGGCGCGAGGATGCCGTTGGGATCGAGCGCGTCTTTCACGGTTTCATTCAGCCGCAGCAGGGCGTGATTATTGTAATCGAAGGTGAGCGCCACATCGTCCATGTAGGAAAGGTGCGTCCGATATTCGGAGTAGCCTTGCTTGGCCGCGTCCGCTACCAGAGCCTTGAAGAGCGCGCGTACCTTGGACGTCATCGCCTGTCGTTCTGGTCGTAGACCATCAAGTTGACGTTCGTTGTGTAGCGCTCCATCAGCGTGAACGAGCCATAGTAGTCCACGCCAATTTCTTCGTAGCGCTTTTTGGTGCTATGAAACTGCTTCAAGACGTGCTCGCTGGTCGGCGGCATCACCGGCGAGAACCCGAGGTGCCCCCCGCGGCCACCGCGCCAATTCACCATTTGCAGCGCGTTGGTGCTTGGGATGCCGGCGCCGGAATTGGCGATGGGATCGCCGCGATGCCACTTCGTCACTTTGAACTCCTGCTTCGTATGTTTGGCGAACGCGTTCTGGATGATGCGCGCGTGCGCTTCGTTTACGTCATCGTATCCGTATAGCCGCAGGTCGATATTCCACCAGCCCAGGCCAAATTTCTGCAGCACCTGCCGAAGCACGTCGTCCGGCATGGCTCCATCGCCGTCATACCATTGGCTGCGCTGGGACTGCGACGCGGCGATTCGCAGCGAGTTGCCGATACTGGGACTTTGCAGCAGCACGCCGTTCAATCGCAGCGGAGCAAGTTCATCCACCGCCCAGCCCACGTCATCCGGCTCTTGAAGCTGCATGGCGAGCCCTAGCGTGGCTTCGGGTTCGGGCATCAGCCACAGCCCCATTTTCGTCACCACGCCGAAATTCGATTGGACGAACAACTGGTCCCACGCCGGGCCGTACCCATATTTGAATAACTGCCAGCAAGGACTGTTGGCCATCGCGCCGGTGCCGGTGCGAACCATTTCTCCGTTCGCGAGCACAACTTCCATGCCGCATATATGCGTGGTGTTGTCGCCATACGGCGTGTAGCCGTAGCCGCGTTCGAGCGCGTTGCCCACCACGCTGCCCCACGCGTTCGCGGGTACCGACATCCACAGCGGAATTTTGTTCGCCTGCAAATAATTAAAAAGATCGAAGAAGCCGACGCCCGGCTCGATCAAGCAGTAGCCGAAGCGCTCATTCACTTCCAGAATTCGCTTCATCCGCCCCAAATCCAGTACCACCGTGCCGGACATGCGCGGCGCGGCCGCTCCATACCCCAGATTTTTGCCGCGCGAAATCGGCCAGAGCGGCACCTTGTGTTCGTTGGCGATGCGAATGATGGCCTGCACTTCTTCGGGCGATTGCGGACCGACCGCCGCGCTGGGAAGATGCCGGTCGGCATCGCCGGCCGCATAGATGTCCATGTACGCGCCGCGGTCCTCATCGGTCGCGAGCACCCATTGTTTCCCTACCACGCCGGCGAACGCGTCCAGGGCCTTCTGGAAGGATTTCTCGGACACATTCGGCGGCAGAACGATGGACATTGGCGATCAATCTCCCTTGGTCGCGCCTGGCGAACTCATTATGGCGCGAACGTAAATTCGCGGCGCGAGTGCGTGGATAGCACGCGGGATTTTTTCAGTCAATGAATTTGTGGCTTGCAGGATTTGCAGACCGTAGAAACAGAATTATCTCGACGGCGGCGACGTCGTCAGCACACGGCGCTCGGCTTCGTGCATGGCTTCGTAGATTTGATCGAAACTTTCGATGGCAAAAAGCAGGTGGTGGATGCTATCCACTTTTACCGGAGTGTTCAGAACTTCATCGAGGCTGAAGTCCCTCACCTCGCAGCCTCCTTCGAACACGTTGCTGCACTCGCCGTGAGAACTGATCACACCGCTGCCGTACATCTTGAGCCGGCCGGCCTCTCGAATCAGCCCAAATTCCACCGTGTACCAGAAAAGGCGTCCCAGTCGTTCCAGAGTTTCCTTGTCCTTAATTCCCGCGCAAACGCTGCCGTAGTGCTGCAGGAAATCCGCGAACACGCGATGCGAATGCATCGGAACATGGCCGAAGACATCGTGAAAGATATCGGGCTCCGGAGTGTATTCGAGTGAGTCGCGACTCCGGGGCTTCGTGGTCGTGGGAAACATGCGCGCCGCCAGCATTTCAAAAAAAGCGTCGCTGGGCAGAAAACCGCTCACCGGCGTTGCGCTCCATCCGGTGCGCGGCTTCAATCGCGCGCTGATCGCGGCGAGATTGGGAAGCTTGTCGGTCTCCAGCCCGATGATTTCATATCCTTCAAGGTAGGCTCGGCACGCGAAGCTCTCGATCTGCGGACGCCGCCGCCGGACGAGTTCTGCCCACACAGCGTGCTGTTCCGGCGTGTAATCCTCATACTTCTGCTCGATCAGATAGGACGCCGCAGCCTTCAGCTTCATCGCACTCTCTCCATCACAGGTTCAGGTCCCCATGACGTTCGGCGACGCCGGCCCGGGCTTTGGCAATTCGTATTCCAGCCCGGTGCGCAGTGCCACTCGCCCATCGCCCCGGAATTGGCAGCCCGCAGTTCGGGCAACCGCCATTTTTCAGGCTATTTTTCCGTATATCGTGCCACGAGCGCCGAATCAGCAGCGTATTGCACGTCGGACAAGACGTGTTCCCGCCGTCACTATGAATATTCCCTTCATAAACGTAGTGCAGCCCTGCTTCGAGCGCGATGGCACGCGCTGCGTGCAGCGTTTCCGGCGGCGTGGCGGCCCGGTCGCGCAATTTGAAGTCGGGATGAAACGCGGTGAAGTGCAGTGGAACATCCGGACCCAGATGCTCGAGCACCCAATCCACGAGCGCGCGCGTTTCGCTTGGCGCGTCATTGAGGCCCGGAATCATCAGGTTGGTAATCTCGAACCACACGTTCGTTTCGTTCTTGAGCCATTGAAGCGTATCGAGGACGGGTTGCAGATGCGTCAGCGTGATACGCCCGTAGAAATTTTCGGTGAAAGCCTTCAGGTCGATGTTCGCGGCGTCAACGTGGTCGTAAATATCGTGAAAAGCCTCGCGGGTGATGTAGCCATTCGAGACCATCACGGTCTTGAGGCCGTATTCCTTCGCCGCGTGGCAGATGTCGATCACATACTCGCCCCAGATTGTGGGCTCGTTGTACGTAAATGCGATCGAAGGGCATCCATTATCAATCGCCAGCGCAACCACATCTTCCGGCGGAACGTGCGACGATCGCACCTGATCGGCCCGCGATTTCGAGATGTCCCAGTTCTGGCAAAAAAAGCAGCCCATGTTACAGCCTGCCGTGCCCATGGAAAAAACGCGCGTGCCCGGAAGGAAATGGTTCAGCGGTTTTTTTTCAATGGGATCGATTTGCAACGCGGCGGGATGAGCGTAACCCAGGCTGTAAAGCTGGCCGCCCTGGTTCGCGCGGATGAAACAGAACCCAGCTTGACCTTCGCCGATATGGCAGTGGCGGGGACACAAATAGCAATGCACCTTGCCGTTGGCTTCAGCCTCCCACCAACGAGCTCCATGGAGTCCCGCTGTCTTTTGGAGCTTTGTAAGCTCGCCCATGACCCAACCCCGCAGAACTCCATTATACGCCCGTTCCGAACAGCTAACGGAGCGGCAGCCGCCGGGATGAAGACGAAGATAAGATCAACTTGACTGTGGGACGCGGCCGGATATACACTCCGCTCACTTTTTCGCGTCCCCGCGAGGAGAAGTCCATATGAACTCTGCTTTGAAGTGCACCCTGATGGTGGCCATAGGCGTAGTCGCTTGCGTGTTTCCAGCGATGGCTGGGGAGCCTATACGTCCGACAACAATGCCAGAACCAAGTACGATCATGCTGCTCGCTGGCGGTCTGGCCACGGTGATTGGCGCACGCAAGTTCTGGAAGAAGTAGCGCGGACAAATCTTCTCCCGGATGCGCCCGGTCCGAACGGCGAACGGACCCGCCAGACGCTCCGTAGACACCGAGACGAAGAAAGATCAGCTTGACTGTGGGGCGCGACGGGATATAGACTCCGCTCACTTTTTCGCGTCCCCGCGAGGAGAAGTCCATATGAACTCTGCTTTGAAGTGCACCCTGATGGTGGCCATAGGCCTAGTAGCTTTCGCGCTTCCAGCGATGGCTGGCGTGGGTCAAACTCCGACAACGATGCCAGAACCGAGTACGATCGTGCTGCTTGCTGGCGGACTCGCCACGGTGATCGGCGCGCGCAAGTTCTGGAAGAAGTAGCGCGGACAAATCTTCTCTTGGATGTAGCGTATGCACGGCGAAGCGTGGTGGTATGTCTTCGGCGTATCGTTCGTCGTGACTGCGCTGATCGAAACGTTTTGGCCTTTCCGGCAATTGCCTAGTTCTGCGCGCCGCCGCTGGACGAGCAATGCCATCCTGCAAGCTGCGTCAATTGTGGTAATCGTCGCAGCGTTCCAGTTGACCGGTATCGCGCTCGCCGTCGCTGTTCAAGCCACTCGTCACGGGTTCCTAAACCGGTTCCCGATTCCTTTCCCCATAGCGTTCGCGGTCGGATTCGCGGCGCTGGACCTCACAAACTATAGCTCTCATCGAGTTTTCCACTCGGTTGCCCTGCTCTGGCGCGTCCACAAGGTGCACCACTCGGAGACGGATCTCGATCTGACCACCGGATTTCGTTTTCATCCCCTGGAGGGCCTCTTGTCGCAGGGCTGCCAACTGGCGGTGATCGCTCTCCTCGGGACGCCGCCGAGCGCGGTGCTATTTGCATCGATGGCTATAGTAGTGCAGGATTTTTTCACTCACGCAAATTTGCGCGTGCCGGAAACAGCCGACCGTCTTCTTCGCTGGCTGATTGTGACGCCCGCAATGCATCGCGTGCATCATTCCCAACGAATGAAAGAGCAGAACGGAAATTTCGGCACGATCTTTTCCATCTGGGATAGGCTGTTCGGCACCTATCTGCCGAGCCTTGCCGCTGAAGCCGGAGAAGGGCGCTACGGTCTCGCCGACGTCGCGGACGGCAGTAACCTGAACGCCGCCCGGTTACTGACGCTTCCCTTCCGACCGGTTGAGGCTGGCTCCGCAAGCGATGCGCCGCGCGTCATTTCCAATTCCTGATCTCTCTTCCTATTTCTAGGCACCCAAAACGCGCGCGGCGCAATCTAAACGGAGTAGAATAGCGGCGACTGCTCAGGCCGTACCCGGCCTATCGCATTGTGCAGAGGTGCCATGATGTCAAAGTCCCTCCTTTCAAAGGCATTCATCTCATTGATAGGCGTGCTTGCGCTTGCTCTAGCGCCGAATCCCGCGTTTGCGCAGCGCGGCGGAGGACACGGCGGTGGCGGCGGTTTCCATGGCGGCGGTGGAGGTGGATTCCATGGGGGTGGCGGCGGGTTTCGTAGCGGCGGTGGCGCGGTTCGAGGTGGCGGCGGGTTCGGTGGAGGATACCGCGGCGGCAGCTTCGGGGGCGCCCGATCTCTTGGTGGAGGCACCTACCGAGGCGGCTCGTCCATGGGCGGCAGGAGCTTTGGATCTCGCGGATCCAGCGGATTTGGACGTGGGTTCAACGCTGCGGGACGCGGATACGGAGGCCGGAACGGAGTCGGGGCTCGCAATGCGATCGCGGACGGCAACTGGCATTCTTTTGGGGGCGCTCGAGGCTCCTTGGGTGCAAGAGGTTCGACAGGATTTCGCAATGCCGCGATTGCGCGATGGCCGATGGCACTCATTTGGAGGGTCGAACGCGAGCCTAGCGCGAGGATTCAACGGCGGCGGCTTCCGCTCCTTTGGGCCGGGTCTCGGCAGCCGTGGGTTCGGTAATCGTGGGTTTGGTGGCAGGGGTTTCGGCGGATTTAGAGGTCGCGGTTTTGGGGGTTGCTGGGGCTGCGGCTGGGGCTGGGGACTAGGCTTTGGCTGGGGCGGTTTCGGCTGGGGATGGCCATACTGGGGACTCGACTGGTGGGGTCCCGGATGGGGCTGGCCCGGTTACTGGGGACCCGGCGCGTATGACCCTGGTTGGGCCTGCCGACTACGGGTACCCGCCAGACGGCTACCTATACGGCCCTCCGTATGCGCCGCCGGCGGACGATTCCGAGTATGGAGATTACTACTCTTACGGACCACCTTACGCAGCGCCGGATTCAAATTCGAATGACCACTCGACGCCGCCGTCAACGCGGGAGAACGAACAGCCTCCCGCCACCCAACCCGCGCCCGGCGCAGAGACTTCTCCGACAAGCAGTTCACCGGAGGCACAACCGACACCGAAGATTGAGCCAATTTCCTTCGTGCAGCACGGCGGCTGAACGTCACGGTCCAGCCGGTTGTGCGGGACGTAGGGTGGTTTCGATCCGTCCGACGCGCGGCTCCGGGATTTCGTACGCCACCTGAGCTGACGAGGGATGTTTCACTTTCGAAGGCCTGCCTTCTTTCATCATGCGGTAGTGAGCTTCCTGCCAGGAAGGAAGCGTGTCCGTTAGCTGCGTCCAATGCACTACTGAAGCCTCGTCGCACCACTCAAGCAGCTTCGGCATTACGCCGCCGTGCGCGCCCTGCGTCCGAAACACATTCATCGCCGAGCCGTCTTCCCAGGCCGTCACCGTCCAAAAGACTTTTTTTGCCTCGATAAGCAACCTGCCGCCGAGAAAGCCCGAGGTGCGCTCGGCCTGGCGCGCGGTCCTCAACGCTCTCCAGAAAAATAGGGGAAGGTAGCGCGCCGAACGCACGCGCAACCGCGTAACAGAAACGAAGGTCACGAATCCCTCCAGCGCTCAAATGATTCGATGATCCGCACCCTCAAAAAGAAGCGCGTTCCCTTCCGGAAAGACCTGGAAGACTCCGCGCGCCGCGATTCGCTTCCCACTTTTCGAATCGCAATTTCCAGCTCGAATTTCAAGTTTCAATCTCCAATTTGTAGTTTCCAATCTCTGATTTCCTTAGCCAAGAACCGCGCAGCGTACGGAAGGAGCAGCGAGAGGCGCCCTTTCAATCAGGAGACGCAGCGGTGTTTAGAGGGTTCGCGGGCGGCCGCCGCCGTAATTCTTTTTGAGGATCGCCGCCAGGATCGCCAGAGTGGCTAGCAACCGAATAAGGTAAATCCAGGGACTTCCTTCATTGTCCCGCGCAAAAATGAAGAGCGTGGTCCGGTCCAGCGCCTCCAGAAGGAAAAACGCGGCAAAGGCCAGGAAGAGAACATCCCGCGTGCTTCTCCAGAATTTCAGAAAGAACACCCCTGCCGTGGTCGACATCATCACCGTAATTCCCAGTAAGAATGCTTGGACTCGAGTCATTGGCTTGTCCAGATCAATCCGTATAGCAGCAGTGCCGTGGAAATGGCCGTAGCGGCCAGCCGGTACGAATATAAATCCACCTGTGGCAGCAGGATCAGGTCGATAAACGTAATTCCGTTCGATGCGCTCAGTCCTGCGAAGCACAAACCGCTCCACAGCAGCAGCTTCCTTTTTCCCGCTGCATATCCTCGGAGAAGCAAGATGGCGCACAGCAAACTCGTTAGGGCGCCAAGAAGATACACGGCTTCGGCCATTTTTATTCCTGCTCCTTCTTTGTAAATCGAAAAGCGCGCGCGAAATCGCGCACGGCGGACGGTCCTTTGGAATGAATCAGGTTTGAGATTCTAACAACCTGGAAGCGGTATGTCGCGTCAACCAACCCGATGAGCTGGTCTCTCTCTTCGGATCTGGTCTCGTAGCAGTAGCTTTCGTTGGAATTTGAAACCGCAATGATTAAATCGCTTCGTTGCAGGTCGGCCAAAAGCTCGCGGGCAATTTTGGTGTCCACGTAAAGCCGGCGCGCCATTTCTTCCGGCGGCCATTGCTTGGGGCGGCTGTTCCACAGAAGCAGGAGGGCCTCGAGATGAGCAACGCTGTCGATCTTCTCGAGGACGAATTCGTCAACGCGGCGCTGTTCTTGATCGCTTTCTGCCATTTCCCGCGCAATCTCAACGCGCGATGATGCCACTATCGATTTCAAAAATCCAACGCTACTGGGCCGTCGAGCCGCCAAAGAGTCGTAGGGTAAATCCTGTAGGCGCCTGAACGAATCGCTGCTCCGAAACGCACGCGGTTTCATGAGATCATCGCAGCCATGTCGGATAAAATTGAAGTTGAAACTCTCTCCGACGGGGCCTTTCGCGTGCGCGTGAGCGACGGGAAGCGCGAAACATCTCACGTAGTAACGCTGAAGTCCTCGGATTGCGAGCGGATCTCGTGCGGCAAAGTCGAACCATCCGAACTCGTGCGGATGGCGTTTGAGTTCCTGCTTGAAAACGAGCCCAAGGAATCGATCCTGGGGCGTTTTGACCTGCCTCTCATAGGCCGCTATTTTCCGAATTTCGAACCCGAGATGAAGCGGCGTCTCGCGAACCGCTAGCCCTCTCTGCACTGCACCAGATTCGCGATTGCAGAAGTGCTCCTTCCAATTAGAATCGGGATGTGGGTGGAACGCTTGAATTCACGCTGCTTATTGCGGCCGGATCATTTTTGGCGGGGCTGCTGGGCTCGCTGACGGGGCTTGGCGGCGGAGTGATCATTGTACCGCTGCTCACGCTGCTTTTCGGCGTGGACATTCGCTATGCGATCGGGGCCTCGCTAGTTTCCGTGATTGCGACTTCGTCTGGCGCCGCAGCCGCTTACTTGAAAGAGGGATTTTCGAATATTCGTGTCGGCATGTTCCTCGAAGTGGCGACGACGATCGGCGCGATATGCGGCGCGTATCTGGCTACGCGCATACCAACAGCGGCGATCGCGATCATTTTCGGAATCGTGTTGCTGTACTCCGCGTGGATTTCCGCGAAGCCCGAAGACGAAGTGCGGATCCACGACCGGGCGGGACCCTCGCGCGGGTGCTGAGGCTGGACGGCAGCTATCCCACTCCGGAAGGCACGGTGGCGTATCACGTAACCGGAGTGCCGCTGGGATTTTCTTTGATGTATGTGGCGGGAGTTCTCTCGGGGCTGCTGGGAATCGGTTCCGGGGCAGTGAAGGTGCTGGCGATGGATCGCGCGATGAAAATTCCGTTCAAGGTTTCAACCACCACGAGCAATTTCATGATTGGCGTGACGGCCGCAGCCAGCGCAGGGATTTATTTGCATCGGGGATACATCGATCCCGGGCTGGCCATGCCGGTGATGCTGGGTGTTTTGCTGGGGGCGCTGGTGGGTGCGCGAATTCTGCCGGGGGCGAAAGTAAGAACGTTGCGGATTGTGTTTGCCGTGGCGATTGCGGCGGTGGCGATCGAGATGATTGTGAAAGGCGTTCGCGGGAATTTGTAGCGGCATTTCGCGAAGAAATTTGCGCGGCGGTGTGGCGGGCAAAGAGGTGGCTGGCAGATCGAAGAGAGATTCCTCGGCTGTGTGTCCCGGCGCTTCGCGCAAAAGCAAAAGCGCGGGACACTCCGCTCGGAATGACGCCGCGCTTGGCAACCCGGCGTCCCTGGCAAGCCGCCGCGATCCACATGAGGCGCGCCCGTGAGGACGAGGCGGATGGCTAGCAAGTAGCCAAGTATGTTTGCCGGGCACGATGTATCGTGCCCCTACGAGAAAACAGGAGGCATGCGAGGAAAAGATGGCTGACGTTCATGGCTTGAGCGAGAAGAGATTTGAGGCACTGATCGGATTGCTGCTGCGCACCGGAGTGGCGCTGGCGGCGACCGTGGTGCTTTCCGGCGGCATTTTGTATTTGACCAAGTATGGAGGCCTGAAGCCCGACTACGGAATTTTTCGGGGCGAGCCGAGCGACCTGCAATCCATTGGGGGAGTTCTCGAGGACGCGATCTCGCTGCATTCGCGCGGAATTATTCAACTTGGCCTGCTGCTGCTGATCGCAACGCCGATCGCACGCGTGGCATTTTCCGTGGCGGGCTTTGCATCGGAGCGCGACTGGCTCTACGTGGGAATTACCTTGGTAGTGCTTGGCGTGCTGATCTACAGTTTAGTGAGCAGTTGAAGAAGTGTTTCACATCAGGCTTAGAAGGAACGAGATGAAGCAATCATTCCGCAGTGCCGCCGTACTTGCATCCATCACAATCTTGATAATTTTGGGATCGAACGCACGAGCCGGTGCCCAGATACCTCCCGGACCAATTCGGTTGGAAGTGGACGCGTCGCGCGCGCCACAGAAGCTTCTGCATACGCACGAACAAATCCCGGTGCGGCCGGGGCCGCTGGTCCTTTATTACCCTAAGTGGATTCCGGGCGAGCACATGCCGGATGGTCCGATTGGCAACCTGGCGGGTTTGAAATTCACGGCGAACGGCAAAACGATTCCTTGGCGGCGCGATCTGGTGAACATGTTCGCCTTTCACCTCGATATTCCGGCGGGAGTCGAGTCGCTGAATGCCGATTTCGATTTTCTGCTATCGGCGCCGGCAGCGGGATACTCGGCGGGCGCGTCGGCGACGGCATATCTGGACGTGCTCAGCTGGAATCAGGTGCTGCTTTATCCGCAGGGCTATCCCGCCGCGGAACTGAAGTTCGTGCCGAGCCTGCGAATTCCCGAGGGGTGGAAATTCGGTACGGCCCTGCCTGGTCCAAAGGAGAATGGCTATACCGTCGATTTCGCGCCGGTCCCTCTGAACACGCTGGTGGATTCACCGGTGCTGATGGGAATTTATTTTCGCGCCATTCAACTTACGCCGGGAGAAACTCCCTCACATGAAATCGACATCGCGGCGGACGACAGCGCGGCGTTGGCGATGACTCCCGAGACCCAGGTGCATTTTCACGATCTTGTAGAGCAGGCGGGCGCGCTTTTCGGATCGCGGCACTACCGCGATTATCACTTCCTGCTGACACTGAGCGACCACGTGGCGCATTTCGGGCTCGAGCATCACGAATCAAGCGACGACCGCACCAACGAAAAAAGCCTGATCGACAGCGACGCGCTGACCAACTTCTCTGGTCTTCTGCCGCACGAATTCGTTCATTCGTGGAATGGGAAATATCGACGCCCCGCGGATCTGGTGAGCACGGACTACCAACAACCCATGCGAGACGATTTGCTTTGGGTATACGAAGGGCTAACCGAGTATTTGGGCGAAGTGCTCACCAGCCGCAGCGGGCTCTGGAACCCTCAGCAGGGGCACGAGGAAATAGCGCGGCTGGCGGCCGTATTCTCGAAGCGCCCGGGGCGGGATTGGCGGCCGCTGCAGGATACGGCGGATTCAGCTGTGTTCCTTTACGGCGCCGATGCGGAGTGGGGAAACTGGCGGCGCAGCACAGATTTTTACGAAGAAGGAGAGCTGCTGTGGCTGGACGTGGACGCGACGCTGCGCCGGCTGACGAAAGACAAAAAGTCGCTCGACGATTTCTGCCGGGTTTTTCATGGGGGAGCGGGCGGCAAGCCAGAGTTGAAAACCTACACGTTCGAGGATATTGTGGCGGCGCTGAACAACCTGGCTCCCTACGACTGGAACGGTTTCCTGCGGACGCGACTCGATTCCACAGCGCCTGCGACGCCGATCGAGGCCATCGAAAACAGCGGTTGGAAACTGGTCTACAACGACAATCCCAATGAAATCGAGAGCGCCCGCGAAACGGTACGAAAAACGATTGACCTAACGCAGTCCATCGGACTTTTGCTCGAGGAGAATGGCCGGATATACGATGTGATTTACAACGGACCGTCATACAAAGCCGGAATGGGACCCGGAATGAAAATCACCGCAGTGAATGGGAGCGTGTATTCGCCGACCATTCTGAAGGAAGCTATTGAAGCCGCTCAAGCTACCACAGCGCCGATCCGGCTGATTGCCGCCAATGGGACCGAGGTGCAGACGTACTCGGTGGATTACCACGACGGCATCCGCTATCCGCACTTGGAGCGGGACGAGAGCCGACCAAATTACCTTGACGAGATTCTCCATCCGTTAGCGCCCAGGTGAGAGCGGATGCGACCAGGCCACGCGTTTCTGGAGATAGCCAACGATGAAGAAAATCCTTCTAACACTGGGAATAGTGCTGATGTTGATCGGCGCGGCAGCGTTGATTCAACCAGAAGTGAAGATGCCGTCGAACCAACGCGAAGTGGACGTCGCAGGCCAAAAGCTGATCATTAACACTAGGCGAATCGTGACAGTGCCCGCTGTGCTGAGCGGGCTGGTGATCGTGGCGGGCGCTGCACTGGTTTTCGTGGGCGTTCAGAAAAAGAAGGCGAGCGAAAGCGTGAAATCTACGAAATGAGATACAAAGGGGCGGATAATCCCCGCCCCTTACTTGTGAATAAGCTCAGGCCGGGTTATCCGACCTGGGCGGCTTGCGTTCGACCCTCGAACTTGATTTCATTCACTTGATTTTTGTTGGAGAGAACTTCGGAAGAGCTCGGCTTTTTTTTCAGCTGGACCCAATGGCACGGAACAGTGGCAATCACTTTGCCATCCTTGATCACGTTCAATCGGCTCTGATCTTCATTTGCTTCGAAAGTGTAGTGGCCGGGCTGCAGGTGCGTGTCTCCGATGGTAGCTGCTTGGGCGACATCGAAAGCCGTTGAGTCCTTGTGAGATGGGGTTGAAGCGGACCATGCTGGGGCGGTCAGAATCAGTGTTGCTACTACGGCGCCGAAGAATTTCGGTTTAAGAAACATTTCGTGTGGCCTCCTGAATCAGTTATGAGTTCCCTTTCGCGGTCCGGGATTCCGAGCCGGCGGGAAGAGCGCCGTTGTCGAGCTGGATTTCGGCGCTCACTTTCATTAGATGCGGGTTTTTCAAGTGCCGATGAGGAAAGATTGTCCGAAAATGGATGCCGAGAGGATCTAATGAATCAAACCTTTAAGATTGAGTCGCCGGGAGACATTCTGAAATTCATCGAGACAGTGGATGGTCTCCATGACGCGCTTCTGCATGAAGTTGTGTTATTGCATCCGGGTTACGTCAACGGTAAAGGGGAGATGTTCGGTGACGTCGAATTGCCAAATGGACGGCTAATTTTTCAGTCGCAGTTTGCAGACATCGCCGCCGTTCAACTTGATTTGAGGCGGATATCGACATTCCGCTCTGACTGGAAGCACAGTTTTCGGCTCGAAGGGGAAGTCAAACGGGAGAAGTCATCATGTATCCCTTGGGAAAACGAAATTCGGCATTCTCGGAAATCCGCGCAGCTGAAGCTGAATACCAGCTTCTCGGCAGCGAAGGCCTGGGCCCTCGATACAAGTTTGGCTACCGGAAGAAGGGGTAAGGCGTACGTAGGAACCGCAATTGACAGGGCGCGGCGATTGGTGACATCGTGTGCCTCTAATTCCTCGGAGGGCTCCGATGCAGCCATCGAGGCGCAACTGTCTATTGGCATTGCTTGCGCTAGTGGTATTTCTGCCGCTTTCCGCTGGGCGAGCACACGCCGCCACTCTGACCATTACAAGTTCGCCGCCGGGCGCGACCGTCGAAATCGACGGCGTCATCGTGGGTACGACTCCGTTTCAGATGAAGGTTCCCGGCGGCTACTTCCATAAAACCAGAACCGTGTTCGGCCAGACCCTACAGCACGAGATGACGCTGCGTATATATAAGGATGGCTACACGGCGCAGGATTTGAGGTTAACGGAAGGTCCTTTCGAGTGGGTTGCGGTGGATGGGCGAAGGCAGGGCCATTACTGGCTGTTGAAGGCCAATCACATCGAAGCGCAACTGCAGCCGGTCTCGGTGGCATTCACAGGCCGGGTAAAAAGGACGGACGCGCGCGCGAGCCAGGTGAACGTGGGAGCCGAGCTGCCGACACAGGAAATCGTGGAGAATGCAATCCCCGCGGTGGTGCGGCTCAGCAGTCCGGAAGGATGGGGAACGGGTTTTCTGATAACGGATACCGGCGTGATCGCGACGAATCGGCATGTGGTCGAGGGCCGGAATTCCATGACGGTTCGCTTGTCAAACGGGACGCAGTTGCTGGGAAAGGTGATCTACACAAGCCCTGCAGGCGGCCCGGATGCCGCGCTTGTGAAGGTGGATGGAAACGGTTTCCCGTTTCTGCCGCTTGCGGACAGTTCCGAAGTTCATCCCGGCGAAGCGGTGATTACCATTGGAAACCCGGAGCGCGGAATGCCCGATACGGTTACGAAGGGGATCGTAAGCGCGGTGGGCCGCGATCCTCTTGCCGGAAGCGGAACTTGGGTACAAACGGATGCGCCCATTAATCCGGGAAATAGCGGAGGACCGCTTCTTGATAGCCGCGGCGCGGTGGTGGGAATCAATACTTTGATGATGCGCGACCCTGAAAATCCGGAAACGACTTTGCATGGGATGAGCTTCGCGCAGAGTTCGAAGGACCTGCTCGAAATTCTGGAGCGGTTTTATCCGCGAACGAGAGACGGTTCCGAAACTGTGGCAGCTTCAACTTCATCTTCACCACCCACGGGACATGGCAAGGTGGCGATATCGTGCGACGTGGATGGGGCGGAAATTTATGTTGATGGGAAATTCGTGGGCCAAACTCCATCGACGCTGCAGCTCGCGAGCGGGACGCATCACATTGAAGTAAAGTCCGAAGGAAAGCGAGGCTGGGAGCGCGACTTGGAAGTTCTGAAAGATAGCCAGCTCACGCTGCATCCTGAGCTCGGAGGATCGCGCTAAACCTGTCACTGCAATCCTATGCGATCGATTTCGCGCTTGATGGCGAGCGCGTCGATGCTGGAGATCGGCAATGAAAGGAAGAGGCTGATTCGACGGTCGAGAATGGTGAACGCATCGCGGAACGAGTGGCCAACTTGGTCCGGCGTGCCGTGAACGTATCCGGGATCGGGGACGCCCCAATGCGCCGTCATCGGCTGGCCGGGCCACACGGGGCAGATTTCCTTAGCGGCGTTGTCGCAGAGGGTGAAGACGAAGTTCATTTTGGGCGCATCGGGTTTTGCGAATTCGTTCCAACTTTTGCTGCGCAGGTCTTGAGTGGGCAAATGCGCGGCTTCGAGCTGGCGCAAGGCTCCGGGATGAATGAATCCCGAGGGATGGCTTCCTGCGCTGTACGAGGTGAACGTGGGAGGTCCTTTCTGGCTGAGGATGGCCTCGGCCATGATGGATCGGGAAGAATTTCCAGTGCAGAGGAAGAGGACGTTATAGCTTAGCGGCATGGAGTGCGTCCTTTTTACTGTCTATCGCTCGGCGCAGCGGGAGTCATCACGTCCAGAACGCACTTCCAGGAACCATCCGGCTGCTTTTTCCAAATCGCAACTGCTCTATTCTCCTCTGTGACAGACTTACCGTCGGGAGTGTTTAAGGAGATACGGTCGGTGCCAGATGAGTAGGCCAAGTCCCCGGACTGGGAGACTTCCACTTTTCTCGTGGTCCACGTGATCGAAAATCCCGGCGTGGCGAACGACGAGGAAACGTATTTGCGGATCGCGTCCTTGCCTACGATTGCGGGTGTACCGGGAGCGAGAATGGTCGCGTCGTCAGACCAAAACGGAAGTATGCGATCTAGGTCGTGCGCGGAAGCGGCAGCGAGCCAGCCGGCATCCGTCCGGCGGATGGCTGCTTCCTCGGTTGAAAGGTTTGCCTTGTGCCGTGCCCCACATCCGGCGCTGGCCATCACCGCAAGCACCATGATCGTGAACACCCCAAATCTACGCATGATTCGCCTCCGGGCGCTCTGCTTTAGACCCTTAGCGAGCCGCGGAACGCCCTACCGGCATAGTAAGATTCCGCGCCGTTGTGATAGACGAAAACAGTGTCGAAGCGGCGATCACAAAAGAGGGCGCCGCCGAGTTTTCTGATATCAGGAGGGGTTTTCACCCAGCTCGACGTTTTCGTATCGAAATTTCCGAGTTTCTGCAACTCTCGATATTGTTCTTCCGTTAAAAGCTCGATGCCCATGGCAGCGGCCATACCAACGGCGCTATTTTTCGGTTTGTGTTGTTTCCTTGACTCCAGCGCTTCGGGGTCGTAGCAAACATTTCTGCGGCCTTCAGGGCTTTGCGCTGAACAATCATAAAAAATATATTCGCCCGCCTTCTTATCGTGACCAACAACATCCGGTTCACCGCCAGTTCTTTCCATTTCATGCAGTGACCACAGTTCTTCAGAGTTAGCTTCCAGCTTTGCTTGTGCTTTGGCCCATTCAAGGCCTTTATGACGGTTCACGTTTTTCTCGAAGCGGACTTTGAGTACTGCGAGTAGTTCTTTCCGTTGCTCTTTAGATAGAGTTACGTTTGACATAGCTGGGTTAGCGGCGCCTCGAGTATTGCATCGTCCATACGGCTTCGTCCTGTGGTGAATACTCTTTTCCATCCCACGGGGTCCCACAAATGTGCAAGTACGCGTATGGCGTGTCGGCGAACATAATCCACGCACCCGCATCGCGTACGGTCGTAGGGAGGCCCGAGTGCTTCCAGTCAAAAGGCCAAAGAATCATCCAGTGCGGGCCGATCGGAATTGCCGGGCTTGTCTTATCGGACGGATTCGTATTGCTGTGCTGCGTTGCGCCACACAGCATGTAGCAGAGACCCGGGGCTTTATTCGTCGGCCGTGGCTGACCCGCTAGAGCGTCCTTGAACCACTGCATCCCCAACTCATCGACGCACATCGGCGGGTCGCCGATCTTGTTCTCGTCGCCTGGCGTGCAGACCCAGGCGTTCGTACCCTTTCGCAATATGTCGGTCATGTTCCCGTGGTGATCCATCTCGGCCACGGTCGCGTCTCGAGTAACCTCGGGCGGCCCTGAGCGCATCGCGCGGGCGATCTTCACGGCGCGAACGAGGTCTTCACCCGGTTTGGGCGCGGATTCATCTGACGGCAGCATAGCAATGGCTGAATTGCTGTAGCTGCCTGAGGCGCCTTGCTGGGCGAGCAGCTGGCCACTAAGTGTGGCCATGACCGTTCCGAAGAATGCCAAACGCCCTAGTGCAGCGCGACGCGAAATATTCGCTCCCGCGCCGTTGTTGACATCCTGCTCAACAGCGTGTTGTCCCGAGCGGGCGACAGGAGAATTGTCAAAACCGATTAATTCTTTTCCACGTTTCGACATGTTTGTCTCTCCGGCTGTTGTGGAGCTCGCCTCATCGGCAGGCAAGGCTTTTGGATGCTATGGGCGATCCAAACGGTCCGAAAAGT
Organism: uncultured Acidobacteriota bacterium; assembly: GCA_963723845.1. GTDB lineage: Bacteria > Acidobacteriota > Terriglobia > Acidiferrales > UBA7541 > Palsa-295. The sequence goes on from CAVRSO010000100.1 coordinate 18,471, forward strand.
GCTGAAGTTTTTCTTCTAGGTACCATGTTTCGTGGCGGTTGGCTACCGCTTCGGCGGCTCAACAGCGAACTGCTTGGCGTATTCGGCGTTCAGTCGCTGCCACCCGCCGAACTTTATGGCCTCGGGGCCGACCATGCGGCCGATGGGAGTTCCGTTGAGAAGACGATCCAGAACATCGAAACAAATGTGCCACCCGGCAGCACCCATGGAGATGAAGCGGCGACCGATATTGGTCCACAGCGTGAGGCGCGTGCCGCCAGCAAAGGCTTCGAGTTCCCAGCGCATATCGAAGTCGCCCCAATTGTACTCAAGCGCCTTGGGAGCGTCGGCTCGCGTCATTTTTGTTTCGGTAACGTGCGGTGTGGGCGCTCCCACCGTGGTGAGCTTCGCCGTGGTTCCGACCGTACCCAGGTTCCTATCGGCGTCGAAGGGCGCCCACTCGCGCAGAGTGCGTCGGGTCGGTTAGCGCCTGCCAGACTTTTTCGGGCGAGTGGCGCAGTTCTCTGACGAGAATGAGCGTCCACTTCTCTCCGTCCTTTCGTATCCGCGCCCCGCTGGCGGGACCTGGTACGTAGTGCTCGCGATCGTTCATGCTGAACGTCAGCCCTGCCAACGCATCAGCTGCGTGACCTGAATGAGATTGCCGCTGGTGTCGTTCAGCATGGCGATCTTGGAGGCGGTCACGTCCTTTGGCGGCATGGTGAACTCGGCGCCGCGCCCTTTCATACGCTCGTAATCGGCCTGCACGTCGTCGGTGAAAAACATGGCCGCGGGCTGGTGTTGCTGGAACATGGCCTGCTGGTAGGCTTTGGCCGCCGGGTTATTGTTGAGGGCCAGCTGCAGCTCCGTGCCGTCCGGATCCTCTGGTGAGGCCACCGTGAGCCAGCGAAATGGCCCCTGGCTGAAGTCGGCCTTCTTCACGAAGCCCAGCACTTCGGTATAGAAGCGCAGGGCCTTCTCCTGGTCGTCAACGTACACGCTGGTTAGTTTGATCTTCATCGTTCCCTCGTATTGTGGCATTCGCGGGCGGTGCCGCGTCACTACTTCTTCCTTTTCGTTCGAGTTGCCCTTTTCGTTTTTGTTACTTGATCCATGCGGTCGAGGTGGCGTTCGAGAGCATCCACGTGAGCGGACCAGAACCGGCGGAACTGAGCCAGCCAGGCATCGAGTTCCTGAAGTGGTTCTGGCTTCAGCCGGTAGAGACGGCGCTGGGCGTCCACCGTGGATTCCACGAAACCGGCGTCGCGCAGCACTCGCAGGTGCTTTGAAACGGTCGGCTGCGGCATACGAAGTTGACGCTCGATCTCTCCCACCGACTGTTGTGACGAGACCAGGAGGCTCAGTATCGCGCGGCGGTTCGGCTCCGCAATGATTTCGAACACGGATTCCACTCTGTTCGTATACTCCACAGAGCATATGCGTGTCAAGGTATATACGGGGATGGCCAGGCAACGCCCCGTTGTCGGGGCCAATGGGCGTAGTCCGAGGATACAAGGTAAATTTTGAATTAGAGCCCTGGATTCGCGCAAGTACCTGTTGGTGTAAAGAAAAATCGTCTACGGTGAAGTGTGGTGAGGGGCATGATTTCGGAGTTTGTATCGCGCATTGACGGGAGCGTCGCTTGAAGACTACAATCCGCCGCAATTGGCGCAAGGAGATACGTCAGGCGCGTCGGGATCCGCTGACCATCGACCTGATGACGCGAAAGTTCTCGCTGGCGACCAAGTCGAAGTCCAACCGAAGTCCCACTTTCTGGTAGAAGCGGTTCGCCCGATCAACATCTTTAGCAGGTAACCGTCGGCTAACTTTCAGCCAAGCCAATCAGGACTTAAAGTCACCGTCCGTTAGACAGCGCAGGAGGAATGAACCATGAAGACAATGCTATCCGGGGTGATGGTAATCATCGCGATGGTGCTTGCCGTGTCGGGCGACGGGGCCGTCTCTTCGCAGGACAAGTACAATCTGAAAGTGCCGGGTGGGCTCGCGTTCTCTGAGTTCAGGGGATACGAGAGCTGGCAGGTTGTCTCCATCAGTCAGGACGGCCCCCATGTTGCTGCGATCCTTGGTAATCCTCTGATGATCAAAGCGTACGAGGAAGGCATTCCGGGCAACGGGAAGCCTTTCCCCAACGGCGCCAAGATGGCGAAGATCCATTGGAACCCGAAAAAGATGGAGGCGTTCCCGGCGGCAACAGTGCCAGGAACCCAGGCTGACGTCGACTTCATGGAGAAGGACAGCAAGAGGTTCGCGGACAGCGGCGGGTGGGGATGGGCCGTGTTCGACTATGACGTTGCGTCCGATAAGTTCACGCCCGGCACCTTGGCCGGCAAGCCGCCGCAGGGGAACGATGCCAAATGCGGGTTCGCGTGCCACACGGCTGTGAAGACAAGTGACTACGTTTTCACGGCGTACGCGCATAGGTAGAATTCATAGCGAATTTGGAGGCATCGAAATGAAAACGATTTTTCTATTGGTAGCTTTTCTGTTTGTTTGCGCGCCGCTGGCTTCAGCCCAAGGAAAGATTCTTACGAACGATCCCCTGACCGGACTTCCGCTGATGCCGCCGAGCGATTCAGCAAAGAAATTTGGAAATGAACCGGTACAAATGCCGGGCGCCACAATTTGCAAGAGCAAGTACCAGGGGAATTTCTACAAGCTCTACGATTACTTCGCCAAAGACAACATCAAGCTGACCGATGGTCTCACCTGGTATACATCCCATTTGTCGGGCTTCAAAAAGATCGAAGCTAGCGACCACTCGAAAACCATCTTTTACAAGCCGGACGGCACAATAGTGGTGATTGTGGATTCCAACTCACACACTGCGGATGGGGTCGCAAAGGTAGGCAACGTAGCGTATGAACGCTACCAGCCCGGCATCTCAGAGAAAACAATTGTCAGTTTGACGGGCGAGCACATCGTGTGCAAGTGATGAAGCTGTCCGAATCCGATTTTTAGTCGTCAACGTTACTGATCTGGCGATTCACATCCGAGTTGGATTCCCGAGTGGTTTCTCTGAGCTAGCCGTTTTCGACGCGCGCCTTTATATCCGCGTACGCTGCATCGATGAGCCTGCTTAGTGCTGCGGCGTTTGTGGCCGTTCCCGGTCTCAGCTTCACATGGCGCATGAACTTGCCGGTGCCTTGCAACAATCGGTCTGGATCCGGTAGGGCTGCGCCCTGAAAGAACCCCACGTTTACGTGCGAAGTGAATACATTGACGTAGCCGAATGGCGCATCTCCCAAACACGCCACCGGACATCCGTCATGCAAAAGCTCCCGAACTTCGTCCCCGCATTTTCGCATTACACCAAACCAGCGATGCGCGATGGCTCCCAATTCACCTGAATGCTCTCTCATCCAAGCATCGATGGCGGGAGCCCGCTCGACAGCCCCGTTGAATCGCAGCAATTCCGTTCTCGTCGTCATGGCGTTTTGAGAGGTACCTGCTGGTTCCAGGGCGCGACACTTTCCTCATACTCCATGGGATCGCCGAAACCTTCGGTTTGGACGCCGAGCTGGCGTAGAGCGTCCAAGGCCATCAATCGGCGATGCGCGTTGAACGTGATGATATGCGCGAAGACGCCGCCGAACGTAAAGGTCTCAGCGGGTTCGCACAGAGCGTCGACGAAGGTATCATCCCAGGCGGAGCGGTTCCGGATGTCGCCGAGAATACGATGCAGTTCGGCATCGGTCTTTTCGAGCCTTTGCAGCATTGCTTGCGGGGAGCGCTGCGATTTGGGAGTGCCGTTCATATCCATATCGGCTCCGGACAGCGCGGCGGTCCAGACCTCTTTCGTGAAGACAATGTTTTCTAACAGCTGCCTTAGAGTCTTATTCGACTCCCGCCAGGGCAACACCTCTACGACCGTGGTCAGCGGCCGATCCAATTGTTCCTCTGTCAAAGTACCCGCGTATTCCAACAAACGCCGCGTGTGCCAGGAATCGTTGCCTGCAAAACGATCGAACAAGTCCATGTCTCTTCCTCCTTTTGTTGAGGAACCAAGGGCGAGGGCAAAAAAGTGAATTTTGTTGGACGCCGGCAAGCGGAAGTGCGGATCACGCATGCGCCGGTAGAGGCTGGGAGAAGTCCGAAAAGCTTTTCGGAACGCGCGAGTGAACGCCTCGAGCGAACCGTAGTTGGCGTCCAGAGCGACGTCCGTGACCGACATTCCGGTGTGCGCCAGCTGATATGCGGCTCTTTCCAACAATAGCCGCCGTCGCATGGCACCCGGAGTTTCTTCGACCACCGTTCGGAACAACCTGTGGAACTGAGTGCGGCTTTGGTACGCTTGGCGCGCTAGATCTTGCGTTTTCGCCTGAGTGTCCAGTGAGTTCGCAACAATTCCAGAGAGGCGGTCTACCGTGTCCTGACTATCCGCTTTATTCATGCGTCCGGTTCCTCATCTCGAGCGAATCATAGACAAAAGATGATGTCTCCGCCTGATCGTACGTACCAATCTTCTATCTTAAAAGCTGGACCAACGCGAATGAACACATGGCCTCTCTGGGTCCGCGATGGTCTCGGAAGAAGCGGCCTAACTCTTTGGAAAGAATGGCGGGGACGACGAGACTCGAACTCGCGACCTCTGCCGTGACAGGGCAGCGTTCTAACCAACTGAACTACGTCCCCGCGAGGTGAAGCACGGTGGTGGGCGGTCAGCGATTTGAACGCTGGACCTTCCGGGTGTAAACCGGATGCTCTAACCGCTGAGCTAACCGCCCTGCCTCCCTATTCTAACTAGTTACGCGAATTCTCACTAGCGGAATTCCGGTGCTTTTGGCTGATTATGCGTGAAGTGGCCGTTTTTCGGTGGCATTTGTGCCTGGCGGCAACTCCGTTGTGTCCCGCATGGGAGAAGGGTACGATGCGCGGGGCTGGGGCTGAGTTTGAAGTTGGGCGATATTTTCTATTGAGTGATGACGGTGAGGCGGGTATGACCCATACGAAGGTCTGGTAGCGCGGGCATGTAAGTTGTGGGCTGGGGCTCAAAATCGGCGGGCGATGTTGAAATCGGCGCTGTTAGGCGGCGGAGTGGCCGTGGCTGGCCTTTTGGGAGGCTCGCTCGCAGAGGCTGCTCCCACGCGCAAGGAACAAGAGGCGCAAGAGAAAGCAGATCGCGCCACGCGCGGGATGCCGGCGCCGCACATTCAAGACGTGTGCGTGATTGAGGTGGGAGGCGGCGGCAACAATGACTCGACGATCGTGAAGGTTACGACCGATCAGGCAGGACTTCACGGCTACGGTTGCGCTACGGCTACATTTCCCGGAGGCCGCTCCAAACTTGTGAAGACGGCCGTGGAGCAGTACCTGAAACCTTTAGTGATGGGCAGAACAACCGATCGAATCGAGCAAATTTGGGAACTCTGCTACATGAGTTCTTACTATAAGAATGATGTGGTTCAGAACTGCGCCATTGGCGGCCTCTGCGACGCGCTGTGGGACATCAAAGGCCGGCAAGCGGGAATGCCTGTCTACCAACTCGTTGGCGGAAAATGCCGCGATGCTGCGGAGATTTACCTGCACGTGTTTCTGGCCGCGCAGGATACGAATAAGAAGCTGATCGAGAGCTCAATGAAGCTCGTCGACCAAGGCTGCCGGGATTTGCTGATCGCGATGTTCATTCGAGACGGGGCCGTGAACAATGTGTATGGGCAGCCGAAATTCGACGACGGCTCCGTACCTTTCGATCGCGACAAGGAAACTCGCAAGATTCTATCGGCGTGCGAGACTTTCAGAAAAGAGATGCCGCCGGAAATCGGCCTGGGGATCGACGTACATTCGCTGCTCGATAGCGTGCGAGCGGTCGAGTTCTGCAAGGATGTGGAACCATTCAAATTGTTCTATTGCGAAGACCTGTTGCCGCCGGAAGAGTCCGGCCACTATAAGATCGTCCGGCAGATGTGCACGACGCCGCTAGCGATCGGCGAGCTCTGGAACAATGCGCATGAGTGGCAGCCGCTTGTCGAACAGCGGTTGATCGACTACATTCGCCATCATGTTTCGCATATCGGCGGGTTCACGGCCGCGCGGAAAGTGGCGGCGTTTGCAGCTAATTATGAGGTGAAATTCGCCTGGCACGGCGCTCCCAACTCCCCTGTGGGCCATATGACGAATCTTACGCTCGATCTAACCAACCCCAATTTTGGCATTCACGAGCATTTCGACTATACGCCGCTCGTCCGGGAGATTTTTCAGGGCTGCCTTGAAGTGAAGGATGGCTACGCGTGGATTAGTGAAAAGCCCGGCTGGGGTATCGAGATTGACGAAGCGCTCGCCGCAAAACATCCCATCACCGATGAACGTCCCAATGAGATACGCACACCTGATGGTTCCGTGATCAACGGCACGGGCTAGCCTGGTCCCCCAGACGTTTTCAAAGCTACAGGCGCTGAAGTGAACTGACCCTCCATCCGATAGGGGTACTGGGAGATACCTGTACCTAAGTACAGGTCAGTAAATGGCCTGTACGGCGGTACAGGCGTCGCAATGCGGCGGATTGGATGTTAGCTGATTCACTACGAGGGGCGAAGCCAGGGCCGCCACCGCTCCGAATCGCATGCTACTCTCCCGAATACCGCGGTTCTAGTACCGCGGGCGCGCAACCATGTCTTCCCGTCTCGGCGAAATTCTGGTCAAGGACAGTCTGATCTCTGGAGATCAGCTGAAGCAGGCGCTCGACTATCAGAAAAAGAATGGCGGCCGCCTGGGCACGTGCCTGGTGAAGATGGGGCTGGTAAGCGACGACGATATCACGGCGGTTCTCTCCCGGCAGTACGGCGTGCCGTCCATCAATCTGAAATTCTACGAAGTAGACCCGGCAGTGATCAAGCTGGTGCCGCAGGAGACTGCGGTCCGCTACCAGATTGTGCCGCTATCGCGCGTGGGATCGACCTTGACGATCGCGATGACGGATCCCACGAACGTCTTCGCCATGGACGACATCAAGTTCATGACGGGATTTAACGTGGAGCCGGTGGTCGCGTCGGAGACGGCCATAAGCGACGCTATTCACAAGTTCTACGGCGACGTGGAAAGCGTCGAAGAACTTGACAAAGTAATGAAGGACCTTACGGCCGAGGACGCCGACGCTCTGGAACTCACGGGCGAAGAAGCGGAGATGGACTTGGCGTCGCTTTCAAAGGCCGCCGAGGAAGCTCCGATCATCAAGCTCTGCAATTTGATTCTGACAGACGCGGTAAAGCGCGGCGCCAGCGATATTCACGTGGAGCCCTACGAAAAGGAATACCGCGTACGTTTTCGCATCGATGGAATCCTGCAGAACGTGATGGCTCCGCCCATGAAGCTGAAAGATGCGATGACCAGCCGCATCAAGATCATGTCCAAACTGGACATCAGCGAAAAGCGGCTGCCGCAAGACGGCCGCATCATGATCAAGTACCTGAAGGACGGCAAGAAGAAGGAGCTGGACTTCCGCGTTTCTACCGTGCCAACGCTCTTCGGAGAAAAGATCGTTCTGCGGCTGTTGGACAAGGAAAACCTGCGACTCGATATGACCAAGCTCGGCTTCGAGCCGGAGGCGCTCACAAAATTCGAGCGGCAAATCCTGAAGCCGTACGGCATGGTTCTCGTCACCGGGCCCACCGGATCGGGCAAGACGAATACTCTCTATTCATCGGTGGCGCGCTTGAATACGCCTGAAACGAACATCATGACGGCGGAGGATCCGGTCGAATTTCAGCTCCCAGGAATCAACCAGGTTCAAATGAAGGAGCAGATCGGGTTGAACTTTGCCTCGGCGCTGCGCGCCTTTCTTCGGCAAGACCCCAACATTATTCTGGTAGGAGAAATTCGAGACTTCGAGACCGCTGAAATCGCCGTTAAGGCGGCGCTCACCGGCCATCTGGTCCTTTCGACGCTCCATACGAACGATGCGCCCTCGACGATCAGCCGTTTGATGAACATGGGAATTGAGCCGTTCCTGGTGGCTACGTCCGTGAACCTGATCTGCGCGCAACGGTTGGTACGCCGCATCTGCGTTCAATGCAAGGAACCGCTGCAACTGCAGGCGGAGGCGCTGACGGAGGCGGGTTATTCTCCCGAAGAGGCGGCGAAAATCACGGTGCAACACGGCAAGGGATGCGCAACTTGCAACAACACCGGATACAAGGGCCGCGTGGGGCTCTATGAAGTGATGGAAATCAACGACGAATTGCGCGAATTGATTCTGGTGGGAGCATCCGCGCTGGAACTGAAGAAAAAGGCGATGGAGCAGGGAATGATCACGTTGCGACGAAGCGGCTTGCAGAAAGTCGCGTCGGGGCTGACGACGATGGAAGAAGTTCTTCGCGAGACGGTTTTGTAAGCGGAGGAGAGAAATGGCTGGCATTACATTGAGCGAGCTTTTGAAGAAAATGATCGAGATGGCCGGGAGCGATTTGCATCTCTCGACCAACAGCGCGCCACGGGTGCGGGTACATGGAAAGCTTCGTCCCTTGGACATGCCGCCCCTCACGGCCGCGGATACGAAGGCGCTGGCCTACAGCGTGCTGACGGACGTGCAGAAGCACCGGCTGGAAGAGAACCTGGAACTCGACTTCTCCTTCGGCTTGAAGAGCCTGGCGCGGTTCCGCGGCAACATTTTTCATCAGCGGGGCGCCGTGGCCGCCGTTTTCAGAACGATACCCTGGGAAATTAAGGGTTTTGACGCGCTCGGACTGCCCGCGGTCGTGCGCACCCTGTGCGACAAGCCGCGCGGGCTGGTGCTGGTGACCGGCCCGACGGGCTCGGGAAAATCCACGACGCTCGCGGCGATGCTCGACAAGATCAACAACGAGCGCGACGAGCACATGATCACGATCGAGGATCCGATCGAGTTTCTTCACAACCACAAGAAATGCCTGGTGAATCAGCGCGAAGTGCATTCGGACACGCACTCGTTCGCGAATTCCCTTCGGGCTGCCCTGCGCGAAGATCCGGATATCGTTCTGATCGGCGAAATGCGCGATTTAGAGACCATCGAGTCCGCGCTGCGCATCGCCGAAACGGGGCACCTGACCTTCGCCACCCTGCACACAAATTCGGCGGTCTCGACGATCAACCGTATCGTCGATGTGTTCCCCGCCCATCAACAACCGCAAATCCGAGCGCAGCTTTCGATGGTGCTGGAAGGAATACTTTGCCAAGCGCTGCTGCCGAGGATTGACGGGCGCGGCCGCGCGATGGTCATGGAGATATTGATTCCGAATGCAGCCATCCGCAACCTGATCCGCGAAGACAAGATTCATCAGATTTATTCGGCGATGCAAACGGGAACCGGCGCCACCGGGATGCAGACTTTCAATCAGAGCCTGGCGAACGCTCATTCCCAGAAGTTGATCACTTTGGAAACCGCTCTTGCAAGATCATCGAATCCAGACGAATTACAGGATTTAATTAACCGTGGGGTGACGTCACCGCCAGCTAGCGGTCGGACTCCCGTCCGACGGTAATCGAACAGATCGACGAGGAGGTAACACATCATGCCGGTTTACACATATCGCGGAACCAACCGCACGGGCGCTCCGGTCACCGGAGAACGCCAATCGCAGAACAAGGCCCAGCTCGCGGCGGCGCTACGCCGGGAAAATATCAACGTGAGCAAGCTTTCCGAAAAGGGGAGAGAGTTCAGCATCCCCACGTTCGGAACGGGCGTTGATTCCAAGGAACTCGCAATATTTACCCGCCAGTTTTCCGTGATGATCGACGCCGGATTGCCGTTGGTCCAGTGCCTCGAGATCCTGGCCGGCCAGCAGGAAAACAAAACATTTCAAAAGATCCTGAACACCGTGCGAGGGTCCGTAGAAGGCGGAGCGACACTTTCGACTTCGATGAAAGCGCACCAAAAAGTTTTCGATCCCCTCTACTACAACATGGTCGAGGCCGGCGAGACGGGCGGTATCCTGGATACGATTCTGCAGCGTCTGTCTACGTACATTGAAAAGAACGTCAAGCTGAAGCGAGCGGTGAAGTCAGCGATGATCTATCCGGTCTCGGTTTTGGGGATCGCCGCCTGCGTCATTATTTTGCTGCTCTGGAAGGTCGTGCCGATCTTCGTCACGTTGTTTAACGGCCTGGACGTGACTCTCCCGTTGCCGACTCGGATCGTCATCGGGCTGAGCAGGTTCGTCGGCAGCATCTACGGCTTGTTGGTATTGGTGTTTTTCGTTGCAGCTGGTTTTGCAGTGAAGTTTTGGTACGGAACGCCGCAGGGGCGCATGGCGATAGACACTTTAATCTTGAAACTTCCAGTCGTAGGACTAGTCATGCGCAAAATCGCGGTGGCCCGGTTCACGCGAACCCTGGGCACGCTTATTTCGAGCGGCGTCCCAATTCTAGAGGGACTGGACATTACAGCGCGCACGTCCGGCAACGCCGTGGTGGAAAGAGCAATTTCGCAGACCCGGAAGGCGGTTGAGGCCGGCCGTTCGTTGGTCGATCCACTGAAGGAGACGGATGTTTTTCCCGGAATGGTGACGCAGATGATAGGGGTCGGCGAGCAGACCGGTGCGATGGATGCGATGCTGCAGAAAATCGCGGACTTCTATGAGGATGAAGTCGACGCCGCCGTGAAAGACATGCTGACGGCCATCGAGCCGATCATGATCGTGGTGTTGGGCGTGGTCGTGGGTGGTGTGGTTATTTCGATGTATTTGCCGCTGTTCTCGCTGATCGGCAAACTGGCGGGACACTAAACCGCCAGCGCAGTAACGCGATTTCGAAATCTCGAATCGGGCCATTTTGTGGCCGCGCCAAATCGAATTGCGGGATTCGCGCGAGAACTCGATCACGCGGGGAGAGCGAATATCGGATCAGGGATGGAGCCTACACCCAGCATCAATGAATGGCTGCCCTGGCTGGGCCGCGTCCGCTTTCTCGTAATCACCTTCCTTGTAGCAGGAATCATCGCCGTCCGCCAATGGACAACGACGCCGTTTCCTGTGCGGACGCTCCTCGCTTTATCCGTCCTTTGGTATCTCCTTGCGACTTTCTATTTGTTCATGCAGCGTGCTATTCCGCACAGCAGATGGCATGCCCCGGTTCAGATCGCTTTGGACCTGGGAATCATCACCGGCGTCGTTTACGCCAGTGGCGCGCAGGATAGCTATTTCATCTCCCTCTATCTGCTTGCGATTCTGATGGGTAGCATATTGTTCTCTCGGCGCGGCGCTTTCTTGGTGGCGGGATTCAGTTTCGTGCTCCTCGGGTGCGTCACGGAGATCACTTACTACGGAATCATCCCGCGCACAGCAATTTCCACCCCGAGCTCGCGAGCGCTTGAATCCTGGCTCGGGAGCAACCTGTTCGCATTTTTTGCCGTGGCTTACTTGGGCAGCCTGTTGGCGCAGACGATTCAGACCAAGGGCGTCGAACTTGAGCAAAAAAGCGAGGCGTTGAAGGATTTGCAAACCTTCAACAATGACATCATCGAGTCGATGCGAGGCGGCTTGCTTACCGTCGATCTTGAAGGTCGCATTTTGCTGATTAATCGCGCGGGAGCCGAGATCACCGGCCACGGATTCGGATTGCTCCGCGGCGAAAATGTCGCCGACGTTTTCCCGGGCTTCTGGCCGGTGGAAATGGACGAAGCGGGGGTTCCACGGGCGCTTCGCAAAGAGGTGGAGATCCGAACTCCCACTGGAGCCACGCGATTTCTCGGCATTTCGATCTCTCCGCTGCGCACGGGACAAAATCAAGGCACGGGATTCGTTTTTAACTTCCAGGACCTGACGGAACTCAAGCGGCTGGAGCACGAGGTTTTTACAAAGGAACGCATGGCCGCTTTGGGGCGCCTTTCAGCGGCCATCGCCCACGAAATTCGCCAGCCTCTGACGGCGATGACCGGTGCGCTCAAGGAGCTGGCTCGGTTCGCGCCGCTCGAGGATGACGACAAGAAGCTCGTTCAAATCGTGAGCCGCGAATCGCAGCGCTTGAACCAGATCATTACGGAGTTCCTGGATTATTCGCGCGAAAAGTCTTACGCCTTCGCGGACGTGGACATGCTGAATGTTATCGAAGAGACGCTCGTCCTCATCGAACGCAACGCGGCCGCGTCCGGAAAGATTCGAATCGAACGCCACTTCTCTCAGCGGACGCTGCGGGCCCGCGCCGATCGCGATGCCATGAAGCAGGTCCTCTGGAATCTTTGTAACAACGCGCTGCGAGCAATGCCTGATGGCGGCGTGCTTTCGGTTCGCGCCGAAGCCGTTCAGAATTCCGTCCGAATCTCGATCCGCGATACGGGAAGAGGTATGGAGCCCGGCGCATCCGCCCGTATCTTTGAGCCGTTTCAGTCAGCGTTTCCCGGAGGAACGGGGCTGGGGCTCGCCATTGTTTATCAGATCTTGCAGGCGCATCGAGGACGCATTCACGTCGAAACAGGGCTCGGAAGCGGAGCGGAATTTATCGTGGACCTGCCTTCCGCCGCAAACGCCGTAACAGTCGAACCCATGCACAGCACCGCGCTGCAAGCGGCGGGAAAACGGTAAACACCGACATGGCTCACCTATTGATCGTGGACGACGAACCCTCGATACGAGAACTGCTCGAGATCAGCTTTCGCAAGGAAGGCCACAAAGTGGAAGTTGCGGCCAGCGGCGAGGCTGCAAAGCGCCAGATGGCTTCGCGCATGTTCGATATCGTCGTCTCGGACATTTGCTTGCCTGACATGGATGGCGTCGAGCTTTTGCGCTACTGCAAAGAGGTTTCTCCCGCAACCGTCTTCCTCCTGATCACCGGAGTTCCTACCATCGGTACGGCCATCGACGCCGTGAATTTCGGCGCCGATCGCTACGTGATAAAGGGCGACCGGCTGCTCGATGAGTTGCGGCCCGCCGTTCAGCGCGTCGCAGAAGCCCTGGCGCTACGCAAGGAAGCCGGCTACTTGCGCCGCGAACTCAGGCGCCTCACGGGACTGGATCATATGATCGGCACCAGCCCCAAAATGCGGCCGATTTTCGAGTTGATTCAGAATATTGCGCCGCAGTCCAGCCGCGTCCTGATCACCGGCGAAAGTGGAACGGGAAAGGAGCTCGTAGCACGCGCCATACACGAGAACAGCGCACGCGCCAAGAGCCCGTTCATCACCATCAACTGCGGCGCCTTTCCGGAAACCCTGCTCGAATCCGAGCTGTTCGGTTATGTCAAGGGCGCGTTCACCGGAGCGAACGACAACCGGCGCGGGCTTTTCCATGCTGCTCATACCGGTACGCTTTTTATGGACGAGATCGGCAACATGAGCGTGACTATGCAGGTGAAGCTCCATCGCGTGTTGCAAGAGGGCAAAGTAAGGCCGATAGGAAGCACTGACGAGACCGAGGTGGATGTCCGCGTGATCGCCGCAACGAATAAGGACTTCGAGAAGGAAATTGCTGAGGGACGCTTTCGCGAAGACTTGTATTATCGCCTGAGCGTAATTCCGATTCACCTTCCGCCGCTCCGTGAACGTCGCGAGGATATTCCCCTGCTCGCGCGAGAGTTTTTGGGGCGTTTCGCGAAGTCCATGTCCAAAAACATTGAAGGCATCGAGCCGGAGGCCATGCGCCGCCTTGAAGTGTATGACTGGCCCGGCAACGTACGCGAACTGGAAAACACGATCGAACGCGCAGTCGCCCTGGAAGCGGGCCATCGGATTTCGGCCGACGCCCTTCCTGAGAGGATTCGCAATTATCATCAGGTCTCCATTCCAGGCGCGGCCCACAACGGAAACGGTGCGAGTCTGCCGGAAGAAGGCCTGAACCTCGAGGAGCATATCCAGCAGATCGAGCGGTCCTACCTGCTAGCTGCGCTAGAGCGCTCGGGGGGCGTCCGAACCCAGGCCGCAAATATCCTCAAAATGTCCTACCGTTCGTTCCGCCATTACGCGAAGAAGTACGGGGTATAGTGTTCCGTCGGAGAATTGACGCAACAAACGCTACCTATAGGACACGCAGGACCCGCCCGAGACGCAAAGCTTTCCCTCCGCGGGCCGATATACAATTTGTGGCGGGTAACGGCAGGCAGGTCTTTAACATGCGCGATATGTCATCCAGGCCGTCAAAATTTGTCAATCTCGAAAGGTCGGGGGACGTTTGATGCGTCGCGTGACCGTGGATGGACCGCCAACGTCCACGTATGTTATTGACA
>CAVRSO010000101.1:0-11789 GCA_963723845.1 uncultured Acidobacteriota bacterium
CAAAAATTGCAGCAAGATATTCGCGCGCCGTTCGCCGATGGCCTTGCGAACGCCGATTTCGCGCGTGCGCTCGGTAACGCTCAGCAGCATGATGTTCATCACGCCGATTCCGCCGACCAGCAACGCGACGGATCCGACGGCGAGCATCACGATGAAGATTCCGCTGGAGATCTGCTTCCACAAATCCAGAAACGTATCCGTCGTAAGGATCGCGAAATCGTCATCTTGGTCGGAAGCTAACTTTCGCATTCTGCGTATATATTCGCGCGTTTCGTCCACCACCAGCGGCAGGTTTTCCGTGGTATCCGCTTTGGCCATCAAGACCACGTTTTTGAACTCGGGATGCAGCTTCCGTATCATTGAAAACGGCACGAGCGCGATATTGTCTTCCGGATTCTCGCCGGTTCCTATCGCTTGCTTTCGCTCCTCCAGAACGCCGATCACCGTGAAATCATGCCCTTCGAGCAACACTTCCAGCCCTATGGGGCTTTCGCCGCTAGGGAAAAGCGTATTGGCCGTGATGTGTCCCAGAACCGTTACCGGAGAGTGATGCTCCTCATCTGTATTGTTGAAAAATCTGCCTTGGGCCAAATTCAAATTACTGATGTTCGCATAGGCAGGCCCTTGCCCCTGCAGGATGACATTCTTCGCACGGAGATTTCCTCGCCGCACTTCGCTCGAGCCGGCGCCCACTGCATAGTTCTCGATCTGTGAAACAGGTCCGGCAGCCACCACGTGTGGCAATTGCTGCAGGCCTTCCACCCAGTCCGGATTCAAATCCTTCCGCTGAAGCACTTTCGGAGAAAGGCGTCCCAGTGTAGCCCACGAAAATTTGGAGACAATAATGGTGCTGGAGCCGAGCGACTGGATATCGCCCATCACGTTGGAGTTCAGCCCATTAATTATGGCTCCGATCACGATAATAGTCGTCACGCCGATCATGATGCCGAGAATGGTGAGAAACGAACGCAGAACGTTGCGTCGCAACACGTCAAGCGCGAGCCCGATCGCTTCCTTGAATTCGCCGAACCCGCCTCTATTTGCCATAGCACCTTTCAACAACTATTCCGAGCGCAATGCCACAACCGGATCAAGCCGCGCGGCCTTGGCTGCCGGATACACACCGAAGAACAATCCCACGCTAGTGGCCACAACCAACCCCATCAGCACAGACCAAATCTGCACGGAACTGGGCAGCGATGTTGTGACGCTCACAATTTTTGCGAGGATGATTCCGAGGATTACCCCGCAGGCTCCGCCCATCGCCGCCAGCGCAGCCGATTCGATCAGGAACTGCATGCGAATATCGCTCTGACGCGCTCCGAGAGACTTCCGCAGGCCGATTTCGCGCGTCCGCTCCGTCACCGAAACGAGCATGATATTCATAATCACGATGCCGCCGACGATCAGGGAAATCGAGGCGATCCCGATTGTCACACCAAAAAAAGTGCCGCTGATGCTGCTCCATAATGAAAGGAACGAGGCATTGGTTTCCATCGCGAAATCGTCGGCGTCGCGATAGGCCACGTGCCGGCGCGCCCGCAGAAGCAACCTCACCTCGTCCATCGTGGGATCTATCGCGTTCTTGCCGGCGGCCTTCACCCACAGCCGCAGCGAGTCATCGCGTGCGTACATACCCTGGTAGGTGGTGAGCGGCATGATCACCCAGTTATCCTGCGACTGCCCCATGGTGGAGCCCCTCTTTTTTCGCCACGCCGATAATTTCACACTCGCCGGTATCCACATGGATTACTTTGCCGATCGGGTCCACACCGGGCAGTAGCTTGTCCACGATGTCGTACCCCACGTCGCAGACGGGCGCGCTGCGCGCAACGTCCAGCCGCGTGAAGTCGCGCCCTTCCGCGAGCTCGCGGCTATAGACTTGCGGCATCTCGTGGGTGAATCCGATGATGGCGCTGTCGTCGAGATAGTCGGTGCCGTATTTCACTTGACCAATCTTGTTGAGGTTCGCGGCGACGGCTACGCAGCTCTGACAATTGTCGCGGAGGTACTCGTAATCATCGAAGTGGAATTTCCTGCGCTTCTGGGCGGACTCCCATTGATCAACGCTGGTGATAGTGGAGGGCGAGCGGCTGATCATGAAGACGTCCGCGCTAAGGTTGGAAGATATCGCGCCTGCCACGTAGTCGTTCAAGCCGTTGATGAGGCTGACCACCGCGATCACCGACATTACTCCGATCACGACGCCCAGTAAGGTCAACATACTGCGGAGCTTATGCGACCAGAGGCTGGCTGTCGCAATCCGCGCAGCTTCCCTGAAGGTCATTGATGTTTTTGCTTGCACGGGTCGCCTTTCGGCTCAAGCTATTATACGCGCCGGATGCGCCCGAAGTTGCACCTTGCCTTCGACGTGACCTGTCGGATTCTGCACAAATTTCCAAGGCGAAAGAGTGCAGACGCAGGGATGCACGCGGCCGGGATCAGCCGGCGCAAACAAAAGGGGGCCCCAGAAACGGGGCCCCCTTTTGAATCGGCTGTGTTCGAGCGAGCTTAGAAAGTGACCTTGGCTCCAAGGCGCAAAATGCGCGACCCGCCGGTGAATTGCGTTTTGTCCAGGAACCCGTTACCCGCAGACCCGATGTTCGTGTAGGTCCCGCTCAACGCGTTGTTGGCTACGTTGATTAACGAATTGACCCCCGATTGGAGCACATCCGGTTGTGACAACGAGTAGTTCCGGTGGTTGAAGACGTCGTATGCAGACACTGACAGGGCCAGGTGAACCCGTTCTGTGATCCTCGTGTCCTTCTCAAATCCCATGTTCCACAGGTTGATCCCGGGTGATCGGAAACTGTTGGCGGGAACCGTGGCCCTTGTGCCGGTCTGCGCAACCACATACCTCGCCGTCGAATCCAATGCATAGTAGCCCACGATATTTGTGTCGTCGCCCGCCCCGCAGGTCGTCGGATCTAATACGAGCGTAACAGCTCCTCCGGCTCCGGCGTTGCAAACGAACCCAACGTCGGATACACCGTTGCCCTTGGCCTTCGGATTCAACACTGGGCGCTGGCCAGCCGACCCGGCGCCGCTGTTATCGAAACCGTTTTGAATATCGACGGGTGTGCCATTATAGGCCTGCCACGTTCCCTGCCACTGCCAGCCGTTGGCAAACCCCCTCACAAAGCCATTGTCCGAATGCGAAGTGGGGAGATCGTACACCCAGGAAATAGCCAACTTGCTGGGAACATCCAGTGTTGAACGCGCCCAGTCATCACTCAGGTGCCGCCAATCCTGCGCCCGCCGCGGGTTGACTCGGCTGCTGAACAGATCGTTCGTGGCGTCGTCCATGTTCTTTGAATAGGTGTAGTTAGCGCGCAGAGTCAGCCCGTGGCCCACGCGATGATTGAAGTCCAACGAAACGCCGTGATATATCGAGTTAGCCAGCGGCGGGAAAGCGGTTATCAACGAGCCGCAGAATCCCTGTACTCCGTATTTGTATAGCGACGGGTCAGCGCAGCCGGTAGGCGTGTTGGCACCCCCACTATTGTTGAAGAAGGTGTCCCAATCGGCGAGCGTCGCCGAGGGTGAAGCCACCGTGGCTGGGACGGCGGATGAACTGAGGTAGGTTGGAAGGGCGCCCAATCCCGCGTCAAAGCCTGACTGAACGCCCAGACGCGCTTGCACCGGCAGTTCCAAACCGCGTGTCCCCACGTATCGCACTTCAAGGCTCGAATTCCAACCCACTTCATGCTGAACCCCCAAACTCCACGTCAGCACTTTGGGCTCAACGATGTTTGTGATGTCACTGCCTGTCGACTCTCGGCAGCTAAGTACATCGGTGCACGGAACATTAACGGACGCCAGTCCGCCACCTGCCAAAAAGCCCTGCCCGGTATTGCCACCCGAAGCGAAAACGGCGCTGGAGTAGTTCGCGCACCAAGCCGGCCGACTCGCGAGGCCGCATGTTATGTCGGGATTCTGCTCCGTCTGGAGCTGCGGAGGCAGGCTATTAATAGGGTAGTTCTGCGGCGTCACGTCATACGAAATCCCAAAACCGGCGCGAATCGCCCATTTCCCGCTTCCTGTAGGGTCGTAGGCCAAGCCAATGCGAGGCCCTATATTGTTATAGTCGCCCTTCGGCGTGCCGAATCGGAACTCGCCAAATGGGAACGTGCCGGGCAGGTTCGAAATGGCGTTCAGGCTCTGCTTTCCATCATCGAGAGGAACGCCGTTCCACTCATAGCGCAGCCCGAGATTCAGGGTCAGGTTGCTCCTTATCTTCCAATCGTCCTGGACGAACCCGGCGGCCCCATTCTGATTGCCGCGCCACGAGCTAGTACCCGCGTTGCGAAGTGTGCCGTTTGGTCCATTCCCTACGTAGTCGCCCGCCAACTGGGTGAGATTCTGGTAATCCCACTCACCGCGCGAGCGAGGCAGGTCTTGGTTAGGCGCGATCACGTGATACCATAGCACTCCCCACTTGAAATTGTGCTTGCCGCGGACGTAGCTCATGTTATCCACAAACTCGTAGGTGTTCAGGATGGTGCCCTGGGGAGAGCAGCCCTGAGGCCCGACATCAAGTCCCAGTGAGGCCACTTCAGCGTTGGGAAAATTTGCAAACGCTGGTGGAACCGCGAAACCAGCCACAAGGCGCGTATAGCTCATGCGGTACTCGTTCACGAACCGATTTGAAATTACATATGTGTCCTTAAACAAATACTTTCTGACGTCGGTTATAACCGCGCCTGTAAACTGGGGTTGCGGCGTATCTACGTTGACGTTCGGGTTCCGCGCAGAGTCGTACAGAGCGTCGAAGGTCAGCGCATGCTTTCCCAGCGACGCGTCGGCTTTGACCATGAAATCCCACTGGTTGAGAAAGCTTGGCGCCAGGGGAGAGATAGGGCCGATCGGGATAGGGCATCCGCCTGCGCAGGAGGTACCCGCCACCGTTACCGTTTCAGTGCCATCGCTTGTGGGCGCGGTCGGAAACTGTTTCAGGATGTCCTGGGCTGCTGGATCCGCTATAGATTCCAGGGTGGCGAGACCAGCAGCGGTGGGTGTGTGCTGACTTACGGCTTGGGCTGAAAGTCCCTGCACAATCCGCTGCAGCGCGCCATAAATAAACAGCTTGTTGTGGAGGATGGGGCCGCCCATGTCTGTGCCAAATCGGTTGAAATCAGATCGGGGTTTAGGAATGCCATTCAGAAGGAAATTTTCCTTCTGCAGGTTGTCGTACGCATTATAGTTCCGGTTGTTGTTATACTCCCACGCGTCGCCGTGCCAGTCGTTGGTACCGGATTTCGTGATGGTGTTAAATTGCCCGCCGGCGGAGTGGCCATTCTCGGCGCTGAACTGGTTCGTCAGCAAATTGAATTCCCCCACGGACTCGGGGATCACATACTGTTCGTGCCCGTTCAGGTCGATCCGGTTGTCATCCACGCCATCGACCGTGAAACGTTAAAGCGCGGCCGCGCGCCGCCAATCGATCCGCCTTCACCCAGACACCACTTGTCAAAGTCGTTCCAGGTGCAAGCAACGCCAGGTACAACTGCGAACCGGCGGGATCCGCATTAGGAAGCTGCGTCACTTGCTCAGCAGTGAAGTCGTTCGAAATCTGCGAAGTCCCTGTCTGCACAAGCGGCGTTGAGCCCGTAACCTCTATCGTTGATGAAACAGACCCAAGGGGCAGAGTGATATTCACCTCGGTTACCTGGTCCGCGAAAATCTGAATGCCGTTCCGGACGAACTTCTGGAAGCCGTCCTTCTCGACAGTGATCGAGTAGGTCCACTCCGTCAGGTCCGGATAGTTGTACAGTCCGGCTGCCGTGCTTGTAAGGGGAATAGTTACCTGTGTCGCAGTGTTAGTGATGTTGACCGTCGCGTCCGCGACCGCTAATCCTTGGCTGTCGGTAACCGCTCCACGGAGCGTTCCGCCGGTCGTCTGTGCTGACGCGAATCCGGCCAATCCGCACGCCAAAAGCGTGCACACCACAACATAAAACGCGATTCTCTTCATCTTTGGCTCCCGAACCCAACTGTCACCCCCGACAGCTTCTCGCCTGGGTTCTGTTTAAACGATCTGACGGAATGGAAAATGCGGAATTACCAAACGCAATCTCGGTACCACTGCGGCGGGCGAAAACGATTGAAGCTAATCATTTGAAAATAAGTGCCTTACTGAAACAATGGCCGGTTTCGTGCTCAAATTGGATTTGCGTTCCCAATATTCATATACAGTTGAACCCGTATTATGGATTCACGGATGAAATTGCGACTTGCCACACTGCAACCCGTCGAGTTTTCGCGTGGTACCATGACCCCTCATTCGGGGAATTTTTCATCACTTGGATGGACTATTGAATAGGCGAGAAATTCTACGGAGTTATCTTGGTGTACTCGGCTTCGCTGCCGTAGCGAGACCCGCCTTGCCGGCACGGTTCCTGCGTTCACTGGCGATTCCCGGCCGCTCCGCAGCACCCCAAGCAGTTGACGACGGCATGATCGTCTATTCACGGGAATATCTCACTCTTGAAATGCCCATGTCCCTGCTGAATTCGTGGATCACTCCCGTTGACAGCTTTTTCGTCCGAAACAATCTTCTAATGCCGCCTGCCGTTGATCCCTCTGCTTGGACGCTTTCCATTACAGGCGAAGTGGAACGGCCCCTCACCATCAACTTTCACGACTTCATGCAACTCGCAACTTCCAAGGTCATCAATACGATCGAGTGCGCGGGGAACAGCCGTGTCAACTTCCGGCCAGCGATCGGCGGCGTGCGCTGGGGTCGCGGCGCCGTGGGGAACGCGGCCTTCGAGGGGCCTACCCTCGCCGCCGTACTGCGTCTCGCGGGCCTGAGGCCAATGCCAAGCACGTGGCGTTTCGCGGCCTCGACGTGATTCCCCCCGGCGCTTCGGAATTCATCCGCAGCATTCCAATCGAAAAAGCGATGGAGCGCAGCACACTGCTCGCAACAAAAATGAACGACTCGCCCCTCACGCCCTCGCACGGATTTCCGGTCCGCGCTCTCGTTCCCGGCTGGATTGGCTCGGCGTCGATCAAATGGCTGCAGGAGATTCGTGTTCTTTCGCAGGAGTTCCACGGATTCTACATGGACCCAGGATATCGCGTACCAGTCGCATCTCCTTCCGCGCCAGAATCGAGCCCTGCGAAAACAGTGTCGCTCACTTCGCTGCGCGTGAAATCCATAATCGCTCAGCCCGCAGATGGCGCTGTACTAGAAGTGTCACCCCGCCAGCCGCTGGCGCTTCGCGGCGCGAGTTGGGCGGGAGAATCGGCGATTGCTGGGGTGGAAGTTTCAACCGACGGTGGCCGCACGTGGCGCCCAGCCATTCTAGGACCGAATCACTCGAAGTACGCCTGGCGTCTGTGGCATTACGACTGGCATCCAGTCGAGCCGGGATCCTATGTAATTCTCTCTCGCGCAACTGATAGCGCGGGGCGCGTTCAGCCGATGGAGCCTCGCTGGAATCCGGGGGGTTACCTTTGGAACGGTGTGGACAAGATTCACGTCCAGATACGAAAATGACGTGAATGTCTTTCCAACGAGCGCTAGTGAAGAAGCTCTTCGACCTGGCAGCTTGGTGCGTGTTAGCAGGACTCGCTTTCTGCCCACTCGCGCGCGCCCAAGCCGGTCACTCTGAAGCTCACCAGCACGTGGGCTGGATCCCAGTGGCGTTTCTCGAGCGCCCCATCGGCTTACAAACAGGCATCGGATCGATTCACGAGCAAGTTTCAACATCTTCAAAAGAAGCACAAGAGTTTTACGACCAGGGGCTTGCCTATCTCGAATCTTATTTCTGGGCCCAGGCCGCTCGCTCGTTTTACGAAGCGCTGCATTACGATCCCAAGCTGGCGATGGCATATCTAGGTTTGAGCTATGCCTACTCGCCCATGGATTTCCCCGCAGCCGAAACCGCCCTGACCCGCGCAAAATCGCTCTCCTCAGGGGTCACAGACCGGGAAAGCCGGCGAATCCAAATTCGCGCTCTGCAACTGAACGCGATGCTCGATCCCACCAAAATCGAACGCGAATTGGCTGTCCGCGATGCGCTGGACGACGCGCTCGCCGCCTATCCCGATGATGCTGTGTTTCTCTTGCTTCGCGGCGTGGCGCAGGAGCCTTCGCCCTTCGCGGACGGACAGGGCTGCATCGATATGCAAGCAGCTACATTTTTCAATCGGGTGCTAGCCATCGATCCCAACAACTTTGCCGCCCATCACTTTTTGATTCACTGCTATGAAAATAACGGCCTCCTCCAAGATGCTCTGCCGCACGCCAAGGCTTACGCCGAACTCGCCCCCGATGTTCCGCACGCCCAACACATGTACGGCCACGTGCTTCGCCACATCGGCCGCATGGACCAGGCCATCGTGCAGTTTTTGAAAACGGACGAGATTGAACGGTCTTACTTCCAAAAGGAAAACATTCCCCCGTGGTACGACTGGCACTATGCGCACAATCTGGATTTGTTGGCCTCCTCGTACGAGTATCTCGGCCAGATGAAGAATGCAGAAAGGTATTTCCGCATCGTATCCACGCTTCCGGCGTTCACGGATTACGATTCCTTCAATCGGGAAGACTGGCCTGAATTCCTGCTGGACCGCGGCCGTTACGCCGAGGCGCTTGCGGCGGCTCGCGCGTTGGCGGAGCGTCCGGCGCCGCTTGCCCGCATTGTCGGACACGCGTTGGCAGGTGATGCCTTGCTTGCCACCGGCCACCCTAAAGAGGCGGCCACGGAACTGGCCGAGGCAGATCACATCACCCAGACCATTTCTCGCCCGGATCAGGCCACGGTGCGTCCTTATGCGGACGGTTTACGCGCAGCGTTGCTTTTGCAGGCTGCCCGAACCGCCGAAGCGGGGGCTCTCTTCGACAACGTTGCTCGGCGGATTCGCGCCGCCAACGGACCCGACAGCTGGACACAGGGGCTGTTTCACCTTGAATTCCTGGCTGGTGTGGCGAGGCGGGCGGGTGACTGGGCATTAGCCGGCCAACTTGCCAGCGCAATGTATCAGCGTGGGCCCGACTACGCCGGTTCGCATTACGCGCTGGCGCTTGTGGCGCAGCACAATCGAGATTCCCAAACGGCCGCGCACGAATTTTCAACCGCGACCACCCTGTGGAACGAGGCGGATTCCGATTTGCCCGAACTCACCGACGTGCACCGGTCTCTCGCCAAACTCGGCCCCGACGCGAGACAATAAGCCTTTGGCGCACAACCGTTCGCGGGAACTTCTACATCCAAGCGACGGACGGCCAGCCCCCGGCTTCTCGATGTCTGAGCCTGGGTCAAAGAGTCACCGACGCAATTGCAGAAGCCCGCGAGGGCGAGCTTCAAAAATCCCATTGTCGTGAGGAGGTTTTTTTCATGCTGCGTAGATTCGCTTTGTTGCTTGGGTTGGTTTTGCTGGCGTCGATTCCCGCGAAGGCACAGTTTCTGAATGACAAGGTTGAGGTCTTTGGTGGATTTTCCTACATGCGCGTGGATAACTCGCCGTCATTCAACGCGGCGGGATGGGAATTTTCGGGCGAGTATAAACCAGCCAGCTGGATCGGCGGCGTCGCCGATTTTAGCGGCGACTACGGCTCGAACACTTCGATACACACCTTCCTCTTTGGGCCACAGGTGCACTGGCCCGTCGCGCGTCTCCCCGTTCGCCCATATCCTCATCGGCGGCGCCCGCGCCAGCTCGTTCGGTTTTAGCTCGACAGGCTTCGCCGTGGCCCTTGGAGGGGGTATTGACACCCAAATCGCCCCTGCAATTTCCTGGCGAATCATTCAGGGTGACTACCTTCCAGCTCATTTTTTCGGCAGTACCCGGAACAACGCTCGCATCTCCACGGGTATCGTGATCCATTTCTAATTTGTAGCTTCTCGCGGTGCTGGCGGGCGGCCTGCTCCTCAGGCGAGCCGACCGCCGCCCCCATCTGGCGAATCGCTGTAAGTTGCTGTTTCTAAAAAGGATCGACTATTTTAGATACCGGTGCATCGCGCCCGCCGCTCCGCGCGTCTAACAAGCCGTACGAACTTGAAAAGGGGGTCGAGATAGCTATCATGAGCCGCCCTTCGGTAGAGACAGTTGGCGTTCGGCTGACAGGCTGGGCCGCGTTGAATCGCGATCCCCTGGAAGACCGCGTTGAATACACGTGCCCTCACTGTGGGACACGTGGGGCCAAGACCGCGCGCCGCCCGCGCTCCGCGTATCATTTTACAGATGGGTTCGTGCAAGATCTGCAAGGCGAGATCAGCACGTGCAGGACGTGCAAACAGTCGCTGCGGCTTTCGCCGGTTGTCCTGGTACATGACCGGGACGAGCAGCGCCGCTTCGACGCCATGTTCCTGGCTGACCGGGAAGTCTCAAAGAACTAACCGGCGCTAGGAATTGACAGCCCGGATTCCAGCCCATTCTCCAGCCAAGCGTTAGAGCCGCGTCCGAACAGATATCGCACGCAAGAGATCATTCCACGTCAAGCGCCAGGTGGTGTTTCTCCATTTCGCCCCGCACGTGGTCAAACGCATCGTCTACCGTATCGGTGAATTGCAGCATCTTAAATTCCTTCTCGCTTACGGTGCCGGTGCGGACCATGTGGCGCCAGTTCACTACCCGGTTCCAATATTTTCTTCCGTAAATCAGGATCAGGTGCCGCGAGGAAAGTTTCCCGGTCTGCATCAGCGTAAGCATTTCCCAAAGTTCGTCCATGGTGCCGAAACCGCCCGGAAAAACGATCAGCGCTTTGGCCATCTGGGCGAACCACAATTTACGCATGAAAAAATAATGGAAACAGAAGTTCAGATCCGGACTGATGTAGGGATTCGGCCGCTGCTCGTGCGGAAGTCGAATGCTTAGGCCGATGGACGATCCGCCGGCTTCGGCTGCGCCGCGATTGTCCCGCCTCCATGATTCCTGGTCCGCCGCCCGAGCAGATCACGAAACGCTTCGGCTGCGCCCCCAACGTCATCGCCCACGCTGTGATGCGGCGTGAAAGCTCGCGCGCCTCTTCGTAATAGCGTGACATTCCCACGATGGATTTCGCCGCGCCGATTTTGGTACTCCATTCCGGGGTGCGACGGCCACGGGCGGCGCTTTGCACTTTTTTTGGGCTGAGCCAGGGCATGCGGCGGCTGAATGCGCGCCGATCCGAACATCACGATGGTGTCTCCCACGCCCGCGCGGCGCAGGCGGTTGATCGGGTCAATATACTCGGCCATAATGCGCAACGGCCTGGCAGCGGTGCTCTCCATAAAAACTTGATCTTGATAGGCCAGATTGGGCATGGGCAGATGGCCGAAACGCTTCATCGTTCCTCCCTCGCAAAAATCGCAAGGAACATTCTAGCCTGTTCGCACCGCGCGCATTGCCGAGAGATGGGCGCAACTGCTCGATGTTTAACCTCATGCTGGGCTTGCCCCTTCGGGGAATTCCTAGCTTCCTGATACAGACTTATCCCGCTTCCGATACAGCCAATTTTGGATTTCAAAGGCTTCCAGTCCAGATCCATATTGGAGCTGGAGCGTCTACTTTCATGATCACAATGCAAACAGCTGCGATCGCAATCTTCGCGACCACGATGGCGGTAGCCGTGATTGTGGTGGTAGCAATCATAGTGGTTGCAGCCATCGCGACCTTGATTTTCCTGCGTACTCGGGACCAAGAAGTTGCAATCTCGATTTGGCCCGGAGTACAACCGCGCAGTGGAAGAGACAGGCAATCGATACAAGGCCGAAGCCAAGTTGCACCGGCTCGAGAAACGAGTCGAGCGGTACCCGATTCGCCCACTTTCCTCTGCGGAACGGGACCGATTCCAGCAG
>CAVRSO010000102.1:0-5343 GCA_963723845.1 uncultured Acidobacteriota bacterium
ATGCCGTCGACCCCAAGATCGATTACTCCAAGGAAACCCCGACCCTGGTAGAGTTCCGCCTGACAAAAACGGCGCGTGGCACACTGCTGGTGCTGACGGAGTCCGGCTTCGACAAAATCCCCAGCGACCGCCGGGCCGAAGCGTTGCGAATGAATGAAGGCGGCTGGACGCAGCAAATGAAGAACATCGAGAGCTATGTCGGGCAAACATCGTAGCCGCACAGCCGCGAGAGACCGGCATCACGCACCCGCCTTCGCCGCGTTGGGCGACGAGACGCGCCTTGCGCTGGTCGCGAAGCTCAGCGGCGGGCGGCCGCGCTCGATCTCTCAGCTAACGGCAGGCTCTCATCTGACGCGGCAGGCGATCACCAAGCACCTTCGCGTGCTGGAAAGCGCCGGCGTGGTGCATAGCATGCGCGCCGGCCGCGAAAGCTTATTCGAATTCGATCCCGGGCCGATTCAGGACATGAAGGAGTACCTCGACCTGGTTTCGGAAAAGTGGGATGAGGCGCTGTCGAGGCTGAAGTCGTTCGTGGAAGATTGAGCGCGCGAAACCGGCGGGCTGGTAATTTCAGCCGGCGGATTTTCGTTCCAGTCCCAAGTCCGCTGCAACGTCGCGCATCGCGGCGATGCAAAACGCGATGTGCTCCTCGATCGGAACGCCCAGCTCCTGAGCTCCCAAGGCGAGGTCTTCGCGGCTGACGCCGCGGGCGAAGGCCTTGTCTTTCATCTTGCGCTTTACCGAATCGGGTTCCACTTCGAAGATGGTTTTGCCCGGCTTGACGAGCGAGCAGGCCGTAAGGAATCCGGCCATTTCGTCGCACGCAAACAGCGTGTGATCGAGGGGCGAAAGGCGAGGCACGCCGGTGTAGTCGGCATGCGCCAGGATGGCGTGGATCATTTCGTCGGGCAGGCCGCGTTCCCGCAAGATGGCGGCGCCGGAGGAAGGGTGCCCTTCGCTGGGATGGTGCTCCTGATTGGGCCAGCGCTCATAGTCGAAGTCGTGCAGCAGCGCGGCGAGACCCCAGGCCGCTTCGTCCGCGCCGGTTTTGCGGGCGTAGGCGCGAACGCAGGCCTCGACCGCGAGCGCATGCTTGCGAAGGTTTTCGTTTTGCGTGTGTTCACAAAGTAACGTCCAGGCTTCATCGCGGGTGATCATTGATGCGGCTCCCATGCGCAATGCATGTGCAATCTGGCGATCTGTATTTTGTCGATGTGTATTCTGGCGCGCGCAGTCTTCAGATTGCCAAAAAGTATTTGGCGTTCCATTCAGACGCCAGAATGCCACGCTCGGCGCGTTTTCGATAACGCCTTATTGACGCGATTGCACCCGCGTCTTCGGTGCAACGCAGTCGTTTAAGGAAGGATGCCAGAGCGGCACCCCAAGATGACCACGCAGCGCGGAGAAACAGGCATAAGAAACGTGTTGCGAAGGCAAAAAACAGCTTGACAAGGTCTGCGGCCGAAGGCAATATGCGTTGCGCGCCGTTTCTGCCTTCCCCTCCGAACGACTCGATTCTCCTATCCGCAGCCGGATTAGCCTAATGAGGAGCTCCCGGTGGCGGAACATAGCAACGGTATTAAGGATTCGGCTGATCTAGATCGTGAAGTGATCCGCTGCAAGATGTGCGGATTGGTGCAATATCGCACGCACGCGGGAAATTGCCGCCGCTGCTTACGCCTGCTTCCGCCGAAGGTGGAGTTCCTGATTCCACCGCCGGTGCCGCAGGAGCTTCCTAACGATGAGCGCCAGCTGTTCGAGAAGTGGCCGAACCGCGAAACGGTGGAGAACATCGGCCAGCGGATCCGGCAACTGCGCGAATCACGGTGGATGACGCAGAGCCAGCTACAGGCTCGCTCGCGCGTTTCCCGTTCGTATCTTTCGCGAATTGAAAGCGGGCAGATGACGCCGAGCCTCGGGACGCTTGAGAAGATTTCCGAGGCGCTCGGGGTGGGCCTGAACCGCTTCTTCATTCCCGAATCGAATGGCGAAGCGCTGCTGGAGGATCCGTTCATCCAGGGGCTGCGACCGTTCCTGCGACAACTGGACTGGGAACAGTGGCAATCCATACTGAAGAGGCTGCAAGCGATCAGCGACCACGTCTCGACCAGCGGACAGATGCGGACGATGCCGCCTCCGATGCCGGTAGGGGCTTCACCGATAGCGCGGCGGGTCATTCAGTCGGCCGTGATGGGACGACGTTAGGACCAGCGCTAAAAGATTAACGAGATGAGATGGCGGCGCACCGGTTCGGCCCCTCGGGGCGGAATTGGTGC
Source organism: uncultured Acidobacteriota bacterium (assembly GCA_963723845.1). GTDB lineage: Bacteria > Acidobacteriota > Terriglobia > Acidiferrales > UBA7541 > Palsa-295. The sequence goes on from CAVRSO010000102.1 coordinate 2,277, forward strand.
GCCGCCGCTTTTTGGGGGAACGCCGGGAATGCCCCGGGGCGCCCGGAGCGCCCGTTGCGCTCGGCGGTTGCCGCGCTTAGTATGCAGCGATGCCGGTAATGCGCTCGCCGATCGCCAGGCGGTGAATGTCGTGCGTGCCTTCGTAGGTGGACACGGATTCCAGGTTGTTCATGTGGCGCATGACGCAGTAATCGTCGACGATGCCGTTCGCACCCAGGATATCGCGAGCCTTGCGAGCGGTTTCGAGCGCCATCCAGACGTTATTCATCTTGAGCATGGAGACCTGCGACGGCTCGGCGCGATTCACGTCCTTGAGCCGACCGACGTGCAGCGCAAGCAGCTGGGCCTTGCTGATTTCGGTGATCATCCAAACCAATTTGTCCTGCACCAACTGGTGAGAGGCGATCGGCTGGTTGTGAAATTGCCGGCGCGACTTGGCATATTCGAGCGCGGTTTGATAGCAGGCCATGGCGGCGCCGATGGCGCCCCAGCCGATGCCGTAGCGCGCCTGCGTCAGGCAGGAAAGCGGGGCGCGCAGGCCTTGCGCTCCGGGAAGAATATTGTCCGCGGATATCTCGCAGTCGGACAGCGACAGTGCCGAGGTGATCGAAGCGCGCAAAGATAGTTTTCCGTGTATGTCCGAAGCCTTGAATCCCGGCGTACCCTTTTCCAACAAAAATCCGAGTATGCGGTCGTCTTCAGCCTTGGCCCATAAACGGCGACGTCGGCGATCGAACCATTCGTGATCCACATCTTTTCCCCATTCAACACGTACCCGGCGCCACGGCGAACGGCCGTGTGAGCATCCCGCCGGGATTGGAGCCAAATTGCGGCTCGGTAAGGCCAAAACAGCCGATCACGCGGCCGCTCTGCAAGAGCGGGAGCCACCGTTCCTTTTGCGCGGGGGAACCGAATTCGTGGATGGGGTACATCACCAGCGCGCTTTGCACCGAAACGAAGCTGCGCAAACCCGAATCTCCGCGCTCGAGCTCCTGCATTACCTGCCCGTAAGCGACGTTCGACATTCCGGCACAGCCGTAGTCAGGGAGGTTGGCTCCGAAGAACCCCAGATCGGCGAGCTTGGGCACGAGGTGCATGGGGAAAGTGGCGTCGCGGTTGTGCCCTTCGATGATGGGCAGAACTTCGTTATCGACGAACTGGCGCGCGGTTTTGCGGACGAGGCGGTCTTCGTCGCTCAATAAGGAATCGAAATCGAGGAAGTCAACGCCTGGGAAGCTGGGCATGAATAACCCCCTTCGAGGTGACATGGCCCGCCATTCTAGCAAGCCGGGTTTGGCTAATTCCAAAAAGGTCGGTCCTCGTCAACTTTGGGCAACGTTAGGGCAACGGTGGACGATGGCGGGCGTTGACGGAAACCACGCCGGATGTTATAAATTTTCTCTCTGTTCTAGCCCTTTCAGGTTGGCCGGATGTGTCCGTCGTGCGTGTGCCCGCGGACGCCCAGCCAGCACGCCAATACTGGAGCGATCGCAAACGATTCGTGGAGATTGTTCATCAGCTCGGTGAGCTGTTTCTGGCCGCGGTGCCAACGGTCATATTCGTTTTCCGTGTTCTCATATTTTCCTGCGGTGGAGTTTTTTCGGCCCGATTACGCGCGTGATGGCCGAGCGGCACTCGAGGATCGAAGGGGCGCGGAAATATGCCGAATCGGTACGCGCCGCGGCACAGGAGAAATCGCGCGCATACCAGGAAACCCTGCGTAAGACACGCGCAGAGATTTCGCCGAGCAGGAAGCGGCGCGGCGCGTTGCGCTCGAGGACGCAGCGCGGCCATTCAGAAGGCCCGCGGCCACGCCAACGACAAAATCGAAATGGCAAAAAGCGTATCGCGGCTGAAATCGAGGCCGCTCGCGGCGAAATTGCCGCTTCCGGACGCAGCTTGCCGAGCAGATCGTGCACGCCATCCTGGAGCCACGGCCGCTCAGCCCGCGTACCCTCCGGCGAGGCCCGGTGAACCAAGCCCGATGAGCGCGCCAAGATGATCCGGCAGGAAAAAATCCGGCCCAAAACGATGCCGCGATACGGCGAATGGTTCAGGCTGTTGACGCTGTGCATGGTCCTGCTGTTTCTTGCCGCCCTACCGATGTTTGCCGCCGAGGAGAACGCACCCGATCCGGCGGACACTCCTGCAGGCCTGGTCTTTCGCTGGCTGAACTTCGTGCTGGTGATCGGTGGGATTGCCTACCTGATCGGCAAGTTCGGCGCGCCGTATTTTCGAGCCACGCACAGTCGATTTCGAACGCGATTCGCGAGGCGAGTGAGCGCGCGCCGCCGCCGAGCGAACTGCACGAAATCGACGAGCGGGTGGCGGCGCTGAACCTCGAAATTCAGGATCTGCGTCGCGCGGGTGCGCGCGAGTCGACCTTGGAGGCGGAGCGGCTGCGCGACCTCACGAGCGCGGAAGAGGCGCGAATCCTCAAGGCGGCGCAAGCGGAAATCGAGGCCAGCGAACGCGCGGGACGGCAGGAATGCACGCGATCGCGGCGCGGCTGGTTACCGAACGCGCGGCGGAACTGTTGCGCACGCGAGTGAATCGGGACGAGGATGCGTCGCTGTTTCGCTCATTTATCGGACAACTGGAGAGAAGCGCGTCGTGAGCACACTGGCCGACCGGTACGCCGCCGCGCTCGCGACGTGGCCTGGGAGAAGAATCGAGCCGATCAAGTTCGCCAGGAACTCGCACAATTCATCGCCTTGCTGCATGAATCGCCGCAGCTTGGCGTTCTGCTCGGCAATCCCGCGGTCCCACGGGCGTCCAAGCACCGCGTCCTCGAAGCGCTCGTCGCGCTCCTGGGGGCAGGAAAAACGCTGCGCAATTTTCTGTTTGTCATTTTAGACCGGGAACGCATTCAGCTTTTGGGAGAAGTCCAGCAGGCTTTTGACGCGCAACTGGACGAGCGGCAAGGCATCACTCGCGCGAGCGTGACCTCGGCTCGCGAACTGAACGATGCCGAAAAGGCGCAGCTTCGCGGCGCACTCGAACATATTTCCGGGAAGCGGGTGGAGGCGCAGTATCAGCTCGATCCCGCGCTGATTGCCGGCACGGT
>CAVRSO010000103.1:0-79082 GCA_963723845.1 uncultured Acidobacteriota bacterium
CATTTGTCTAACTCCAAATCATGATATTCCGACGACGAGCTCTCCGATCTTCCCAAAGTCCGTATGCTCACTCTGCACACGGTTGTTCGGCGATCTCGCCATAACGGCGCGCCGCCAGAGATGCAGTCGCAGCCGGAAAACACTCTTCCCGTGCTCCTGGGCGTAACCATATCTTGACTAGCATGGAGAGTGCCTCTCGCTTCTGCGCGTTGGAACTTCAGGACAATTAGCCCAGCGAGCGCTTTCCCTCGTTCGTCTCCGCGAAGCAAGCCCAACTCGATGGAGTGGTCGCCTCCTCGCACGAACCACAAGCTCTCCATGCTCGCGCGTGCGGCCCGGACTTCCTCATCGTTGTTCCCGGCGTGCGCCCAGCCAGCGTGTGCTCTGACAGGGCCAGGCGCGCGTGGCCACGCCGCCGAAGCCATCCAAGCTGGAGCAAATTATCTTGTAGTCGAAGGCCCATCACGCAGGCTGCCAGTCCGCGCGACGCGGCGCTCGCCACGTTGCCAAAGAAATCGAGCTTTGGCTCGCCCGCGCCGATAGCGCGATTCCGCTAAGACCTCGTCAGCCATCCACGTGCTATACTTAATTTCGATAGACCGTTACATCCCGGGGGGTCCAAGCTCGTTCAGTCGGGGTGCGAAACCGAGGGGGGAGAAGGCACAGCCCCCATGCATTTGTTGATTATTGCGATCGTAGTTCTCGTCCTCTTTGGCGGACGCAAAATTCCAGAGGTGATGAAGGGATTCGGACAGGGAGTTCGCGAGTTTAAGGATGGTATGCGCTGCGATATGCCGCAGCTGCTTTCTGAGGCAAGGGAGCCGGAAAATCCGCCAGTTGCCAGCGCTCCTCCATCAGCGCGGGCTGAAAAGAAGTAAGCCCAATTTTACAACGGTCGGCCGCAGGTTGCAGCGCATTCGCGCTCCGCAGACTCGTTCCAGCCGAATTCCTGCAATAGCGACCAAAGCCGCGCAAGAGGAAGCCCATTACGTTGAAGTAGCATCCTTCGATTTGCGTCACGTAACGGCCCCCGATTCCCTGTATCCCGTACGCGCCGGCCTTGTCGAATGGCTCGCGGGCTGCGATGTACCGCCCAATCTCTTCCTCGGAAAGCGGCGCGAACGTCACGCGCGTTACTTCATCCACCACGCCTTCACGCATCCGCGGCCGCTGCACCACCGCCAGTCCCGTGTGGACTTCATGGACATTCCCGCTGAGCTTCCGCAGCATCCGCCGCGCATCCTCTTCCGACCGCGGTTTGCCCAGAATTTCGTCTCCTGCAACCACCACCGTATCCGCCCCCACGAAAAGACAATCCCCGTCGCCGTATTCGCGTCTGCTGCCGCGCGCGCCTTCTCGAGCGCCAGCCGTCGCACGTAATCGCCGCGCAATTCCCCAGCCCGTCGCGTTTCATCCACTTCGGCGGCAAACACCTCAAACGGAATCGCGGCATTCCGCAGTATCTCCGCCCGCCGCGGCGACGCCGATGCAAGTACGATCTTCATCATCCGCTCATTCTCCCACACGCCGCCTTTGCAAAGACTAGATGTCCACGTCTTTAGTCTCAGGCCCGGCCAACGCCCCCGCCAGCAACAGAACCCCGCCCAGCGCAAGAATCACAATTTCGGTATACGCGTAAGGCACTGCCAATTCCCTTAGGCCGAGCATGTAAAATGACGAAAACGCTGGAATGATGGTCGCCGCGCTGTACCCAACGCCGTATCCCGACGCTCGCACCGATGTATGAAATCGTTCGTTGATGTAGGCAGCAAGCACGGCCCACACCGGTGTCACGCATAGATGGACGCCCGTTACCAGCGCGATCACTTCGGCGGCGCTCTGGTATCCCGCCCTTATCAGTATAAAATACAAGAATGGCCCCAGAGTACTGCGCCCAGCCCAAACGCAATAGGATTACCCTTCGTCCGAACTTTTGTCCGATGATGCCCACCAAAATAAACACCGGCGTGATAAACGCGTATGCGACGATCTGCGCATCCGTCACCACAACGCTTCTCCCATGCCGGATCGTCACCAAGCATTTTCGGTAAAATTGAAGTGATGGCATTCAACGTGAACCATATGCCGCTGATCACCACGAATACCTCAAGAGGCGCCGGAAATTTTGGCCTCGAAAAAGTTCCTTCAGCGGCAATTGCGATTTTTCGGGGATGCCCAAACTTCCAATTGGGGCACTCGGAAGTAATAAGCGAAGACTCCGGCTGCAAGCAGCGCTCCCAGAAGAACGGTATGCGCCAGCCCCAGCGCACGTACGGAGAGTTGATCCCTTCCGCGGGAAAAAGTCGCAGCAGCCCCGTGGTAATCAGCGCCATCGCCGCCATCGCCACCGGAAACCCAGCTTGGATGATTGCGGACCACATTCCCCGCGATTGCTTCGGCGCGTACTCCATGGCCAGCGGATTGGCCCCCGTATATTCGCCTCCCAGAAATATGCCGTCCACCAGCCGCAGGAATGCCAGCAGACCAACGCTTCCAATTCCCCAAGTTTGGTAGCCCGGCAGCAGTCCGATCAACAGCGTGACCACCGCAAATCCGCCCATCGATAGCAGCGTGATTTTTCTCCGCCCGAATCTATCGCCGTAATGGCCAAACAGAGTTGCTCCCACTGGCCGCCCCACCAGCGATAACGCGAATACGATGAAGTACAAAGTGGATTGCAAAGCGGGGCTCAGCGTGGCTGGCTGAAAATACGACATCGCCGGCCCCAGCGCCACGATCGGCAGGTAAACGTCGAACATGTCGACGAAAAATCCCATGAACGCGGCACGCAAAGGCCGCTGCCCCGCCTTCATTCTCTCGGCTTCGGAGTGCAGGCCCCGCGCCTCTAACGCCCGGTTCACAGGAGTTGCCGATTCACCCATCCGCACACCCTCTCAGTCCCCTGGAATCACCCCTTGCCTCAGACCGATTGAATCATCGAACGCGATTCGACCGTCAGCGCTTTCTTGCTGGAGCCCCGGAAGGCGCGATTGATACGGGAACGAAGGTTTGAACGTAGCGCCCCGGGTGCTTTAGCCCGGCACTCTTCCTTTCGACTTCGTCTCGGGTGGAAGGGCGGGGGTTTTAACCCCCCCGCGAAGACGTCTCGCGCAGCGCTTTCCTTCTTGCATGCACTGAGCGCAGCGAATGTGCCCTGAGTGCTGGCGAAGGGTGCGCAGTTTCTATCGCAGCTTGTAGTCTATTGAACTTGCCACTCCTCTTGCCCTAAGATCGAGCGGTAAACCGCGCCTTGGTTACCTTCTCGAAGTGGCAATGCAAGAGTCACATGTCCTGCGCGTTCGATTTCGATTCGACGAACCGCATACTTCGTTCCGCCTTGCCGGAGAGGTGAATGACGAAGGTTCATAGTTTTTATCGGGGCGTATCTCGGCGGGTCATCCACCTTAGGCCAAGCGCAGGAGTAATCGATCTATCGACGTTACCTCGTTCGATGTTTCAGTTCAGGTGATGAGCGCACTGGCTACGTTGCCGTCCGTAGTGCAGGACTCGAACTTCCTACGTATTGTGATTGCACCCTCTTCCGAAACTTCAGCAATGATGCGCATGTTTGGGACAGCACAGGGCAAGCTCATCCCAATGTTAAGGTCGTTCAAACAGAGCAGGATGCTTGGGCACTTTTGTCGGTGAACGCGCCACGATTCTATCCACTTCCCGCAATGTGATGCCGGTTCCGTTGACCGGCCTGCGTCGTCATCCTGAGCGGCGGTTCCGCCTCTTTTGTTTTGCGCGAAGCGCCGGGACACTAAGGAACGTCGAAGGACCTCTCTTCGCTCGCCATCCGCCGAGGTGGCTCTTGTAGCGCCGCTTCGCCCTCAGGGAACGAAGGGGTCGCTAGCCAGGAGCCCACCTCGGCGGATGGCGAGCGAAGAGAGGTCCTTCGGCTGCGTGTCCCGGCGCTTCGCGCAAAACAAAAGAGGCGGGACACTCCGCTCAGGATGACGACGCAGGCAGGTCAACGGATCCGGCATCACATCGCGGGAAGTGGATCGAATCGTGGCTCGTTCACCGACAAAAGTGCCCAAGCATCCCGCTCTGTTTGAACGACCTTAACATTGGGGTGAGCTTGCCCTGCTGCTGTCCCAAACATGCGCATCATTGCTGAAGTTTCGGAAGAGGGTGCAATCACAATACGTAGGAAGTTCGGGTCCTGCACTACGGACGGCAAGGTAGCCAGTGCGCTCATCACCTGAACTGAAACATCGAACGAGGTAACGCCCGATAGATCGACTACTCCTGCGCTTGGCCTAAGGTGGATGACCCGCCGAGATATGCCCCGATAGAAATCTATGAACTCTTCGTCATTCACCTCTCCGGCAAGGCGGGAACGAAGTATGCGGTTCGTCGAATCGAAATCGAACGCGCAGGACATGTGACTCTTGCATTGCCACTTCGAGAAGGTAACCAAGGCGCGGTTTACCGCTCGATCTTAGGGCAAGAGGAGTGGCAAGTTCAATAGACTACAAGCTGCGATAGAAACTGCGCACCCTTCGCCATCACTCAGGGCACATTCGCTGCGCTCAGTGCAAGCAAGAAGGAAAGCGCTGCGCGCGACGTCTTTATGGCGGGGTTAAAACCCCGCCCTTCCACCCGAGACGAAGTCGAAAGGCAAGAGTGCCGGGCTAAAGCACCCGGCGCTACGTTCAAACCTTCGCTCCCGTATCAATCGCGCCTTCCGGCGCTCCAGCAAGAAAGCGCTGACGGTCGAATCGCGTTCGATGATTCAATCGGTCTGAGGCAAGGGGTGATTCCAGGGGACTGAGAGGGTGTGCGGATGGTTGAATCGGCAACTCCTGTGAACCGGGCTTTAGAGGCGCGGGGCCTGCACTCCAATCCGAGAAGATGAAAGCGGGGCAGCGGGCGTTGCGTGCCGCGTTCATGGGATTTTTCGTCGACATGTTCGACGTTTACCTGCCGATCGTGGCGCTGGGGCCGGCGATGTCGTATTTTCAGCCAGCTACGCTGAGCCCCGCTTTGCAATCCACTTTGTACTTCATCGTATTCGCGTTATCGCTGGTGGGGCGGCCAGTGGGAGCAACTCTGTTTGGCCATTACGGCGATAGATTCGGGCGGAGAAAAATCACGCTGCTATCGATGGGAGGATTTGCGGTGGTCACGCTGCTGATCGGCTTGCTGCCGGGCTACCAAACTTGGGGAATTGGAAGCGTTGGTCTGCTGGCATTCCTGCGGCTGGTGGACGGCATATTTCTGGAGGCGAATATACGGGGGCCAATCCGCTGGCCATGGAGTACGCGCCGAAGCAATCGCGGGGAATGTGGTCCGCAATCATCCAGGCTGGGTTTCCGGTGGCGATGGCGGCGATGGCGCTGATTACCACGGGGCTGCTGCGACTTTTTCCCGCGGAAGGGATCGACTCTCCGTACGTGCGCTGGGGCTGGCGCATACCGTTCTTTCTGGGAGCGCTGCTTGCAGGCGGAGTCTTCGCTTATTACTTCCGAGTGCCCGAATCGGAGGTTTGGCGTCCGCGGAAAAATCGCAATCGCCGCTGAAGGAACTTTTTCGAGGCGAAAATTTCCGCCGCCTCTCGCAAGTATTCGTGGTGATGAGCGGCATATGGTTCACGTTGAATGCCATCACTTCAATTTTGCCGGGAGTGCTGGTGACGATCCGGCATGTGAGAAGCGTCGTGGTGACGGATGCGCAGATCATGGCGTACGCGGTTCTCACGCCGGTGTTTATTTTGGTGGGCGTCGTCGGACAAAAGTTCGGACGAAGGGTAGCTCGGATTGCGTTTGGGCTGGGGGCATGTACGCTGGGGCCATTCTTGTATTTTATACTGATAAGGGCGGGATACCAGAGCGCCGCCGAAGTGATCGCGCTGGTAACGGGCGTCCATCTATGCGTGACACCGGTGTGGGCCGTGCTTGCTGCCTACATCAACGAACGATTTCATACATCGGTGCGAGCGTCGGGATACGGCGTTGGGTACAGCGCGGCGACCATCATTCCAGCGTTTTCGTCATTTTACATGCTCGGCCTAAGGGAATTGGCAGTGCCTTACGCGTATACCGAAATTGTGATTCTTGCGCTGGGCGGGGTTCTGTTGCTGGCGGGGGCGTTGGCCGGGCCTGAGACTAAAGACGTGGACATCTAGTCTTTGCAAAGGCGGCGTGTGGCAGAATTGAGCGGATGATGAAGATCGTACTTGCATCGGCGTCGCCGCGGCGGGCGGAGATACTGCGGAATGCCGCGATTCCGTTTGAGGTGTTTGCCGCCGAAGTGGATGAAACGTGACGGGCTGGGGAGTTGCGCGGCGATTACGTGCGGCGGCTGGCGCTTGAAAAGGCGCGCGCGGCGGCAGACGCGAATACGGGCGACGGCGATTGTCTATTCGTGGGGGCGGATACGGTGGTGGTTGCAGGAGACGAAATTCTGGGCAAACCGCGGTCGGAAGAGGATGCGAGGCGGATGCTGCGGAAGCTCAGCGGGAATGTCCATGAAGTCCACACGGGACTGACGGTGGTGCAGCGGCCGCGGATGCGTGAAGGCGTGGTGGACGAAGTAACGCGCGTGACCTTCGCGCCGCTTTCCGAGGAAGAGATTGGACGGTACATCGCAACCGGCGAGCCATTCGACAAGGCCGGCGCGTACGGGATACAGGGAATCGGGGGCCGTTACGTGACGCGAATCGAGGGATGCTACTTCAACGTGATGGGCTTGCCTCTTGCGCGGCTTTGGTCGCTACTGCAGGAATTCGGCTGGAACGAGTCTGCGGCGCACGAATCGGCTGCAAAAAAATGACGGCCGGAGAAAGGCTTACTTCTTCTCCTCAGCCGGCGCTGATGGAGGAGCGCTGGCAGCCGGTGGATTTGCGGGCTGGCTTGCCTGGGTTGGCGGCTGCTGCTGATCGCCGCGCATACCGTCCTTAAACTCGCGTACTCCCTGTCCCAATCCCTTCATGACCTCTGGAATTTTGCGTCCGCCAAAAAGGACGAGAACTACGATCGCAATAATCAACAAATGCATGGGGCTGTCCCACATAGGGTACCTGCCTTTCGCGCCCAGGCTGAACGAGCTTGGGCCCCCCGGATGTAACGGTCTATCGAATCAAGTATAGCACGTCGGATGGCTGACAAGCTGTTTGCGGAATCGCGCTATCGGCGCGGACGGGCCGAAGCGATTTCCTTGGCGACGGCGAGCGCCGCGTCGCGCGGACTGGCAGCCTGCGTAATGGGCCTGCCGACTACAAGATAATTTGCTCCAGCTTGGATGGCTTCGGCGGGCGTGGCCACGCGCGCCTGGTCATTCAGAGATGCGCTGGCTGGGCGCACGCCGGGAACAACGATGAGGAAGTCCGGGCCGCACGCGCGACGGATGGCTTGCGCTTCGTGGGAGGAGGCGACCACTCCATCGAGTTGCGCTTGCTTGGCGAGGCGAGCGAGGGAAAGCGCTCGCGAGGCTGGTGATCCTGAAATTCCGACGCGCCGGAGCGAGGCACTCTCCATGCTGGTCAATATGGTTACGCCCAGGAGCAAGGGAGGGCGCCTTTTGGCTGCGACCGCGTCTCTGGCGGCGCGCATCATGGCGAGATCGCCGAGCGTGTGAAGAGTGAGCATGCGGACCTTGGGAAGATCGGCGGCCGCGGCGACGGCGCTTCCGACCGTGCTCGGAATATCGTGGAATTTCAGGTCGAGGAATATGCCGGGCCCGAGCCCTGCGAGTCTTTCGACGGCTCGCGGACCTTCGGCGGTGAATAACTGGCTGCCTACTTTGAATAAGCCTACTGTGCCTCGGAGCCGGCGCGCCAAAAGCAGAGCCGGCCCAAGGCGGTCTAAGTCCAGGGCGACGATTAGTTGCGATGATCCGGGGACCGGCGTGATGGCACCTTCAGCAGCTCAAGGCGAACCTTAGCCAAGCCGCGCCCGTCAAAACCCAAGCTTCGAGCCACTGCGTAGGATACATCAAGCTCGCGCCCTTCGACATAAGGTCCGCGATCATTAATCCGGACGATCTGACTGCGATGATTTTGAGTATTCACGACCCGAACAATGGAGCCTAGGGGCAGAGTGGGATGAGCCGCGGTATCAGCGTACATGTCATAGGTTTCGCCGTCGGCGGTCTGCTGGCCATCGAAGTCTTCTCCGTACCAGCTGGTGGTGCATTCCCAGACCGCCAGTGGCTTCTGGTGGCCGTGGTAGGAGGCTGTGGACCGAGAGGTCTTAGGCACGGTCTGAGAGGCGCTGTTTACGTTCGCGGCCGGCTTCGGATTCGCGGACGGAATGAGGATAAGGGCGCCCAGGCCTAAGAACACGGATTCGAGAACTACGAGAAGCTTCGCTCTCATATCGTGTAACCTCCTTAAAATCAATTAGATTCTAGCAACTGGCTGGTGCTGAAACAATCAGGATCATTCCTCCAATGACCCTTGTAAGTCGCTGATTTTAAGAACCTTCTCTTTATCGCACCATCTTTCTAGGGCCACTACCAACCGCTCGCACGCCCTAGGATCTGCAAAATTGGCCGTTCCGACTTCAACTGCCATCGCTCCGGCGACCATATATTCAATGACATCAGCGGGTTGGTCTATACCGCCAAGCCCTAAGATCGGAATATTTATTACCCGATGGGCGTCATAAACTAGCTTCATAGTTATCGGTTTTATGGTCGCGCCCGACAACCCTCCTGTCGTACTACCCAGGTATGACCGATGGGTATGAGCATTTATTGACATTGCCGGGTAGGTGTTGGCGATGACGACGGCATCCGCACCCGAAGATTCGGCTGCCCTGGCTGTAAGGCCAATGTTTCCAATAGATGGTGATAGCTTAACCCAGAGGGGCCTGTGGGCCGCCGCTCGGGCCGCTCCGACCACATCTGCGACCAAGGTTGGGTCGGTACCATACTCGGCTCCGCCCCGTTCCACATTGGGGCAGGAGATGTTGAGTTCGTAGGCGGCCAGGCCCTCGGCACCCTCGAGGATGCGGATGACCTCCACATACTCCCGTATCGTGCGGCCGAAGACATTCGCGATAATCTCAGTCTTATACTTCCGGAGTTCGGGAAGCTTTTCGGCGACGAAGGCCCGTACACCAATGTTTTGCAGGCCGATGGCGTTGATCATGCCGCCGGTAGTCTCGCGCATCCGAGGGGCGGAAGCGCCAGCCATTGGCTCGAGCGAGAGTCCCTTCACCACTAGGCCGCCGAGGCGATTCAGGTCAACGAGTTGCGCGAACTCGATGCCGTAAGCGAAGGTGCCGCTAGCGGCAATGATGGGGTTCTTCAGATGAACGGCACCGATGCTGACTCGGAGGTCAACCCCCGAGGGGGATTCGGAGATGGGTGCCCGCTCGGGCGAATTCATTCGGGGCAGTCTAGCACGCAGGTCAATAACATGGCTGGTTGAGCCTGTGCAAAACTCTGTCCGCCCTCTATTGGCTAGAACCGATCGAGGGGACTCGCGAAACGATGATTGCGGGGCTGGGAACACGAGCGTCTATGCTAGGATGACACGCAAATGCGCGTGGTAGAAAAGCGGCAACTGCTCTCAGCGGAAGAGATCAACCGGACGCTTCAAAGGCTGGCGCATGAGATTGTCGAGAAGAGCGGTGGCGCGAAGGATCTGGCGCTGGTCGGCATCCGGCGGCGCGGGGTGCCCCTTGCAGAGCGCATGGCGGACTTGATGCGCGGCTTCGTCGGAACGGCGGTGCCGGTGGGCACGCTCGATATCACATTGTATCGCGATGACCTTTCGACCATTGGTCCGCAGCCAGTGGTTCAATCCACCAACATCGACTTCGGCGTGGACGACCGGGATCTGGTGGTTGTGGACGATGTTCTTTACACCGGGCGGACGATCCGGGCGGCAATGAACGGTCTTTTCGACCTGGGCCGGCCGAAACGCATCCGGTTGTGCGTACTGATCGATCGCGGCCACCGGGAATTGCCTGTGGAGGCGTCGTTCGTGGGCCGGGCAGTGGAAACGAGCGATACGGAAATTGTAGAGGTTCGTCTTCGCGAGGTGGATAGCGAGGAGCGCGTGGTGCTGGTGGACCGGGTTGCGGAATCCGCCGGAGAACGCGCCGGAGGCAGGGCCTAAAGGGAACCGTGCTCCAGCGATTGTCACATTTGCTCGGAATTGAGTCTCTTAGCCGCGAGCAAATTGTTTTTATTCTCGATCAATCGAAACCATTTCAGGAATTCCAGCGTTATCCCCTGAAAAAATTGGCGACGTTGCGCGGAAAAACCGTTGCGGTGGCTTTCTTCGAAGCGTCCACGCGCACGCGCATCAGTTTCACAACGGCGGCCGCGCGGCTGGGCGCGGATACGATGGCGCTGCAGGCGGAATCGTCGAGCCTGAAAAAAGGCGAATCGCTGATCGATACGGTTCGCACGCTCGAAGCCATGCGGCCCGACGGAATTGTGATCCGCCACGCGTCTTCCGGCGCGCCGGAATTCGTCGCGCAACGGCTTGATATTCCGGTGCTGAACGCGGGCGACGGGACGCACGAGCATCCGACACAGGCCTTGCTCGACGCGCTGACCATTCGCGATCGCAAAGGAACGCTGGAAGGCCTAAACGTAACGATACTTGGCGACATTCTGCACAGCCGCGTGGCGCGCTCGAATATCCACCTACTGAGCAAGTTCGGCGTACGCATTACGCTGTGCGGGCCAGCCATGTGGGTGCCGCGCGAGGTGGAAGAGCTTGCGCCGAATGTGCGGCGTACCCTGCGGATCGAGAAGTCGCTGGAAGGCGCGGACGTGGTGATGGTTTTGCGCGTCCAGACCGAGCGATTGCACGAGCCGGCACTGGCGCCGGACGAATACATCGCCGGTTATCAGCTCACGCCCGAGCGTCTGAAACTTGCAAAATCGGACGCGCTGGTGATGCATCCTGGGCCGATGAATCGCGGGCTGGAAATTGATTCGGCCGTCGCCGACGGGCCACAATCGTGCGTGCTCGATCAGGTGACTAACGGCTTGGCCGTGCGAATGGCTTTGATTTATCACCTGATTGGCAGCGCACCGGTGGACGCGCCCCATCCCGCCGCGAAGGAACGACAGCATGCTTCTGATTAGAAATGGGCGCGTAATCGATCCCACAAGCAAGACGGATGCGCCGCTGGACGTGTTGCTCGACGGCGAGCGCATTTCAAAAGTTGGATCGAATATTTCAGCGGACGGCGCGGAAATATTTGATGCCAAGGGACTGATCGTCGCGCCGGGTTTTATCGATTTGCACTGCCACTTGCGCGAACCCGGCCAGGAATTATCCGAAACAATCGAGACCGGCACGAAAGCGGCGGCGCGCGGCGGGTTCACGGCGGTGTGCTGCATGCCGAACACGCAGCCGGTGAATGACAATGCGTCGGTGACGCGCGGGATTGTGGAGCGCGCGGCTGCGGCGGCATCGGTGCGCGTGTGGCCGATTGGCGCGGCGTCAATGGGCAGCAACGGGGAAGCGCTGGCCGAAATTGGGGCGATGAAGCGCGCGGGGATCGTCGCGGTGAGCGACGACGGCAAGCCGATCGCGTCAGCACGTTTGATGCGGCAGGTGATGGATTACTGCGATTCGCTCGATTTGCCGGTGATCGATCACTGCGAAGATGCGTCACTTTTTGCCGGCGGCGTGATGCGGGAAGGCCCTCATTCGATTCGCTTGGGACTGAAAGGCATTCCGGCACAATCGGAATCGATTTGCGCGGGACGCGATGTGGAGGTGGCCGCGCTGACCGGCGCGCGGCTGCACATCGCGCACATGTCCACGCGCGCGTCACTCGAGTATGTGCGCTGGGCGAAGAAGCGCGGATTGCGCGTGACTTGCGAAGTGACGCCGCATCATTTCACGCTGACGGATGAAGATGTGAGATACGACTCGCGCTACAAGATGAATCCGCCGCTGGCTTCGCGCGAAGATCGGGATGCGTTGATTGAAGGGCTTGCCGACGGCAGCGTGGACGCCATCGCCACCGACCACGCGCCGCATCATCCCGCGAGCAAGGACGTGGAGTTCGATCGCGCGCCTTTCGGCATTACAGGATTTGAGACGGCGCTGGCGTTGGGCATTGCAGGTCTTGTAGACGCCGGGAAACTGCCGCTGATCCGGCTCGTGGAACTCTTTACCGCAGGGCCCGCGCGAGTTCTTGGAATGCAGCGGAAGATCGCAGCCGGAGAAGCCGCCGATCTCACAATTTTCTCCACCGATCACGAATGGACTTTTCGCGCGGCGGAGTCACCAAGCAAATCGCGCAACACTCCTTTCGATGGACGCGGATTTCGCGGCGGACCGGCCGCGACTATTGTCGCTGGACGAATTGTTTTTCGAGCTTAATTCGAATTTCGCGAAGCCATGCTTTAGCCTGTCCGAACTGCGGCGAGGACTTCAGCGGCATGGCCCTTTGCGGTGACTTTCTCCCATACCTTGCGGATTATCCCGTCCGGGCCGATCCAGAACGACATGCGCACGATTCCGAGCGCTGACTTGCCAAAGAAAGTTTTCATCCGGCGGGCGCCGTAGGCCTCAATCACGCTGAATTCCCTATCGGCGAGGAGGGGAAAATTCAAGTCGTATTTGGCCTTGAATTTTGCTTGATCTTGAACGGAGTCGCCGCTGCAACCGACAACCGCGGTGTTGGCGAGCGTGAATTGTTCAAGCGCGCTGCGAAATTCCACGGCTTCGTGGGTGCAGCCGGTGGTATCGGCCTTGGGATAAAAGTACAGAATTAGATTGCGTCCGCGGTAATCCGCGAGCGAAACGGTCTTGCCGTCGTCGGCTGTGGCATGAAAATCGGGAGCTACATCACCCTTCTTCAGCACGCTGGTTCTCCACCTTTACGGCGCGAGTTATTCGCCGCTTAGAATTCTTTTGAGGATTTCGTTCACCGCTTGAGGATTGGCTTGCCCGCGCGTTTCGCGCATTACTTGGCCGACGAAGAACTTGAAGACGCCTTCATTGCCCGCACGATATTTCGCCACGTTGTCCGGGCTCTTCGCAACGACCTCTCGGGCGACTTTCTCGATGGCGCTGGTGTCCGTCAATTGCGCGAGCCCTTCTGCGGCGATTATTTCGGCGGCCTGACGTCCCGTCTCGAACATTATCGCAAATACTTTTTTGCCGCTTCCGGCGGTGATTTCACCCTTGTCGACTTTCCGCAGCAATTCGGCCAGCGACTCAGGTGTTACGCGGCAATCCGAAATGTCTTTCCGCGCGTCGTTCAGGCGACGAAGCAGCTCCCCGGAGATCCAGCTTGCCGCGGTTCTTGCTGGAGCGCCAGCTTTCACGGCCGCTTCGAAATAATCCGCCAGGTTCTGCGAGGCCGTAAGGACACCAGCATCGTACTCCGTGATTCCATACGCGCTCTGAAAGCGCGCCAGCTTCGCAGCAGGCAATTCGGGCATCGAGCGCCGCACTTCCTCGATCATCGCTGTTGAAACCGAAACCGGCAACAAATCGGGATCGGGAAAATAGCGGTAATCGTGCGCAAATTCCTTGGAACGCATCGGCTCCGTGCGCCCCGCAGCCACGTTCCAAAGCCGCGTCTCTTGGGCGATGGAGCCTTCGGATTCGAGGATGGCGATTTGCCGCTCGATTTCGTATTCCAGCGCGCGAGCGAGGTAACGAAATGAATTCAGATTCTTCACTTCCGCTTTAGTCCCGAGTTTTTGCGCGTCGCGGAGCCGAACGCTGACGTTCGCATCGCAGCGGAGCGAACCTTCCTCCATGTTGCAGTTGCTGACTTCGGTGTATTCGAGAATCTGCTTCAGCGTATTGAGATAGGCGTACGCTTCGGCCGGCGAACGCAGGTCTGGCTCCGAGACGATTTCAATCAGCGGGACGCCGCAGCGATTGAAATCGATATAGCTCCAACGATCGGAGTCGGGAAAACCTTCATGCAAACTTTTTCCCGCGTCGTCTTCCATATGCAGACGCGTGACGCCAATTTGCTTCTTTTGTCCTTCCACTTCAATTTCGATGGCTCCCTTAATCGCGAGTGGCAGCTCGTACATAGAAATTTGGTAGCCCTTGGGCAGGTCGGGATAAAAGTAATTTTTGCGCGCGAAACGGGAACGCTCCTGAATCTTGCAGCCGAGCGCCATCGAAGCGCGCAGAGCCAGATCGAGCGCTTTCCGGTTGAGCACAGGCAGCGCTCCAGGCAGCCCCAGGCATACTGGACACGTATTCGAATTGGGCGCATCGCCAAAGCGAGTCGAGCAGCCGCAAAACAGCTTCGTCAAGGTCTGGAGATGCGCGTGCACCTCCAGACCGATCACGGCCTCGTAGCGTGCCATCACTTCCTCCGCGATTCGCGGCGCTTCTTGTGCAGTTCGACTCATAATAACCGCACAATTATAGCATCGGGCTGGTGCGACACGCTTCGCGGCGATCGCGTAAAACTGGAGAAAGACTCGCGCCGATTACATCGGGCGCTCTCCGCCCCACGTATAGGTTAATCCGAGGCGATAGTTATACCCCAGCGCCGGATAGCCAATTTCATCCTGGTAGTGTTTATCGAAAAGATTCTCGATGTGCGCCACGGTGGAAAGGCCGTGCCCGAGATTGATGCTATTGGCGAAGTCCCACCTGACGTAACTCGGATTGCTGGTAATGCACGGGCTTCCGGGCCCCGGCTGGCAGACGCCATTCACGAATGTGCTGATGAAATCGCTATCGGACCTGCGTCCGACGTAATGGCCCGAGAGATTCCAATTCATTCGCAAAAAATGAGCGTTCGCGATCAAATTTGCCGAGTGGAGCGGCCGCCGAAAAAGCCGGTTGCCCGCCTCAAACGAAGGATCGAATTCGGATCCAGCTACGAGCACCTTGGAATCGTCGTAGGTGTAGTTTCCAGCGATGTTCAGCCAGCGCGTAACTTTTACGTCGAACGCGGCGTTCGCTCCATCGGCGCGGGCGCTTTCGGTATTGAAAAAACTTCCGCCAAAAGCCGGGCAATTGGGGTTCGGAGCTAGGAAAGCAAAACTCACGATGTTGCGGAAATCGTTGTGAAAATACGTGGCCGAGAGACGAATCCGGTCGGACGCCAGTAACTGATCGATTCCGGCGCCCACTGTGCGGCTTTCCTCCGGCGCGAGTTGCGGACTGCAATCCGGGGGCAGAATTTCAGGCTCCTTGATTCCCTGCCCGTAGGAAGCGCGCAGACGCGTGGCTCCCCAGAATCCTTGCCCATCGCGCAGCGCGTACGAGGCTCCCACGCGGGGCACAAATCGCGTTCCGAAGAATCCATTCGCTTCGACGCGGCCTCCAGTCACGGCGGTGAGGCGCCGTCCAAATTGCCGCCGCACCTCTAAATATCCGGCTTGGTTGTGCCGCGCCTCCGTTGGACCGACCTCAACCTCGTTCTCGTATCCGGCCGTGAGTTCTCCATCGTGAAAAAGGTAGGTCGATTGACCCTCGAAGCCGGCGCGATTGTACTTGCTGACGAACGAGCCAAAGAACGGCGAGAAATCGTTATCCTGAAAGCGCGATTCGAAGCCAGCCACCTGCTGCTGCCAATGCTCACCCGTTGTGAAGTTCCAGGTCAAGTTGGCGGAGAAATCGTGCAAATCGTTGTGCTGGCCAAGAATCGTCTGGCCCGGAAGCAGCGTTTGTCCAGGCTGTCCCGCATCGCTCGAACTATTGCGAAGCGCGAGACGCAGCGAATCCGTATCGGAAAATTTCCAGCCGAAATTTCCAGAGGCGGTCGCGTCGCGAAAGTAATCGCCTGGTCCCTGACCCTCGGTGGAAAAATATCCACCGGCGGCCGAATAGTCGAACGCGCCCAGCAATCCGCTGAGCTGCGCACCGCCATTGCCCGTGCCGAAGGTGCCTCCGTCGCCTTCAAGCGTGAATTGCGGCACGATCGTGGTTCCGCGATGCGTGAGAATCTGCACCACGCCATCCATCGCATCGGAGCCGTAGAGCGCGCTAGACGCGCCATGGACGATCTCGATCTTATCCACGTTCAAAAGCGTGAAATTCGAGAAATCGATGGCGCCGCCGGGCTGGTTTGCGGGCGTGCCGTCCACCAGCACTTTCGTGTAATTCGAATTTCCGCCATCGAGGAAAAGTCCGGTGACGCCGCCAAACGGCCCGCCGCGATCGAAGCTTACCCCTTCTTCCGCTGCGAGCATGTCGATCGTCCACATTGCCTGCTGCTGATCAATCTGCTGTTTGGTGATGACGTCGACGAGGTCTGGCGCGGTTTGCGCGGTCGTCGGCTCCGCCGTGGCGCTCACGATTACGCTTGAGGACATCTTTTCAAGCTGCAATCGCACATCCCACATTCGCGTTTCACCGGCCGCGAATACGAATTCCTGCTCCACCGGCGCGAATACTGCGTGCCGGATGCTCACGCGATATTTCCCCGGCGCTAACGCCAGCGAAAAGTTTCCGTCAGCGCCGGTCTGATCGCGAAGCGTGATGCTGCGCATGCCGATTGCCTGGGCGGTGATTTCCGCGCCGGAAACGGCTGCGCCGCTGGGATCGGTTACTGTGCCGTGAATCGTGGCTGTTCCTTGTGCGTGAGTAATGACGGGCTGAACAAAGAGTGTTCCGAAGACACCTGCAAAAAAGAGGTACGCAAAGCGGTGCAGTCTCATGTTTCCTCCTCTCCCTCTCGCGCGGGAGCTGAAGGTTGTCCGGAAGCGCGCGCCCAGCGTGCGTTTTCGGATTGAGACTCCGCCGGTCTCCTGGCTCGGCGAATTGTCCCGGCACATCAGGACTGCGGCGCGGCCTTCCCATCCCGCCATCGAATCTCGATCGATTCGCTGGCCGGGCCAGTGGCACGCGCCGAAAGACTTCCGCCTTACAGTCGCGCGGCGGCGACGGTTTTTCACCGTCTTCCCGTGCGCGGAGTCTCCTTGTGATTGTTTGCGACGCTTGATGACTGAAAGCGCCGTTTGCAAAGGAAAATTTTCCTTTGCGGCTGATGTGAGAAAAATTCTTACGAGTCTACTGCCCGCTCCTCAGGATTACGCGCGGCCGTCCGCTCGCGCTCATCTCGACTTCCAGCGGCGCCTCGAACACTTCTTCTAGCAACGCGCGCTCATAGACTTCCGCGGGCGTCCCCACGCGCAGACATTTGCCTTTGTGGAGCAGCACGATCCGGTCGCAAAACTCCGCCGCCAGATCGAGCTCGTGCGTCACCACCAGCACCGCGTAACGATTTTCATCCGCCAACCGCCGCAACCGCCGCAGCAATTCCACTTTGCCCCCGATATCCAGGTGCTGCGTCGGCTCGTCGAGCAGCAGCAGCGACGGCCGTTGCGCCAGCGCGCGCGCCAGAATCACGCGCTGCTTTTCGCCGCCGGAAAGCCGGTCCATCCATCGATCGCGAAACGCGTCCGCTCCCACTTGTGCCAGCGCGTTTCCGGCGTGCAGGCAATCTTCCGCCGATTCGAAGCGCAGCCGCCGCCCATATGGATAGCGTCCTTGCAACACGTACTCCCACACGCGCAGTGGGAACAGAAACTCGCTTTCCTGCTGCACCAGAGCGATCTGTTGCGCGCGCATCCGCAAATCAATCTGGCTCACTTCAACGCCGTCAATTTCGATCCTTCCGGATAGCGGCTTATTCAGCCCGGCAATTAGCGTGAGCAGCGTGGATTTGCCGCTGGCGTTGGGACCCAGGATTGCAATCAGTTCGCGCTGCTGCGCCTGGAAGCTCACCGGACCCAGCGCAAATTTCGGGGCGGAGCGGTCGGTGGCCGCGTATGCATAGCTTGCCTGCTCGACTTTGAGCCGCAACCCCGGTTGCCTCGCGGCCGTGACGGTCGGCGCCGCCACCGAGGTGTTGCTTGGCACCGCGCCGCTCATCTCACTCTCCGCCGCATCAAGTAAATAAAAACAGGAGCGCCTGCGATCGCCGTCATTGCGCCTACCGGCAATTCCGTGGGAGACACAACCGTCCGCGCCAGCGCGTCCGCGAGCACGATCAGAATCGCGCCGCCCAACGCGGACGTGGGAATCAGCAGCCGGTAGTCCGTCCCAAACATCATGCGCATTAGGTGCGGCACAAGCAGTCCGACGTATCCGATTGCGCCGCTCACTGATACGGCCAGGCCGGTGAGCACAGAGGCCGCCACGTAAACGACCAGTTTCACGCGATTCACGTTGACGCCAAGGTGCCGTGCCTCTTGCTCGCCGGTGAGGATCAGATTCAAATCCGACGCAGTCGTGTAAATGGATCCTACCGCGACGATCATCACGAGATACAGCCATCGCGAATCAACTGTGGGCTGCGAAGCGAGATCGCCCATCAGCCAGAAAGCCATTCCTCGGAGATCGCGCCCGCTCAGCGTGGTCATCATGAACATGATTACGGCCGAAAGAAATGACGCGGTCACAATCCCTGCCAGCAAGAGAGTCGAACTGTCGAGTTGCCCGCCGCGGCGTCCCAGAAAATACACGGCTGCGGTTGTCACGCCCGCGCCAGCGAATGCGGCCACTTGAATTGCGCCCGGCGTGTGCGGCGCGACGATCAGCGCGATGATTGCGCCCAGCGCCGATCCACTTGAAATGCCCAGCACGTACGGATCGGCCAGTGGATTTCGCAAAAGTGCTTGAAAACCGGCGCCCGCCGTCGCGAGTGACGCCCCTACGACAATCCCCAGCAAAATGCGCGGCAATCGAATCTCGAAAATCACATCGCGGAATTCCGCCGGGATTGCATCCCAGTGGCGCAGAACGCCATTCACCAGCGTCATCACGATATCGCGCACGGCGATCGGATACGCGCCCACGCGCAGGGAGATCACCATGGCCGCAAACAGCACGGCGGCAAGCCCAATGCAAATCCATGCCACGCGCTGCGGCGTCAGAGGGCGCATTCAGCGCACCTGTGGGCGATCCGCGCAGCAGTGAGCGATGCGGACACCATTTGGGATTCATCTGTGTCCTGCCGGATCGCGCGATTTTCTGAAAACGCGTCGGGATGCAACTGCCGCGCCAGCTGTTCGATCATACCCACGAGCCCCAGCGAGGGCCGTATCGCCTCGTCACTCACGCCAACCACATGCCCCTGCTCGACGGCATCCAAATCTCGCCACGCTGGTCGCGCGCGCAGGTCCGCGAGTTCGGCGGCGGCTCCTTCGCCATGATCGTTCGTAAAGATGATGTAATCCGGTTGCAGCCGCACCACTTCCTCCACGCTTAGTTGCGGCCAATTGCGCCGGGATAGAACCACCGATTCCGCTCCAGCCCATCGCAGTGCATCCGCGATGAACGTATTCTGCCCAATGCTGATCAGCGGTTCCGGCCACACCACGAAAAGTACGTGCACGAGCGGCTTATCGTGGAGCCGCGAATGCAGCGCATCGAGCCGCTGGCGCATGCGTGACACGAGTGCATCTCCCTGCTGCGTCCCGCCCATCAGCGCCGCCATCCGCTCGATTGAATCGAGCATGCTTCGCACTGTATGTGGATCGCTGGTATAAACGGCGATGCCCAGACGCTTGAGCGCATCGGCGGTCTCCACTCGATTGATCGAAGTCGTCGCCAGCACTAGGTCGGGGTGCAGCGCCACAATGGCTTCGAGACTGGGATTCTGCGGATTACCCACATGTGGCTTGGCCTTCGCGGCAGGGGGCGTATCGCAGTAATCCGTGTCGCCCGCGAGATGATCTTCGAGCCCTAGCGCGTAAATCGTCTCGGTCAGATTCGGAGCGAGCGTCACGATGCGCGTCACCCTTGTGGGTACTTTCACTTTGCGCCCCACTTCATCCGTCACTATGCGGCCATTGCCAGTTTGTGCGGAAATCATACTGGGTGCGTAGCCCGCAATTAATGCGGCCGCAATCACCATGACGCAAACTCGCCTGCGCCGCGCTCGATTCAATTCCTCGCCTCCAACAAAAAAGCCTCGCGAGGATAGCGAGGCTCATCGCCAATCTCTTTCTCGCGAAGAGTATTGGCTTCGACTGGCGCGAGTACATTCCTGACTCTCGGCGCCCACTCACGCAGTGCGCCGATCACAGTGGCGGGACCGTGGCCGATTTTCACGGCCTTCCAGATGCCCGTGCCAGTTCAATTGTCGCTGGCGAGTCTATGCTGCACGTTTCCCGCTGTCAATCAGTCTCGCTTTAGCGGTTCTTCCACTTCGGGGCGCGCTTTTCGACCAGCGCGCGCAAACCTTCCTGCGAATCTTCGAGCTCCGCGAGTTCGTTCAAGAAGACCTTCATCGAGCCCCGCACGCCGTCGCGCAGTGGCAACCCCAGGCTGCCCATGATCGCCTTCTTCGCCATCGTAAGCACGGGCGCGGATTGCGCCGTCACTTTCGCGGTTACCTCATCAATTTTCTTCTGAAGCCCGTCCTCGGGCACCAACCAATTCACCAATCCCAATTCCCGGGCGCGCTCGGCGGACATCGTTTCTCCCGTCAAGACAAGTTCGAGCGCCTGCTTGGGACCAAGAAGATACGGCAGGATCGCGGCGGCCAACGGCGGGAATACTCCCAGCTTGATTTCCGGTTGCGCGAATTTTGCCTTGGGCGTGGCAATCACCAGGTCACCCAGCGCCGCCAACTCCGCTCCTCCTCCGAATGCCGGACCGTTCACCACCACTAGCAGCGGCTTCGAGGTGTCGAGCATCGCCGAGAATGCGCCGTGGAACGCGTCGAGCAACTGAAACACGCGCCGCTGCGTGTATTCGCCAATCTCGATGCCCCCGCAAAATGCCTTGGTCGCCGAAGCGAGAATGATCAGCTTTATGTTGTTGCGATCGCCAAGCGAGTTGATGCCCACGGCGAGTTCACTGAGCATGCGCTCGTTCAGAAGATTGTGGTCGGGACGGTCCAGCGTGAGGTGGCCAACGTCTCCTTCGACGCGCACCTTTAGAAATTTGAAATCTTCCAGTTTCGGCGCGACCAGCGCCATAGTTCCCAGAACTTCCACTCCGCGATTTGTCGGCTGCATTTGAAATCGCTCCGGACCTGCGACTCCCCTTGAAAGCGGGGATGTCTTCGTCCAAAGGTTAGACCGTTTCGATTTCGACTGCCACGCCCAATCCGCCAGACACACACAATGTGGCAAGACCCCGCCGGCCGGCTCTCGGACTGGGCGATGGTCCAGTTCCCGAGCCGGATGGCCTGCGAATTTCGTGGATAAGGGTGGTGAGAATACGGCTCCCGGTGCACGCGATGGGATGGCCCAGCGCGATCGCGCCTCCATTGGGATTGAGCCGCTCGCGATTGAAGTGGAGATCGCGGTCGCAGGCCAGCACTTGCGCCGCAAAGGCTTCGTTCAGCTCGATTGCATCGTAATCTTCGAGTTTTGTTCCGGTGCGCTTCGTTAGGTTGCGCACTGCGGGCACGGGACCGATTCCCATCACGCGCGGGTCCACCGCCGCAATAGTGGCATCGACAATTCGAGCAATTGGCTTGAGGTTCAGTTCGCGGACCTTTTCCTCGCTCGCCAGGACTACGGCCGCCGCGCCATCCGTAATGCCGCTCGAATTCCCCGCGGTTATGGCGCCGGTCTTGCTGAAAACGGTCGGCAGTTTTGCCATTCCCGCAAGCGACGCATCTTGGCGGACATGCTCGTCCTTCAGCAGGATCGTCACGTTGCCTTTTTTATCCGTAACTGGCACGGGAATAATTTCTTCTTTGAAATGACATTCGGTAGAAGCCACTGTGGCGCGCCGATGGCTTTCAACTGCAAACTCGTCTTGTTCCTCACGCGAAATTTTGTACTGCTCCGCGAGTATCTCGGCCGTCTCCCCCATAATCATCTTCGAGAGCGGGCAGAGAAACCCATCGCGGTACATCCCGTCGGTCAATTCCTGATTGCCGAGCCGGAATCCCCAGCGCCCCTCCACCAGATAGGGCACGCGGCTCATCGATTCTGCGCCGCCCGCAACGATAATCCCGGCCTGGCCCGTAACGATCTCCTGCCAGCCCAATACCACGGCGCGCAGCCCAGAAGCGCAGGCCATGTTCACTGTGAATGCCGGCACATCGTCGCCAAGTCCAGAGCGCCACGCCACTTGCCGCGCCGGGTTTGGCCCCACGCCCGCCGGACGCGCGTTGCCGAAGATCACTTCATCAACGTGCCAAGGCAGGTTCGAGGCGCCGTTCGGGGCCTTGCCGATTGCCGATCCGACCGCGGGCGGGTAGTCAAATTCTCCGGGATTCCGCTCGACCGGCATCGGCTCGCCGAATGCTCGTTCAAGCGCCGCGCGCACCGCAATCGTTCCCAGATCGGGGTGGGTAAAACCCGCTAGCATGCCGCCGAATTTTCCAATCGGCGTTCGTGCTGCGCTCACAATGTAAACGGTATTGGCCACGGTTCTTCGATGTTAGCACAGCTCATTCCGGCTCCCACATTGCCCCGATTCCACGGCGCACAGCTTCGCGCAATCCCTACTTATGGCGCAGATCACACGGAACAAACTGCAGGTACATAGAACAATCTCCACGGTTCAGTACCAACGACAATCCTTACGTTAAATTCCGATCAGAGCCGCTAAATCGCCGCGTTATAACCACTTCGATAAACGGGCCGGGTTGGTACTCTCATTGCTTTACTAGCTCCGTCTCAGCTGAAACGTAGTAGCTGAGTTGAAAAGTACTGCAGCGCCAGAACAGAGACTGTGAGCCTGTGATGACAGATAAATCCAAAATCATCGATGACCCCGCGCAAGAGACGAGTCGCCACCTTCGGACCGTGCCTGCAATCGAAAAGGCGCGGGAAAATGCCGAAGCAGGTCCGCAGATAAGTGACGTCGAATCCCGGTTGGAAGCGCTTCGTCAACGTGTGCGCAATCTGAAAGCCGATCCCTCTTTGGTCTGGCTCGAAGACCGCCTGCACATTTTCGATCCAGCCCTGGATTTGCGCGTGAAGGTGGACGCGGTCCACTTGATGTTGCGGGCTGCCGAACTCCTGAGCGATTCCGACAAAGAGAAAATCCTCCTGACCGTCAGAAATTCCCTCGACCAGCTCGAAAAAGCCGTCGAGTTGGACGTACACGCCGCTTGACCGGCGCAAACGGCAATCCCAAAACTGGTTGCGCCCTCTGTAACTTGTTTTCGCCGCTTCTCAGCACGCCGAAATTCCGTTATTCTCTCCGCCCATGAACGTCTACGAGATCCCCAAGAACCCGACCAAGCTCGAAGATCTGCGCCGCGCGCAGCGCCCTGACCCGAAGCCTGGGCCCTACGACGTTCTCGTTCGCCTCCGCGCGGCCGCGCTTAATTACCGCGATCACGCCATCGTCGTCGGAGCGTACCACTACAATCTTGACCGTGACACGATTCCCTGCTCCGATGGCGCTGGCGATGTAGTCGCCGTCGGCCCGAACGTTACGCGCTTCAAGCCGGGCGACCGCGTGATCCCATCCTTCTTCCAAGTGTGGATTGATGGCGTGCCTCCGAAAAGCCGTGCGGCCCTGGGGGCGCCGCTCGATGGCACGCTCGCGGAATACATCGCACTGCACGAAGACGGCTGGGTTGCCATGCCCAAAAGCCTCTCCTACGAAGAGGCAGCCACGCTGCCCTGCGCGGGCGCCACCGCGTGGAATGCTCTGATGCTCGCCGGCTCGCCCATCAAGCCGGGAGACACTGTGCTTTGCCTGGGAACCGGTGGTGTTGCGATGTTCGCGTTGCAGTTCGCTCGAGCCGCAGGAGCGCGCGTCATCGTCACCTCATCGAGCGACGCGAAGATCGAGCGCGCTCGAAGCCTCGGCGCGTTTGGCGGCGTGAATTACAAGACGCATCCCGATTGGGAAAAAGAAGTGCTCGCGATCACCGAAGGACGCGGCGTCGATTGCGTGATCGAAAATGGCGGTATCGGGACGCTCGCGCGCTCGTTTCAATGTGTCGGTTGGAAGGGAAAAATCGCCCTGATTGGCGTGCTCGCGGGCACTGAAGGCAACGCGAATCCGCATAGCCTGATGTTCAAGAGCGCCAGCCTGCACGGCATCGGAGTCGGCAGCCGCGCCAGCCTCGAGCAATTGATTCAGGCCATCGAAGTCAATCGGATCAAACCTGTCATCGAAAAGGTTTTTCCCTTCGACGACGCCGCTGATGCCTTCCGCTTACAAGCTTCCGGAAACTTCCTCGGCAAAATCGCAATTTCCATCTGAGATCGGCACCCCTGCCGCCGGACCTCACGCTTCGGCCACAGGATAAACATCTCCGATCGCGCGGCGTGTTAGCGTATAAGCGTGAAAAGGAGATTCCGCTATGCCTCGCACCCGCCGCGGTGATAAGAACACTTTGAGGCCCTCCACAAAAGTTCTTACCGAAGGATTCGACCCTACTCTTTCACTCGGCTCCGCGCGTCCTGCCGTTTTTCGCAGCTCCACGTACGTTTTTTCCAGCCCCGAAGCTGCCGAGCACGCTTTCAACGTCACCTCGGGCCGCACCAGGCTGCCCGAAGGCGAAGGGCCGGACTTGATCTACTCGCGCTTCAATCATCCCAACGCCCAGATGCTCGAGGACCAGATCGTGAATCTCGAAAAAGGTTCCAAGTCCGCGCTGGCGTTCAACTGCGGGATGGCTGCCATTGTCACATCGCTGTTCGCTCTTTTGCGACCCGGCCAATCCATCCTTTACACCGTCCCGATTTACGGCGGGACGCAGCATTTCATTCAGGACTGCCTCTCGCAGTGGGGCATCTCCGGCATTCCCGTATTTTCCGGCGACGCCGGCCGGATCAGCCGCGCGATCGCGTCCGCAAAAAATCTCGGCGCGGTTATGCTGGAAACGCCCGCCAATCCAACGCTGATCATGACGGATATCCGTCAGGTCTGCGATGCCGTTGCTGCGCTGAAAATTCCCAAGGGCCGCGCGCGCCCTCTGGTCCTGGTGGACAACACCATGCTCGGCCCAGCATTCCAGCATCCGCTCGAACTCGGCGCCGACCTGGTCCTCTATTCGGGGACAAAATACCTTTCCGGCTTCAGCGACATGCTCGCTGGAATCGCCCTCGCGAAGGATCCCGACCTGATCCGCAGGATTCGCCCCACGCGCGGCCTCTTCGGCACAATTCTTCAGCCCGACGAATGCTGGATGCTCGGCGGCCGCTTGCCCACCGTGCGCCTGCGCATGGACAAGTCCAGCATCGACGCGCAGCGCATCGCCGAGCGCATCGCCGAGCACAAAAAAATCAAAAAAGTTCTCTACCCAACGCTCTTCACCGATCCCGAGCAGAAAAGAATCTACGCCGCGCAGTGCGACTATCCCGGCGGCATGCTTTCTCTCGAACTTCGCGGTGGAAAGCGCGCGGCGTTTGATTTCCTGCGCTACCTGAAAATCGCGAGAAATGCCGTCTCGCTCGGCGGCGTCGAAACTCTCGCTTGCCATCCAAAAACCACCACGCATTCCGGCTTCAGCGAAAAGGAGTTCGCGCAAGCCGGCATCACCGACGGCCTTGTCCGCGTCTCCGTCGGCATCGAACACTGGCGCGACCTCCTCGCTGACTTCGAGCAAGCCCTCGACGCCGTATAGCGCCTAACGTTTGTTCTTGGACTTGACTCGATGGCGCTGCTGCATCTAGCCTGTATCAGGATGCGCGTGACCAAAACATTCCTACTCGCAGTGCTTGCGCTAAGTCTGGCAAGCTACGCGGCCGATTGCTCCGCGCTCGAGACGCCACAAGCCGCGATGCACTGTTGCGCTTCGATGCCCTGCTCGCACGGCCACGGTCAACAAGACTGCTGCAAGAACATGCCCTCCATGCACGTGCCGTTTGTGCAACCCGCTTCCTTGCACCACGTACAGTTTTCGCCTGCCGTCGCGGCGGCATTGCCGGCCGTCGCAAATTCGAAAGCCTTAGATGGATCCAAACTGTTCGCGACCGTCTACTGTCACGCGCCGCCTATTCTTCCCGCCAGCCTCTCACCTCTTCGCCTCTGATCGCTCCTCCAGATAAAAGCGGCTCCGCCCGCTAGCCCGGATAAGTGTTTCCGCGCGCAGTCATCTTTACTGGAGGAATAACCTGTGAAAGTAAAGTACGTGATCTGCCTCGGCAGATCCGTTCTGATAGTCATTCTATGTATCGTTTGTTCAGCACACGC
Organism: uncultured Acidobacteriota bacterium; assembly: GCA_963723845.1. Lineage (GTDB taxonomy): Bacteria > Acidobacteriota > Terriglobia > Acidiferrales > UBA7541 > Palsa-295. The sequence goes on from CAVRSO010000103.1 coordinate 25,988, forward strand.
GCTTAGGGCGCAAGGCACCGCACCCGAAACCGCCGCACCGCTATTTCCCGGCGGCGCGTTAATTTCTTACAACTCCATTTTCAACACGCGCGGCTTGGCACCCGGCGATTTCTCGAGCATCTCCGCCACGGCCAGGCCCACGTTCTCGCACGAAGGCGATTTCAATTTCACCTGGGGATTCTTCCGCAATTTCGACCTCACCGTTCTCATCCCTGTAGTCACAAACCACTTTGACATCCCGGGAGCGCAAGGGGCGGGCGGTACGGGACTAGGGGACACCATGATCCTCGTGAAGTATCGTTTCTATCGGCGCGATTCACCTCGCGGGACCACCCAGGCGTCCGTAACGTTCGGCCCCAAACTTCCCACCGGCCTCACGCATTTGAATCAAGCTAATGGCGACCACCTGCCCGCAACTTTGCAGCCCGGCTCTGGCTCAACCGATCTATTTCTGTCGGCGAATTGGACGTACACCGGCCTTTTCAATCTCCGTCGTCTGGTCGCCGACGAGGATTTCCACTCGTTGATACGCACCGAGGGAACTCAAGCGACCCGCCTCGGCAGCGATATCGAATCCCGTTTTTGGCTCTCGTATCGTCCATACGAAGCTAAGAACGCGACTCGCGAGTGGTTTATCGGCCCTGCACTCACCTGGCTGCATTCGCAGGACGATCGCATCGCGGGCATCACTCAAAAAGGCAGCGGCGGTGACGCCTTGCTCGCCGGTGTCACCACTTACGTAGGCGTGCGCCCCGGTATGCATCTTTGGCTAGGAATGGATTGGGACGTCGCCCACTCGAATGGCGCGATGTTTGCTCTCATTCGTCGCCACATCAGTTTCGGGATCACACAGCAATTCAGATTTCATATGTTCTGAAAGGAGAAAAAATGAAAATCAATAAATTCGCGCTGCTTCTGCTATTGGGCGTAGGCCTAGCGCCTGTTTCGCAGGCACAAATAAAACATGTCGAGATGCGCGTCGAAGGGATGACTTGAAACTTTTGAGCCTACGGTGTGCAACAACACCTGCAGCGCCAGTCTGGCGTGCAAAAAGCGGAAGTCAGCCTCAGGGATGGCACGGTGCAGATAACTCCGAAAGAGGACGGGCAAATCGATCCCGCTCAGCTTCTCAAGGCCACCTACGATAGCGGCGTCACCGTTGCCGAAATGGACGTGACCGCCGAAGGGCGCGCGGTGAAAGACGCATCCGGCGCGCTCGCATTTCAAGTGGAACCCAATCGCTCTTGGGTGATCACTCCCAACGATCAATCGCGGGGTCTTGCGGAACTTGCGGGCTCGCCCTCCAAAATTACCGTCAAGGGTCAGTTGTATCTAAAGTCGGGAAAAAAGAAAGCGGACCCGTCGGTGCCGCTCAAGCTGCTGATTACCGAAGTTCAGAAAAAAGAGTAAGAGGGAGCAAATGTCCAAAAAAGCTAAACGTTGTTTTGCCAACTGGCTCCTCGTTTTTGCAGCCATGCTGCTCGCCGGATGCCATCAGCATTCGGCGAGCACCACAAAATCGGCGCAGCCGGCGATCGCGGCAGGCGAAATCGGTTCGCGCCTGCCCGATTTCTCCGTGAAAGATTTCCAAGGCCGTGAGCTATCGTCGTCCGATTTTCGCGGCAAAGTCCTCCTCGTTGACGTTTGGGCCACTTGGTGCCAACCCTGCAAAAAGGAAATGCCCGGTTACCAGAAGCTACTGGACCGTTATGGCTCTCGCGGCTTCGCCGTCCTCGGCCTCAAAGCCACCATGATGATGGATACCGAAGACCCGATGCAGTTCGCCCGCGAAGCCGGCGTCCATTACCCGCTGGCAATCGCCTCGCCACAAGCCACGCAGGCGCTCGGCGGAATCTTGGGCTTGCCGACAACGTTCCTCTACGACCGTCAAGGCATCCTGCGCTACAAAATAATCGGCTTCGAATATACCAACGTCATCGAAGCCCAACTAAAACCCCTCCTCGCACAGTGATGAATCTGTTTCGGTCGTGTTCGTAGGGGCACAGCATGCTGTGCCCGGCGAACATGCTTGGCTACCCGTGTGCCATTGGGCGCCGATCCACCGGGCGCATCCTCAACCCACCAAGCGCACCAATTTGATCTACAATCGCTGGCGGTAACGGAGAGCAAACCGAAAATGCCGAATCGTCGCGAAACTCTTCTAGCTCTGATTTGCGCGACGAGCCTCGCCTTCGCGTTTCTCAGTTCCCGCGCCGCCGCGCAGCAGCAGGGTGCCGCCGCGCAGCAGCCATCTCCCCGGCAAGCCTCGCCTCAGACGCCTGCCGCGCAGCCGCAAGGGCCGCTCGTCGGCCCCATGGCGCGAATCGTCGGCCAGGCTGTCTTCAACAAAAACTGCGCAACCTGCCATCACCACGCCATGACCAGCGCCGACGAAAACACCAACAAGGGCGGCCGTGCCGCCCCCGATACTGAAACGCTCGCGCAGATGACTCCCGAGGCCATCTACGCGACGCTCACCACCGGCGTTATGGCCGCGCAGGCGCAGAATCTCGCGAATAGCGAAAAGCGCGCAGTGGCCGAATTTTTCGGCGGACGTCCGCTCGGCGCAGCCGATGCCGGCGACGCCAAGAATATGACCAATCATTGCGAATCCAATCCCGCAATCAGTGATCTGCCGACCGAGGGCGCCTCTGAGTGGAACGGCTGGGGCAACGGCCTCGCCAACACTCGCTTTCAATCCGCTCTGGCCGCCGGACTCTCCTCCGATGATGTGCCGCACTTGAAATTGAAGTGGGCGTTCGGCCTGCCCGCGGGTGGAGAGACATCCGGCGAACCGTCGGTTTTCGGCGGACGCATTTTCTTCGGCGACTACAATAGCTTCGCCTATTCGCTCGATGCGGCGACAGGGTGCGTCTACTGGTCGTTCCACGCCGACGCGCAAATCCGTACAGCGGCTCTCATCGCGCCCATCAAGCGCAAAGGAACGCCTACGCCGTTTTCTTCGGCGACAAGAAAGCCAATCTCTATGCGCTCGACGCGCGAACCGGCACGCTTCATTTGGAAGCGCAACCTCGAGCAGCGTCTGCTCTCGCACATCACCGCCGCGCCCGTTTTTTACAAGGGTCGGCTATACGTCGGGCTCGCCGGCTCCGAAGAAATCGTTTCGTCCGATCCGCATTATCCCTGTTGCACGTACCGCGGCAGCCTAACTGCGCTCGACGCGAATACCGGCGCGGTAATCTGGAAAACATACACGATTCCGGAAGAGCCGAAACCGACGAAGAAGAATGCGCTGGGCACGCAGCTCTGGGCGCCGGCGGGCGCGTCGATCTGGTCCGCGCCGACCATCGATCCCAAGCTCAACGCAATTTATGTCGGCACGGGCAATGGCTTCACCGAACCCGCGGCGAAAACTTCGGACTCGATCATGGCCTTCGATCTGAAGACGGGCAAAGTGCTGTGGTCGTATCAGGCGCTCGCGAACGACGCATCGCCCGGCGATTGCATCGGCCCCGGCCCCAAGGACACTCATTGCCCCGCGAAAGTTGGCCCCGATTGGGATTTCGGAAACTCACCGATTTTGCAGACGCTCGCGAACGGCAAGCGCATTCTCGTCTGCGCGCATAAAGGCGGCGAAGTCGTCGCGCTCAACCCTGATCGGCGCGGTGCGCTTCTGTGGACCGTCGATCTTTCCGCTGGCCGCGATACAACCGCTCCCATCCAAGTGCAAATCATGTGGGGCGGCGCTGCAGACAAGGACAACGTTTACTACGATACGCAGGCCGGCACCGTGGCCGCAGTGCGCCTCGCGGACGGGAAAATCTTGTGGAATGTTCCGATCGCGCCATCTCCCGCGCATCCCGGCGCTAGCGGTCGCCCCCGCAAAGGACTCGAAGCAGCGGTTACGGTGATGCCAGGCGTCGTCTTCGCGGGCGGATGGGACGGCGTCTTGCACGCTCTTTCCACCGCCGACGGTCACGAAATTTGGCAGTTTGATACCGCGCGCGAATTAACGACTGTCAATGGCGTCGCGGCCAAAGGCGGATCGCTCGGCGCCTCCGGCCCCGTCATTGCAGGAAGCATGCTCTTCGTCGGCTCCGGCTACGTCGGTACCGGAAATGGCATGCCCGGCAACGTCCTCCTAGGCCTCGCCCCCAAATAGCGCTTTGCTCTCGAAGGTTTAACCGTGGCGCTGGCTCCCACTCTTTTCGAATTGTCGAATCGTAATCATCGTCTCGCCCTGAAATTGATCGAATTAAGGTACGTTACCCGCGGATGAAAACTACGCGGTACTTCCGCGAGCAAGTGCTTCGCAAGAGGCCTTACATTCAGCTAGAGTGGTGTGAGAGAATTCTTGCGAAGCCTTTAGCGGCAGCCGTCCAACCGGACGGGCGCGTCCGTTTTTGGGGAATCGTTTCCGGAACTTGGCGGACGCGTGCTGCGCGTCGTAACCCTGGCAGATCGTCAGACGGTGCATAACGCGTTTCCGGACAGGGATTTCAGGGTCCCTGCCGAATAGTTGAGGCAAAAAAATGAAGCTGCATTACGACCGCGAAACGGATTCTCTCTATATCGATCTGAACGCGCGCCCCAGCGTGGATTCGCGTGAAATTCAGGACGGACTAGTCATTGACTTCGATGACAAGGGCCGAATTGTCGGCATCGATATTCAACATGCCTCTCAAACCCTGGACCTCGCCACTCTCGAAACCGAATCCCTTCCCCTGCGCGCCTAAAACTGGCCTAGCGCGCACCCTCCCGCCGCATGCTCAACGCAAAACGTGATCGCTCGCCGACATGGTGTCTATAAGTCTAGGCTGGCTTCTTGCATTTCGCCTCTTAGTCTAGTCAGTTCGCGTCGCTAGCTCTGAGCCATGAACCTCCCGAGTTTAAGGCAGCGGGCAAAGTCCACAGGGGCTCGTCCTTGGCGCGATCCCTCCTATCTAGGAATATTGAAGCATGGTCCAAACGACCGCAGTTCGGGCGCAGTTAGAGGCTCTCACAGGAGCAGGAACCCGTGTGCTCCGCTGGCGACCGGCGCCCAACGTCGCGCTGAATCACTCGGGACGCGACAATGCTCGCTGCGAAAGTGACGGCGCAAGAGCGCATTCTAATCGCAACACAGGACGAGTAGAACATGACGCAAGTCATTGCAAACAAAGGATGGAGGTACAGTCTACCCGTCACGAAAGCTGGACCCCCGATTCCAGCCACGGTTGCAGCGCTGAAGTCCCGGCACCCACTAGCCACTCGCCACTAGCCACTGCTTTCGGTTATTCTGCCTCCCCTATGCTGGACCTTGGATTCGTAAGAGAGCACATGGACGTGATCGAGAAGATGGCGCGCGACCGCGGCATCACGATCGACCTCGGTCCTTTCGTCGAAGTGGATACCGAGCGGCGCAAGCTGATCACCGCCACCGAGCAGATGAAGGCCGAGCGCAATAAAGCCAACGACATCATCGGCCCGCTGCAGAAAACGATTCGCGATCTCGAAGCGAAGGGCGAAGACGTGACGGATCGCATCGAGCAAAGAGACAAGCTCCTGCGCCAGATGAAGGAATCGTCCGAAAAAATCAAGCGCAGCGACGAGCTGGTGGCGCGCTTGGACAACGCGTTGAAGGAATTTTTGCTGGTGATTCCGAATATTCCGCACGCGAGCGTCCCGGTAGGCAAAAGCGCGGCGGACAATGTGGAGGTGCGGCGTTCTGGCGAGCCGCCGAAATTCGATTTCGCGCCGCGTCCGCACTGGGAAGTGGGCGAGCGCGCCGGGATTCTGGATTTCGAGTCCGCGGTAAAAATCGCGGGCGCGCGGTTCGCGGTTTACAAAGGATTGGGAGCGCGCCTCGAACGCGCCATCGCCAATTTCTTTCTCGACGTGCACACGCGAGAGCACGGTTACACGGAAATCCTGCCGCCCTTCATCGTGAACACAGCGGCGCTCACCGGCGTCGGCCAGCTTCCGAAATTCGCGGCCGATATGTTTCACCTCGAAGGCACCGATTTGTGGCTCACGCCCACCTCCGAAGTGGAACTGACAAGTCTCTATCGCGACGAAACCATCGACGCCGACGAATTGCCCATCAAAGTCTGTGCGTGGACGGCTTGCTTCCGCTCGGAAGCCGGCGCGGCGGGAAAAGACACGCGCGGCATCAAACGCCAGCATCAATTCCAGAAAGTGGAGCTATTCAAGTTCACGCGGCCGGAAAAAAGCTACGACGAATTGGAAACGTTGGTCCGCAACGCCGAAAAGATGCTCGAACGCCTGGGCCTCCACTATCGCGTGATGCAACTCTGCACCGCAGACATGGGATTTGCATCGGCGAAAACGTATGACATCGAAGTGTGGCTGCCTTCGGCGGGCGAGTTCATGGAAATTTCGTCCTGCTCCAATACGGAGACGTTTCAGGCGCGGCGCTCAGGGATTCGGTTCAGGCCAAAGGGCGGCCCAGGAAATCAAAAGTCCGAATTCGTCCACACCTTGAACGGCTCGGGTCTCGCTGTGGGACGCACGTGGATTGCGATTGTCGAAAATTTTCAGCAAGCGGATGGCTCAATCGCAATTCCGGAAGTGCTGGTGCCCTACATGGGAGTGGAGAAGATCAAGCCGAAGGACTAACGAGCAGTCGCAAAAAAGCGCGGTGCGCAGGTCCCAAACCTTTCACCTGCGCACCGCGCTTTTCAATGCCTGAAATTTTACGTCTTGGATTTAGCGATACTGTCCACCTGGATGGAGCCGTCCTCAGTCACGTGGCCGGTGACTTTTACTGCCGCACCCAGATCTTCATCCGCGTTCACTGCATCTTGATTCTTGATCGATAGTACTTTCTTGGTCTTCGCGCTGACGAAAACCCAGGAAGCGCCTTTGGTCTTGACGCAGGTTTCGGCGCAGGCCTTATGGTCCGCGCTCATGCCTTTTGCGCCGCAGTGGCTGTCGCTGATCCAGCCCGTCCACGTCATCGTCTTATTTTCGGCGAAGGTGGCCAAGCTAATCGCTGCGAGCATCACCGCAAGCAGGCTGCACATGCTGATGGCTCTCTTCATGTTCACTTCCCTCCTCAGGGCTAACGCGGCCTTCCGGCGAATCATCACGACCAGCAGGCCGATCTTCACGCTACACGTACGCTACGTATGCTAAAGGTGGATTGGTTGAATCGGTCAAAATCTGTTCGATGTTTCGGGCCGGACCACGGAATTACTTATACCCCAAGGGCTTACGACCGGCAAGAAAGATTGTCTGGCGCTAGGACGCGGCCCCGACCAGGACTTTGGGTCCGGTGGGCTGCGGCATGCCACCTGAGGGTTCGAGCGTGACCGCAAAAGCCTTGGGCTCGATTCCCTGTGGCAGCTTCATCATCCAGTGATCGGACTGTCCGGCAACGGGATTGAAAACTCCGCAGCTGATGGGATTGCCGCTGGCGGGAACGAGCCACAGCTGGTAGCTCTTCGCAGCCGGAGCGGGAGGCATTTGGCCCTCGTACATCAGCATGCCCATTTTGGTGTTGTACATCACGTGAGCGGTGCCGCGGGGCATAGCGGGCTGAGGAGTTAGCTGAACTGTAATTGTCTCGCCCGCCGTGATGAGGCCGGTGATATCGCGGGCGTCTTGTAACTGCTCCTCTTGCTGCTGCGCGCTGGCGCGAAGAGAAGCGAGTTGGCTATCCAGCCGACGATTGGTGTTCCAGAGCAAAAACGTTGCGACGGCCAGAACGGCAGCGATGGGAAGCAGAACGGCGGTCCATCGAGACAAGACCTTGCGGTTGGCAGGCTGCAACTCCATCCCGGTGAGCGCAACTTCACTTTGCCCACGGGCTCCACGGATTTGCTGCAGGAGGTGTTCCTTCACGATGGCGGGCGCCTTAGCGGGCGGCGCTGCCAGCGCGAGCATGGCGATGCGTCCTCGGGCGTCGGCAACCTTCTGGGCGCATCCGAGACAAAAGGCGATATGCGATTCCAGCGTCTGTTTTTCGCCGCCTTCGAGCGCACCGAGGGCGTAGAGGTCGAAATCTTCGTCGCGAGTTGGATGGTCGTTCATTCTATTGGGTTCGCCGATCGCGCCGCCGAATGCAACGTCCGCCTCAATGTTTCCAGTGCGGACCGAAGCCGTGTCTTAACTGTGCCGAGGGGATCGCCGGTGCGAGCCGCGATCTCGCTGTGCGTTAAACCCTCGAAAAATGCCAGCTCGACAGCGGCCCTCTGCTCTTTCGGCAAATTTTCAAGAGAGGCCTTCACGCGTTCGACCAATTGCTGCCGCGCCGCAGCGCTTTCGAGATTCAGGGGCGAAACCGCCATGCCTTCCATCAGCGCGTCGCCCGCAGCCGGATTGTGCCGTCTCAACCTGGAAATGGCGCGATTTCGCGCAATCACCACCAGCCATGCGGGCAACGATCCGCGCGACGAATCAAAGCGCGATGCGGTGTTCCAGAGCTGAAAGAAAATGTCCTGCAAAATCTCCTCGGCCGCCTGGTCGTCACGCAAGATACGGCGCAGCACGGAAGTAATCACTCCGGCGTAGCGATCGTACAGCACCGCGAGTGCGCCTTCGTCCCGCAGGACGAGCCGACCAATGAGCGCCGCGTCCGAGGCTCTCGACTCGCTTGACGTCTCCGGACTCACCTGGTTGTGGCGGCTCCCCAATTTAGATACGCGAACGCGAAGCGTCCGGATTGCCAAGGGTTTCTGCTCGCTGAGCTTGGCATCGCGGACAGGAACAGTATCCCCCAAGACCAGCGGGGTCAACCAGAGAGCCTGCCCCGCAGTACGGGGTGGCTCGCCGAACAGACTAACCCCGGCGAATTTTCCCCTCACCGGCGCATCCAACTGACCTATTTTTAGTAACTTACAGGGGCTCGACAGCAGCAATGGAGTGGCCCACGGCATTGCTTTTCGGACAAATCCAATTTCAGTACGGCACTGTTTTCATTGACATCCCCAGCCGCTTAGCTAAACTTCGACTTTCACGTGACTTACGAGCCTTAGTGATCTGATAGCGTGGCGCAGGCGTCAGAAGGCAACCAGGCCCCCCAGCGTAGCAGGAGAGAGCACCATGGCGAGTGTTGCCAAAGCGATTCCTCAACCCATGCCGCGCATAGCCCCGCGCGAGGACCTAAATCCCTACCGCATTGCGCAGATTCAGTTTGATTTGGCCGCTGAACATCTGAAGCTTGACCCAGGATTGCGGCAAATTCTGCGCACCCCGAAGCGCGTGCTGGAAGTATCCATTCCCACAAAAATGGATAACGGCCAGGTGAAAGTGTTCACGGGATATCGGGTGCAGCATAACGTGGCGCGAGGCCCGGCCAAGGGTGGCCTCCGATATCATCCCGCCGTGACACTGGATGAAGTGAAGGCGCTAGCAACTTGGATGACATGGAAAACGGCGGCCGTGAACATTCCCTTTGGCGGCGGCAAGGGCGGAGTGATTTGCGATCCGAAGCGGATGAGCAAGGCCGAGCTCGAACGCATGACGCGCCGCTACACTTCTGAAATTCTGCCGCTCATCGGACCGGAGCAAGATATTCCCGCGCCGGATGTTTACACCGACGCACAGACCATGGCCTGGATCATGGACACATATTCCATGACCAAGGGCTATTCTTCGCTTGGAGTGGTGACGGGCAAACCCGTTTCCATCGGCGGATCGGAAGGCCGGAAGGAAGCTACGGCGCGCGGATGCCTGGTTGCCATCGAGGAAGCGTGCAAGCTGAAAAAAATGTCCCTTCGCGGCGCGAGCGCGGCGATTCAAGGATACGGGAACGCGGGATCGTTGGTGGCACGCTTCTTGACGGAAAAGAAAGCTCGCGTAGTGGCAATCAGCGATTCGCGGGGCGGTGTCTTCAATTCGCGCGGAATCGATCCACTGAAGGCCAGCCGATACAAAGACCGCTCCGGCACGGTGGTGGGGATGCCCGGCACATCGCGAATTTCAAACGAAGACTTACTGGCGCTTAAGTGCGACATCTTGGTTCCGGCAGCGCTCGAAAATGCGATTACGCTGAACAACGTGGATCAGATCAAGGCCAAAATCGTGGCGGAAGCCGCCAACGGCCCCACAACACCACACGCCGATGAAGTGCTGGCGCGCAAGGGCATCATGCTGCTGCCGGATATTCTGGCGAATGCGGGCGGCGTGACCGCGAGCTATTTCGAATGGGTTCAGGATTTGCAAAGCTTCTTCTGGCCAGCCGCGGAAGTAAATTCGAAGCTCGAATCGGTAATGCGGCGCGCGTTTCTTGACGTTCACGAAATGACGCGCAAGCACCGCACGCATATGCGTACGGGCGCTTACATTCTCGCAGTCGGGCGCGTTGCGGACGCGACACTGGTCCGCGGCCTCTTCCCGTAATCCTCCAAAACCAACCGCCACGCTTCGCAGGTCAGAAACCGCAGCTTCTTTTCGCGAAAGATTATTCTTGCGCGCGGAGCAACAACGCGCGTACATTTTGCTTGCCGGTGTGCTCAGCGAGATTGGAGCCACCGGCATTTGTGCCTCGCGCGGAGGGCACGTAAAAGTTGAGCACGCACGGCAATCACACGATTCACGGAAATCATGGCGCACATACGCCGCCCATCCTGCTAGCGATCTCCGGCTTCGATCCTTCCTGCGGAGCGGGAGTGGCCGCCGACCTGAAAACTTTCGCAGCGCACAATTGTTACGGAGTGGCGGCGGTGACCGCGCTCACGGTGCAATCCACGCAGGGCGTGCGCGAAGTCCATGCAACCACGGCGGCAACTTTACGCGCGCAGCTGGATGAGCTTGCCAGCGACTCGATTTTAGCCGCGGTGAAGATCGGAATGCTTGCGAGCCGCTCGAATGCCGGCGTGGTAGCGGAATTCCTGGATAAGCATAAGTTCGCGCACGTGGTGCTCGACCCCGTTACGCGTCCTACAGCGGGGAGCGCCGATCTTCTCGATCCGCCGGGATTGAAGTTCCTTCGTGATGAACTTCTGAAGCGCGCTACTGTGGTGACGCCGAATATCGCGGAGGCGGAGTTCCTGACCGGGATGGAAGTGAAGGATGTAGCGGGAATGAAAGCAGCGGCTCAGAAACTGGTGGAAATGGGCGCGCAAGCCGCGATCATCACCGGCGGACATCTGGAAAAGCCGGTCGACGTGTTATGCGATAGCGCGGGGATCGAAGCGTTCGCCGGCGATCACGTGAAAAGCGAGAACACGCACGGCTCCGGCTGCACGTTTTCATCCTCCATCGCCGCGCAACTGGCCGCGGGCCAGCACCTTCGAGATGCGGTAATTCTCGCCAAAGCATACGTCACCAAGGCGATCGAAAAATCGTATCCGACCGGCAAGGGCGCAGGACCGCTGAATCACCTGTTCCGGTTTCATCAAGAACCGCCACCGCGAGGCGTTCACGAAGTTCCCCAGCACGGAATGCATCCCGCCGCAGAACCTGCGACGCACTGATTTCTCGCTGTAGTATTCACTCTGATCCAGGAACAACAACGCAACAACGTTGAATCAGGAGCGCCCCGGTCACGGTTGCAGCTCGTCTACATCGAAGAGAGGTTCTTCGACTGCGTGTGCCGACGTTCGCTGGGAAACGCGAACGGAAAGGCAAAGATCGGCACACTCCGCTCAGAATGACGGACTTGGAGATCGTTTCAGAGCGGTTACGGTGAAGGAGTCGCCGGCCTGTTCGATGAGCGCATTGTCAATGAGGCGCGTGCTGCCGACGCGCGCAGCCACCAGCGCGTAACATATTTTTCTACAGGCCACGACAGGCTCAAATGAGTCTGCGTCTACAATTTCCGCGTAATCCAGGGACACGCCAGGCTCGGATTCGATGGTTTGCCTCATCGATGCGAGTAATGAGGCGGCATCGCGCTGGCCCGCAAGAATTTGGCGGCGGACGGTTTCCAGCGCGCGATACAGCACGGTGGCGGCGTGGCGCTCTTCATTCTTTAGGTACGCATTACGCGACGAGAGCGCGAGTCCATCTGGCTCGCGAACAATTGGGCAAGTCACAATTTCGGGGTACAGGTTGAGGTCGCCTGCCATTTGACGAATGATGCGAACTTGTTGGGCGTCCTTCCGGCCAAAAAACGCGAAGCGTGGGTGAATAATTTCGAATAATTTCAACACCACGGTGGTGACGCCCTGAAAGTGTCCTGGGCGGGAACGTCCCTCGAGCCGGTCGCCTAATCCATCCACTGCGACACGAGTGCTGAAGCCCGGCGGATACATTTCTTCCGCAGATGGCGCAAATAAATAGTCGACGCCCAGTTTTTCGAGCCCAGCCCGATCGGCCTCAAAAGCGCGCGGGTATTTCTGAAAATCCTCGGATGGGCCGAATTGCTTCGGATTCACGAAAATCGAAACGATAGTGGGCGAGCACTGCTTCCGCGCTTCCCGGACGAGCGAAAGATGCCCCTCATGCAAGGCGCCCATGGTTGGCACGAGACCGAGAAGACGATCGCCTGCGCGCGCTTCGCCAGCCACCTGCTTCATCCACGCAACGGTGTGGATTAGTTCCATCAGGACGGCTGGAGACTCTGCGTCACGCGCCCGCTTTTGCCGCAGCGCTCTCGCGATAGAAGTAAATCAGGTCCGTGACGACGGGCTTGGCACCCAACTGGCGCAGCATGGTTGTGATCTGCCCCCGATGGTAAGTGCTGTGATTGGCGAGATGCTGCAAGCAGTGTCCCAACTGCTGTGAGAAGGGAACGCCAGCGAGAGTCTTGAACTCAACGACGCGGTTTATGTCGTTCGGTCCTAGCGAGGCGACGTATGCGAGGAGATTGCCTTCGATTTCCATCCAGCGGCGCTTCAGCGTTTCGAAATCCGGATAATCTGTAGCCGCAGGAATCCCGCCGGTGGGCACGCGCCCATTCCATCGTTCGAGCCAGATCCATTCAGCGCCGCAGATGTGCGCCAGCGTATCGCGGACGGACGGAAAGCTCGATCCATTTTGGCGCGTAAATTCTTCGGCCGAGAGCGGCGCGCAGGCCTCGAGGACACGGCGGTTGGCCCAGGAATTGTAGTCGTAGAGAGTGCGAAAGTCGGCAAGGTCCATGCGTCAGGTTCCTTTCACTTCAGTTTTGGTGCGCCACAGTTTCGCAGATCAAGTGCGCTCGCGCACGGGCAAATGCTCGCGCACATCGGCAGCCGAGTGAAACGATTCGGCGTCGGCGGGGAAGCGTCCGTTCCGCACGTCATCGCAAAATCCCGATGCCGCGCGCGCGATCTCCGCTGAAAGATTCGCATACTGACGCGCAAATTTCGGCGTGTGGCCCGCAGTGAGGCCGACAAGATCGTGGAACACGAGCACCTGGCCATCGCAATCGGGACCTGCGCCGATGCCGATGGTGGGGACGCGGAGTTTTTCGGTGATGCGAGCCGCCAAGTTACGCGGCATCGATTCCAGAACCACTGCGAATGCGCCTGCGACCTCTACTGCGCGCGCGTCACGTTCGACCTGCCGGGCCGCATCCGCCGATTTACCCTGCACGTGAAACCCGCCAAGCGCGTTGATCGATTGGGGCGTCAGGCCCACGTGTCCCATCACGGGAATTTCGGCTTCCACGAAACGCGCGATCAGTTCGATGCGGCGTTCGCCGCCTTCTACTTTTACCGCTTCGGCGCCGCCTTCCTTCACCAGGCGCACAGCGTTGCGAACTGACTCGTCAAGCGAGACGTGAAAGCTGCCGTAGGGCATGTCCGCGACAAGCAGCGCGCGGCGCGTGGCACGTCGAACGGCGCGAGTGTGATGGATCATTTCGTCGAGCGTCACCGGCAAGGTGCTGTCGTATCCCAGCACAACCATGCCAGCGAATCGCCAACGAGCAGAACATCCACGCCGGCTTCATCCAGGAGGCGCGCGGTGGGATAGTCGTACGCCGTCAAACAAGTGATTTTCTGTTTGGTTCCCTCAAAACTGGAAAGAGAGTGGGACTTACGCGAGAGAATGTCGGGCACGGTAATTTTGCCGTTGCCCGCACGAGGTGCACGCTCATTTTTGCCTCCGGTGCCGCCCCTGGAATCAGGGTGTAGCCCAGTAACAGAGCGAATGCTATCAGAGTCAAAGGCCTGCGCAAATGGCAATAAACGCTTGAGGCGCTTTTCTACACTTGCGCGACGGCGCGCGGGCGGTGGCTCCGTCGGTGCGGACGGCAATGCGCTTCGACGCCGCGCCACCGACGGGGCGGCCCCTGACGGCTTCTTCAACGCGCTGAAAAGCACTACGTACATCATTTGGCGGTAGTAAAAGCGCTGCAGGATGAGCGGAGCGAGAGAGTCCAATCCTCGTCCTTTTCCAGCGCAAACGCGATCACGCAGGTCAGAAGATCGATCAGCATGAATAGCGCGAAGAAAATCATCGAGCGCTCGACGTCGCGCGAGGTCCAAAGCTGAGGTAGCCGCGTGATCTGGAGTTGCGCGAGGCCCCACAAGGCGAGCGAAAGCAGAAAGAGCAGATCGATCACGGGCGAAACCAGCGGCAGAGAGAATCTGAAACAGAAAAATATTGGGAATCGCGATCCATCCGAGCGTGCCGTAGCGCGGGCTTGCCGGCAGTGTCCCGGTGTTTCCAAACGGCCTGAAGCGTGCCGAAGGTCCAGCGGAATCGCTGGCGAATGAGCATGTCGACGGTCTCGGGCACTTCGGTGCGGCCGATGGCGGTCTCGTCGTAGAGAATTTTCCAGCCATTGCGCCGGATCGTGAGGGTCAGGTCGGTATCTTCGGCGACGGTGTCTCCCGAAAATCCACCATTGCTACGAAGGAGTTCGGTCCGCCAGGCACCTGCTGCGCCAGGAACGACGGGAATGCAATTCAGCAAGTCGAAGGCGCGCTTTTCGAGATTTTGGCTGGTGATGTACTCGAGCGCCTGCCAGCGCGTGATCCAGCGATTGCGATTGATCACCTTCACATTGCCCGCCACCGCGCCCACTTTTGGATCGGCAAAATGGCGGACCAGGCGTTCGATGGCTTCAGGATCTACGACGGTGTCGGCGTCGATCGAGACGCTGATCTCGCCGACGGCTTCTGCGAGCGCGTGGTTTAACGCGGAAGGCTTCCCGTGATTGGATTGCGTGAGCAGGCGCACGCGGCGATCCCGCCCGAAATTCTGCCGCACTAACTCGGCGGTGCGGTCGGCAGAGCCATCATCTACGACGAGAACTTGCAGGTTCTCGTATGTGGAGGCAAGCGCCGCGCGCACGGTATCCACAATGACGGCTTCTTCGTTGTATGCAGGAATCAGGACACTGACCCACGGCTTATAATCTGGATGATCCGCCGGCGCCGCACGAAACTTCTCGGCCAGTGCTAAAAGCCCAATGATGAGGGCGCGTCCGCTGACTAGCAGAATGCCGGCGATGAAAATGAATGCAATCCCCGCACGGAGCCATCGGAATAGATCGAAGATGAAAGCGTCGGCGCGCACCAGCAGCCACTCGTGATGAGTGAGCGAAGGCATCACTTGGGCACGCGGCTCGCCCAGCAAATCCGAGACGGAAACAAACTGAAAACCTTTAGCGCGAAGCCCGTCAATGATTTTAGGCAGCGCCGCCACGGTGTGGCTGCGATCGCCGCCGCCATCGTGCAACAGAATAATGTTGCCCTTGTTAGCTTCGGCGTCCGCAAGCACGCGTTGCACGATGGTATCGACAGGAGCTGGAGGCTGGCCGTTCGCCTCGCCCCAATCGTGCGGATCGATTCGCGCTCCCACAATCGCGTATCCCATCGACTGCGGGATAGGCAGCAATTGTATTTCGCTGGCGCTTTCCGGCTGGTGGTCGATGCCGTATGGAGGACGGAAGAGCGTGGTCTTCACGCCGAGATAACTTTCCAGAAGCAACTCGGTCAGATTCAGTTGAACCTGGAGCTGCGGACTTGGAAAGACGGTCGACAAGAAATTCGGGATGCGTAAACGTGTGATTGCCGATTTCATTTCCCAGATCGTACTCGCGCTTCACAATATCGGCTTCCTGGTTTGCCGATTCGCCGATCACGAAGAACGTTCCGGGCGCGTGTTTCGCTTTCAAAACATCCAGAATCTTCGGAGTCCAGTCCGGATCTGGACCATCATCAAAGCTGAGCGCCACTTTGTGCGGCGCGGCGCCCATTTGCTGAATGCGCCAGGAAAAGGGATAGCTTTGGAAGCTTTCATCGTCGAAGGAATCGGAGTCCGCGTCGTATTCAAAAGTCCGGCGGCCGCTTTGCGGCGTCGCCGTGATCCGCCAGATATCGCCGGCGCCTTCGAGAATCAGGTCGTAGCCGGGCGGAACCTCTTCCAACTTCTTCCGAATCGCGTCATCGGCATGGGTTGCATCCCAAACATCCCAAATGCGACGGATCTTCCATTCCCAAGCGCCAGAGCGCTGTGCCTTGCACCCCCGCGCGCTCGGCGGCGCGCAGCTCGTTATATGCGGTCACGCCGTCGAGCATCCAGACGTTGTGAGTCAAGTTGTTATCGTCGTCGTAGGAGTAGTGCAGGTTGAGCGAATCGGGATCGAGCAGCACGTCGGAGCCGGATTCCACGGCCGTTGTCACACCTTGCTGGAACGTCACTGCTTGCGCAATCGGGTGGCGATTGCGCCTGGTTGCCGCCGGCCAGTCGTAACCGTAGTTCGCAATTCCCATCAGCAGCTTGTTAGGCGGCACAATCTTGACCATGTTGTCGATGTTGCGCGTGAACCAGTCCTGCGGCGCGATGGGACCCGGCGGCGAACTGGACCAATCGAAAGTCGTAGTTCATCAGGATGATTGCATCAACTTGCGAGGCAAAATACTTGTAGTCGTAACTCCAATCGGCCGCTGGCAATGCAACCATCAGCTTCAGGCCCTTGGCGTGGAGTGCGAGCGACAGGTTGTGCACGAAAATCTGAAAACTCTGCATGCTTGTTTTCGGCAAGGATTCAAAGTCCACCACAATCCCGGGCTCATGCTCGGCGTCCGCATATTCCTCGAGCTGTCGAGCAAGATTCTCGCGGGCAGCGGGATTTGCCAGCATCGCCAAGCTTTCGGGAGGACACCAGCCCTTCACCGGATCGTAGTTGTTGACCATGGACATCACTTGCAGGTCGACCGGAGGAGTGCGCGTTTGAAGCGAGTGCAAGAAAGCAGCCAGCTTGGGATCCGGATCCACGTCAAGCTTCCCGCCCGCCGAAACGGCTCGCAGCGCGGCGGGAATCAGCAGGTCCAAGTCGCGGTAGTGCAATTGAAGCGACGCGAAGCTGTTGGCCTCGTCGCCCATATAAAACGCAGCGCGCAGTGGCTCGTAATTTTGCGGTACCTTACCCAGCGCCGCGATCTTGCGCTTGCGTCCGCGAAAGGCTTTCGGCCTGATTTTGGCTCGTATCGCATGCAGGCCGCCGCCATGCATATCCGGTCGGAGGATTTCCGGAAGTTCGGGGTTCCTTCCCACGTTCACCAGGAAAATAAGCAGCACCAGCGTAAAAAGCGCGCCCGTCACTTCCAGGGCAAGCCGCGTTCGGCGCCATCGCCGGCGTTCGTGATCGTAGAAAATGGGCTTGCGTTCAGGCATGTTCACATTCCAAGCTAATCCGCTCTATTTGTTCAGCCGAGCCATAAGGCTATATCTTGCATGGCCGGCCAAGGTCTTTTTCAAGCCAGCGAAAGCTTCGCGTGTCCAGATGAATCAGCCCCGTGTACGAAGCTGACTAATGACCACTAGAACTTGGATGCGCGCCAATGTGGCCGCGGCTGCATCGATGGGCCTGGTGCTGCGCGCGTTCTTCGTTTTCCACTTCCCTGCTTCCGGCTCCGGCGATGCGCCATTCTATATCGAGTTGGCCTGGAACTGGCTGAAGAACGGAGTGTTTGGTGTCTACGCGGACGGGCGGCTCATTCCGGTGGATGCGCGCGTACCGGGCTATCCGGCGTTCCTGGCAGCACTTTTCAGCATCGCTGGAAAGTCGCCCAATGCGGTATTGCTGGCGCAAGCCGTGGTGGACCTGGCGGCCTGTTTTTTAATCGCGCTGATTGCAGCGCGTTTGGCACCAGAATCCTCCCGCCGCCGAGTGGCCATCGGCGGACTATGGCTCGCCGCCCTGTGCCCTTTCACCGCGAATTACACCGCCGTCGTCCAAACGGAAATCCTGGTCACTTTTCTAACGTCGCTGGCGCTTCTTCTCTTGATGGAAGCACTATCGGGAGCCAGTCGCACCAGAGCAAATGGCTCACTTATTCCGAGGCCTGCGTTCAGCCCCTGGTTTCTCGCTGGCGTCGTTGTTGGACTTGGCACGCTGGTTCGCCCGGAAACGCCGTTGTTGTTGGCTGCAGCGGCGTTCGTGCTCGTAGCGAGGCGCAACAAATCAATCGATTGGCTGAGGCTTGCCCGCGCCATCGTACTGATGGCAGTGGGCCTGGTTCTGCCCCTGCTGCCATGGGCCGCGCGGAACTGGCACACGCTTCACAAAATTCAGTTTCTAGCGCCGCGCTACGCCCAACTGCCCAGTGAGGTGGCCCCCGTCGGTTTCGATTCCTGGACCCACACGTGGCTCTGGCGTTTCAAGGACGTCTATCTAACGGTATGGAATCTGGACGTGGAAAAAATCCCGGTCGATAATCTGCCGCGAAGCACCTTCGATTCCTCGCAGGAATGCGCTCGCATCGCCAATCTGCTCGATGAGTACAATGGCACGCTTTCGCTTTCGTCCGATGAAGATCGCGCCTTCGGCGAGATCGCCCGCGAGCGAACAACTCGTCATCCGCTCCGCACATTCGTGGAAATCCCGCTGCTCCGCTCTCTCGCCATGTGGTTCACGCCGAGGGTCGATTTGCTGCCTTCCTCAAGCCCTGTCTGGCCACTTCGCAGCGAATGGCGAGATGATCGCCCGGACCTGCTCGTTACGCTGTTCCTACTCTTCTTGAATTCCCTTTACGTTGCTCTGGCCCTCGCAGGAGCTTGGATGGCGCGCGGACGTCCTGGCTGGGCGTTCTTGATCGTGTTCATCGCGCTTCGCACGATCTTTTTCGCGTATTTCGCCGATGCTCCCGAGCCTCGCTACGTTCTCGAGTGTTTTCCGGCCGTGATTGCTCTAGCGGCGCAGGTCTTCGGCACTGGATCTCAGTTGTCACCCACAGGTTCCGGTTGAATCGTAAGCCGGTAAACCTGCGGGAAGCGCTCCTTCACGCGATTTTCCAGCGTCGCCGTAAGGTCGTGGACATCCGTAATCGGCAAATTTCCGTCCATCGAGCAGTGGCAGGAGACTAAAATCCGGTGCTCCACGCTGCGCACGTGCACTTCGTGGCAATCCACCAATTCGCGATACTCACCGGGAAGCGAATTGAGAAACTGCTGCACGGAATCCGAAAGCTCCTTCATTTCCTGCGCGCCGGCGATGCGTGCTCCCAGGGGTTCGAGGTGAATGTTCACGCGCGTTCCAGCGGACGTGACGCCCCGGATTTCTTGTTCCAGCTCGCTCGCGCAGCGGTGCGCCTCGCGAAGACTTGAATTCTCGTCCACTTCCAAGTGCATCTCGATGAACAAACTGCCGTCATATTGATGCGCCGAAAGCTCGTGCACAGCCAGCCCTCGGCGCTGCGCGATGGCGCGAATCGTCTCGAAGATAGGCTCATTGCTGCGCGCCCGCGGCTCCATGTGAACCACCACGTCTGCAGGGACGATTTTCTCAATGCTTCGTTCCACGGCGTCGCTCGCAGCGTGCGCCTGCTCCAGGCTTGCCGTTCGCGGCACGCTGATCGTCACATCTACAAAGTAGCGTTGGCCCGCGCGCCGTACACGAACGCGCTCGGTCCGCAGCACACCCTCGATTTTGTCCACAGCGTTTGAAATGCGCTCGCGCAAACCTTGTGGCGCCACATCCAGCAGCGCTTCGATCGTGCGTCTTCCCAGCCGCGAACCTATCCAGATGATCACTCCCGCCACGCCCAGCGCGGCCACGGAGTCCAGCGTGCCGAGCCACCTGATACCGAGCCGCATCCCCAGCCACGCGCCGGAAATCCCAAGTATCACGACGAACGTGCTCCACACATCCGTCGAAAAATGCAGCGCGTCCGCCTCCAGCGCCTCGCTCGGATATTTTTTCGCCACGCGGCCTAGCGCGCGCGACCGCACGAAATCGATTCCCATCGCGAGCAGCAGAACCACGATCGCGGCCAGGCTCGGCCGAATATGCGCCTGCCGGAAAAGCAGCCTTTGAAACGCCTCCCAGATGATGTAGACGGCAGTCAGCAGCAGCAAGCCAGTTTCGACAAACGCCGAAAAGCTCTCCACCTTTCCGTGCCCGTAGAGGTGTTCCGCGTCCGCAGGTTTGTCCGCCACCCGCACCGAGAGATAGGTGATCACCGCCGCCACGAGGTCGAGGATCGAATGCAGCGCCTCGGACAAAATGCCCAAGCTGCCGGTCAGCGCCGCCAGAAACACCTTCAGCGACACCAGCACCACTGCTGATCCCACCGAGCCCAGCGCCGCAAGCTTCTTCTCGCGGGTTCCCCGCGCTAAATCGTCGGGCATAGTTCGCGCGATTATACGCTGCGCCTCTGAACCAGCGTACGTTCCCGGCGGTTCTCTGTGTCTCAGCGGTGGGTCGTTGCTTTATGAGGTCTCTTGCGGGGTCGATCGCAGCGAGGGCCTAGTATGACGCTTCCAGCAATCCCATGATTTCAGCAGGCGTCAACGGGCGGTCCACGACGCCTGACTTATCGAGTTCATGTTTCACCGTGCCAACGATATCGCCAATCTCAGTCCGCGGCACGCCGGCATCTTTCAAACTATGTCGCACGTCGAACTGAGCGATGAATTGTGCCGTTCGCTCCGCGCAGGCCAGGGCTCCCGCGCGAGGATTGCCGGGATCGAATGGGACGTGAAGTCCCTCGGCAATCGGCCCAAACCGTTCCGGCGCGATTCCCGCCATGAATCGCATCGCGTGCGGCAGCGTAATGCAGGAAGTAACTCCATGCGGCACATTCCAGCGCGGACCAATCTGATGCCCGAGCAGATGCGAAATTCCAAAGCGTGTGTTCATCGAGCCGAATATTGAAAACCACGCCGCAAACTGGCAATAGCCGCGATGTGCAAGCTGTTCGGTGCCGCTCGTTTTGATCGAAAGGGGCAAATGCTCCACGAGCAACGCGATCGCTTTCGCGCCCAGCGCATCGCTCAGCGGATGATGCCGAATCGCATAGATCGTTTCGATGGCATGGTCCAGCGCGCGCATGCCTGTGGCAACCCACAACCAGTCCGGCGTCGCCAGCGTCAACTCGGGATCGTTAATTACTGTGCGCGGTTGAAGCCGGGGATCGGAAACGCCGGACTTTACCAGCGTCTTCTCGTCTGTAACTCCTCCGGCAAAAGTATATTCACCGGCCGAGAGGGTGGTTGGAATTGCGATCTGAATTATTTCGCGCTTGCTGAGAAAAGCGTGGCTCGCGACCTTGCACGCGTCGATGGGACTTCCGCCGCCAAAACTGATGAGCGAGTCCGCATCGACGCGCTCTATTTCCTTCTGCAATTCGTCCACCACGCTGCGCGGAACGTGCTGCTTCGCGCCCTTGAACACAGCCGCGCATCGCGCGCCTGCCGCACTCGTAACCTTCGCTAACAACGGAGAAGCGCCCAGACTCTTTCCTGTCACTACAATCGCGCGCTTCAATCCACGGCGATCGAGTTCCTCGCCTAGCGCCGCTACCTTACCCGGGCCGGACATCACCCGTTCCAGCCGGCCCAAATTGAAATCAACATTCGGAGCTTCCATGGCGCGCGAGTATACATCATCCATTCCTCTGGAGATTCCTAGACTCATGTTTTCGTCCTAGTTGCTTCGCGTACCTACTGAATTCAGGCCGCGGTTCGGTTCCGCTGGTCGATCTCGTGCAGCAGCCCTTCCACTTTCACTTTGATATCGTCACGCACTCGGCGAAGTTGCTCCTTCTTCTCCTCCACGGGAGCATCCGTTGCCGTAGGGTCCTTCACACTCCATCGAATCAGATTAGTCGTGAACGGGAACACAGGTGAACGCTCCCGAGTCGAGTCATAAAGTGTCACCGCATATCCGAAGTGCTCCTTTAGCGACTGCGCAGCATCTTTCGGCTTCTGACCCGAGATGTCGACTCCCACTTCTTTCATTACTTCCGTCACCAGCGGATTTGAATCGGGAGATTCGGTTCCCGCGTTCACAGCGATCACGCGGTCTCCTGCGAACTGCCGCGCGAATCCCTCCGCAATCTGTCCTCGGGTCGAATTGCCTGTAGAGAGAAACAGAACCTTCATCTTCTTGTCCATTGCCCTCTCCCCGACTGGGCACCTCTACTCCTCTTCAATACACCATTTTTCACCCAAGGCTTTACTGGACGCAACTCCGGTGAAAGCTTTAGTACCAGCGCTAGCGACGCCCTGAGCACAAAGAGTTTACTGCGCCGGTAATTTCAACCGGACCCTCGATCCAGCCCCTTTGCGGTTGCAACCCGCTCGTTTGCGCGGTATTTTCTCTGCCGCCCTAAATACGTTTGCTTAACAAGGACCCCAGATGAAACTAAGCACCGATCGCATTCTTACCACTCACGTCGGCAGCCTCCCGCGCCCGCAGGAAGTGGTCGATCTGCTCTTCGCGCAGGATCGCGGCGAAGCAGTTGACGAAGCTAAATTCAACGAAACCATGCGGCGCTCCGCCGCGGACCTCGTGAAACGACAGGCCGAGGCCGGAATCGATATTGTCAGCGACGGCGAGACCAGCAAAATCAGCTACGCCACTTACATCCGCCACCGTCTAACCGGTTTTGAAGGCGATTCCGCTCGCCCCACTCCTCAGGACCTCGACGACTTCCCCGAATACCGGGACCGCTTGGTGAAAACGGGCCACTCGGCCACCTATAAGCGTCCGGTATGCAAGGGTCCGATCAAAGTGAAAAATTTAAAACCTGTCGAGCAGGATATCGCCCATATGAAGGAAGCCTTGTCCAAAGCCAATGTGACAGAAGGCTTCATGAACTCTGTCTCTCCGGGCACCATCGCCGTATTTCAGCCCAACGAATACTATCCCTCCCACGAAAAGTATCTTGCAGCGCTGGCGGATGCCATGCGTGAAGAATATGAAATGATCGCGAAATCCGGCTTGCTCCTCCAGCTCGATTGCCCCGATCTCGCCATGGGGCGCCACACTCGTTTCAAGAATCTTACCGACGAAGAATTCCTGCGTTATGCCGAACTGCAAGTCGAGGCGCTCAATCACGCGCTCGCTAATGTTCCCGCGGATCGCGTCAGGCTTCATGTCTGCTGGGGCAATTACGAGGGCACGCACATCCATGATATGGACTGCAAGAAAATCTTTCCCATTGCCATTAAGGTGAAGCCGAAGGCTTTGCTGATCGAAGGCGCAAACCCGCGGCACGAGCATGAATGGGAAGCTTGGACAACAATCAAACTCCCTGACGACAAAATTTTGATTCCCGGCGTGATTGCTTCCAGCACGAATTACGTGGAACATCCCGAGGTCGTCGCACAGCGCATCCTTCGCTATGCCAATATCGTAGGACGCGAGCGCATCATGGCCGGCTCCGATTGCGGATTTGGCACCTTCGCAGGATTCGGGCCCGTCTTCCCCGCATTTTCCTGGATGAAATTCCGGTCGCTGGCCGAAGGCGCCCGCATCGCCTCAAAGAAGCTCTGGGGCCGCACCAATTAGCGGCCTGCGTCAGCACCGATACGGTTCGCATTTCTTGGGAACGCCAATCTCCCGATTGGCGCCTTTGCTTTTGCATTCGTAGGGGCACAGCATGCTGTGCCCGGCGCACATGCTTGGCTACCTGCCCTCCATCCGCCTCGTGCGAACCGGCCGTTGCATTCGTAGGGGCGTAGTTACCGCTACGCCCGGGGGGGTTTGCTCTGCGAATCACTCGTGACGAAATGCGGGAGGGTTGCGTTCCCTGCTTGAGCTACCTCGAGTGGGCCGCTATCGGTCGGGGAGCGATGTACTCGTTAAACAGCAGTCTGGCTGCAAGAGGATCTTTTTGTTTTAGTTGGCTGTATATCCGTAGAACTTGCTCGCGATCACCTTGTTTCCCGTAAGCCATGCCCAGATCAGCCAGCAGGATTTCATCGCTGGGCGCAATTCGTAGCCCTTGCTCATCGGCCTCGATTGCTTTCGCATAAGAGTTGCTGTCGAAGTATATGAATCCCAGGAGCTGCCAGTTTTGCTCGTCGCGAGCGTCAAGCTCGGTGGAATGTTTGGCGGCGGCGATGGCCTTGTCGAAGTCCTTCTGCATCGAATAGCTCCGCGCCAATTCGCGCCAAGCATCCGTATAGTTCGGTTTCAATCGGATTGCCTGCTCCAAGGCGAGAGCTTGAGCTTCGGGATGCCGTTGGGAGCCGTACACGCTGGCCAGTTCGTACCATGCCCGGTAGGCGTCTGCCTGTTGCAAGCGGGTAGCTTTGAGTAGGGCGTTCTCGGCGAGTTCATAATTCTTCTGGTTGCCCGCCTCGATTCCGATTTCGATCCACGCCGCCGATTCGAGCATCGCGTCACCTACTCCGGGATGAGCCGCACCGGCGGTGTTGTTCGAATGCGCCAGAACATCGCTTACCCATTCACCAGGCATGGCAAAGTTCAGGCTCTGCCCTTCTCTAAGTTGGAAGGTCGTGACGCCCACAAGATTTCCTTCTATGTCGAAGAGTCCTCCGCCGCTTGAACCGGGCGACGTCGGAGCACTTGTCTGCACCATGTGAACTCCGTCGGCCTCCCGCAGCCCGGAGATGACTCCTTGGGAGAAGGTTAGCTCCAGCCCTTCCGGCGACCCGATAGCGTAAACGCTCTCTCCCGTCTCAAGGCTTGAAGACGACCGTATGCTGACGGGATCGAGATTCAATTGAGCTGGCCGAAGTCCGCAAAGATCGTGATTCGGCAGGGCCCGGACCAACCTGGCCGCCCATTTCTTATGTCCCCGGCTTATCCTTAGGGAGGAACCGTTCTCGACGACGTGACAATTCGTGATCAGCAAATTAGGCGCGACAGCTACTCCGCTGCCCAAGTCCAGCGATTCCCCATTCGCTCCTAACGCCTCGACTACAAACACGGACGGCGAAGCTCTTTGAAATATCTCAACGGGCGAGAGTTGTTGATTCTTCGCAGGCCCAAGTCCACTGTAAGCCATTTGAACCCAGTCGGAAGCATCTCCAACCCGATTTCGATTGGATATGACAACCGCCCCGGCTACCACAGTCACGGCAGCGAGCCCGATCACCCATAAGGCCTTATATTTTTTCAGTGGTGACATGCTTCTTCCCTGCCCCAACGCAAAGGATGACGCTAAGAAATCCATCGTCAGTATGGGCGCCCGCTTGCCAACGCCGCGATAGTACTGTGCCGATTGGTTAACTGCCCCCATGGACAAGCTCCAGTTTCGTGCCCTCTTCGCTGCGGCGAAAGTCCACAGGACCTTGTGCTTGCACTCCGGCCACGCTGCAGTAGAATGGCGCCCGTGATTAGGCAGTTCACAATTCGGGAAGGCAGGTCGAGGGCCCAGGCCGTTCACTCGGGAGAGGTCCGTCTGCCCGCGCGGCGATCTCTGATCGCAACACAGGACGAGTAGAATGTCATGTAACTCACTGAAAACAAAGGGTCGGGTGCACATCTACCCGTCACACTTTCGAGGGCCCGCCTTTCGGCGCCCTCTCACTAGGACGGCATCGAGCGACGGCGGCTTCGTCGCTCCGCCGTCTCAATCAACGGAGGCAACACCATGGATCGGCGATCATTCATCGGCTTTGGAACGCTGGCGGCTAGCGCGCTGATGGGCGGAAAATTTTCCAGCGCGTTTGCCGAGGACACCAGGGCGAAGCCAGGAGAGACGGTCGAAACCAACCTGGGGAAAGTTCGCGGCACCGCGCAGAATGGCGTCCACGCCTTCAAGGGCGTTCCTTACGCCGCTTCCACAGCCGGCGAAAATCGCTTCATGCCGCCGAAGAAGCGCGAGCCGTGGACCGGGCGTCCGCGATGCGTCCGAACTTGGCCTGAGATCACCTCAGCTTTTGTCCGCCTTTCATGGACAGGTCCCGCCGGAAGTCGAATCAATGGATCGCAACGAACCCATGGGAGAGGATTGCCTGGTCCTTAATGTTTGGACTCCCGGCATCGGGCACGGTGGCGGCACGCGACCGGTGATGGTCTGGCTGCACGGTGGCGGATACACCAGCGGTTCGGGTGGCTTCATTTGCTACGACGGCGCGGAGCTGGCGCGAAAGCACGACGTGGTTGCAATCACCGTCAATCACCGGCTTACAGTTTTCGGCTACTTGTATCTCGCGGGAATCGGCGGAGAGAAATACGCGAAATCGAGCAATGTGGGAATGCTCGATATCGTTGCCGCGCTCGAATGGGTGCGCGACAACATCGCGGCTTTTGGCGGCGATCCAGGCAACGTAACTATCTTCGGACAATCGGGCGGCGGCGGGAAAGTGAGCACGCTGATGGCAATGCCTTCCGCGCGTGGACTCTTCCATCGCGCCGTCGTAGAAAGCGGCGCAGCCGTGAAGGGCGTTTCGCGCGACGCCGCCAACAAAAGCGCAGAGCGGTATCTGGCAAAGTTGAATCTGAAGCCAGACCAGGTCGATCAAATGCAAAAACTTTCGGTGGATCAACTGCTCGATGCAACCGCAAACACCAACCCAATGCCCGGCGGTCCGGGTGGTTGCTCTCGCACCGGTGGTCGACGGCACCACGCTTCCAAGGGACCCGTTTGACCCCGTTGCGCCCGCGCTCTCGGCAAATATTCCACTGCTGATCGGGAGCGTTGAAACCGAAGTCACTTTTCTCCCGCACCAAGTCCTCGATCCCATAGACGACGCGGCCTTGCATGAGCACGTGAAGCAGACGCTGCGTACCGCGAGCGACGAACAAGTGGATCAGCTCATCGCCGCGTACAAGAAGGGGCGTCCCGGCGCCAGCAACACCGACTTGTATCTGGCTCTCGCGTCGGACGCCACGTTTCGCGCGGGAGTTGTCACTGAAGCGGAACGCAAAGCCGCGGAGGGCAAAGCGCCGGTCTATCAGTATTACGTGACCTGGCGTTCACCGGTGCGCGACGGAAAATTGAGGTCGTTTCACACCGTCGAGATACCTTTTGTCTTCGATAATGTCGACGCCTGCAAGTCGATGCTGGGCTCCGGCGAGGATCGCTACGCGCTTGCGGAGAAATTCAGCGGCGCGTGGGTGGCGTTCGCGCGCACCGGAAATCCAAATCACAAAACCCTGCCGAACTGGCCCGCTTTTGACAACACCAAGCGCGCCGTGATGGTCTTCAATGACGAGTGTAAAGTGGTGGATGATCCGCACGGTGAAGAGCAGCGGTTACTGCACTCCATCCAGTCCCACGCCAACGGTTAACGCGCAGATGGAGACGCCACGAAGCTGAAAGCGATGGCCTTTGATTCCTTGGGGCCGATCGTCACCGTCTGATCCCGCGTGCCGTAGGTTTCCTGCCACGCCTCGATGGTGTAGGTGCCGGGCGGAAGATTCCCAATTTCAAATTTTCCGGATTCCGAAGTGACGGCAAAGTACGGATTATCGAAGACAAATCCGTAGGCTCGCATCCAGGGATGAACGTTGCACAAGATCGGCATCGCAAATTCAGTGCGTGCAAAAATGGATTTGAGCGCGGCCGATCCGACTGGCTGAGACGTGCTCCACTGCCGGTTGCGCTTCGGCATCGGATGCACGTTGTGCATCGTGGGATCGTTGTTTTCGATCTCGAAGCGCTGATGCGTCATCAGCGCGACCACGTGCGGTTCGTACATACATTTTTCTTGATGGAGAATCACGGGATCTTTCGGCGCGTCGAAGCGATAATTGCCGAGACCGCTTTTCACGTAGACGACGACATTAGCGAGCGCACCATTTTCCCCAGTTACCGCCAGTGGCGGCACTACCGGCGATTTATTGGCCTGCACGCACGCTGCGGAAGCACTCATATCGATTGGCTTCAATGCGGGAGGCGTGCCGGTGAGTGTGACCGTTCCACTAATCGAGCCGACGGTGGAAGGATCAATTATGGCAACCGGCGCGGCGGGTTCGCTTTCCTTGTTGCCGCAGCCCGCGAAAACCAGAGCCGCGAGAGCGCCGGCCAAAATCAGCGATAGCAGGTTTCTTGCACACACCATCTTCAGTGAACGTCAAAATTGGGAATCGATACCGCGGCGGTGACAACGGACAGCCACACCAACAGTTCGAGCAAGCCGGCGATCCGCGCGACGGCAGGAAGATCGTTCGTCGCGCCCCAGACTTTTACCTTTTGCTGGTTCACGATATGGAGAATGAGCCCCAACGGAATTAGGATGCCGAGTTTGATTTCGAAAGCGGGATTGGGAATGTACTTCGTCGCCGCGCTAGCAAAGAGCGAGAATCCTCCCAGAATGGCGATTCCGAGTCCCGTCCAATTCCAGGCAAATAGAGCGTTGGAGAGTTGCGCAGCCGTTTCGCGCTTGCGGCCCACGCCCAGCAGACGAAAGTCGAGCAATAGATTCGTCCCTAGCCAAAGCGAGAGGCCCGAGAAATGGGTTGCCTGTACAAACGGATAGACCCACGTGGAACCGCTGATCCACGTGGCCCACGAAGTGCCTTGGAGCCACTTCGCAAACGCCATGAAGAAGCTCATCAACACTGAAGTGCTCCATCCGCCGCGTTCGTCGCGACGCTCTGTGCTTTAGCCCACACCGGATATGGCCGGAACTTCAACGGAAGCGAGGATCGCCCCAATCCACAGAACCAGGGAAACAAACGCCAGGATCTTGGCGCTCACGGGAACTGTGGGCAATTGTCCCCATTTTCGCGCGCCCCATTGCACGATGATTCCGAAGATAACCGCCAGAAGGATTACCGCGATTTTTATACGAAAGACGGAAGCGAGGTAGAAGTCGGCAGCATCTCCCTGAAAACATGACGAATCCCGATAGGAAAGCCGACGCAAATCCCACCCACATCCACGGGAAAAGTTGCGCCCCGAGCGTGCCGACATTCTGCCCGCGTCCCGCAATACCTAGAACGCGCAGGTCCACAATTGCGATCGTGCCAACCAGCAGGAAGAATCCAGCGTAATGGGCCACTTCCATCATGGCGGAGAGCACGGTGGAGCTATTGATGGCGACCAGCAATGAATTGTTCTGCAGCCAGGCAAAAAATGAAGCATCTGGGGCCTACGACCTTAACGCCAAGCCATTGGATAGCTTGACGCCGGTGCAGCGCATGCTACGCGCGCCATCCTTGGCGCGGCCGCCGGTGCAGGTGATCGTGTCTCCGGCTTTCACGGTCGTGCTCGTCCAACCATTGTGCTTCAGGAAGTTCGGGCTGTTGATTTCGATGGCCCATTCTTGAGTTTCACCCTTCTCGTCCTTCACCATGAGATAAACGTAGGCATGGGGATTCGTCCATTCGACTCTTTCGACGGTCCCGGTTACCGTGGTTGGATTCGCCATGTCGTACATCGACACGGAGTGATGAGCGAAAGATGGCGCGGGCGCCGCTATCATCAGCAACAGACCGGCAACCAAGAAAATTAGTTTCGTTCTCATTCGATGGGCCTCCCGACCGCTATTATTTGAAGCGATCGAACAATTGCTTGTAATCATGATTATTTTCCTCGCAAATATACTCCTGAATGTACCATTCCGGATGGAGAGTTAGGGTGCCGGCTTCCGTCCAGGGTTTGGCAAAAACATTCGGGTCTTCAATTGTAGCCTCGTAGCTTATTTTGTCATAAGCGATGCGGCGATAGCGCTCGATCACGTGGTAGGCGGCGGTGTGGCGGTATTCGCGAACGGCCCCCTTATCGTTGAATCCGGTTACATCCACAACCAGCGTATCGCCTTCCCATTTTCCGACGGAGTTTCCCATCCAGGTAGGATCGAGATCAGAGGGATGAGGCCGTCCATCGGTGGGAATCACGCGGAAGAGGTGCTCGGATTCATAAAGTATCATCACGACTCCCGGCTTTTGCACGATCTGGAGGGGGTAAGGCCATTCCGTGGTGCCGGGCACACCCGGCGGCAAACATCGCGTGGTTAGGTCAAATCCATAATCCTCGCCAACTTTGAATTTCTCCGCTCCCGGCTTCAACGTGATCGGGCCCGTTGGCTTGATGGACTGAAACGCAGCTATGTAGATGCCCGGAGAGATCGGGCGTGCCATCCGGCATGTGCGGTACGGGGCGTGCGGAAAGAGGCAGTTCATCCGGGGCCTTTCCCGACGCAGCGGTGCCTGCAACTGTGACAGTTACGGACTTGGTGTCATTCCCAGCGGTTCCATATCCCAGCGCGGTGAGCGTGTAAGTCATCGTAGCTTTCGGATTTACGGTGCGAGAACCTCGCGCCTCCACGATTCCCAGATCCTGATCCACGGAAACGCGGTCCGCGTTCACGACAGCCCACTTCAATGTGACGGATTGGCCTGGCTGAATAGAACTTGGGTCGGCCGCAAAGCTTAGTATTTTTGCAGGCGGCCCCATTGGGAAGCCGTCCCTCGGGAGCCGGCTCGGCGCCGGAACTTGTTGGGCCATTACCGGCGCAACGAGCGCTGCGAACAGGGCAACCGTAAAAATCGCAAGGCCCCCGCTACTTCTTATATTCATCGAATAGCTGTTTGTAGTTGTGATTATTTTCCTCACAAATATATTCCTGAAGGTCCCATTCAGGATGAAGAGTAAGCGTCCCGGCTTCGGTCCACGGCTCGGCAAACACATTCGGATCCGAAATGGTGGCTTCGTAGTGAACCTTGTCATAGGACGTGCGCCGATAGCGCTCGACCACGTGGTACGCAGTCGTATGACGGTAAACGCCAACGGAGGTCTTATCGTTGAATCCGGTGACATCGACGACGAGCGTATCTCCATCCCAATGGCCGACTGAATTTCCCATCCAGGTGGGATCGAGATCGGAGGGGTGCGGCTTATCTAGAGGAACCACACGAAAGAGGTGATAAGCCTCGTAGAGAAATATAATTTGAGTGGGAGTCTGGACGATCTGCATGGGGTACGGCTGTTGCGTTGCACCGGGAACGCCGGGAGGAAGGCAGTGCTCTCCCAAATCGCCGCCATAATCCATTCCGACGTTGTACTTTTCCGCGCCGGGCTTGAGCGTGACCTTGCCAGTAGGACGAATATCAAATCCAGCTATGTAAACTCCCGAGAGATCGGGTTTGCCATCGGGTGACATCGGAATAGGCTTATTGACTACCGCTGAAGGAGTATCCGCCGCGACAGGAGTGGTGCCCGGGACGGTAATCGTTACGGTCTTTTTGTCGGCGCCAGCGCGGCCGGTGGCGATTAGGGTGTAGGTGATGGTAGCGGACGGGGAAACCGTAAGGCTGCCGCGAGTGGGCACGATCCCGATTCCGTGATCGAGAACCATGCGGTCTCCATTCACAACTACCCACGTCAAGGTGACCGATTGTCCCGGCTGAATGGAAGTCTTATCTGCGGTAAAGCTGAGGATCTGCGCGGCCGGGCCGATTGGGAAACCCTCGACACCTCCGCGGGGCGGGGCGGGCGCTCGACCCTGCGCGGGAGATTGTTGCGCCGAGGCGGACGACACTATCAGTGCAGCCGTGGCAAAAAAGATGATTAGAATTCGACTCACAAATCGCATGCTGCTTGCCTCCTGAAACGAGCCGCCGAACGAAAAAACGTTCGGCGGCGACATTCTAACGCACGGCGTGCGATTTGCGGACCGTTAATGTGGTTGCGGCATCGTTGTTAGAAGACGTATTTGAGCGCGAATTGCATGATCCGCGGATCGTTGGTGGTTTGGTTCAACGCGCCTAAGCCCGCCGTGCTGCCTGGAGTAGGCTGGCCAAAGGTCGGCAGGCCGATTCCGGCACCGATCAGCGAGGGTGCGTAGAGGTTCGCGTGATTGGGGAGATTGAACACCTCCCACCGGAATTCGACAGTTTGGCGCTCGGTGATAGGGAAAAGCCTGGAGATCGCAGTATTGACGAGAATCGAGCCTGGGCCGAATAGGCTGTTGGCTTTAATGATGTTAGCGAAGCTGTAAAAGGCTGGAACAGTGAAGGCGTTCGGATCGAGCCAACAGTCTCGTCCCTTCGGATGACAGTATGGGCTCATACCCGCCTTCAGGACGGGGCGTTGATCGAGCCCTCCAGTCGGCCCATTACCGTTTCCCGAAAAATCGAGAACGATAGATGGGTTCCCGAGGTCCGTTCCCGTTTGGAAAATAGTGGAGAGGGCAAATCTCCAATGGCCAGCGATGATATCCGTCAAATGGTTCGAAAACTTGGGCATCTCCGCGACAAGAGATTCGTTGAATATATTGTGAGTGTCGGCATTGGGACAATTACCACGATCGGCCTTGGGATCGAATGGCACTTCCTCTGCCGCAAGGAAAAAGCCGAGCGTCGTTGTGTAATTGTCGGAGATACAGTGCGACCACGTATAGTTCGTGGTGGAGGTAAAGTGATTGGCAAACTGGTGCTGCGCCGTGAGTAGGAGGCCGTTATAGTTGCCCGTGCCGGACTGCTCCAGCAGGAGAGTTTCTCCGTACAAATTCCCACCCTGAGGTCCGACTCCGCCCGCGGCCGGGGCATTGTATTTTGCAAGCAAGCGGTTTGTGGCCAAGCCGAAGGGACAGAACGAAGGGAGGGATGAATCCGGGGCATGGGCCGGGCACATACGGCTGAAGGAAGGATGGAAGCGGGTAGCCAGCCGTCGGTCCCTGAGCAGATGGATTAGCTTCGTTGTTTCCCCACAGGTGACGCTGCTGGTTTCCTAGGTAAGCGATCGAGAGCAGCCAGCCTTTGCCCACCTGCTTTTCAACGCTGAGGTTGTACTGCATGACGTACGTGGGCTTTATGCTATTCGCCGGGTAGCTGAACACCAATGCGTTTGGAAGGTATGCGGCGTTCTTCGGCCCGGTCCCGACGTAATCCAGCGTTCCCGGCGCTGAGCCGAACGGGTCTTGGCCAGTGTGGGTGACCCCCTGCTGGTCCAAGAATGTGAAAGGATTTGGCGCCCCAGGTAGTGTTCCCCAGGGATCGCTAATGCAGGTGGTGGTGCAGAGGCCACCAGTGCCGATGGCAGGGTTGTTAACTGCGCCGCCGTAAGGCTCCTCGAACCCGAACTGGTCGTATGAAAAGTTCGGGAAATCATAAAAGATTCCAAACCCGGCCCGGATGGCCATTCTGCCGTCGCCTCTGGGGTCCCAAGCGAGACCGATGCGCGGGCTCCATTTGTCCAGGGAGTTCGGACTTAGTTTGTTGTTGCTCGGGCCGCCCGGATCCCCGTTAAAGAGGTAGCCAGCGGGCGCAGTGGGGAAGGCCTTGCTGTGGATATTCGCAGCCAAGTCCTGAAGACTGATGCTGACAACGTGGCCCTTTGGGTCAGTGTGTCCGAAAAACGGATCCCAGCGAAGGCCAGCAGTGACTGTCAGCCTGCGGGTGACCTTCCAAGCATCTTGCGCGTAGAGAGCAAAAACGTTCTGATGCTGGAGGGAAGGAATAGGCGCGTCCTGAGCGAATCCGCTGCCGGTTGACGTATAGCCCAAGAGAAAATCCGCGAGTCCGCCGCTGGCAAGCTGCGCGCCGGTGCGCGAACCGTCAAAGCTGAAACTGCCCTGATTGAAGAGGTAATTGTGGGCGAAGGCGCGCAAGTTGATTACGTCCACACCAAATGAAAGCTGGTGGGTACCGCGCGTCAGGGACAAATCATCGTTCACTTCGATCGTGTCGTAAGGCTGGAGGGACGGAGTGGAATTGAACAAACCGCCAAAACCACCAAATCCGAAACCTGCCATGTAATTGCGGAAAGAACTTGCCGACGTTGGGACCCAATTGAAAGATATTACCAGCCGGTAATCCGGACGCAGTGATCAGATCGTTCAAATCAAGGGTTGAGTTCTGGACAGTGAGGTTGCGGCTTCGATTGCCCGTGACGCGAATGCTGTTGACAGTGGTCGAGCCGAACAAATAGGTGTCGCCAAGGGTGAGATTTTCGACACGGTTGGAGGCGCCATCGATCGCCGCGATGAGAAGGCCGCCTTGACTGGCCGGCGTGCTGGGATTCCCCGGCTGCTGACTCCAATTCGTGATGAAGAATCGTCCGAAGATCGTGTTCTTGTCGCTCATGTGGTAGTCGATGCGCGCGAGGCCCTGATTTTCGTCGAAGTTAAGCGGGGTTTGGTAGTTATAGGTGCCGCAAGGGCTTGTTGGTGGCGCGACTGGAAGGTGGCTCTCCAACGCCACGATGATGGGACTGAAGTTAGCAGGATCGATCTGGTTGGGACCCGCACCGCCTGTCCCATATGGTGCTCCGAGAAGCGGGGTCGTACCGAGGCAGGGTTGGAAGTTCCCGGCTAGCATTGCGGCGGTTGGGATCGTCGTAGAAGCGGGATTGGTCGAGCGCTGGATGGTGTCCTGCCAACCGGCGAAGAAGAACAATTTGTCCTTAAATATCGGCCCGCCCAGTGTGCCGCCGAACTGGTTGCGCTTGAGATTGTCGCGGAAGTAGGGAGCGCCCTCGCTATCGTATGCGGTGTTCTTCGAATCGAAAATGTAGTTGCGCACGTATTCGAAGGCATCGCCGTGGAACTCATTGCCGCCTGACTTTGTCACAACGTTGACGGCCCCTGATGGGTGGGTGCCGTATTGAGCGGGCAGCGAACTTGTTTCAACCTTGAATTCCTGAACAGTGTCTGGAAAGGGGAGGGGGAGGTTTTGATTACTGAGCGGATCGTTGTGCGTACCGCCATCAAGCCAATACGCCACGCTACCCTGCGCGCCGCCCGCAATCGAAATCACCGCTGAGGAGGGATAAGAGGCGCGGAATGCACGGCCCTGGCCGACGGCGCCGGAGAGAGTCAGCAGGTCGGTGAGCTGGCGCCCGTTGAGCGGAAGATCCTGCACTTGCTGGGGCGCGACAACTTCGCCGACACCGGTGCTCTGGGTTTCCACCATTGCGGCCTGGGCTTCTACAGTGACTTCCTGCGTCACAGCGCCGACCTGCAAGGCGACACTGATCGTTGGATTTCCGCCTACCTGCAACACGATTCCCGTTTGCAGGTACTTGCTGAAGCCTTCCTTGGTGACTTCGAGAGTGTACGAGCCGACCGACAAATCGGGCAGCAGGTAACTTCCATCGGGGCCACTGACAGCGGCCCGCACTGCGCCCGTAGACGTTGACGTCAGCTTAACCTGAGCGCCGGCCACGGCTGCGCCGCTAGCATCTTGAACGAAACCTCTGATCTGCGAAGTAGAAATCGTCTGCGCCGAAAGGACTGATGAGGCGAGAAGAATGCAAAGCCCCAAGAATAGCTTGGATCTCATAGCCACCCCCCTAGCGAGATCATCTCCAAACCATAAAAACAGTGGTTATGGGGCGAGCGTATAGCAGATAAGTTCGAAAGATGTCAATAAAAACCAGCGTCACTGATGCAGAGGCCGCTGCTGGTTTGATCACATTCTCATCGAGAGGTATAATTTTTGGTTTACGCCGATGCCGACGGAACCCACTGAGAAACCTTCGGCCGCCGAAGTAGACCTGCCGCTGGCAGAGTCCCAGCCGACAGGAGCCGAAGATCGCGACGAGATTTGTGTCCGCGGGGCCCGCGTCCATAACCTGAAGAACATCAGCGTCGCGATTCCTCACAACCGAATCACGGTGGTTACGGGTGTGTCCGGATCGGGCAAGTCGAGCCTTGCCTTTGACACGCTCTACGCCGAGGGGCAGCGGCGATACATCGAATCGCTTTCGGCGTACGCGCGCCAGTTTTTGGAGCGAATCGAGAAACCAGATGTGGACGAGATCACCGGCATCGCGCCGGCGATTTCGATTCGCCAAAAGAATTCGACGCGTAACCCGAGGTCGACGGTAGCCACAGCCACTGAGATTTACGATTACCTGCGCCTGCTCTACGCACGGGCCGGGCACACTTTTTGCCTGCGCTGCGGCGAAGAAGTCCGCAAAGATTCCTTTGATGAGATCGCGACGCGAGTATTGGCGCTTCCGGCCGGCCGCCGATTTTACGTTTTGTATCGCTTGGTTTTAGGCACCGAACCGACTAGCGGGATCGCATCGGGGAGTGCAGCTGTACGGACGCGGAAGTCCACCAGCATCGGTGCAGGCGCTATTCGCGAGTCCTTAACAAGCTTGCGCAAGCGAGGCTTCAACCGTTTGTACCAGGCTGGCCGAGTATTCGAATTTTCCACGCCGGAAGAATTGCTGGATGTGGACTTCAGCAAGCCTGTCTACGTGTTGGTGGACCGGCTTGCACTGTCGCCGGAGATTCGCTCGCGTCTGATTGACTCGATCGAAATCTGCTACCGGGAAGGACAAGGCGAAGCCATCCTGGAGTTCGCGCCAGAGGCGGAGAACGCACCCGAAAGACTTGTGTTCAATGAACGCTTTGAGTGCAAGAAATGCGGAGCGTCTTACCAGGAACCGGAGCCACGGCTATTCTCGTTCAACAATCCGTATGGCGCATGCCCGCGATGCCAGGGATTCGGCAACACGATCGATTTCGATCTCGACCGGGTGGTGCCAGACAAAGGGAAATCTCTTGCCGAGGGTGCGATCGAACCATGGACAAAGCCTCGGTACAAACATCTTACGATGGAGATGCGCCGGTATGCCCGCGCGAAAGGAATCCCCTTCGATGTGCCCTTCCGCGACCTTTCAGCCAGCCAGCGTGCCGCGATCATTGATGGAGATCGTAAGGAGGATTTCCCCGGTGTGAAAGGATTCTTTGCCTGGCTCGAAAGGAAAAAGTACAAGCTGCACGTGCGGGTTTTTCTAAGCCGATATCGCGGCTACGCACTTTGTCCGGAATGTAATGGCGCACGTTTGCGTGCGGAGGCGCGGGCTGTGAAGGTCGCGGGACGCTCGATCACGGAAGTTTGTCACATGACGGTGAAGGAGGCGCGGCCATTTTTCGCGGGGCTGCACCTTAGCTCTGCGGAAACCGCCATCGCCGAGAAGATACTCGAGGAAATTCAGGAACGCCTTCGGTTTCTCGATGAAGTTGGGCTGGATTACCTTACGCTCGATAGGCTGACGTCAACCCTTTCCGGCGGCGAGGCACAGCGAATCCAGCTGGCGACGTCTCTCGGATCGCATCTGGTCGGCGCACTGTACGTGCTCGACGAACCCTCGATCGGTTTGCACCCGCGCGACACGCACCGCTTGATCGAAATCCTGAAGGGACTGCGCGATTTGGGGAACACGCTTCTGGTCGTCGAACACGATCCCGACACGATTCTGGCTGCGGACAATGTATTGGATCTCGGGCCCGGCGCGGGCGAGCACGGAGGGGAAATGATTTTTGCGGGCACGCGCGAGGAACTTCTGGCGAGCCCACGTTCACTAACCGCCAAGTATTTGCGTGGTGAGGTGCGGATTGCCCCTCCTTCGCGTCGCCGCAAGCCACAAGGACACTTTCTAAAAATCATCGGGGCTCGCAGCCACAATTTGCAAGGCATTGACGTCATGGTTCCGCTTGGTCTGTTGGTGGCGGTAACCGGTGTCTCCGGGTCGGGCAAATCGACGCTCGTATATGACGTCATATACAAGGCCCTTGAGGCCAAGCGCCTCGGTGGAAATTGGCGGCAGTTTTGCAGTCGCATCGAAGGCGCCGCCACAATTTTGGCCGTTGAGATGATCGACCAGTCTCCCATTGGAAGAACACCACGGTCCAATCCAGCAACTTATATGAAGGCTTTCGATTCGATTCGTGAGGTCTTTGCCGCGACTCCGGATTCCAAGAAGCGAGGGTTGGCGGCGGGTCACTTTTCTTTCAACGTCCCGGGTGGCCGATGCGAGGCATGCCAGGGCGACGGCACTGTCACCGTAGAGATGCGTTTTTTGGCTGATGTAGAGTTGACGTGCGAGGAGTGCCGCGGCACGCGTTACAAGAGCAGCGTGCTGGATGTTCTTTACAAGGGAAAGAACATTCATGACGTGCTCCAAATGACCGTGCGGGAAGCACTGGCATTCTTTGCCGCGCATTCCCGCGTGACATCTCGTCTGAAGGTTCTCGAGGAAGTTGGCCTGGGCTACTTGCGGCTCGGCCAATCCGGCACCACGCTTTCCGGCGGAGAGGCGCAACGCCTGAAACTCGCCGCGCATCTGACGCGACAGGATAATGCCGGCATTCTTTACATTTTCGATGAACCCACTACGGGTCTGCACTTCGACGACATTCAGAAACTGTTGACTGCATTTCGGAAGCTGATTGAGGAGGGGGCCTCGGTCCTTATTATCGAGCACAACCTGGACGTGATTAAATCCGCCGACTGGATAATCGATCTCGGCCCCGAGGGTGGAGATGCAGGTGGCCGGATCGTTGCCGCGGGCACGCCGGAGCAAGTGGCGCGGAATTCGCAATCGCATACGGGAAAGTTCTTGGAGCGAGTTCTGAACTCTCACAGCGACGGAAATCACAATCATCATGCTCGGGCATCAAACGCCGTGGTCCACGGCGAGGGTGGGTAGTCCTCCTCCGGATTCTTCTAAGAAGCACTGAGTGGTCGTTCGGCAGATCGGCAGGGTGGGTATGAGTCGTTTTTCGCGAGCTCTCGTCGGCTGGGCGCTCTGCATAATGGTGGGCAGTTTACCCCAATCTGTGGCGCAGAAGCCCAGCGTCGCGCCGAAGCATCGAGTCGCCAATGCCGAGGCCCAGGCGCTAAATGAACTGCTCGATGCCGCTCAACAAGCGATCGACAGGCAGGATTATGCAACCGCCGCGCAAAACTATCAGGATTACCTCTCCAAGAAACCGGACGACGCAACCGTCCATTACGATTTGGGCTACGCGTACACGGCACTTCACAAACCGGCTGAGGCAAAATCTGAATACGAGAAGGCAATTGCTTTAAACCCGAAGCTCGCTGCGGCGTATCAGAACCTTGGAATCACCCTCTTGGCTACTGACCCTGCAGGCGCGGTGGCGGCTCTTCAAAAGGCCGCGGAACTCTTACCCACTGACGCGCGAACGAAATGGCTGCTAGGCACAGCACTAGAAAATAGCGGGAAACTGGCGCCGGCGATCGACCAGTTCGAAGCCGCGGAGCAATTGGACGCGAAGGATGCTGAAATCCGAATATCGTTAGGGCAGGCACTTTTGAGGGTGGGCCGTAGCAAAGAAGCGTTTGCCGCATTCCAAGATGCTCTCGCGTTGCAGCCGACGGGTCGCGCGCTTGCCGAAGCGCATCTTGGCTTGGGACGTACGGCGATCACCGAAAAACAGCTCGACAAGGGCGCATCGGAACTGGCGGCTTACTTACAAATGGAGCCCAGCGATGCCGAGGTTCGAATCGACCGCGCCTCGGCCCTCGTCGATCTGGGCAAGGACGATGATGCGCTGGCGGAACTGGACCGTGCCTCTACCAATGGACAAGAGCAATTACGCGCCCTGAAACTTCGGTCACAGATCTACTGGGAGAAGAAACGATACGACGACGCGCTGCCCGTTCTGCAGAAGGCTGTGGCCCTCGCGCCACGCGACCCTGACCTTCTTGCCCGGCTAGGACGAGTTTACTTGCAGAAGAAAGACTATGCGAATGCCGTGCGCTTCCTCGCTGCCGCGTACAACATGAACCCGAGCGCAAACGATTTGCTGGCGGATGCGATTGAGGCGGAATATCTGAACAAGAATTACCGGGAAGCGCTCGCGGCGCTTGATGCGCTTGCCAAGCGCGAGGAACTTCCCCTGGGAAGCTGGTTTATGCGGGCCGCCTGTTACGATAATCTAGGAGACGCGGCCAATGCTTTGGACGCCTATCAGAAGTTTCTGCAGCTAAATAGGGACGAGAACAGCGACATGTATTTTATCGCCACAGCCCGGTCTCGAGTTCTGACGCGTGAGCTACAGAACAAGAAAAGGTAACACCTTGCGTCGCGCACGCTGCATGTGCGGGATCATGCTTGCCACGCTGGCTTTGGCCAGCGCCAGTTTTAGTCAAAGCCGGATAACGGATCTGCGGCAGCGTTTCACCCAGGAATCCGACCCAGTGCGAAAAGCCAAGAAAATGCCGGAACTTGGCGAGGCGGAGTTCCAACAAATTCAGAAAGACGTCGCCGGCGAAGAGTTTACCGATGCTCTGGCCCTGCTCCGCCAATATCACGGTGAAGTACAATCCTGCATGCAGAGCCTGGACGCCACAGGCGCCAATGCCGTCAAGCACTCCGGGGGTTTCCGGCAGCTCCAGATTTCTCTTCGAGAATCGCTGCGCCGCCTGGATACGATGATTCCTCTCATTTCACCCGAAGCCCAGTCCGGATTCATCGAAGAGCGCGCCAGCCTCAATGAAATGAATAAACATCTAATCGAGGAGTTGTTCCCTGGTCCAAAGCAGCCTCCTGCCAAAGGGCCCTCGGGGGAGGAGCATCATTAAATGAGGCGCCGAACGGCACTCTTCGCCACTTTGGCGAGCGCTGCGGTGAGCTTGCTGATTCTCGCGTGGCCAGCGATCGCGCAACGACAACGACCCGATTATCTCAGTGACGCTGAAGCGGACCAGATTCGTTATGCAGATACTCCAGCGCAACGCATAAAACTCTATGTATCCTTCGCCGAGGACAGATTGAAGAAGTTCGACTACGAATTGAACCGTAAAGTTCCGGAAGCGCGGCGCAGCGAAATTCTCAATAGCCTTCTAAACGGATATTCCGGCTGCGTGGACGACGGTTCGGACCAGATCGATCTGGCGAAAGAGAAGCAAGCAGATATTCATGACGCGCTGAAGTTGATGGAGACGAAGTACAAAGCCTTCCTCGATCAGCTTGAAATATATAACAAAGGCGGGCCGGAAATCGAAACCTATCGAGACACGCTCGAAGACGCGATCGATGGAACAAAAGACGCACTATCAGACGTACAGGACGCCGAGAAACACATGCTCCCGGCGCCAGTGCGGCGGAAGCAGTGAAGCCGCGCGGCGCACCTTCTCCCGTTCCAGGCGGCGAGCGTCTTTTCCAGCGAATTTACACCCGCCTCGGATGCCAAGGACGCCCGCCACGTTTTGTCGTTGAATATCATCCGTATTCGAATCTCACTCATACAATCCGGCTAAGGGACGACACCGCCTACGTCAGGTTGTCGGATGCTTTGGCAAGCGCCCCACGCGCTATCGTCGAGGCTGTGGCGGCGGTCCTGCTGAGCAGACTTTATCGGCGGCGCGCTCCGGCCGAGTTGCTCGAGAGTTATCGCCGTTTTTCCTACGCCCATTCGACACGCAAGAGACTCCTCCAGCTGCGCCGGCTACGCGCGCGGCAAATGGAACACCGACCCGCCGGGAGGCACCACAATCTACAGCTGTTGTTTGATCGTCTGAATCACCGGTATTTTAATCGCGCCCTGGTGACCCCTCGCCTTGCCTGGAGCAACCGTGCATGGCGGACACAACTGGGTTGCTTCGATCCGGCCCTCAGCCAAATCGTAATGAACCGCTGTCTAGACCGGCCAAGTGTTCCGGAACATGTTGTCGCCTATGTCCTCTACCACGAGATGCTGCATGTCAAACACCCAGTCCGGTTTGCCCACTGCCGCCGAGAGTCACATTCGGCCGGTTTCCGCAAAGAGGAGAAGCTCTTCGCCGAATACGATCTCGCCATAAGATTCTTAGCACATTTCCCCGCAGGTCCAGCACGCTGACTTTCCTTTAACTACAGTTCAATACGTTTCAGCCGATTACGTACAGTGTGAGAGCCCGTAACTCTTCTGTGCTTATGAACTTAGACCTAACATGGAATTGTTGGCGGGGGCGCACCCAATGGGGTGCGCAAGCGTCGACTGCGACACAAGTAGCTTAAACCATTATGAACTTACAATCGTCCCGCAGCGCTGAATCGCTCCTACGGAAGATTGAGCGGCGTGAATGGATACTCTGGTCATTCGCCATCGTGGTGACCTTGCTTCTCAGTGCCGGCCTTGCCTCGTTTATCTTTCCAATGCTGCATGAACCGTCCGAACAATTCGACACTCTGCACTTGAACTTGGCCGTCAGGGGACTCGTCGGCCTGGTTCTACTTTTCGACGTCTACACCATTTACCAGCAGCTACAGATTTTTCGCATTCGTCACGAATTAGTTCGTCGCGAGGAGTTGTTCCGCTTGATCAGCGAGAATGCAGCTGACATGATTGCGGTCGTTGATGGGGACGGAAAACGTCTCTACAACAGCCCCGCTTACGAGCGGATTCTCGGCTACACAACCGAAGACCTCCAAAGCACATCTTCGCTCGATCAGGTTCACCCCGACGACCGCCATCTCGTCGAAGAAGCGGCTGGAGAGGCGCGCGCCGGGGGAGTCGGCCGCACCATTCAGTACCGAATGCGCCACAAGAACGGCGCATGGCACGTCCTGGAATCCGGCGCGAGCGGCGTACTTAATGCACATGGCGAGGTGGAAAAGCTCATCATCGTAAATCGCGATGTAACTGCGCCGCAGAAACTTGGAAGAGCAGTTCCGTCAAGCGCAGAAGATGGAGGCCGTCGGCAGGCTCTCAGGTGGCGTGGCCCACGACTTCAACAACCTTCTCGGCGTGATTATCGGCTATGCCGAGTTTCTGCAAGAAGGCCTCGATCCCGAAAACACGCTTCGCGGCAGTGTTGACGAAATTTTGAACGCGGGAAAGCGTGCGGCCGCCCTTACGCGTCAGCTCCTCGCCTTCAGCCGCCAGCAGGTTTTAGATCCCAAAGTCATCGACCTAAATGGCGCCGTCTCCGACATGGAAAAACTCCTTCGCCGGCTCATCGGCGAGGATGTCGAGCTATCCACCCAGTTGGCGTCTGATCTGGGCCGGGTGAAAGCTGATCAGGGGCAATTCGAGCAAATCGTAATGAACCTCGCGGTGAACGCTCGCGACGCCATGCCGCAAGGTGGAAAGTTGATCATTGCAACCGAGAATGTGGTAATGGACGAAGTCTTTGTGCGCAAGTATCCCTACCCAGTTCAGCCAGGTCCGTACGTGTGCCTCAGCGTCACCGACAGCGGCATCGGCATGGATGCCGAGACAAAAGCGCGTGCGTTCGAGCCTTTCTTCACCACAAAAGAAAAAGGCAAAGGTACAGGGCTCGGCTTATCCACCGTTTACGGTGTGGTCAAGCAGAGTGGCGGCTACATCGATATCTTTAGCTCTCCCGGCGCGGGCACCACGTTCAAGATCTATCTGCCTCGGATCCACGAGGCCGTCAAACTGTCGGCCCCCGCTCAAGGTGGGGCCGGCTCGTTCGATGGAAAGGAAACCATCCTGCTCGCGGAAGACGAAGCATCGTTGCGAAGGCTGACCCGCGCCACGCTCGAGCAGAATGGCTATAAGGTACTCGAAGCCAAGGATGGCGTCGAAGCGCTCGCAGTAAGCGAAGCCTGCGATCTGCCAATTGATCTGCTGCTGACCGATGTCGTAATGCCCGGGATGGGGGGTCGCGCTCTCGCACAGGAACTGACCCGCCGTCGCCCCGAGATGAGAGTGGTCTACATGTCCGGTTACACGGGGCAAAGCGTCGGCACGCAGGGACCGATCGACCCTGGCAGTGACTTCCTTTCCAAACCGTTCTCGAGGGTGGTTTTGGCCCGCAAAATCAGAGAGGCGCTGGATAGGCGTATGGTGACTGAATCGAAATGAACGTGCTCACAAGCAAGTATTCCCCCGTAGTGGAGGACGTCAAGTTGAAATTGCCGAAGTTGCTGGTCGTGGACGACGATGAGTCGGTTCGCGGATTGCTTCGCACACGCCTCTCCGACAGTTATCAAATAGTGGAAACCGGCGATCCCGAGCAGGCTCTTGCGCTCGCCCTCGAACACAAGCCCGATGCGATTCTGCTCGATCTAATGATGCCCGGATTCTCTGGCTTCGAGCTGTGCCAGAGTTTTCATACCTTGAGCTACACGTCTCGCATTCCGATCTTCGTAATCACCGGCGAGGCGGGAGCGAAATACAAAGAGCATTGCGAAAGCCTCGGTGCAAGGGGCTATTTCCAGAAGCCAGTGGACTTTGTCGCCCTGAAAGGAACCCTTGCGCAGGAATTAAAGGGAAAGATCCCGGAACGCCGAAGTCACAAGCGCGTTCAGATGCGCGTGGCCCTGAGCCTGCGCGGTTCAGACGCCGGCGGCAAGGAATTCAGCGAACCCACCACAACGGAAAACATCAGCGCTGGCGGTTTTCTGTGCAACTGCGCGGCAACTCTGGTCAAGGGTGCCCTCGTTCAAGTTTTCCTCAAGTCCGGAGGCCACGAACGCTACGCTGGCCGGGCGCAGGTAGTGCGCAAAGACGCCCCAGGCTCGCCCTGGCAGCGGTACGGCTTCCAGTTTATCGAGACCACCTCTGACTGGGTGCTGCAAGGCAAATAGCGACATCTAGCGTGGAAAAATTCAGCGGCTGCTCAGCTTCTGGATTTTCTTTTCAATCTTCTTCTTGTCGGGCGCATGGGGGAAGACCCGAAGGTATTCCTGGTAGCTTTTCGCCGCATTGACGTTATCGCCTTTTTTCTCGTAGGCCTCAGCCAGCAAGATCCGGGGCTTGCCGAAATTCGGTTGCTTGCGCACGGCGTCTTGAAAGCGCGGAATCGCTGCGTCGGTATCCCCTTTGTGCATATAGAACGTGCCCACCTCAATGTCTTCTACCGCGGAGGTTTGACTGTTGGCGCCATTTTCGGATTGT
The DNA here is from genome assembly GCA_963723845.1 of uncultured Acidobacteriota bacterium. Taxonomy (GTDB): domain Bacteria; phylum Acidobacteriota; class Terriglobia; order Acidiferrales; family UBA7541; genus Palsa-295. Next base: position 70,532 of record CAVRSO010000103.1, read on the forward strand.
GCCGGACTTGCCGGCTTCTGCTTTTGCTGCCCGGCCCATCCCGGCAAGATCGCCAGCAACACCATCATCATCAAGCATGCTGGCGCGCCGCTCATTGGACTTTCCGTTCCTTTGAATGCGTTTGCTATCATAGATGTTGCCCCAAACGGCTCACCCGAGCCGCACTGTCCAAATTTTCGATCATTGCGCCTTCTGGCAAATGGACCTCCGCGAAAAGGCCGACCAGCTCCCCCCACAGCCAGGCGTGTATTTATTCCAGGATGCGGGCGGCACGATTCTCTACGTCGGAAAAGCCCGCTCGCTGCGGGGACGCGTCAAGTCCTACTTCCTCGAATCCCGCTGGCAAGACGCTAAGACGGGTTCGCTCGTCCGCGAAATCGCCGATCTAGAATATATCGTGGTTGATAACGAACGCGAGGCCCTCGCGCTCGAAAACAATCTCATCAAGCGGCACCAGCCGAAGTTCAACGTCCTGCTGCGAGACGACAAAACCTATCCCTACATCCGCTACACCGCATTTGAGAAATATCCTCGCGTCTACGTGACGCGCCGTCTTGTCAAAGACGGCTCGCTTTATTTCGGTCCATTCTTCCCTGCCAGCCTCGCCTACCGCCTGGTGCATCTGATTCACAAGCATTTTCTGGTGCCTTCCTGTACCGTCGATTTGACGCGGCTTCATCCTCGTCCCTGTCTTCAGTATTACATCCATCGCTGTCTGGGTCCCTGTGCCGGTCTTGTATCGGATGAGCGTTACGGTGAAGCGGCGCGCGACGTCCGTCTATTCCTGGAGGGCCGCCGCAACGATCTCTCTCGCAGTCTAAATCAGCGCATGGCGACGGCCTCGAGCGAAGAGCGCTACGAGGAAGCGGCGGGCTATCGCGATCTTCTCCGCACACTCAGTGATATGGAAGAGCGCCAGAAAATTGCCGCTACGCAAGGCGATGACACGGATGTGCTCGCCTGGTACGCCGAGCCGCCGCAAGTGGCCGTAAATCTCTTCCACCTCCGCGGCGGACAAGTGGTCGACCGCCGGGACATCTATTGGGAAAATCTGGATGAATTTGATCCCTTGGAATTCCTGCCATCGTTGCTGAAGCAGCTCTACCTCGATGCAGCCTATCTGCCGCGCTTTATCCACGTCCCCATGGACTTCGAGGATTGCGCGCTGCTCGAGGAAGTCCTCACCGATGCCGCCGGACATCGCGTGGAAATCCTGAATCCGCAGCGCGGCCAGAAACACGCATTCTTGGAATTGGTCGAGAAAAACGCCAAGCACTCCTTCGTGCAAAGATTCCGCGTTTTGAAGCCCAGCTCCAAAGCGATTGCCGAGGCGCTCGAATCTGCCCTGGCGCTTCCCGAAACGCCGAAACGAATTGAGTGCTTCGATATCTCGCACATTCAAGGGTCCGATACGGTGGCGTCAATGGTGGTCTGGGACGACGGGCGCATGAAAAAATCCGACTACCGGAAATTCATCATCCACGGTGATGCCATGCCGGAGGGATCGGAAAAATCCGAAGGCATCCTGCGCGACGATTTCGCCAGCATGCGCGAAGTCGTCGAGCGAAGGTATCGGCGCATGCGCGATGAAAACAGGCCCATGCCAAGCCTGATCCTGATCGACGGAGGAATCGGCCAATTGCATGCCGCCGCACAGGCCTTGGAGAAGCTCGAAATCATCAACCAGCCGATGGCCAGCATCGCCAAGAAAGAAGAGATTCTGTACATTCTCGGCCGCGAGGATGAGCCTTGCATCCTGGACCGCCATTCTCCTGTTCTGCACCTGATCCAGCAGATTCGCGACGAGTCTCATCGCTTCGCGGTCACATTTCATCGCCAGCGCCGTTCCAGCCGCCGCATTCGAACCGCCCTCGTCGAAATTCCCGGAGTGGGTGACCGAACCGCGCAGAAATTACTGAGGCGCTTCGGCAGCGTTACCCGTCTGCGCCAACTGACCCTCGATGAGCTGACTGCCGAATTGCCTCGCGCACAGGCGCAACGCATTTTCGACGCTCTGCGCCAATAGGCAACCCGCACCTGCTCACGAACACATCGACCACTCGGAATTTCCGGAGCTTAGAACAAGGCTACCGGGATGTCGCGAGCCAGGAACGGGCTTGCTTCACCTGTGGTAGATCGCCGTCGGCGTGCGGCCAAGCTGCGAGAAACTCTCGATAGGCAATCGTTGCGTTCGCAACGTCTCCAGATAGTGCATAGGATTGAGCGATGCCGTAGATAGCGTGGCCGCTTTTCGGACGTTGCCGCAGCGCCGCGTTGAACGCGTCGCGCGCCTTGTCCCATTGCCTCAATTTCACGTAGGCGTAGCCGAGACTTTCCTGTTCAGGACGAAAATAGCGCGGCGGCTCAGAGTAGCCGAGCGCCTCCTCCTTGTCGGCGGCTTGCCGAATCAGGCCGATGCCTTCCGTTGCGTTTCCACGAGCGACCTCTAGATTGCCGCGGAGGTCTAGCGACATCGCTCCCAGAATCTTCAGAATCTCCGAAAAATTTTCGTCCGGCGCTGATTTGGAGCCCCCCACTCTCTTTTGCGGTTCTGCAGCTTGGAGGCGCCAGAGCTGCGCATCAAGGGCCTCGGCTTGTCTCGAAGCCTCCGGAAAATCGGCGACTTCAATCGCCGCCATCCCTTTGGCGTATGTGTTCAAACCGTCCGAGTACTCTTTGGCGGGTGCGCTGGCGGCGGCCGGATCCATGCCGAACCCGACCGGATCTTCAGGGACAGCTTTCCAGTCGCCGAACACAATGTGCACTCGCGCCACGCTCGCCCCGGCCCAAACCACAAAGCGGCCAGAAGTCATCTCAATGGGCGTCGGTATATCGTGAAGTTTCTTCGCCCACTCAAGGCCTTCCCGGTAGCGGCCGGATTCGGCGCAGGCAGCGATCAGATACGCGAGGTTATGCGCATAATTCCAATCCTCTTCCGGCTTGATCCCTTGAGCCTTCATGTAGGCTTCGTCCACATGCGCGGAATTGAGGAATGCCTGGCGGGCTTTTTCGTAATCGCCGACGCGCCAAAAGATGTGCCCGGGCATGTGAACCATATGCCCGGAATTGGGAGCGAGGCTCTCGAGGATCTCGGCGCTGTGGAGAGCGATTTCGGGACGCGCGGAGCCTTCCAGGGCGTGAATCCAATAGTGATTGGCAGCCGCGTTCTCAGGATAAGCGGCGAGAAGATTTCGCAGGATCGATTGCGAGTAAAGCGTGGTGTCACGCGGATGGCCATCGGTGTCATAACCGTTCAGGAGGGCGAGTGCGAGAAACGCCTGGGCGTCAATGTCATCTGGATACTTATCGATCAGGTATTCCATCTCGTGTCTGTACGCGGCGGGTTCTCCTGATTTGTCCCAATCCTTCTCGTGTTCAGCTGCGCGGATGTAAAACTGCTCGTGTTCAGACGCCTTGGCCATCAGCGATTTGGCTTTATCGAGCGCAGCACGCATATCATCGATCGTCATACCGTGCATCCTAAGCGCCTCGAATTCGCCCCAATACGCCATGGCTGCGTCGGGGTCCTGTCTCGCGGCTTCTTTGAAGGCGCGATAGGCTTCAAAGTCCCAGAAGCAGTGAAGGAGCCGAAGACCCTGATTGAAATATTGCTGAGCCGCGTCGGACTTCGTCGTGATTTTCATGCTGGCGTCGCCGATGCCTTGCATGAGTGGCGGAGGGGGCAGATCACGGAACTTGGCACCCATAGACTGATCGTGATGGCTCATGGCCGCACTCTGGGCCGCCGCGGTCGTGGAAAGCAGCGCAGCGAGGCACAGAAGTGGAATCGATCGACGGATCAAGGTGGCTGTGGACGCCCTTTCGTTATATGGGAAGGCCAGTATATGCCGCGCGCTTTGTGAGGGCAATCGGCGGGGCGGTGCGTAGAATATCCTAGGTCCCGGTCGCATCGCTTTGCGATCACTTTTCATCGCCAGCGCCGTTCCAGCCGCCGCATTCGAACAGCCCTTGTCGAAATTCCCGGGGTGGGTGACCGTACCGCGCAGAAATTACTGAGGCGCTTCGGCAGCGTCACCCGTCTGCGCCAGCTGACCCTCGACGAGCTAACCGCCGAACTACCTCGCGCACAGGCCCAACGCATTTTCGACGCTCTGCGCCAATAGACAACCCCGGCGCGCGGCTGCAGTGGGTCAGTTTCAGATGACCGCATTAATCAGGAGTTGGTCTAGCTGCACGCCGGACGGGCAAAGCTAATTCAGCGCAGACTCTCGACAAACGTCCAGAACTCTTTGTTATCGCGGTAAGGCAGGAACGAGTCATCCTTCGTAGGGTCCGGCATGGTCTCGCCGCGAATCACATTTGTTTTGCGTGCAAATGCCTGCCGGAGATGGTCACGGGCATCCGCCAGTTTCTTTTCCTCGGCGTCAGCGCAAGCCAAATTGTAATAGTACATCGGGTATTGGGGGTCCTTCGCGACCCCTGCCTCGAAAGTCGCACGAGCTTTAGACAGATTCCCCGCCAATCCGTAAGCCATCCCGGTTTGGTCGGTCGTCACACGTTGCCACATCAATTTGTCCTCACCCTTATCGTCGTTGAGCTTTGTCAGGGCCTGTTCAAAGACGGGAGCCGCCGCTTGATACATATGGTTTTGATAAAGGATTTGCGCGTACAAAAACACATCATTGAATTGTGGGGAGTAGCTGGGATCGAAGCGATAGCTATCCCAAACTTTCTTTAGATTTGGGTCCTTAATAACATTCACGTCGTTGCCGTAAATTTCAAGGTCGCCACAAACATCGCCCAACGCCAAAAAACCGCGAATGCCGTAGACCAACTTTCCATCCTTGCCTTGCCCTACATAAGACACCAGTGCCACAGGTGGACCGTCTGAACGCGCCATCTCTGTTGTTCCAGCAATTTGAATCGTGGGGTCACTTCTCTTCGCCGGCTCCATAACACCATCAAGGCATTTCGTACTCGTCATCGGCGCCTGCTCAGGGAAGAGGAATAGGAACGCTAAAAGAGTAAACTGGCCCGATCCGTCGTTTGCCCGAACGCCTACCTCTTTACCATTTGGCTTCGCAGAAGATTGGACGACTTTGAAGCCCTCCGCATTCCATTTCAGTTGTCCCTGATGATCCGGTAAAGCGAGCGTGAAGTTGCCATCTTTCACGGGGCTTTGTACCTGAGCAGTGATTCTCCCAGCGGACAGCCAAAGCAGACAAATCGCTATTTTCTTCATGTTCATGCGAGGCTTATCCCCATTTACCTGAGGTCCGACCTATTTATCATATATCGAGGGCTAAGTCCCGATTAGTCGGCTAACCGCAAACTGACCCACTGCGCGTGGCACTATCCTTGCCGCCACTTCGGGGCTATGCTAGTGTCCCTGTAAGGAGGTGCAACATGGCGGATAATGCTGGCTCGAAGTTCAGTCTTTTCCTCGTGGGCGTGGGTATCGGAGCGCTGATTGGAGTTCTTTTTGCGCCGCAGTCCGGCGAAGAGACGCGCGAATATCTCTCCTCGAGAGCCGAGGAAGGCAGGGAATACGCCCAGAAAAAGGCGCGCGAGCTTCGTGAGCGCGGCGAAGACTTGCTCGAACGTAGCAAGGAAATAATGTCCCGCCAGAAGGACGCAATCTCATCTGCCGTGGATGCCGGCAAGGAAACCTACAAGCGGGAAGCGAAGATTTCGTAGCGCGGAGGCTTTGGTCATGCCTGGTTGGGTCGAGGCTTTCATCGTTATCGCCGCCATCGCGATTGTTCTGCAAACCGCGATTCTGGCCGGGCTATTCTTCGAGACTCGCACCGCCGTTCGCAACCTCACTCACATCGTTACGCAGCTTCAAGCGCGCATCGATCCCATCCTGATCCGGACCAACCGCATCCTGGAAGATTCCGAAGCTCGCATTGCGAGCGTGATGGAAGATGCCAGTGAACTTACCCGCATTGCCCGAAACCAGGCTCAGAAAGTCGATCGCGTCGTCACTGATATCGCTGAGCGCCTGCGCCTTCAAGTGATTCGCGCCGACCGCATCCTTACCGGAACCCTAGAGGTAATCGAGGAGACGGGGACCACCGTTCGCTCTAAGATTTGGGAGCCCGTACATCAGGTGTCCGCAGTCCTCAAGGGCGTGAAGGCGGGACTCGATTTCCTGCGCCAGCGCCGCCGGCCAGAAGGCGAAGCCGCCACCGAAGACGAGGAACTTTTCATCTAAGTTCGCTTAGCTGGCGCGCCACTACCTGCTCGCTCGCCGCCACCGCCTCGATTACTCCGACGGCACTAGGGTCAGGCATGGCCTTTCGCACGATTCGACCGAACGATCTCGTCTGGATCACGCGGCCCCACGAGCCGGATGAGCCTGCGCGGCATGTGGCCGAACTGAGCGAGGCGGCAGGGTTCGCGCACACGCGCGCGAACGTCTGGCGCTACGAACCGGGCGCGCGGGGACGGCGACATCGCCATCCCTGCCAGGAGGAGACGTTCGTCGTCCTCGCCGGGACGCTCTCGATGTATCTCGGCGAGCCGCCCGAACGCGAGGATGTGCCAGCCGGCGGGCTGATCCACGTTGAGCCGGGCACTCTCCTCCAGACCGTCAACCACGGCGACGACGAGCTGCTCGTCTACGTCTACGGAACACCGCCGGAGGAGGAGCACGCCGAGCTCTTCGACTCGGCGGTCTAGGCTAGCCCGTCGATTCCAGCGCCCCACCGGGGGCAGGGCGCTGTCGAGCCCACTGCGCCGGAGCGGGGAGCCGGAGGCAGAAGTACACGCCGACGGCGGGCGCCACCGCGCAGATCGTGAGCGCGGTCTTCAAATCCAGGGCGTCGGCGACTGCGCCGAGCACCACGGCCGCCACGCCGCCGACGCCCATGGCGAGCCCGACCGAGAGCCCTGAAGCCATTCCCACGTGCCGCGGCAGGTAGAGCTGGCTCAGGACCATCGTCACGCCGAACGTGCCGACGACGCAGACGCCGACGAGCATCACCGCGACGACTCCCGCCGCCCCGCCGACGTAGACGAAGACGAGGATCAACGGTGCGATCAGCGCCTGCGTGATGACGAGCGTCGTCCGCAGTCCGATTCGATCCGCGACGGCGCCGAGCAGGAGCGTCCCGACAGCGCCTGCGAGCAGCATCAGGAAGAGGAGCCGGCTTCCGTCCGCCTTCGAGTGGCCGAGCGAGACGACCCACAGCGGGACGAACGCGAGGAGCGTGAACCACGCCACGCTCCGCAACGCGATCACGATGCCGAGCAGCGCCATCGCCCGCCGCCGGTCGTCGCCGCGCTCGAGCCGGGCCGTGTGAGCAGCCGGCGTGAGCGTCGCGAAGTACGGAGCGAAGCGCGCGAGTGCGGCCGCGGCGACGAAGACCGGCACCATCGCGACGAGACCACCGACGAGACCGAGCCAGACGACGAGCTGCCCGGTCGCGAACGCGCCGAGCGCGTAGCCGACGTTCCCGCCGCTGTTGAAGTACGACATGCCGCTCGCCTTCCTGTGCCCGCTCGCGTACGACGCGAACTTGGCGCCCTCGGGATGGAACGCTGCAACTCCGAGCCCGCCCGCAAGGACCAGGAGCAGCACGAGGGGATAGACCGGTGCGATCGCCGCCCCGCCGACGCCGACGGCCGCGAGCAGCGTTCCGCCCGGGATGAGCCAAAGCGCGCCTCGCCGGTCGGACCACAGCCCGAAGAGCGGCTGGACGAGCGAAGACGAGGCGGTCGCCGCAAGCAGCAGCATCGCCGCCAGGGCGTAGCTCAGATCGAAACGGTCGGTCATGAACGGGATCAGGGCCGGAACGCTGCCCGACGCGAAATCGACCGCGAGATGCCCGCCCGAGAGGACGGTCATCGCACGCCGGTCGATTCCCGTTCTGTCGCCGGCCGCCACCCTGCGATGTTAGGCGCGCTGGATCTGGAGGGCGACGCCTGCCTTGCGCAACAGCGTGGAGAACGGGCAGCCTGCGTCTGCACGCTCGATCGCAGCAGCGAGCGCCGCGTCGTCGACGTTCTCGGCGTCGGCGCGGATCGTCACCTGCGACCCGACGATCTGGTGCCCTTCGCCTTCCACCTCGTCCATGACGATCCGGCAGGTGACGTCGAGCCGCGTCGGCGGTGTGCCGTCCTGGGTCAGTTCGGTCGCCAGCGACATCGTGAGGCAGCCGGCGTGTGCCGCTGCGAGCAGCTCTTCGGGGCTCGTCTTGCCCCCGACGCTGCCGATCCGGCTCGGCAGCGAGAACGGGAGCGAGGTGAACGCGCCCGAGCCCGCCGTGATCGCGCCGTTGCCGCGGGCGACGTTCCCTTCCCAGACGACGTCAACGGTCCGTTCGATCCTCGGCATCGTCAATTCCTTTCTGGCAGGGCGGCGAGAGTGCCGTCCGGGTAATAGGCCTCGGCGGGGGATCCCGCGGGGGTGAAGACTCCGAGCAGGCGCAGGTCGTCTCGCCGGTGTTGGCGAGGCAGTGGACGAGGCCGCGAGGCAGGTGGATGCACGTGCCGGTGGTGATCGGCGCCTGCTCGTCGTCGATCTCGAGCACGCCCTCGCCGTCGAGGACGTAGATGACTTCGTCGTAACGGTGGAAGTGGTCCG
>CAVRSO010000104.1:0-71816 GCA_963723845.1 uncultured Acidobacteriota bacterium
GTTATTTACGTCTACCTTGGACCAGACTACGTATTGCTGTATTTTTCGGAACGCAAGACGGCAACGTATATTCGCTCGACGCGCGCAGCGGCTGTATTCACTGGACCACCAAAGTGGATGGCGACGTTCGTTCGGCCGTTGCGGTCGGGCCCACGGGCCACGGCAAGCAGACCGCCGTCTACTTTGGCGACGGGCGGCCAACGCCTACGCTCTTGATGCCGCCACCGGCAAACTCCTGTGGAAGGTTCACGCAGACGATCATTTCGCCGCACGAATTACGGCGGTTCCCCTGTTACACCGAGGCGTGTTGTTCTTTGCCGTAGCTTCTTTCGAGGAGGTTCTTCCACCGCTGCCCACCTACGAGTGCTGTACTTTTAGAGGAAGCGTAGTCGCTCTGAAGGCCGCCACGGGCCAGCGTCTCTGGAAAACGTACACCATTGCCGGCGCACCCCAGCTATTGGGGAAAAATAAGGCCGGCACGCAGACGTACGGCCCATCGGGCGCGGCGATTTGGTCCACGCCCACGTTCGACGAGAAGCGAAACGTCGTTTACGTCGCAACGGGCGACAATTACTCCGATCCAGCAACCACCACGAGCGACGCTGTGCTTGCCATGAGCGCAAAGATAGGAAAGCTGCTTTGGTCGCGTCAAATGACAACCGGCGACGCCTACAATAATGCCTGTGGATTTCCCGGGAGTCCGAATCGTCCAAGTCGCCCGGGCACGATTTTGATTTCGGGCAGCCGCCAATACTCGTGTCTCTTGAGAACGGCCGAAGAGCGCTGGTAATCGGCCAGAAATCCGGTATGGCGTCAGCGCTGGACCCGGATAAGCAAGGCGAAGCCCTGTGGCAAAAGCAATTAGGCAAAGGAGGCCCGCTCGGCGGTATTCAGTGGGGCTCGGCCGCTGACGCTCAAAACATGTATGTCCCTGTGTCCGATTTGCGTATCAAAGGCATTGTTGCAGACAAAACTTCTGCGCAGGGATATCGCCTTCAGCTTGATTCCCATCAAGGCGGAGGCCTCTTTGCGCTTCGCCTAAGCAGTGGCGAGCAAGTTTGGAATGCCAAGCCATCCTCCTCGTGCGGTGACCGCACCGATTGCAGCCCTGCTAGTCTGCCGCCGTCGCGGTAATTCCAGGCGCGTCTTTTCCGGATCGGTGGATGGGCACCTGCGCGCATACTCAGCCGCCACAGGCGAAATCATCTGGGATGAGGACACTGCTCGCGACTACGAAGCAGTGAATGGACAGCACGCGCGCGGAGGATCCTTCGATGGCCCCGGCCCCGTGATAGTCGACGGAGTGTTGTTCGTGAACTCCGGCTACGGTCAGTGGGGCGGCATGCCCGGCAACGTTTTGCTGGCCTTCTCAGTCGATGGACGCTGACGCAGCCACCGCTGCTGGGGCTTGGAAAGCATCGGATCATCGCAGGGAACGGTCTGCAGTCGCGCTTCGGCTTCAATTGAATTCTCTCACGCGGATCACATTGTCGCCGGCAAAAGTGACGAATACCGTTTTCGCGGGCGGCGTTCCGTAAATCCAATCCTCGGTTTCTTTGCCGTCGGTCTCGCGCTGGCGAACCTTGTGATCCGGGCGGCCAACCGCCGCAATAACCATGTCCTCGTCCATACCCACCATGGCTTTGTGGTCCGTGATCGCCTGCTTGAATTTCGGTGGAATCGTATCGATCCAATTCACCGCGGCCGATTGTTCTTTGGAAAAATCAAGCATCACGCCGAGATCGCGTTTCAAATCACTGGGTGTCATGTCCGGCAGCGCGCGGCCATAGTCCAAAATCAGAACGCCGCCCACTGGCTGCCTCGGACCGGTATCGGGGGGCGGCTGGGAAGAAACATTGCCCATGCCGAACTGAATGTGCTGGCGCCAGTTGAAGTGTTTTTTTCCTCCGCCATTTATTTGGACGCGTATTTCTCTGCTGCGAAACTCAAGCCCCGTTATTTGAACGGTATCGCCTTGGCCCGCCGCTGTGCCCCACAGTCTCAGCGCGTCTTTCAGATGTTGCGTGTCCAACGGTTTGCCGGGCGAAAGTATGAATCCGTGTTTGCCGGCGGGCAATGAATGCACCAGTTTCGCGTTTTCACTGCCGACTCCTCGAATGAGGAGCAACCGCGATTCGGGCTGAAGATTTTTCGCGGGTTGATCCGCCTTCTGGGCCGCTTGTGTGGACACTGCTGACTGCGTTGCCTCGGTTTGCACGACACCAAAAGTAAAGATCTCGATCGCGAAAGCAACCGCGGCAGCCAAAGCGACGATGCGGCGGACTTCCATGCCTAGTGTTCCTATTCTATTGCTTTTGGCCAAATCCGGAGAAGGTTTGGCGCCGTGCCAACTGAGATGACAACGCATTGCCGGACGTTGCTCAGCCGCCATTCTTACACTGGAGAGAAGATTGTGCCTTCGACGAAACTGGAGCGGGATAAGAGAATCGAACTCTCGCCTCCACCTTGGCAAGGTGGCGTACTACCACTATACGAATCCCGCCCATGAGGGTACTTCCGATAATATTCTATAACACGTCGCGCGTCAGCATCACAACTGCGTGCAAAGCTTGTGCAACGCATTCGGGCTAACACAGAATGCAAGAGCGCGTAACCCGCTAAGAGTTAGCCCCTTCCCGGTCCACTTCCAAAATGCGAGTTGCCTTCACAACAGGGGACTTTTTCTGGCGGTCGGCGAAACGCTCGGCGCGCTCTCGATCGATGTAAACTCGAGCAAACTTTTCTCCATCACTGTAATAAACAGTGACCTGCCAGTGGCGGTGCTTGCGGCGGCGGTCACCCCGCTTACCGCCTGATTTTGCAGACTTTTTCCTCTTGGCCATTCGTGGTTGGTCCTCGTTGTGTTCGACTATTACAGAAGCCGGACAGGCCGCACAAGTATCTAGTTTGCCGCTACTTTCCTTCTAACTAGTCCTTCTAACTAGATGCACTTTCTGACCGCAGGGAGCAGATTTATAGCCGCTGATGGGTCATTCATGGCGTCAAATCCGCCGGCTTCAGGCTCAGTCCAGCGACTGCGCCCTTCTTAAGCTTGTAGAGCGAAGCACCACCACCCTCCTGGGCGTAGACGAACTCGCCAGTGGCTTTCGAGAACCGGATTGTGGTCTTGTCGCCCTTACCGTTCGTTACTACAACCGTCGTTTCAGGGTTCGCCAAGGATTTGAGGTCGGCCGAGGAAGGATGGTCAAGTATCTCATCGGCGGTTAGCCCGGTCAGGGTGTCGACAATCTTCCATCCCGAGGCCGGCTTCCCCTTTTGCTGCTCGGGAGCCTGGAACGTCCAGTCTTCGGAATTGTCTTTTTTACGGCTTACCGCCAGCGTTCCGGCGGGATCAGCAAGTTGAATTTGTTGCATGTCCGACGCGGGGATGTTGACGACTTTCTTGTCGCGCAATTCGGCGTATTTTTGAGTCAGCTTCGAGTACACGTCGTTGCTGATGGTAAAAACTGTGGGGCGAGAAGCATCGCGCGCAAAGTACGCGCTTCCGCTCTTCTTGCCGACGAGGAGCGTGGCTGGCGAGCCCTTGCCCTCCGCTGCGGTGAGAGTGATGGCAGGCTTTTGCAGGCCATACCGATCGAGGTGTTCCGGCTTCTCTTCCACGATGGAGGCCATCTTCGCGTTGGCAACTGCTTGCAGCAAACCATCCATCGCATCGGGATCGGCAAGAGACGTCCCCGGCTTCGTGAACTGCCACTGATCGTTTTTCTTGGAGGCGGCGAGCTGGCCGGAAGCATTGGAAAGATCGAAGGAGGAAACGTCGGCGGCATCGATATGGAGAACATTGCGGTCCCGCAGGTCCTCGACGGATTTTCCCGCGCTGGTTGCCAGCAATTGCGGCAGCAAAGAAACATTTTGGGCGCCATCGATGATCGTGTAGGCGGAATCGCCGGAAAAATCCTTGAGGCCGATGAGGATGGTGTGCTTCGAACCATTTCGAAGCTGGAATTCGAGCGAGACCTGCGGCGGATCGAGACCGTAGACTTTGCGCCGATCGGCGGTACCCGGTTCCGTTTGCGAAACGGTCGCGCCGGCAAGCTGGTCGGCGATGCCGTCAACCGTCGGCTGATCCGCTTGAGTTTCGATCGGCTGGACGATATTCCAAGTGTCGCCGGTCTTTTCCAGGTGAATCGGGGGCATACCCGCCTCGGCAGGGTGAGTCAATGTAATCGACTTGATATCGGATGCCTGAATTGAAAATGCGGGCTTCGAGGTGTTGATCGCGGGCTTTTCCTCATTCCCCCGCTTCCAATCGAAGTAATAAACAAGCCCGCCGAGGACAATGGCGCAGAGAAGCACGACGATAGTTGGTTTCTTGATCATTCCAATTTATCCGCGGTCTTTTTTTACCGGCGCTTCCACCAGATGGAGATTCCCACCAGGATCACGATTCCCGGCAAGAAAAACATCTCGATCCATCGCAGCGAGGCGGCCTGCGCTTCAGTGAGTACGATATGACGGCTGGTTGCCGATTTCGGGCGAATGGAGATCAAGTTTTCGTCTTGGGCCAGCCAATCGACGGCGTTGAAGAAAAGATCGCCGTTGTGCTGCAAACCAATCCATTGATTCTCGGCAAAGCTGGAATTGCCGATTACAACCAGGCGGGAGGTCTTGTCTCCCTCGGTGCGATTGGCAGCGACGCCCAACGACAGCGGACCGGCAGTTTTCGGATCGAACCGAACCTCGCGCGCCAGTTTCGGAATCGTGAAACTGCGTGGCGATGTTTTGAGCAACTCGACGGCCACAGGATCGCTCTTTGACCTGTCGGCAATCGTCACCGTGCGGGCAAGCTGAAAAAAGGTCATGCCGCCTTGCAGTTTTTTTGTGATCGGGCTCTCGCCATAATCCACTACTAGCGGTGTTTCCGGCCCGGTCCCGAACAAGCGGCCGACACCACTGGCGTCAACCACAACGTTCGAGCCCACGTTGATGTTCCAGGCGTGGAAAATGTTTTCGAGCTGAGGGTCGGTCTGCGGATCGATTTCGATCAGCGCTTTGCCTCCATCGTCCATATATTTCCCGACCATAACCGCTTCCTGAACGAATAAGGGCTGCTTGGGCCCCGCAATCACGGTTACGTCGCACGTTGGCGGGACGCTGCCCTCCGTCACCAGGTTGATGGACTTGGTGTCGTAGCCCTCTCGCTTGAGCCCCTGATCCACATTCGAATAGCCCTCCGCGCCTTCATCTGTGAGGGATTTTTCGCTGTGGCCGCTAACGAAACAGACCGTCTTAACCTTGTTACGCGTTACCTTGAGGATCGCGCTGGTAACGTCTTGCTCGGAAAAACTCCCGTCAGGGCCGGGTTCCAGAGGCTGTTTTCGGGAACCTGATGCGACGATCACGTCGCCCATGTGAGTGGCGCCGAAATCCTTGGCAATATCCGGCTTTTCGGTCGGGTCCACATTCTGGAACTTAACGTGGTCGCTCAGGTTCCTGTATTCGCTCATCAAATCGTTGAGCTGAGCACTGGGCGCTTTGTCGAAGCGCGCAATGTTCACATCCGACTTGAGTCCCTTGACGGCTTCTTTGGTCTGGTCTGAAAGAGTGAACAATTTCTCGGTGGTGAGATCAAAACGCTTGTGATGTCTGAAGCCGACGAAGTTCACCAGGCCAAGAATGAGGATAACGGCGATGGTTAGAATCATGGTGTTGGTGCCGAGCTGGGAAGAGCGCCGAGAAAAGAATTTCACGATCCCGCCGAATCCCACCACCACCGCGGCCAGAACCAGAACCGCCCCTCCGATCAGGAGAACTTTACTGGCTAGCAGCAGTTCACCCTGCAATGAATATCGGACGTAGCCGCCGATCACCGCGGCCAAGCCCATACTGCCGCTGATTTCCGCCCATTCGTTGCGAGTCCACTTCATTCCATGAATCCCTCCGCGGCTGTTGGATGCCGCAATCCAGGCGCTACCGGCGATTCGTTAGGCGCGCCTCCAGCGCATCGAATCGACCGAGCGCACCGTCAAAAAAATAAAAAGAGTTATGAAGCTGAGGTAATAAACCAGGGACGACGTATCGATGATCCCACGCGTGAAGTCCTCAAAATGATTGATTACCGACAAATAATGCAAGACCTGGCCGGGCGTGCTGCCGGCGTCGCGCGACCCGAAATCCAGCGCCCATAGGAGCAAGAAACACCCGAAGGTAAGCACGCCGGCGATAATCTGATTCTCGGTGAGTGACGAGAGGAACGCGCCGAGCGCCAGCAGCGATCCGCCAAAAAGCAAAATGCCGAGATACCCCGCCAGAATTATCCGGAGCGGCGGCACCGGCGAAGTGTGAAGGTACATGAACAAGACGAAAATCGGCGGTGGGCAGGAGCATGGCGGCGAAGAGAGTGAGAGAGGCCAGAAACTTGCCGAGCACGATATCAACTTCGCGGATCGGCGAAGTCATCAACAGTTCCATGGTTCCGCGCTTCCGCTCGTCGGCAAAAATGCCCATGGTGAGCATCGGCATCAAGAAGAGAAGTATGAGGGCAACCAGACCGAGAAAGACGCGAAGCACTTGGCTGGCGGCGTCAAATGCCGGCGCCCCCATTCCCTGCATTTCCTGCATGGACTCCTGGAGCGCGCTTTGCACGTAGAGGTTGAAAAAGAAGCCGCTGATAAAAAGGAAAAGGCCGACGACCGCATAGGCGATCGGAGACACGAAAAAATGGCCGATCTCCTTGCGATAAATCGCGTACAAACCCCGCATCATCTCCTCCGCTAGTTGGACGCCTGTGCGTGAGCCGCATCGTCCGTGGTGAGTTCGAGGAAAATATCTTCCAGGCTGAGGCTGAGGCCGCGAAGCTCGTAAAGCGCCCAACCCTGCTCGACGATTTTGGCGGCGATCTGGCTGCGAATATCCTTGCCCGGGGCGACTTCGACGTTGGCGATGGAATGACCGTTCGAGCGCGACGCGCTAACCTGCACGCGCGCGGCGCCGGGAATTTTGGTCAAGAGATCCTCGAGAGGCTTTTCAGCGGCCTGCGCGTCAACATAAATTCTCTGTCCGCCCTTGAGCTGCGACGTGAGATTCTGCGGCGTATCCACAGCCGCAATTTTGCCTTTGTTGATGATGACCACGCGATCGCAGGTCATGCTGACTTCGGGCAGGATGTGAGTGGAAAGAATGATGGTGTGCGTGCCAGCCAGGCTCTTGATCAGGTGGCGGACTTCGATGATCTGCTTGGGATCCAGCCCGACGGTGGGCTCGTCGAGGATAATTACGGTGGGATCGTGCACCAGGGCCTGGGCCAGGCCAACACGCTGTTTGTAGCCGCGCGAGAGCCGTTTGATCAGCTCCGTGCGCTTATCGACGATATTGGTTTTTTCGAGCGCCTCGCTGATGCGCGACGGCCGCTTATCCGCGGGAACGTTTTTGATTCGCAGGACGAAATCGAGATAGGTCTCAACCGTCATATCCGGATAGACGGGCGGCACCTCGGGCAAATAGCCGATGTGCCGGCGCACTTCCAGTGAATCTCCGAATACATCGAATCCAGCGATGCTGGCCGTCCCGGATGTAGCGGGCATATATCCGGTGAGGATGCGCATGGTGGTGGTTTTGCCGGCTCCGTTGGGGCCTAGAAAACCGAGAATTTCGCCTTCATTTACGGTAAAGGAAACGTGGTCAACTGCTGTAACTGGACCGTAGGACTTGGTCAGATTTTGTACTTCGATCAATGCGACCCTCCATAATCATGATGACGACAATCATAGTGGGGATGCCCAACAGAGAAAAAATGTAGAGCTCTGCAGATTCCCAAACAGATCTTTATACCAAAAATTCTGTGAAACGGGAGATGCAAATAAAATCGGGCAGTGCGTCAGCTTTCGATAGCCGGTTATAGGTAAGTGGCTCACGATAAGCATTACGGCCTCATTACGCTGTCTCCTTCCAGTACTAGTTAGGTAATCTGCCCGCTAGGCTCTTTCCGTTGAAGGGTGACAATTAGGGACAATTGCGTTGAGGAGATCCGGAAAATGATCTGGCAAGATTGGCTTTTGAGCTCTCTTTACATAGTTGGGCTGGCTGGTCCGCCCGTGTCCTTGGGATTTGCGTGGTGGGCTGGGCCCATAGAGCTGGATTCCAACATCCCAAATGGCGCGCGATGGTTTTTTCTGTCCGGGCTGTTGGAGCATTTCCAATTTCGTGTTGTTATGGGGCTGGTATCTGGCTCCCGGTTCCATTTCACTACTGAGTCTTGGAGGGTTCGAGATCCAGTTAGTAACGTCGGTATATGGTTGCTCTTCTATTCGATTGTGGCGGCAATAGCGGGCAAAGGCCGGTATCGCGTTCTGATAGCTCTCAGCGGAGTGTTCGCGATCCTTCCATGGATTCCTGTCGGCGTCCTTTAGCCTTGCCTACGCTCCTAGCGCCTTGCCTGTTAACTCCCGCTCAACGCATTACCGGAAACTGACTCAATAGCGAAAATCGCGAGCCGCATCTACTCTCGAAAAAATCGTCGGCCAAGGCAACGAGCGCCGCGTGGAATGCATCCACATGCCTGACGTGTTCCCGTTATTTTGGGGTGGTTCTGCAGGCATTCGCCAATACTGGGCTGGCCGGAGATGTGCGTTGACACTACCGGGCCGTTTTGCTATTCAACTTGTTCCGCAAATGCGCCAGGGAGCGCATGGGAAGCTTCCGGTTCGGGTGGGGCGCGTCTGAAGGTAATTCCGCAGGCGATGAAGGAATTGGCGGCCGTATGCCTCGGCTGGGTAACTCCGCGCAAGGGGAGCAGACCTGATGACAGGAATTCTGGTAGCCGCATGAAGAGTGTCCGTGTCGCGCTTTATTTTCTGGCATGCGCGGGGATCCTGATTTTTTGCGGCTGCGGCGGCGGAAGCGCGACAACCATCACCATTGAGATTGTGCCTCCCGCCACGGGTAACTCGGTGGACGTAGGCTCAGCCCAGGCACTGACATTCACCGCCTTGGTTGGCGGGGATACGAAAAATGCGGGTGTCACCTGGAAGCTGACGGCATCAACAGCCTGCTCTGGCACCGGCTGCGGAACGCTTTCCAACACCACGCCTCAGTCGGCAACGTACACGGCGCCCACGGCGCTGCCAAGCACCACGGCTCTGAGCGTAACTTTAACCGCAACATCGGTCACGCAGACATCCATAACGGCGACAGCGACGATCAGCGTAGAGCCGGCGCCCACTTTCCTGACGACGGAATGCAATCCGACCGGAGTTCTCCCGTGCGTGCTTCCGAACGGTGAAAACGGAGTAGGGTACACCACAACGATCTCGTTCACCGGGGGCGTGGCACCCTACACCTTTAACAAGCCTACGCTTCCAGCGTGCCTGCAATTGGTGACATCGAGCTCGGGCACCACCGCCGCCATCTCAGGCAGGCCGTGCGGCTCGGGATCAACCACTTTCACCGTGACGCTGACCGATAGCGGCGGGGCGGCACCGGTGAGCCAGCAATTCACAATTACGGTCTCTCCTCCGCCGGCACTCTCGATTAGCACTACGTCGCTGGCGCCCGGCACAGTCGATGCGGTTTACGCCGGCGCGGTAGCAACACAGGGCGGAGTGGCTCCGCTGGCGTGGAGCGTGACTTTGGGAGCCCTGCCGCCCGGACTCGTCTTGAACCCAGCCAACGGCAAGATCACCGGAATCCCAACCACTGCGGGGACGTTTTCGTTCACCGTGCAGGTTAAGGATTCGGCGCTCCCGACAAGCCAAACAGCTACGCAGGCTCTCAGTATCGCCATTGCAACACCGGCTCCGCTTTCGATTACGACATCGAGCCTACCCGCCGGAGTCACGGCCACTGGATACAGCGGGACGCTTCAGGCGACCGGAGGAGTGCTGCCGTACACGTGGTCCATAACTAATGGGCAGCTTCCAGCCGGTCTGAGTATCAATACCTCAGGAACGATCACGGGAACTCCGGTTATGGCGGGTAGTTCCACGTTTACCGTCCAAGTGGCGGATTCGGAAGTGAATCCGACTACCGGCAATCCCAATCCGATGACGGCCACGAAGCAGTTCACCATCACGGTTACGGCGGGCGCAAACAACAACAAACTTCTATTTAACGGCTATTCATTCCTTTTCACCGGATTCGATAAGGATGGCTCGGTGGCGATCGCCGGTTTTCTGACGGCCGATGGCAGCGGAAACATTACCTCGGGCAGCGAAGACGTCACCCGAGTTTCCAAGGTTGTGACCGGCGCCTCGCTTACTGGCACCTATTCCATCGATTCGAATGGCGATGGCCACGGAAAGCTCGAATTGATCGCGACGCTGGGGCAAAACACTCTCACCACGGACTATCGGCTGGTGCTCGATTCGAATGGAAACGCGAAGTTCTTCGAAGACAAGCCGGCCACTTCCAACGGTGACACGCTGCAAACTCACGGCGAAGGGATTATGAAACCGATTGTCGGCTCGAGCTTCTCGGCTGCGAACTTGAGCGGCAACTACGCGTTTGAATTCGCGGGCCAGGATTTGTCGCAAAAGCCCGCCGCGCTTGGGGGCGTGGTCAATGCTGATGGAAACGGGACTTTTTCTTCTGGCGCGAGCGATTTTAATGATGCCGGCACGTTCAGCTCCGGCTCGGTTTCGGGCAGCTTTTCATTCATCGCGGGCAATCGAGGCACGGCTTCGCTCACGCTTCCCTTACCGAGCGGGCAAGCTACGCTGACTTTTGTGTATTATTTCGTTTCTCCTTCCGACCTGTATCTCGTCGAAATCGATAGTTCGCCGCAGGGCAACGGCACGCCCACGGAGTTCCGATTGGCGGGGGAGATGATCCTTCAGCAGCCGACTACGGCGTTTAACTCGTCGATCTTGCAGGGAGTGAGCGTGGCGAGCGGAAGCGGAGTGAACGGCGCGAATGCCGATGTATTCGCCGGGCTGATCACCGCGACGGTATGCAACGGCAGCACGGCCGTTACGCTGGCTTACGACGAAAACAACGGCGGCACGATTGCCTCTCCAACTTTTTCGGGCACTTGTACGGTGAGCCCAAATGGGCGCGCGAGGTTTACGGGCTTGGGCGCTACCGCGGCAGCCGCGCGCGTCGCGGTAGCTTATCTACAGGGCCCGGGCAGGGCTTCATTCTGGGCAGCGACGCGGCCGTTACCACGGGGCTGCTCGAAGAGCAATCTGGCGGGCCCACTTTCGCGAATTCGTCGGTGCTGGATGGGTACACGCTGAGCGCGCCTTTTACCGCCGACACAAATGTGAAGAATATCGTGGGCCAGGTGACGGCCGACGGCGCGGGGAATATGTCTGGCACCGTGGACGAGATCGATCCGCCCGCTACTGCGGCTCCGAATCTCGCGCAGGCGTTAGCGGCAACTTTAAGCGTGCAGGCGAGTGGACGCGGCACGCTGACGCCAGCGGGGCCGGTGCCCAGCGGGATTCCGGCGTCGGCGATCGTCTACGTTGTGTCGCCCGCAAAAATCCGCGTGATTTCGAACGACCCCACGGACCAACACCCCGAATTGATTTTCCTCGACCACTGATAGTTTGCTTCGTCTGCGGGGCGCGGCGCGCGGATTATTTCTTGGTGTCGGAATCTTTCTCGAGCAGCTTCAGCGCCGCGGAGTTGATGCAAAAGCGAAGGCCCGTGGGCTGAGGGCCGTCGTCGAAAACATGTCCCAAGTGGGCGTCGCACCGGCTGCACATCACCTCAGTGCGGCTCATGCCGTGGCTGGAATCGCGTTCCATTTCCACATTGTCGGCAGCGATCGGTTGCCAGTAGCTCGGCCAGCCCGAGCCGGAGTGAAACTTGGCGTCGGAGGCGAAAAGCGGTTGGCCGCAGCAGACGCACACGTAGGTGCCTTCCGTTTCCGTATCCTCGTATTCGCCGGAGAAAGGCGGCTCCGTTCCTTTTTTGCGCGTCACATGGAACTGCTCGTCGCTTAACTTGGATCGCCACTCCGCATCGCTCTTTCGCACTTTTTCGCTCATGATTCTCTTCCGTTCACCAAAGTAAAATGTCTTTCACAAGCTTACACCAGGCGGCGCGCGTCCGCACACCTTGCCGCCTGTGTAGATAGGGCGCGCGTTCGGCCAATATTTCCGCGCTGCCCTCCATAGACAATTTCGATTGGACTCGCCATGCCGGGCTGCACTAAAGTTTCGGTAAGCCGTGCCGCCGGTTGCGGCGGGGGTTGCATGTGTGTGACCCGGACGCGATGCAGGCCGAGCATCAGCCCTCGACCCATGAGATAAATGAGGTGCGTGAGATGGCGGTACCAGGCGCTCCGATGAATACTACCAGCGAGGGAATCGAGAACGTGACCGGAAACGGCCGAAACCGCGACGAAGGGTATGTCCTTACCTTCGAGGAGATAGGCAACCTCGCGCGCGAGGGCGGCAAACCGGCAGAAACCCTGATGAATGTGGTGAAGTTGATTGCCCGCAGGTTCCAGACCGAGGTGTGCTCGGTGTATCTTCTCGAGCCGGACCGGGCCAGTCTGGTTCTGGCGGCCACCATCGGGCTCCGCCCTCAATCCATCGGAGCTTTGCGCCTCAACCTGAACGAAGGGCTTGCTGGGTTGGTTGCCGAGCAGGTGCGACCCGTAGCCGTGGAACACGCCCAGGCGCACCCGCGCTTCAAGTATTTCCAAGAGGCTGGCGAGGATGCCTACCAGTCGTTTCTCGGGGTTCCGCTGATCGATCGAGGAGTTCTGCAGGGAGTTTTGATAGTTCAAACGATCGAACCGCGCGTCTTTAGCGACGACGACATTCGTATGCTTCTGGATGCCGCCGCACAAGTCGCGCCTGTGGTCACCGAAGCCCGCGCGCTCGACCATTTCATCGCCCCTGCACAGGAGCGGCTTTGGGCATTGGCTCGCAATCTTTGGTGGAGTTGGGATCACGATTCCACCAGCCTGTTCCGCGATCTACATCCGGTCCGGTGGCGGCAGCTCAATCACAACCCGGTAGCGCTGCTGAGGGAATTGCCAGCCCAGGAAATCGAACGCCGCGCCGCCGAGCTAGTGCTGCACAGCCGAATCAACTATGCCTATCGCCGCCTGCGAGAATATCTGGAAGC
Organism: uncultured Acidobacteriota bacterium; assembly: GCA_963723845.1. GTDB lineage: Bacteria > Acidobacteriota > Terriglobia > Acidiferrales > UBA7541 > Palsa-295. The sequence goes on from CAVRSO010000104.1 coordinate 13,042, forward strand.
GGATCACACCTGGGGTGCGATGCACGCCGCAGTGCTGCGCCCTCGTCCGGTAGGATATTTTTCGGCGGAATTTGGAATTCACGAATCGGTTCCCGAATATTCCGGCGGCTTGGGCGTTCTGGCAGGTGACCATATCAAGAGCGCTTCCGACCTTGGAATTCCGCTGATCGGCATCGGCCTTTTCTACGGGCAAGGATATTTCAGGCAGTGGCTGGATTCGAGCGGCTGGCAGCAAGAGGACTATCTGCCCACCGACGTCAATCATCTCCCGATGGAACTCGCGATCGGCGCCAACGGGGAACCTGTAACGGTGCAGATTGATATTCGCAGTGGGTCAATTCGCGCCAAGGTCTGGCGCATGACTGTGGGTCGCTGCGACCTGCTGCTGCTGGATTCCAACGTAGAAGGAAATGCACCCGAGGATCGAGAGCTTACCTCGCGCCTATACGGCGGCGATGGACGCATCCGGATTCGTCAGGAACTCCTTCTCGGCATCGGAGGCTTCCGCGCCTTGAGAGCCATGGGGGTCACGCCTGCCGTTTTGCACCTCAATGAAGGACACAGCGGTTTTGCGGTTCTCGAAGCGGTTCGCGATGCCATGCAGTTAGAGGGCTTGACGTTCGATCAAGCGGTTTCGCGTGTTTCCAGAGGAGTGGTTTTCACCACGCACACGCCTGTTCCCGCCGGCCATGATCGGTTTGACGCAAATCTGATAGAAGAGCACCTGGGGCCCCTTCGCGAAGCCCTCGGCCTCTCTCACGACCAACTCTTGGCGCTAGGCCGCGAAAAGCCTGAAGACAATGCTGAAGATTTCTGCATGACCGTGCTGGGCTTGAAACTTTCCCGCCGCGCTAACGCCGTTTCCGCCCTGCACGGCGAAGTGTCGCGCGCAATGTGGACGGGCCTTTACCCTGGTAGAACTGAGGACGCCGTTCCCATCGGACATATCACCAATGGCGTCCACGTTCCCACCTGGCTCGCGCCGCAAATGTTTCGCCTTTACGTCCGCCATTTGGGAACTGGCTGGCACGAGCACAGCAGCGAGGCCCGTCTCTGGCAAGGCATCGAGAGCGTGGACGACGGCGAGCTTTGGGAAACGCATCTCAACTTGAAGGGGCAGCTCTTGGAGTTTGTTCGCCGCCGCGCCGTAAACCAAGCCGAGCGCCGTGGCGAATCTCCGGAAACGCTCAAAGCGTTAGCCAACGTGCTCAGTCAAGATGCACTCACCATCGGATTCGCGCGGCGTTTCGCCACCTACAAAAGAGCAAATCTGATTTTGGCCGATATCGAGAGGCTTACTTCGATCGTCAACGATCCGGCGCGTCCCGTGCAGTTCGTATTTGCGGGCAAGGCGCATCCGCGCGACGAGCCCGGCAAGCGCGTGCTGCAGCAGATTGCGGAACTGATGCGCGATCCTCGCTTCGCGGGCAAATTCGTTTTCATTGAGGATTACGACATCAACGTAGGGCGCCATTTCGTCCGAGGCGTGGACGTGTGGCTCAACAATCCACGCCGCCCGTTGGAAGCCTCGGGGACAAGCGGGCAAAAGGTAGTTCTCAACGGCGGCCTGAATCTTTCCGTGCTGGATGGCTGGTGGGCGGAAGCCTACGACGGCTTGAACGGCTTTGCCATCGGCACCGGCAGGACGCATTCAAACATGGACGTTCAAGATACGCGCGACGGCGAGGAACTGTATCGCACGCTTTGCAACGAAGTGATTCCGCTTATATTACCAGCGCGATCGTGACGGCCTTCCCCGCGGCTGGATCAAGCGCATGAAGCGGACCATCCGCACCCTCGGCTGGCGCTTCAATGCCGACCGCATGGTGATGGACTACGCGCTGAAATGCTACGTCCCCGCAGCCGGCGGCACCTCCAGCGACATGCGCCCCGCCTGCTAGCCCGCACTTCGATTGCCCACTGGGGTGCGGTTCCAATTTGGAACTGAAGAGTTATCCAAACCGCGGGAGTTGGGCAGTTCGTTAGTTTGCCAACCCTAGGGGTTGGCGAACTAGCGAACTAGAATTGCCGATTTTCAGGTGCGGGACTCCCGATGGGTACAGTTGCCGTCGTGGGGGCACAGCCCGCTCCGGCGGATGCCCGGCGCAAATGCTTGGCGGGATCTCGCCGTGCGCCACAATCCGCGGGGCGCCTCGTCATGCCCTCGCACCATCAGCTTTTTCCTCACTCGCCTTGATTGTCTCTACTTTCGTCACTTCGGGCTTGTTCTGGTTCGGTGTGTCCTGGCCGCGCTGGGCGCTAACGGCCTCGTCAACCTGGGCCATAAGGTTTCGCAGGATCTCATCGCCCTTATCCAGGGTGCTCCGCAACTGAGCACTAATCGCCACAGCGCGCTGATAGGCATCCCGGGCCTTGGTCAAAAGTTGAATGTGTTGCAGAAACTCCGTAGCGCTCGTAGCGAACTCTTTCATCGCTTGTTCATAGGCGGTCACCGTCTCTGCGGAGCCTAGCTGGTTCCCCTCCTCATATTTCTTCCACATTGCTTCGCTCCTTGGTTTCCTGATTCCGGTCGCACAACCGGCGGGAGATTATGACCGGTATTCACGATTTGGACCTACGCTTCGAGCATCGTACGCTTCTCCCTGGCCCCGACACAACGAATTTGCCTTCAATATCTGGCTGGATCGGAATGTTGCCCGATTGGCTCCGGCCCCACGGTTCTTCAACGTCGATGCCCTTCTGCTAGGGCTTTTTGTACCGCCGGTGTGCCACATTCTTCGCGGTGTTTTGCGAAGGGTGCTGGCGGGGCGCCATAGCCACCAGCTATTTGCCCTTCTGCGCCAGAATGCGTTCGATCTGTCCGATGTGATTGATGTCGTGTCCGGCGAACATCAGCACAATCGTCTCCACACTCTCTTCGCCCCGCTCGGAGTGCATGCCGTGGTGCTTCCACTGTTCCGGAGTAAGCGATTTCAGCAGCGCGAGATTCGCCTCGCGCAATCCCCGGTATTGCTCGAATGATTTCCGCAGGTCGCGCTTATCGTAATGCAGCGCGGTCACCCAAGTATCCTGATCGAAGCCGACGATTGGAGTTCCGGGCTGGCCAAGAATCGCGCGGATTCGATAGCCTCCCACGAGTTCCGTATCCGCAATGTGCGCCACGATCTCGGCAATCGACCATTTTCCCGGCGCCGGCCGCTTGCGAGCCTTTGCGGGGCTGACTCCTTTCAGTAACTTGGCGAGTTTCGCCGGCGCCGCGGCTTGCAACTTCAGTGGGTCGCGTCCTTCCAGGTGGCTGAACATTCGCTTGCGATACTGCTCCACGGTTTCCTGCATGCGATTCCTCCTGCACTGAGTATGGCTGAATGGCTCTGATTCTAGAATACCAGGCGGTTTTCTGGAACGACGGCCGACCCTGTTAGAGAGGCTACTAATCGTCGAGTCGCAGTTGCATCGCGCGGAAATCGAGCGTGAACCCTGAAATCAAACCATCCGTTCCGAGCGTTCCGTCCCGGTAACTCTTGTCTCCCGTGGGCTGCCGGCCGAGCAGACCGACCTTCGTCAGTTCCTCGGTGCGTCCGAGGATGTCCAGGCGAAGTCTGGGAAGGACCTGTGTCTTGCGGGTCACCATGCCGCCCGCGCCGGCCGTCTTATCCCGCTCGCTCTTCAAAGAGGCGATTTCGTCCGGCATCAAAGCATTGCGGAAGGAAGGATTCACGAAGGTTGTGTTCGCGCCAGTATCGAGATCCATCTCGAGCCGCCGGCCCCTGTGCCGCACGTCCATAATGAGATCCCATCCATCCAGAAATAGATTGGGCTCCCCGTCTGCACTAGCTCCCCTTTGCTTCGATACGAACCACGCCTTTCGCGGATATCGCCACGCGTCCTAGCGCCCGCAGCACTGGTATCCCCAGGATTCCCGCGAATTTGATACTTCAACGGACCAACGTAGAGGGCCTTGTCGGAAAGCACGAGAAAAATCACGTTTCTGAGGTGCGCGTTGCCAAATCGCAGATCGTCTGCGATGGCCACGCGAAGCGGATTCTTCTTGCCCGTGGAACCTTTGACGTATGTATTCGTTTTGCGCAGTGCGAGTCCCATTTCGGCTGCCTCAGATTCAGAAACAGTCGACCAATTGGCCCCAGTATCGAAAATCCATTTCCCCTTGTGGCCATTCACCTCCACCGGTACGTCCCAAGAGCCCAGGGGGTTGAACTAGCTTGTGTCGCAGTCTTCTTCCCCAAACTCGACAGTCTCAGGAGCGATATCCGCCAGCGATTCATAGAGCGCCCGCGAATTCTTAATATCAGCGCGATCAATATCATTAAGGGGAATCAAACGGAGTATCTCGCTCAACGCGAGAGCGGCATCACCGTAACGACCGAGGCGTAGGAGTGCGGAAGCCATTTCTTGATAGGCTTTCCGATGCAGAACGGGATCGCTACTCGCCGCCAGGAACTTCTGAAGGTCCACAACTGCAGCTGGTTCCTGCCCGAAGCGGCTTTCTACCAGCGCGCGATACAAGAGATTTTCGGGATCATTCCAGCCTGCTTCCTGAAGTGCCTCGCGCAGTTCGAAGAACCGGCTCTTTTCCTGCAGCTGACGTGGCTGCGGGACGTCAGCGGTGGTCAATGACAAACAGCAGATCAGTCCCAGCAAGCACCGCATTGCCTTCATCGTACCCGCCGCCTTTTTCCGCAAGGAACTGCCCGAGTCTAGGCTATCACCCCGAACGACTCTCGGGAACTCGAAAATGAGACGAGCAGAGACAATTTCGTTGGCTTGGCGAGCTGTTGGGTGTATAGGGAGGGGTCATCCGGGAGCTCAGGGGGTAGAGATTTTGCTAAACTGAGCTTGAGTTTCTGGAGAGGATAACCAGATGAGCGAGAAGTATCTGCGTGAAAACCAGTGGTGGGTTAGCCCTTATAACTTCATTGATGAGGTAACCAAACAGTTCCAGCTGCCGAAGCGCGTGAGCATCCACGACGCTACCCTGCGCGACGGCGAACAGACTCCGGGTGTGGTCTTCAGCGTCGCGGACAAAGTCGCCATCGCCGAGAAGCTGGCGGAGATCGGCGTCGACCGGATTGAAGCCGGAATGCCGGCAGTATCCGAGTCGGACGCAAAGGCGCTGAAGGAAATCGCTTCTTTGGGCCTTAAATCAAAGATTTTCGCGTTCGCGCGGGCCATGAATGCCGATATCGACACAGCGGCGGAGTGCGGCGCGCAGGGCGTAATCATTGAAATCCCGATCGGCTATCCAAAGCTTAAGTATCAGTTCAAGTGGACTTGGGAAGACGTGCTGAAAAAAAGCGTGGACGTCATCAATTATGCAAAGAAGCGCGGCCTGTACGTGGTCTATTTTCCGTACGACACTACGCGCGCACGCGAGGAGGATCTGCGGAATCTGCTTACGCGCTTGATGCAGGATGCTCCGCCGGACTCAATCGGTGTCGTGGACACGATGGGGTGCATTTTGCCGGAGGCCATGAAGTACATGGTGCGCCTGGTGCGTTCCCTGACGAACCTGCCGGTCGAGGTGCATACCCATAATGATTTCGGCATGGCCGTAGCCACCGAACTGGCGGGCGTCGAAGCGGGCGCGGAGGTGGTACATAGCTGCGCCAACGGATTGGGCGAGCGCACGGGAAACGCGGCGCTGGAGGAGTTAATCGTAGCCTTACACGTGCTCTACGGATATGAGACTCACTACGATCTGGGCCGCCTGCCTGAATTGGGCGAATTGGTGCGGCGCGCTGAGCGGCATGCAGTTCGCGCTGAACAAACCGATTTTGGGGGAACGAAATTTCACGCGCGAATCGGGGATCGGCGTCGATCTGGTCGTCAAGCAGCCGCTCGCGATGTTCGGAACGCATCCGGCGCTGACCGGGCGCAGCGGGGACGTCGTGCTGGGGAAAAAGAGCGGCAAAGCGTCCATCACGTATCACCTGGAACAAATGGGGCTGAAAGACGTGAGCGACGATGCGGTTTCCGAGATGCTGCGGCGCGTCAAGCAATTGGGCGAGACCAAGCGCGGGCTGCTTAACGAAGCGGAATTCAAAGAGATTGTCGATAGTGTACTCTCCCGGCGAGCCGTCGCGCCGTAAGGTGCTGGCCTTCCGCTTTTTATCGCTGGTTTGCTTTCGCGCTTGCTTTGGCCTCCACCAAATTCCCGAGAAACGGGTTTACCGGAGAAGTGGAGTACCAGAAAACCAGATGTCCGGTAATCCGGGTGAGAGCGAAGGCTAGCATGGTGAGTGACGTTTTCATGGGTTCTCGGTGATAGTGGCAGCTCGGAGGTGCACAGGCTTCTCAACCTCCTATTGCTTATGGAAAACCCTCACACTGGTGTCGGGTTTCCCGCTGACATTCGTTCCCTTGGTGGTAATCGTGGTGACTTTTCCATTCTGGGAGGCCACAACCCGGGCCGTCATCACGACGATGCCACCCCGTTTTGCAGTTACTGCATAGGTGTTGGTGTCGATGCGTTTGAGCGCTAGGGTGTCGGCGCCGTCTGGTGTTCCCATTCCGGTCAGTGGATAATCCTTGCCATCGTACTTTGCGGTGTAGCCGTATGCGATGCGTCTGCCATCGGCCGCTGTTCCCTCGTAGCTGCCTTTGACACTGTCACCTTGCGCCTCTACAACGCGCGTCTCTTCCTTGGGTCCCGGATTGGGACTGGCTTTCGATTTTTCTGGGTCCATTTTCCAAGTTCCCACGAAAGGATTTCCTTGGGCCTGCGCCAGGCCCGCCGCGGCCAGGCAGAACACGATAACAACCAGAATTGCGATGAATCGCTTCATTGGTGTGTCTCCCCTATTAAGTCTTGGTCGGTGTGGCCTGGCCCGGAGCCGGTTGGTTTTCACGCAGGACACTACGGCGGCCCTGCGATGGAGTCAATCGGAATTTCCGGTATAACCTTTGACTCGCGCATCGACAACTGGAGTAGTGGAACCAGAGTTGTGCGAGCGAGGGCTCGTTGTCCCGTCGGAAGGCCATTGAACTTTCACTCCACCGTTTTGTGTGGACCTAGGGTTCATCGCGGCACGACAACACACTACGAGTATTCGGCTCCATCCCTCTCCCAGTTGTCGCGGATCGGAAGCGACCGTTCGGAGAGGAGCCTGTTATTGCTTGCATTTCTATAGACGTTCAGGAGTTGTTCTATCGAGTTCCATCTGTCTCGCTCTCCCGCCAAGAGATGTATCCAGATTTTTCTAGCTGCGACGGCGCGATCTATATCGTCGTCAGAGAGGAGCACTATTTCCACAGTGGGGAAACAATCGCTGACGTGAGCATAGTCCATCAGGCCGGAATCGTAGGTCGCCGCTACGGCCGCTTCGATTTCCTTTCTTAAGATTGTGACAAGACCTTCCTGATCGCTCGCAAAAGGTTGAAGGGTAAAATCGTTCTTTCGTCTCGCAAGGTTGCTCATCTGACTTGGAGTTTAGCTTCGAAGTATAAGGCAAGTGCCCGACTAACGGGGTTACCGGAGAAGTGCGGTACTAGGCGGGTAGATATCCGGCTAGCCGACTAATCAGGAGTTAGCCTGTCCCCGTGACGGCAGACGCGATGGAAGTACAGATACAAACTCTAAAGTCAGGGGTTCTTGGGCTGCCCTACCGGCTCCGAGGAAGCGCTGCCCATCAACAGAATTAGGCCATCGGCAAGGGTGCCCCGCCAGCTCAGGTAGTCATGGCCGCCGTTGAATTCCTGGTAGTGGACCTCGTAACCTTTTGCAAGCAGGACGTCGCGGAGCTGGCGGTTGGTAGCCAGGATGCCGCCGCCGAGACCACTTAAGTCGAGCTCGTCAGTACCGGCATCCATGTAAAACCGAAGTGGCAATCGCGGGCTCGCGATGAACTGTTTTGCCATCCAGTCCGGTTCGGCATTTGGATCGAAATCAGAAGGGTTGCTGCTTTTTGGCGGAGTCCACCAGTAAGAACCAGATTGAGACAGGATGTTTCCGAAGGTCTCCGGATGACGCAGGCCCGCGTAGGTAGCTGCTAAGCCGCCATAACTCGAGCCGCCAATAATCGTCTGGCGCGGATCCGTCGTCACGTTATACGAACGGCGAATCCAGGGAACCAACTCGAAGTTCAGGAAGTCAGCAAATGTGGGATTGCAAGGCAGCTCGCGGGAGCGGGCGCCAGGCGCGTTGTCGATGAATACTGCGACCATGGGCGGAATGCGTTTTTCGGCAATCAGGTTATCGAGAATCGTTGGCGTGGGTACGATGGTGCCATGTTTCTTGCTGTTGAGGTACGCATTCTCATCAAAGAGAACCAGCAGGCTGTACGGCTTCGCATTCGCTGAATATCCCGGCGGGAGGTAGACGCCGATTTCGCGTTCGTTCTTAAGCAGGGCACTCGTAAATTGATGCCTCTCAATACTGCCCGCAGGAACCTCTGGACGCTGCGCCAACCAGGGTTGAACTGGGGCTTCCGGCATCTCAACTTCCGAATACCCGCGATACGCCGGCGGGTCCGCATCATCCGGGTCGACCGCCCAACGCTTCGGGTTTAGTGGGTCGGGCTGATCTGCCGCAACAAGCAGGGCCTGAAGGTCAGGCGTGACGAGTCCTACGTCAGCGGGTAGATGCGGAACATTGGAAGCGAGGCCATAGAGGAATCTTTTGTGGTTGTCTACCTTAAGCGTCTTGTACCAGACATCGGTCTCACCAAGCCGCGCCATGAGATAGTCGTCCGGCGCCTGGCCCGTAAACGGGAACCACGCCAATAGAACATTGTGCGTGTCAGGTGTTCCCTTCCAAAGGAAAGTGACCAACATATTTTCGTCATCACCCCCCAATGGTTCGATTAAGGGCGCGCCTTCCTTCTTCACTTCTTCCCAGAAGCGATCGATGGTCCCTTGCTGACCGCTTTCTGCAGCGGCGCGAAGAGCTTTTATGCGCGGACTCTCGTATTTGGCCGGAACCGTGGCTAGACGATCCGCCAACGTTACGATCCTTGTAACGGTAACGGTGTAATTCCCCTCAACGGTCTTTTCGTCGGGACTGATATCCAGACGGTGCCGACCGGTGGCCTCGGTCACAAAACCCACCTTTCTATTGTCTGGTCCAATCCTGAATCCGCGAACCTCAACGCCGGATGGGTCGTAAATCTTGACGACAAGCTGCGTTCCATGCGTCTCGATGCTGACTTCGGCAAAGTCTCCCGCAGTGAGCGAAAGCACATAAGATTGCGTTTTGCCTGCGCTGAGAATGCCCTGTTGAGCTGTCCCTACAGCGAGCTCGACCGTGCTCGCCGCAGATAGCCGGCAGGAAAGTATGAGAATCAGGAATGCGATCGTGGAAGTTCGTTTGGCGGACAACGCAACCCTCCCTTCGATCCAAGCCAAGTGTACGTCGGATACATAGTCGACGCGCTAACTGGGGATGTAGGTTCAGTGATGTTCGAAGAAATGAGTCAACCCCTAATTAACGGAGCCGGGAGTTGACGGGAATTCTTCGATTGATCTTTGCATTGAGCCTGGGTTTTGTTTTGAATCGACAGAGAACGAGTCAATTAGTCCATCAATCTCTAGTTGGCTGAGATTCGTATTCAGATTTCGATTCCCTCGGATTATCACCGTGAACATTTTGTCTGTATCATCAAAGATGGTAAGGGTTACCTCTTCCACCTTCCGTGAAATGCCACTGATTTCAAACCCTCGAAGGCCGGCCTTCTTAAACGAGAATATGTCAGGCTTGAATGGAATGTGCTCCAAATAAGTGCCTTTCCGATTTAGCAGAACTACGGTTTTGGCGAATTTTGGCCTTGATTGAAAGGGAGAGAGCTGTGCAGGCGTGGCAGAAAACACGGCCTCGAATTGCTCAAATCTTGATCGTGGAAAGCCTCCTTTCAGGGCCATTCGCCAGACGCTGGAACTGTCGGCGGAAGACCTTGTTATGAAGTCAGGGCTGTAGAATTCTTCAGGGTTCAGAACTCTTACGGTTTGTCCGGCCTTAAACTGCACTTCAGCCCATCTGCTTCCGTTTCGCTCCAGCGCGATTTCTTGCCACGGCACCTCGAATCGACAGCCGAAATAAGAGAGCAGCGTTCCTTTTGCAAACGTGGTCCCGGATCCAGTTAGTGGCTGTGGCGTCGTACTTAGGTAGTAGGCGTCATCTGACGGAAGCATACGATGAATCTTGAAATACAGAATGAATTGCGAGCGATACAGGACAGCAGTAGACAGCACTGTGAAAATCAAGCTCGCCGAGAGAATTATCCAAATGATTCTGGTGGCACGGAAGCGCATCAGTGCAATCGGGAACCTCCCTTCACACTATTCTTATTTGACACCCAGGATCGGGCCGAAGTGCCCGACTGGTCTGCCGCCTATTAGTCACTGCCGGATAAGCGGGATAATCTGAAACTGACCCACTACCCGGCTCAAAGCTTCTTCGCGGGGGAGAGACAAATTGGCTAGTGTCCGTTTTCCATCTTGGAAACTGAACTTTTCAAGCGCGTCGGGCCTTTCGGTCCGCATCGTACAATTTAAGTGATTCAGGGCATGCCGCCGCTTGGGATCTAGCCGGCCGCTTGCCATGATTCGATCTCTCAGAGGCGAACACAATGGATATCAAAGCGGCGGACGTGCGTCCTCGTGCGCAGACCCTCGTTCAACCGCCGGTTAAGCCCGAAGAGCAGGAACTGGCGCGCAAACGCGAAGAGCAAGCCTCACTCGAAGCCGAGCTTGCCGAGCGAGAGCTGCGCTCGGCCAATCTGCGCGCGGAACTCGGCGCGTTCGAACGGCAATACCTGCACTTCGTGGGTTCGCGTTACGCGGAGCTTGATGAATTAAAGGCGCAAATTGCCGAGCGGCTGGCGCAGGAACAGCCCAGCAGCGAGCGCGCCCAGAAGGCGGCTCGCGATGCGCGTGCGCGCGCCGATGAAACGAAGTCCGTTGCAGGCGAAAAATCCGTCAGGGAACCACGGGCGTTTGAGTCCTCGCCGGAAATGAAACGGCTCTACCGTGAAGTTGCCAAGCGCGTACATCCTGACCTTACGTCCAATCGCGACGACCGCGCGAAACGGCAGCAATTGATGGCCGAAGCCAACGAAGCATACGAACGCGGCGATCAGGCCAAGCTCAATAAAATTTTCACCGAATATGAATGCAGCCCGGAAGCTGTCGAGGGCGAAGGCGCGGGCGCCGAATTGATTCGCGTGATCCGGCGCGTGAGCCAGACTCGCGGCAGGCTTGCTGAAATCGAGGCGGAGGCGCAGGAAATGCTGCGTTCGGATTTGTACCGCCTTAAATCGCGAGTGGATGAGGCTGGCGCCGCTGGCCGCGACGCTCTGAAAGAAATGATCGCGAAAGTGGAAGAGCAGATTACGCTGGCGAAGCAGCGTTTGGAAGATCGCGAATCGCCCGACTAGAAAAGCGAGATCGAGGAGAGCAGCAGAGCTACTTTATGGAAACGCGCGAAAAATCGACGATGAAAGAAGTTGTTCCGGCGCCGTCGCGAGCGCTGATGGTGCGGTCGGCTGCGATTGTGGCGCGCGGGTTGCGTGACCTGGCGCGCGATTCCAACTGGTTGGTGAAAAAAGTTTTCAGCGGGCGCTCGTCGCATCTGGCGATTTCACACCATGGGGAGCTATGCGCGCTTTCGCCGACGGTGCGCCATGGAACGGAACGACTAACGCTTTACGATATCGAGCTGAGCGTGCCCACGCTCGCGCTCGCCATTCCCGGAGAGCCGTCGGTTGGAACTCCCGGCTTGCCGGCCGCCTTTGCGTGGTCGCCGAAGGGCCGATACCTGGCTGCGGCCTGGGGCGGATGGCTGCCGGAACTGCACGTCTTCGACATTGAGGGGAAATCGTATGTCGGCGCGTTCGGCGATTTCGCGAATTTTCCAAATAGCCTCGCTTGGTCCAGCACCGGAAAGTATTTTGCGTGTGCTTCCGGCGGTGGGGAAGCGGCGCGGCTGCGACTGTGGGAAGCAACTAAAAAATCGGCCTCCGCGATGCCATTTTCTGCCGAGTCTTGTTACGAGTTTGACGCACCGATTGCGTCTAACGAGAAACAGTTAGCAGCAGATTCCGACCCGGAAACGGACGACCAAGGGGTGTTTTCGGGCTTCGGCGCCACCGCTTTCAGCCCGGACGAAGGGTCGCTCGCCACAGTGCTCCAAAACGACGGCGAATGGGCCGATGACTCGATCGCACTCGTAGAAGTACCGACGCTGCGTCAGCAAAAGACCTATCAGGCGCAGGGGCGCGTCACCGACCTGAGCTGGGCATTCGATAGCGGTCAGCTCATCTTCTGCGCGGCTGGGCAGACGTTCCGGATCGTGCCGCAAGCCGCTGAAGCCGAAGCGCTGCCCTTCGGCGCCGAGCTGTGCGCCTGCCATCCCCATCTGCCGCTCGGCCTCTTCTTCAGTTCCTGGCTCAAGAACTCCGCGAAGGGCCGCCTGTTCGTCGCTAACCTGAACCGCCTCAACGTCTTCGACGAATATCCCGCCGAAGGCGTAGTAGACCTGCGCTGGAGCCTCGACGGCTCAAAGGCCTACGCCATCACCGCCGAAGGCCTAGCCTACATCTACGAACCGCCCCTGTTCTAGTGCAGCGCTTCAAGTGAGGTTTAGTGCCACCGCTTCGGGTCGAAACTGAACTTCACGAGACCATCCCGATAGTCAATTTTGACATCGAGCATCCGGAGCATCGCGAAGCCGAGGGCACCAGAGACCTCGGTGCCGATGGTGTCGCTGATATTTGTCGTGTCGAAGGCCACAATGTCCTCATTCTTCTGCCTTAGATTGCCGAAGGTTAAAGTCAACTCGTCGCCGCGATAGACGTTTTTGACAGCACCATTCAGTCCGGTGACATGCAAGTCCGAATCAGTGGAGATCTTGGTGACTTCGCGCGCCGCAGCCGGAGAGATCGTGTTGTTGAAGGCCCCCGTATCTATGATGAATAGTTTGGCGGCCGAATCATTGAGCTTCGTCGGAATCAGCAGGAGGTGGCCAAAGCGAAAAATCGGCGAGTAGCCCGCCATTTCCGGGCCAATGTAGCGGTCATGGAAGCGTGGCTCGTCCGTTGACCCTGCCTCCAGCGCCGCCGCAGGAGTAATCTCGTCGGGCCTTGGAGGCAGTTCGCTCAGCCGAAACTTTTGGTTGGGCAAATCAATTTCCACGAGAAAATGCGAGAAGACGTCAGCCCCGATGATTCCATCCTCTCCACCTGCCGAGTTCCTGTCTATCACTTCAACGTCACAATCCTGGAATTCAAGCTCGCCGATTTGAATTGAGTCGGCATAGCCGATATATCCGCCAGCTGGCCCGCGGTCCCCAATGCCGCGAATGTGAGTTTGAACGAGCTTCTTAATGCCTGCTTTCTCTGCAATTTTGCGATTCAGAAGAATTCCGCCAGCACCCGTGTCAAGCAGGAGGCGCGACGAGACCGCATTGACCTTAACGTCCAAACCGAAGCCCCTAAGATGATCGGCATCGATCAACATGTACTTCAGATCGGTTTGCGTGGAGCTGATCTTGGAGGCCATTCGGCACTGGTGGCCTGGATTGTCTAGCTGGCCTTGCAGCAGCGCGAGTTGAATCTGCAAGCCAAGCTTGCTTTCAGCGTTATCGTCCGTTTCCTGCCCGAGATACGCTTTCAGGGTGCTAATGCGCTCGGTTAGCGTCAGGGTGCTAAGCCAGGCTCGTCTTATGTCCGGATCGGACGGGTCAATTTGATGAGCGCGGTCGATCATATTCTTTGCTCGCTGGTACAGGGAAGCAGCCTGTGAAACCCGCGCCAGCCCCAAAAATGCCCGCGCGTTGTTGGCGCCACTGTTTATCACGTCCACAAATTCCTTCTCCGCCTCGGCAATCTTTCCCTGACGGAAATAGACCTCTCCGAGTGCTACTTTCGTCTCGGGTGACTGCGGCGCAAGATCGTTGGATCTGGTTACAGCAGCGTACGCGTCCGACGGTTTTTTTTCCTTCAAGTAGATGCGCGCCAAGCCTACGTACGCGAGCGCGGCCTGCGGGCCATTTTCAAGCTCTTGGTATTCTTGAATCGCAGAGTCGAACTTGCCCGTGCGGTAGAGCTGCAATGCATCCGCAAGCGACGCGACAGGGTGCTTGACAGGCGTAGTTGCCTCGGCGCTACCAGGCGGCGAGGTTTGGGCATGCAGCGCGCGGGGTGCGACAACGCAAAGGAGGCACAACATACACAAAGCCGGTTGAAGGTTACGCATCGCGCGTATTAACTTCACAGATACGATTCCTGGAGGATAATCTGCCAGTTGGACGTTCTGTAGTCAACAGCGGGAAACCTAGCTGGTTCCTGTTTTGTGACCTGCGTGAAGAACGTGGGTGTGGCGATGACCCGTCTATGCCTAGAACGTGCCGCGCTGAAGGACGCGGCGCTACGTTTATTCCCTTCTACCTTTAGTGACTCGAAGTCGCGGACCAGCGTAGGGGTGAGGTGACCGGCAAACGGGCTGCAGTCCTTCAGGGAGCGGAAGCGCGGCGGGCGAGGTTCCGAGAGCAGGATTTGCGTATAAAATAGGCGCATGAGGATTTTGCTATTCAGCGGGAAGGGCGGCGTAGGCAAAACGAGCTTGGCCGCGGCAACCGGCGTCAAACTGGCCGAACTCGGCTACCGGACGCTGGTGATGAGCATCGATTCCGCGCATAGCCTGGCGGATTCGTTCGATCTCGACATTGATCTGTTTCACAACCAGACTTCGGATCCTTTTTCGATTCAGGATGGGCTCTCGATTCTTGAGCTGAATATTCAGAAAGAGGTGAAGCGGCACTGGCAGGAAATTTCGTCCTACGTGATTTCCGTGTTGCGCACGACCGGCATCAGCGACGTGGAGGCCGAGGAACTGGCGATTCTTCCGGGCATGGAAGAACTCAGCGCGATGATGTACATCAACCAGTACCGGCGCGAAAAGCGGTATGACGTGATCGTGCTGGATGCCGCGCCCACCGCCGAATCGATGCGGTTCGTCAGCATGCCTACCACGCTCGACTGGTACATGAAGCACATCTTTCCGTTTCAGCGGACCTTGCTGAAGGCGGTGCGGCCGATTGCGAATCGCGTTGCTCCGTTTCAACTGCCCACCGACAACTATTTCGCCAACATTCGCAATCTTTTCGAGAAGCTGGAAGGAATTGACGAGCTGATGGAGGACCCGCATACCACGTCCGTGCGGCTGGTCACCAATCCCGAGAAAATGGTGCTTCGGGAAACGCAGCGCGCGTTTGTCTACTTTTCGCTGCACGGATTGACGATCGATACGGTGATTGTGAACCGCGTGCTTCCCCGGGAGATCAAGGATACGTGGTTCAACGAGTGGCACAGCTCGCAGGAAAATGTGCTGCGCGAGCTGGACGAGTACTTCGCGCCGGTGCCGGTGAGGCGAGTGCCCTTGTTTGCGCACGAAGTGCTGGGCAAGCAGCGGCTGCGCGAGCTTGCGAAAGTGTTATATTCTGAGCGAGAAGATCCGTCCGCCGTGACCCAGACCGAGAAGCCCTACGCGTTTGGGAAACGGAATGGCAAGTACGAAGTGCGGCTGCGGTTGCCGTTCACGACCAAGGGCGAGATCGGGCTGTTCAAGAAGGGCGACGAATTGGTGGTCGAGGTCGGCACGCTGCGGCGTCATATCGGTTTGCCGCGGTCGATGGCAACGATGGTGCCCGCTGGAGCGAAGCTAGAAAACCGGTTGCTTACCGTGGAAATGAAGGAGGCGCAATGAGCCCACAAAAAACAACGCGGCAGGAGGCAAGCCAACGCACGACCGACGAGCGCTGCCTGTGCCGGGAACTTCTCGACCAATTCCGAGAGGCCTTCGGCGTCTCTGAAAACGTTCGGGAACACTTCACCAATTCCCGCGTCGAGTTTCTGAAGGGAATTCGCGCGGTGATCGATAACCGCATCGAGTCCCTCGGCAAAGCCGGCCAGCGCGGCACGAAAATCGCGGTGGAGTGATCGGGCCAAGAAAGCTTTCGTTCAGAAGGGTTGCACCGCAGCTCGTCGCACGCAGGCGGAGAGTTGGAACTTTCCTCGATCGATTCATCAATCTTTGCCGCCAATAGAATACCGCCTTAAATTGGGCCCTCAGCGCACCGAGCAACGCTACCCATCTTGGTGATATCCTATATGTAGAAGGGTGAATGAGATGTCACAAACTCAAAATCGACACCTTCCGGACCGATTGATTAGGATCATCGAAAACGATGCGGAAGAGCTTACGCAGGGAACCGTCAAACTGTTGCAAACCAGCCCAAGGACCACCTCGTATCACGATCTCTCATATGACGAGCTACATGATCGGGCATACGGGGTGTACCACGATCTCGGCCGCTGGCTTTGGGAGAAGTCGGATCAAGCGATTCAAGCCTGGTACAACGAACTCGGAGACAAACGGTGCGGTGAAGGCGTACCCCTGGCCGAAGTATTGTGGGCATTGGTTCTGACAAAGAACCGCCTGATCGACCATCTACGCCAGTGGGGTTTGGCGGATTCCGCCATTGAGCTCTATCAGCACCAGGAATTCGATAGGCTGGTCGATCACTTTTTTGATCGGGCGATCTGCTATGCGGCGGAGGGCTACGAACACCACGCATCAGCTCACAGCAAGAGCAGCTCGGTAGCCATTGCGCAGTGACGATTTCGTAGTGATAGTGGCGTTGGATTCCAGGCCTACCGCTGAAGCGTCACCACAAGCAGAACCAACAAGCACGCCCATAGACCGGTCATAAAATGCCAATAGAGAGCCGTAGTGTCGAGGGCCGTTTGCCGGCTGACCTTTCTCGTCGTTGGACTAATCAGGAAACTGACGGAAATAAGCGAGACGATTGCGGCCACGAAGGTAAGACCGTGGGCGCCGGTAACTAAGAAGAAGAAAAAGCTGCCAGGATTGGACGCAAGATGCAGGCCTCGGGAAATAAGTTCTTGCCAGGCGGCGATCTGGCCGGCAATGAACACAACTCCCAATAGCAGAGTGGCGCGTATCCAACGAGCTTCCTTGCTCGCATCGGTGCGCCGCGAGAATCGCGCAAATTCAATAGTCAGACTGCTGCCTAGTAGAATGGCTGTATTCAGGTATAAGACACGCGGAAGGGGAATCGAAACCCAATCCGTCGAATGGACCCAACGCGATTCCAGAACGAGCGCCAACGTGGTAAAAAGAGCCGCAATCCAGAACATCGCGAAGAAAGTAAACATGCGATAGGCGCTGAGCGGGGTGCCCCTTGGTTCGAGCTCTGAAGTGGTAGTGCGGCTCGTAGACCGGCTCACCAGGTCCGCGTCCGTTCCCATTTCCGTTGATGCTGGGCGAAGGCTCCCTTTCAAGCGACGTTGATTGAGAAAGTACGATGGTCGTGGCCATATCGATTTTCCCTAGTTTCTGCGGTGGCGCGCTGCTCACTGCCAAAGTTTCCGATAGGTACCTTGGTCTGCGCCACCAATCCGGATAATGCCACCGCGAGAGTCGAGGAGCAACAGGGCGACCATCGCAAATTTCTTGCGCGCGATTGCCCTGATCGCTTGCCGCCCTAGCGAAGCAAGGTCACCTGCGGCTCTCTTTGGAATGGGTCTCGATCATGTGTTTGGTGAGTACGACCAGCCCAAAAATCTGAGTCCATTCCGACACAACATTGCCAACGACTTGGCCCCACTTCGCGTCGGGATCCATTCGAACGAACAGCACCACCCACCCTGTTCCTGTCATTAGAAGAAACAGAGTGAGCGAATGAGCACGAACCCATTCGAGAATGGGAGTAAGCACATGTTTTGGCAGGGGCTTGCTTTCGGCGGAACCTTTTTCGTATAGGTACTTCGTCGCGACGACGGTGACGACCACGCCCGACCAATCGGCTATCGCATTTCCGAAGAACGCGCCCAAATGGGTGCTTGGATTCGAGAAGATATAAAAGCCAACCCACAGCAATAGTATGCAGATGGAAGCAATACTCAACGAGTGCTCGTGAAGGAAGCTGGGTTTGCGGTGGTCTTTGCGCGCTGATGACGCTTTTGGCGTTTGCGCCGATTCAGTCATTCGGTGCTCCATTTCTTTGCCGGCGGGGGATTACTTGCTTTCGCTAGCGGGACCCTGTTATCCAAACCGGTTGAAAGCTTAACGCTCTAGCGGGAGCGGCGCGAATCGATTCCGGTCGCGCGCCGAGAAAGCAAGCTTCAGAATATCTGCTTGTTCGAGACGCACCGAAGCCTAAAAAATGACGGAGTTATTGGGCGAAGTATTAGGGAGCACAACAGCCCGGTTCATACCGTGAAACCAAACTTCAATAAGGGTCCGCGAACCGTTGGCATTCAGCTTGTATACAATGGCGTCGTAATTGTAGGGAAGAGGTTTTCGTACCCACTTTCCCTCGGCCTTGGCGACCGTATCCCCGGCCTTTACAAAGTTCACGGTGACTTCGGGGCTGTAAGTCTCCCAATTGACGACGAGATTTTCGGCGGGCGGTTCCGCGAAACCGCGAGACTTGGTTGAGGGAAGTAGAGTCAAGTCTCGAGACTGTTTGGGAAGCGAATGCGTCTTAAAGCCGTGAGAACGTAAATTCGTGCCCGCTGTCTGCATCTCGTCCCCGTCGCGATAAGGTCCCGCTATTACCTGGTACGAATTCATCCATAGACGGTGTTTTGGAACCACCATGGCATGAATTCCGAGATGCGCCAAATCGTCGGTTGCGCTGCGAGCGCCTAATTCATCCTTGAACTTTCCGACGTCGAAGTACTTCCCCAAAGGCACGCCGGAGTTGATCTCCGCAATATCCTCGGCGTTCTCGGCAGAATTGCTCGCCGGCTTCACCGCCATGACGGCGGTCTTGTCAGAGGAGCTAGCAGCTGATTCAGGTTGCACTGTTCCGCCCGCTTCAGGCGCGGGAGGATTGGGGCGCGCCGCCGCGTAATCAGCCGGCGGCAAGGCTTCGGTTGAAGGCGTCAACGCAATTGCCGGAGCGACCACCTTGGGTTCGACTTTGGCTTGCGTGGACGCGGCCGCCTTCGCGGGAGGCTGGGTTAGAGCATGCTCCGAGCTTGAGGCCGGGGTCGCAGCACGCGGTGGAGGCGGAGCGGTGGCAGGCCGGCTGGATCGTAGATTCAGCAATTTGGGGCGAAGCGAACGTCGTCGGCGCAGGCGAGACTTGTTGGGAATGTGGTGTCGCCCCGAAGCGTTCGCCCAAAGAGATCAGCGACTCGCCAATCCGGTGCTTATACGCGTGAAACAGGAATATCGTCGCTACCACAACGGCAATCAGGATGCCAGTGGCCAGACCGCGCGAAAACTCGCCCCATCGCGCCAATGCTCCGATCCATCGCAACAACTCTCTCCACGTGGCAGAGCGATTTACGGCGCTCTTCTCAGCTTCGTTTACGCCCGAGCGGACTCCGTGCGATGGCGACGCGGGCGCGGCTTGTCGCGGAGCTGCAAACCGTTCTGACGATTGCGCGATCCAGTTGCGGATTTGTTGCCTCGCTTCTGTGGAGAGAGCGTTGAACCGAAGGCCGCCCGTCTTTCGTGTCTCATCTGTCCATACGAGCTGGCCGTGGGCTTCAATCTGTCTGCCATTTGCGGAAAACCAGAAGCGGATCGTGTCACTGCGTTCAACGGGAGCGATCGTGTGAAAACAAAGTCCTTCATCAGAAATGTTCAGAATAATGGCGCCGCTGTTCGATTCGAAACTGATATAGGCGAGCGCGCCCAGGCTTATCCGCGGGCTCCTGCGGCGTTCCGGGTTCATTACTGGCAGCGCCATAAACGATCGAAGGAAGACTGAGGGCAGCGAGCTACCGGAGAGATACAAATCTCAATAACCGGCATACCCTGTTCTAGCCGCTGCGGGGTTGGGGTCGCGCGGGCAGTTTTATCTAAAACAGTGCCACTTCGGAGGCTTCGCGATATCCATGAAGGAAAAGCGAAACACTCCGCTCGCATGGGCGGACTGGTCGGGGTCAATTATACGAAAAGAGAATAGTAAGGCAATAGGCCAAAAGCGCCGCCGTGGCGCACAGCTGATAGTTTCATCATAGCGTCACGCCGTATTCATCTCGGTGATTTTTTGCGTGTGTTGTCAGATTTCAGCGGCTAGCGGCCGGGTGGTTTAGCCGGCGTCGTGGGAATTGGCTTTGGGACCGTCGTATATCTGCCATTGACAATCGGATTCCGGTCGGTCGAGGGGTCGTCGCAATCATCCGCATTTTGTTCCATACGGTTGATATCTTTCACGCGGTGCCAATCGAACGTTACGTGAACGGGCTTGGCCAGCGCGATCGGATCTTCCACCGTGAACTGAATCTCCATCTGATCGTGGTTCACCATGCGAATCCGCTCGACACTGTGCAGTTCATTGCTCATCGGAATGAACGGGACCCCCACGCCTCTCGCAATTCCCGGAAAATAGACCGGCGATCTTATCGAGACAGTGTCGACCACCAACGTGTCGCCCTCCCAGTGTCCGATGGAATCGCCCTGGCTCATTGGCCACAGTTCGTCCTTCGGCGGATGGGGCCGCCCGTCCGTGTAGATGTGCCGCACCGAACCCAGAAGGCTGATCAGCGTGGCTTCTTCAGGAGTCACCCGCCACTCATACGTCCCGGGTAGCATTGTGGCAGGAAACCCAGGCGTCCAGCCGCACCCTCCGAATCGTCCGAATTCCTCGAATGCGGGCGGCTCGCTACCGTCGGCGGCCTTGGCGGCATCTGCCGTCTTCTTCAGCTGATCGAGCTTGGCCTGCCATGCAGGAGTAAATGTCGCTTGCATCTGGGCAGCGTAGATTTTCGCCCTCTGCATTCCTTGTGGACCCATTTGCTGCCCGTCCAGTTCGTCTGTCCAGATATCCAATTCCCACAGTCCAGACCAATCTGGCAGTTTGGCGAAAGCCTCAACACGCGCCTTGGAATTGGAAGGTGACTGTGCTTGCGAGAAGTAGACGCAGCCTGCCAGCAGCAGTGCCGCCATAGCAATTGTTCGGCGAATCATAAGAGATCCTCGTGCAACCTCGCTATTTGCTGTTCGCTTCCGGCACCGCGCCGATCGGCTTGCCGTCTGGGCCGATTGCGGACAGGATTTGACCCGCGGGCCGGCCATCGCGCAATGGATTGATAACCACTGTGATCTTGTCTCCGGCCTTCAGGCTATTCGGCTTCCAGCCGTGACGAATCAGCTGCATGGGCGCTCCCAGCTCAACACCCCATTCGACGGGAGCGGCTTTCGGGTCCTTTGGATCGGGCACGAGCACTTGAATCCAGCAATGCGGATTGTTCCATTGAAATTCCTTCACTGTGCCGACCAGCGTCACTTGCTTGTCGGTATCGAACATCGCGTGCGAGTGATGAGCAGACGCTGAGCTGGCCATCAGCATAGCGGCGACGGCTATCAGGCTATACTTCAGCACCCGGCTCATTTGTTTCTCCGCAAACCCGAATTCCACGTATTCCTCTCTCCGAAAGCGCAGCATACAGTGCGGGATTTTACACCAGACCGCAGCCGTCGAGGCAACCTCGGAGTAAGGTTTTTCTACGTTCCGTTTGCGAGTGCGCCACACGCGATGTCCGATCGAATCCTTGGCCTAATTCCCGTGTGATATCATCCGCCCGCGCTCTGATATTAATGGAAGATACGAGCGAAAAGGCGCCCCACCGCCAAAATGGAAATTCCAGCTAAGGCTTCTCGCGCAAGCGGTTGCTTAATCGCTTTCGCGCTGGCGGTCTCGATCCTATGTGGCACGCCGCTGCTCAGGGCGGCTGCTTCCCAGGAACAAAGCCAGGCGGAAAAGTCCGCGAAGCCGTCAGAATCAAAGAAACAGGCCAAGAAAGAACGCAGGGCGGAGGCGGCGAGCAAATTGCCCGCCGTGCTGTGGCGCGACCCAGGAGACATAGCGTCACGTGACCTTCTAAACGGCGCGGGGGGAGCAAAGGATGCGCCCGACCCTCATGCCGATTACGTCTTTATCGAAGAAGACCTGGGCGGGACCTCGACGAAATTTTACGTTAAAGATACGAACGGAGTGAAATGGTTGGTGAAACTGGGCCCGGAAGCCAAACCGGAAACGGCGGCCACCCGTTTGGTCTGGGCCGTGGGTTATTTCACCGACGAGGATTACTTCCTGCCGCAGATTCACGTTCAGAATTTGCCCAAGCTTCGGCGCAAGATGTTCGGGGCTTCGCTGAAAACG
The DNA here is from genome assembly GCA_963723845.1 of uncultured Acidobacteriota bacterium. Taxonomy (GTDB): domain Bacteria; phylum Acidobacteriota; class Terriglobia; order Acidiferrales; family UBA7541; genus Palsa-295. Next base: position 35,156 of record CAVRSO010000104.1, read on the forward strand.
GGGATGGTCCCCAGCGTGAGATTGAAACGGCAGGGCGAGGGCGCGAAAAAGGTCGAAAACTGGGAATGGTTCGATAATCCTTTTGTGGGTACACGCGAACTCAATGGATTGCGCGTGCTAATGGGGCTTATCGACAATTGGGATTTAACGACCGATAACAACAAGGTATTCGTGGTGGACCAAGAGCGGCATTACGAGGTCAGCGATTTAGGGGCGACCTTCGGAAAGACAGGGTGGCCGCCGGCCCATGTCCCCCTGATGCCGCATGCCACTAAGGATGTGTTGAAGGACTATGAGCATGCCAAGTTTATCCAGGACCGAATGGGCGATACCGCTTACATTGCGGATGCACACGAAGGCGCCGGGTTTCATCAGACGCTTCGACCGCAAGTACTTCAACAAGTACAGGGATGTCCAGGAGGTCGAGCAGGACATTCCAGTTCGTCGACGCGCAATGGATAGGAGGCCTGCTGGCGCGGCTGACGCCGCAGCAGATTCGCGATGCGTTCCGCGCAGGGGGCTTAGAGGCGGAGAAAGCGGATGCGTTTGCGAAAGTGGTCGAGAAGCGAATTGCGGAGTTGAATCAGCTTCGATAGCCAGGCACAGACCTGTAATTAACGGAGAGGAAGGCTGGCCTCGGCGTTTAGGCTTGAGTCCGCGCGCTCACCGGCGAGAAAGCGGGCATGGCCGGCGGCAGCGATCATCGCGGCGTTGTCCGTCGAGAGCGCCCGGCTGGGAAAATAGACTTCGATGCCGCGTTGCGCTGCTTCGGCTTCGAATGCGCGCCGCAATTCGCTATTGGCGGCGACTCCGCCGGAGACGAGCACCGTGCGAGCGCCCTCCTGTGCTGCCGCAGCGATCGTGCGCGAGACCAGGTTATCGACCACCGAGCGCTGAAAGCTGGCGATCAAATCGAGCGTGGCGCCGCTTGAAAGCCCGCGCAACGCATCGGCGCCGCGGTCATCTCGCGCCAGCGCTTCACGCCGCGCTGCGATTTCCGGCTCGAACTGCGGATTTCGCCGAAGGTGATACAGCACCGCCGTCTTGATCCCGCTGAAACTGAAATCGAAGGCGTTCCCATTCGTTTTTGGCTCCGCGAAGCGAATGGCTTTCGGATTTCCATACGCAGCGAGGCGGTCGATGATCGGGCCGCCGGGATAACCGAGCGCGAGCATCCTGGCGACTTTGTCGTAGGCTTCGCCGGCAGCGTCATCGCGAGTGCCACCGATTCGCGCGTAGGAAAATTTCTCCGCGCCATTGTGGCTTTCGGAAGTGACGCGATAAATCACGGTGTGGCCGCCGGAAACGATCAGGCAAACGGCAGGCAGTTGGGGTTCGCGTCCCGCAGCGTGCGCCTCGAGAAAGACGGCGTGCACGTGGCCTTCGAGGTGATTCACGGCGATCAGCGGTTTTCCAAGCGCCATTGCCAGAACTTTCCCGTAGGTGACGCCGACCAAAAGGGCGCCGATTAGGCCGGGGCCGCAGGTTACAGCGACCGCGTCCACATCTTGCAGTTTAAGGTGCGCTTGCTCCAATGCTTCGCGGACTACCGGCACGATCTGGCGCAGATGCTCGCGCGAGGCGAGTTCGGGCACAACGCCGCCGTATTTGCGGTGAATGTCGTTCTGCGAGGCAACGACGCTCGAAAGAATGCGTCGGCCGCCTGCGACGACGGCTGCAGCCGTTTCGTCACAGGAGGATTCGATGCCGAGAATCAGGTGTTCGGTCACGGCGATGAGGGTTCCTCAATCCTGAGAGTGGCTGGAAAATCGCTATGTTAGCATGGAGGAGAGAATTCAGCGTTCGAGAACGGAGACCGCAGAGAGGACTGCTGAGGAAATGACGGCCGAGAAAGCAAAGAAGGTGCGAAAGGCAGTTCTGCCGGTGGCGGGGCTGGGAACCCGTTTTCTACCGGCGACAAAGGCAATTCCCAAGGAAATGCTAACCGTGGTGGATAAGCCGCTGATCCAATACGCGGTGGAAGAGTGTATCGCTTCCGGAATCGAGCACGTGATCTTCGTCACGGGCCGGCGCAAGAGCGCCATCGAGGATCATTTCGATCTCGCGCCGGAGTTGGAGAGCTTTCTGGAAGAGCGCGGAAAACCGGCACACGCGAAGATGGTGCGGGAAATCAGCGGCGGCTTACATTTCAGTTACACGCGGCAGAGCGAAGCGCTGGGATTGGGCCACGCGGTACTTTGCGCCGCGGAACTGGTGGGCGATGAGCCGTTCGCGGTGCTGTTGGGCGACGTGATCATGGAAGGCGCAGTGCCCGCCACGCGCGAACTCATGGAAATTTACGAGGCCACCGGCGCGGGCGCGATCCACGTGGAACGCGTGCCTCGCGAGCGCGTGCATCTTTACGGCATCGTGGACGCCGTTCCCGACAAGAATTCGCGATGGGGCGAAAAGGTTCTGCGCGCCAGGGATCTTGTGGAGAAGCCCACGGCCGAACAAGCGCCATCCAATCTGGGCATCACGGGACGCTACGTGCTGCCGCCGGAAATTTTCGAGTATCTAGCAGAAACGAAGCCCGGGGCAGGTGGTGAAATTCAGTTGACCGATGGACTCCGGCGCCTGGCCACCGAAAACAAGCTGATGGCGTGCATCTATGATGGACGGACACACGATGCCGGCGACAAACTGGGATTTCTGCAGGCGACGGTGGAACTCGCGCTGAAAAATCCGAAGCTGGGCGACGGTTTTCGCGCGTATCTACGAGAACTCAAACTGTAACGCTTCGGGGATGGAGCTGCTCTGCGAGCAAAGTGGAGTTATTTCTTTCGCTTTGCGGCGCCTTTGTTGGAATTGTCGGATGCGGTGGTCTTGGATTCCGATTTCGAATCTGTTTTCGATTCCGAGGTTTTCTCAGCGGTCTTCGGCGCGCCACTACCATCGCCCGAACCGTCAGAGGATTTTGGCGGTGAGCCCTTGGTGGAGTAATCCGTCACATACCATCCGCTGCCCTTGAACTGGATCGCGGGCGCGGCAATTTGGCGTTCAGCGCGGCCTCCGCACTTGGGGCACTTTTGTTTTTCCGGCGCGGAATGGCTCTCGATTTTTTCGTACCGATTCCCACACTTCACGCACTTGTATTCGTAGAGCGGCAACTCAAAGACTCCTCTTCCTTCGCAAACATTCGCTGATAGAAATCAGGCTTGTGCAACGCGGCGCAGCACGGGAATCCTCGCCTCGCGCAGGACGTGCTCGACCACGTTTTCCCGCAGCCGCGATGCATCGTATTCGAAATGCAGGAGGTTCGATTTTTCATCCACGCGAAATCGCTGCAAGCCGTAAGTATTCGCAAACATGCCCAGGGCGCGAAACTGCTCCGGCTTCAGCTTGTCCTGCAATTCGTAGCTCACGGTCATGAACGTCATGGACGGTAGTATAGCATTGCCGCGCGCATCGCCCATCTCACGCGCGCAAGCGGTTGCTACAAAGGTATTTTCCGGAGGCGGAGGGCGTTGACGATTACGGAGACGGAACTGAAGGTCATCGCCGCGCTGGCGAAAATGGGGCTGAGCAGCAGCCCGAAAAACGGATAGAGGACGCCGGCGGCGATGGGAATGCCCGCGGAGTTATATAAAAACGCGAAGAAGAGGTTTTGGCGGATATTTCGCATGGTGGCGCGGCTGAGGACGCGCGCGCGAGCGATGCCGCGCAGGTCGCCGCGCAACAACGTGATGCCGGCGCTTTCCATGGCGACATCGGTTCCCGTTCCCATCGCGATGCCGACATCGGCTTGCGCGAGCGCGGGAGCGTCGTTCACTCCATCGCCTGCCATGGCCACAACATGTCCTCCTGCTTGCAATTGCTTAATGATTTCGCCCTTTTTATCGGGCAGGACGCCGGCGTGAACCTGATCGATGCCCAGCGTGCGCGCTACCGCTTCGGCGGTTGCCCGGCTATCGCCGGTAATCATCACGATTCGAATGCGCTCGCGATGGAGGCGTTCGATTGCGTCAGCAGTGGTGGCCTTCACCGGATCGGCAACGCCGATAATTCCGGCAACTTTGCCGCCGATGACTACGAACATCACCGTTTGACCATCGGATTCCATCGGTTTGGCGCGTTCATCGAGATCGCCCGGAGTTATTCCGAGTTCGACCAACAAGGCTCGGTTTCCGAGCGCGGCGGCTTGGCCTTCCGCGATGCCGGTGACTCCCTTACCGGTGAGTGAGCGAAAGGCGGTAACGTTTCCGGGTGTGATGCCGTGTTCTTTAGCTGCCGCGAGAATCGCGGCAGCGAGCGGATGCTCGCTAGCGCGCTCGAGCGCGGCGCTGGCGCGGAGAACTTGGGTTTCATCGAAACCACTCGCAGCGATGACGGACGTGACGCGCGGGCGGCCCTCCGTGAGCGTGCCAGTTTTGTCCACCACGAGCGTATCCACTTTTTCCATGATCTCGAGGGCCTCTGCGTTTTTGATCAGTACACCAGCGAGCGCGCCGCGGCCTGTGCCGACCATGATGGCCATTGGAGTGGCAAGTCCCAATGCGCAAGGGCAGGCAATGATGAGCACGGCGACGGCATTCAGGAGGGCGTGCGCCATTTTTGGCGCCGGGCCAAACAAGGACCACAAAACAAATGTGAGAATGGCGACCAACACGACTGCCGGAACGAAATACGCCGACACTCGGTCCGCCAACTGCTGCACCGGCGCACGGCTGCGCTGCGCCTGGCTTACCATGCGGACGATTTGCGCGAGAAGGGTTTCGTTGCCCACGCGTTCGGCACGGATGACGAGCGTGCCCGTGCCGTTCACGGTGCCTCCGGTTACGCGGCTGCCGTCGGTTTTCTCAACTGGAATCGGTTCGCCGGTGACTAGCGACTCGTCAACCGAACTTGATCCATCGATTGCGATTCCGTCGATGGGAATTTTTTCGCCGGGGCGTACGCGGAGCACGTCACCGACCGCGATGTGCTCTACTGGGATATCGAGTTCAGTTCCGTCGGCGCGAACCAGGCGGGCGGTTTTCGGCGAGAGCTTCAGCAGCGCTCGAATGGCTGCCGATGTCCGGCTGCGCGCGCGCAATTCGAGTACTTGGCCGAGCAGAACCAGCGCGGTGATCACCGCTGCCGCTTCGAAATACACGGGAACCTGACCACGGGCCAATAGAAATGAAGCCGGAAAAATGCCGGGAAAGAGAACGGCGATTACGCTGTAGGCATACGCTGTGCCGGTGCCGAGCGCGATCAATGTGAACATGTTCAGGCTGCGATTCACGAGCGAAGCCCATCCGCGCTGGAAGAAGGGCCAACCGCCCCAAACAACGACTGGCGTGGCAAGCAGTAGCTCGATCCATCCAATCGCGCGCGCTGATAGCACGCGCTGCACCGGGTGGCCGGGAATCATGCCCGACATTCCCAGCCCAAGAACCGGGACCACGAGCACCGCGCTGACCCAAAATCGCCGCGTCATCGACACGAGTTCTGGATTTTCCAGCTCCTCGACCACAGCGGTTCGAGGTTCGAGCGCCATGCCGCAGATCGGGCAAGAGCCAGGCCGGTCGCGAACGATTTCCGGATGCATGGGGCAGGTATATTCGATCCGAGTGGCGTGCATGGAAGGAAGATCCGGCTCGAGCGACATGCCGCATTTGGGGCACGGACCCGGGCGATCCTGGCGCACCTCGGGGTCCATCGGGCACACGTAGACAACGGGTTTGGGAGGCGCAGCGGCGGGAGATTTAGCAGTCGCCACAGGCCTCGCCGCACCTAGTTGAATCAGCGGACTCGCATCGCCGGAGTCAGCCGATTTTGCGCGCAGATATTTTTCAGGATCGACGCGGAATTTTGTGGCGCAAGAAGCGCAGCAGAAGTAATAGGTCTTTCCGGCGTGCTCGGATTTTGCCGGGGCACGCTCCGGATCAACCCTCATTCCGCAGACGACATCTTGTTCCATGAGCCCTATTATGCTGGGCTTTGATTTGTGCCGGAAGCAAGAACACGTGATGGGAATCGGGCCTATCCTGCGGCCCGAAGAGAGGTTCTTCGACTGCGCGTCCCGGCGCTTCGCGCAGAAGCAAAAGCGCGGGACGCTTCGCTCAGAATGACGGCGGAATGAACGCGAAATGTTTCGCTAGGCTGGTGATGCAGCGGCGCGTGCGACGCCTTCGATTTTGCGAATCATTTCGTCAACGGTAAGGATCTGCGCGAAGAGGTAGCCGAGCGTAGCGCAGGTGGCCTTTTGAAGCTCCGCAGCGGAAAGGCCGCCCATTGGGGCCGTCGCCGTTCCGTCGCTCAGGAAAATCACGCGGAAATCGCGGACGGCAGCCTCCCGGGCGCTGGTTTCGCAACAGATGTTGGTGGCGATACCGCTGATGATGACCGTGTCGATGCCGCGGTTGCGAAGGATCAGTTCGAGATCGGTGCCGTGGAATGCGCCGAAGCGCGGCTTGTCGAGAAGGATGTCGTGGGGATCAATGAGGAGCCCTTTGTGCAGCGACGCTGAAACTGATCCCTTATCAAGGATGCCCTCCTTCGCGAACGGATTGAAGTCCGCGAGGGTTCCAAGGTTGGAGTGGTCCGGCCGAATAACGACACTGGCGTGGATGACGAGAATTCCGGCTCTTCGGCAGGCGGCGGCTAGACGGTTCACGCGCTCAAGAATGACCAAACCATCGGGCGCGGCAATGGGAGAGCCTTCGACGAAGCAATTTTGCAAATCAACGTTCAGAAGAGCGGTACGCTCGGGAACAACGGCATAGTCCACCATGGCGAGCCTCCTGGTAGTGGGAGGATTCTACTGTCAGATTCTCCGGCAGTCGAGGAGAAGGTTTCAGGGCTCCTTCAGCACAGAATCCAGGTAGGCCATCATCGTGGGACTGGTCCAATCCTGCGGACCAATGATCTTTCGATCGATGCGCCCCTTGCGGTTGATCACATAGGTTTCTGGATACACGGTGGTGCCGTAGGAAAGCGCTATTTGCTTCGAGAGATCGAGATAGGTGGGGAAGTCGATATTGTAGGTTTTCAAGAAATCTTCGTAGCCGGCTCGGCTGTCATCCACGCCCGCGTTGACTCCGAGCACCACTCCGCCTGACGCTGCGATACGCCGCTGCAACTGGTTCAATGCAGGCGCCTCGTCGCGGCAAGGCGGGCACCAACTGGCCCAGAAGTTCAGCAGGACAACCTTTCCGCGCAAATCCGAAAGGTGCGTGGCTTTGCCGTTCAAGGTGAGAGCGAAATCCTTTTCGGGACGTCCGCGGAGGCTCGGTTCACCCTGCTGGTATTGCGGGCGGGCGAATAGCACGAGCAGGCCCGCGACGAAGGCTAGAACGAGGCCTGTCTTCAGATTGCGTTTTAATCCAGTATCCAAGGCTTTATAATAGAAGCATCTACAGCTTGATCGCGAATAGTTTAACAGCCCTTCGGATCGGATCGCAAAAACCTTGATCTCAGCCATCATTCCCGCGCGAAACGAAGAAGCCGCGATTGCACGCGCGGTCGAATCCGTGGCGGCGCAACCTGAAGTGGCAGAGGTGATCGTGGTGGACGATCAATCGAGCGACGGCACCGCCTCGATTCTAGGCGATCTGGCCGCGCGAATACCGAAGGTAAGGGTACTGGATGCGGGCGATCTGCCACGAGGATGGATCGGCAAGAATCATGCCGCATCTATTGGAGCAGCTGCGGCTAGTGGCGATTGGCTTCTCTTCACCGACGCGGATACATATCACTATCCTGGTTCGGCGCGCAGGGCGCTGGGCGATGCCGCCGATCACGACGCTGTGCTCGTCTCGTATTCTCCCGAACAGGAAATGGAAACATTTTGGGAGCGCGCCCTGATTCCATTTGTTTATTGCCGGTTGGCGGCGAGGTTTTCGTTTGCGCGAATCAACGATCCGAGGCATACGGATGCAGCGGCCAATGGACAATTTCTGATGATTCGCCGCGATGTGTACGAGGCAGTGCGAGGCCACACTGCTGTTGCCGGGCAAATTCTGGAAGATGTCGCGCTGGCGCGAAGCGTGAAACAGCAAGGCTTCGGAATTTACTTCGCTGCTCCTGCTCAAGTGGTGCGCACGCGGATGTATCGGTCGTTTGGCGCGATGTGGCAGGGCTGGACGAAAAACCTTTACCCTCTGATGGGCGGAAGCCTCGCGTCTATTTTGTTCGAATTGCTTGAAGCTTCACCGTTGATCGAGCTGGCGGCGCTGGTGGGAGTCCTGGCGCTTTATGTGGCTGGCTTTCGAAGTGTCACGCTGCCGGTCGGGGCTGGCGTTGTGACGGGCATGCTCCTTTGGAGGAGTATCGTGCACTTGGCCGCGCTTCATCGGAATCGCTACCCGATTTCCTACATCAAATATTATTTCGCAGGCGCGATGCTCTATAGCGCGGCGCTGGTTGAATCCTGGTGGAAGAGCACGCACGGCAGGGTGGTCTGGAAGGGACGAACGTATCCGGCGGGCGCCCGATGATCCGAATCACGCGCAAAATCGAATTTTCGGCGGCGCATTATTATCACAATCCGAATTTTTCCGCCGAGGAGAACCGCCGGATTTTCGGCAAGTGCAATAATCCACACGGCCACGGACATAACTACGTGCTCGAAGTTACGGTGGCGGGCGAGCCCGATCCGGCCACGGGAATGGTTTTGGATTTGAAAGAGCTGAAGGATATTTTGCAGCGTGAAGTGGCCGAGCGGATGGATCATCGCCATTTGAATTACGAAGTGCCGGAGCTCGCCGGGCAAATCCCCACGTGCGAAAACGTCGCCGCCGTAATTTGGAGATTGATCGAGCCGAAAATCACGAAGGGAAAGCTCGACCGGGTGCGTCTCTACGAGTCACCGGATTTATTTGCGGACTGCACAGCGGATCGCAACGGCGCGGGAGCGCCGGAAGCGCGAGGCAATTGGTGAGCCAGCCTTTGAAGCTCTCGCTAACCCGCCGCTATCGCTTTTCCGCGTCGCATCGGCTGCACCGCGCAAATCTGAGCGAGGAAGATAACCTTCGCCTATACGGCAAATGCAGCAATCTGCATGGCCACGGGCATAACTATCTGCTCGAAGTGACCGTGACCGGTCCCGTCGATCCGGCCACCGGGATGATCGCGAATCTGGGCGAGCTTGATCCTTTTGTCGAACGCGAGGTGATCGAGCCGTTCGATTACAAGTATCTGAACGAGGAAGTGCCGGAATTCGCGGCCGACGTTCCGACAACGGAGAACGTCTGCCGCGAAATATACCGCCGCCTGAAGGCGTTCCCGGCGGCGCGCATTGCGCGGGTGCGGATCGAAGAAACCAGCAAGAACAGCTTCGAATATGATGGTGACTCCAACGGCGCAGAGCAGCCAGCGCCATGAAGGCTAAATCGATGAGCGAAGTAAAAGTGACTGACGGTGACCGGATCATCATTCCCGCCGCGGACGATAGCGGGAAAATCGCGGAACTCGTGCGGGCGATGATCGTCCAACTCGGCGAAGATCCCAGCCGCGAAGGACTGCGCCGCACGCCGGAGCGCTTCGAGAAGGCGCTGCGTTATCTGACCAGCGGCTACCGTCAGGATCCCGAAAAGCTTCTGAACGGCGCGATGTTCAGCGTCGGCTACGACGAAATGGTGGTGGTGAAGGATATCGAGCTCTACAGCCTTTGCGAACATCACCTGCTTCCTTTTTTCGGCAAGTGCCATGTGGCATACATTCCGAACAAAAAAGTGGTGGGACTGAGCAAGATCGCCCGTTTGGTGAACATGTACGCGCGGCGGCTGCAGATTCAAGAACGCCTGACCAGCCAAATCGCGAAAACCATCGAGGATAAGCTCAGCCCGCAGGGCGTGGGCGTAATTATCGAGGCGCGGCACCTCTGCATGGTGATGCGCGGAGTGGAAAAACAACATTCTGCGGCGGTCACCAGCGCAATGCTGGGCGTCTTCCGCGAAAATAAGCAGACCCGCGACGAATTTCTCTCCTTGGTTCGAGGAGCGAAATAATTCAAATGCCCGCCTGATGGCTTCCTGGTACGCACAAAGAGTCCGGCGCTATGAGCAGATGCGCTTCGATCAAGAGCCGGCGCGCCGCGTTCTCCCTTTCGAGTGGGGCCTGGAACAAATTGGCGGTGATACGAGCGATCCGAATCCGCGAAAATTCCTCGATTGCTACGTCGAAGACGCGGTGAAGAATAGCGACGCATGGTATGCCGCGCCACCCGCCGATGATTACGCGCTTGCCGATGGCGTTCTCACTTTCACGAGCGCCATCCCTTCACCGTGGGTCGAAAACAATCGCGTTCACGCGCAACTTTTTCCGGCGTCGCGCCGCAAGAATGGCTCAGGGCGCGGCCCAGCCGCGATCGTTCTCGCGCAATGGAATGCGCGTTGGGAGGAGCAGCAGAACGTTTGCCGGTGGCTGAGCCGTCTGGGCATAACGGCTGTCAAGATGAGCCTGCCCTATCACGATCGTCGCAGGATTCCGGGCCATCCGCGCGCCGATCATCTTGTCGGACCCAACATTGGGCTCACCATGCAAGCGGGGCGGCAAGCTGTGGTTGACGTTCGCCGCACGCTGCGCTGGCTCGAGCAGCAAGGCTATGGCCCGCTGGGAGTGCTAGGCACCAGCATCGGCTCCGCGATCGGTTTCATCACCATGTGCCACGAGCCTGCGTTGCGCGCCGGCGCGTTTCTGCACGCTTCAACTTATTTCGGCGAAGTGGTGAGCCATGGACTTACCACGAAAAATGTGTGGGAATCGCTGAGCGCGGGCGTCTCACGCGAGGAGTTGCGCCACTACTGGTCGCCCATCAGCCCGTTTCCCTACATCGCAAATCTGCGCGGGGCAGGGAAGAGGATTCTGCTGATTACCGGACGCTACGACCCTACTTTCTGGCCTGAGTTTACCGACGCGCTACTGGATAAATTGCGGGGCGAGCAAATCGAATTCGAAAGCCTCTCGCTGCCGTGCGGCCACTACTCGATGGGAGTTCCGCCGTTCAGTTACATCGCGGGTCATCGTTTCGGAAAGTTTTTGCAGCGCGCCCTCGCGGGGACTAACGGATCAGGTCGCTGAACTTGCCGCCGTCGATCCCGGTCGAGATCGCCTTGATATCGGGCGAGAGCGAGCGATCGGAATCCACGCGCTTCGATAGAGTGCGCACAATGTCGTAGGCCTCGCGCGCTTCCAGTCCTGGCCGCAGCGGCGCAAGAAAATCGATACCCTGGCAGGCGGCGAGGAGCTCGATCGCGAGGACATTCCGCAGATTGGCGAGCATCGGTTCGAGGCGCCGCGCCGCTCCCATTCCCATCGAGACGTAGTCTTCCTGATTGGCGGAAGTAGGAATCGAGCCGACTGAGTGCGGGGCCGCGAGCGCCCGCATTTCGCTCGCAAGCGCCGCTGCCGTAACCTGCAAAATCATAAACCCAGAATTGAGCCCCGCCTCGCGCACTAAAAACGCCGGTAGCATGCTGGTCTGCGGATTGGTCATCTGCTCGATGCGGCGTTCCGAAATTCCGCCGAGCGTCGCGAGGGCAATGGCCATTTGATCGGCGGCCATCGCCAGTGGCTGGCCATGGAAATTGCCGCCGCTGAGGACGTCGCCCGTTTCGGCGAAAACGAGCGGGTTATCGGTTGCACTATTGATTTCGATCGCGACCATTCCGCGTACTTGTGCGAGTGAGTCGCGCACAGCACCGTGCACTTGGGGCGCGCAGCGCAGGCTGTATGGATCTTGCACGCGTGGGTCCACGTCAGGCGAACGGTGAGACTCGCGGATTTCGCTGCCGCGATTCAGACGCTCGATGTTGCGGGCGGTGATCGTGGCGCCGGCGTGGGGCCGCGCACGCATGATGCGCGAGTCGAACGCTGCAGGACTGCCGCGCAGGGCATCAAGAGAAAGGGCCGTGGCGACATCGGCTGTATCCACCGCAATTTCGGCTTCGCGCAGCGCAAGCGCCAAAAGCGCAAGCATCGCTTGCGTGCCGTTGAGCAGCGCCAGGCCCTCTTTGGCTTCGAGCGCAAGTGGAGTAATTCCCGCAGCGCGCATCGCATTTCCGCCCGGCACCACTCGGCCGTCAAAGATTGCTTGTCCTTCGCCAATTGCCACCTGTGCGAGATGCGCGAGCGGGGCAAGATCGCCCGAAGCGCCGGCGCTCCCTTGCGAGAGAATCACGGGATGGACGCGTCGATTGAGCATCGCGATCAAAGTCTCCGCAACAATCGGGCGCACGCCAGAAAAGCCTTTGGCGATGGCGTTGGCGCGTAAAGCAAGCATGCCGCGTGTGGCAGCCTCGCCGAGCGGCGCGCCGACTCCGCACGCATGGCTGCGGACTAGATTGAGCTGAAGCTGGCTAATTTCGTCCGGCGAGATTCGCGTGCGCGGCCATTTTGCCGAAGCCAGTGTTCACGCCGTACACGGCGCCGCCGGCTCCGATCAGCTTTTCGATCGCCGCGCGCGACGCCTTCATCTTCTCTCGCGCCGCCGCCGATAGCTCAGCTTCGGCGTCGCCGAGCGCAAGGCGATGCAAAGCCTCGATGGTCAAGTGTTCGCCGTCGATTGGAATCCGCGTCAAGTCCGCACGCCCGTGCCCACTACGATCTCAAGCGGCATCGACAATTCCTTGCCAGACGAGAGTTTTCTTAAACCTGCGAAAATCTCAGCCTCCGCTTTCGCGCGCGTTTCGGGCGTAAGCTTCGCGATCAGCGGACGGAATGGCGCGGCGACTTCGGTAAACTGCTGCCAATACTCTTCCGGCGTCCCCTTCCAGTGCCCGGTGACGGTGCGTACCTCCTCGCGCACATCCGAAAATCCCGCTTCTTCTAGCCGGCGCCGCAGTAGCCCGCGCTCGCCGAACATGAACGCATGTGGCGCGTCCGGATCGGGTGGCGGCGCCTCAACGTACTTCATCAGTACGCCGATCGTTGTGCCCAAAAACGGCTGTTCGCGTTTGCCCCATACGACGAAAGCTACTCGTCCGCCGCGCTTTAAGACGCGGCGGCATTCGCGAAACGCTTTCACCTGCTCCGGGAAAAACATCACGCCGAAGCGGCACGAGACTACATCGAAGGAGCCATCCGGAAAGGGAAGCGCCTCCACGTCCGCGACGCGAAACTCGATGTTCTCGAGCCCCTTCTTTTTCGCCAGTTCCTCCGCGAAAGCGATCATGCCGGGACCAAGATCGGTCGCAGTAACGTGCCCGGATGACCCAACCGCTTCCGCAATCGATAACGCCGGATCCCCGACGCCGCTCGCCAGATCGAGCACTTGCATTCCGGAGCGCAGTTGGGTTGCCTCAAGAGCCGCGGCGGTTACTTCGCGCGTGAACTCGCTCATCCGATCGTTCCATTTCCGCCAGGCCGCAACCGTTTGTTCGTCGGTCCACTCTTCCCGAAGTTTGTCGCGAAACTTTTTGATTTTGGCGGGATCGGCAGCGCTCATCGGTCGCCTCTCGAAGTAGGATTGAATTGTCCATCTGGATGTATAGAGCCATCCGTGTGGCCTGCCTCGAAATACTTTCGGTACTTTTCCGGCAGGGATTTCGCCCGGCCCTGGCGGTCGCAGATCACGTGAGTGGTTTCGCCTGTTGCGATCACCTCGCCCGAGGTTTGATTCACGATCTCGTACCGAAAGCAGATGGTGCGGCGCTGCGAATTCGCGAGCCGCGTGCGAACGGCTAGCAAGTCGTCGAAGCGCGCTGGTCGTTTGTAACGACACTGCGCTTCAGCCACTACGATGAAGCTGTCGTCCTCGATTTCCATCTGTTTGTATTCGAATCCCAGTTGGCGGCAGAGCTCGACGCGCCCCACTTCGAACCAGGTGAAATAATTTCCGTGATAGACCACGCCCATCTGATCCGTCTCGGCGTAGCGCACGCGAATCGTGGTCTCCGAATAATCGCTCATAGAGGTCTGTTGCGTCGGGTCTATTCCGACGTCCACTTTGGAGAACGCTTTTCGAGGAATGAGGCAATGCCTTCCTTGAAATCGGGCGTCGAGCGAATATCGGCATTCGCTTGAACGGCTTGTTCCAACTCAGCTTGCAAAGAGGCGTCGTCAAAACCGAGCATGAACTCCTTCGTTCTCGCGATGGACGTGGGACTGGCCGCTATCAATTCAGCCGCAATTTCGTGGGCGCGGCCCATCAGCGTTTCGGGCGCTACGATCTCCGCCACCAAGCCGATGCGAAGCGCTTCTGGTGCGCCGATGATCTTCCCTGTGAGTAAGAGTTGCCGCGCCGCGTCGATCGGCGATCTGACGGCGCAAAAAAACCACCACTAGCGCGGGCATGAACCCGAGCTTCACTTCCGGGTATCCGAACTTTGCTTCGGGAACAGCGAGCGTGAAATCCGCGAGCGTCGCAAGCATGGAGCCGCCTGCGATCGCAGGTCCGTTCACCGCCGCGATCACCGGCTTCGGAAAACTGTACAAGCGGTACAGCATTTTCGAGAGCCGGCGCGCATTCTCGACGTTCTTCTCCTGAGTTTCTCTCGCCAACTCTTGCAGTTCGCTCAGGTCCATCCCCGCGCAGAAGGCTTTTCCTGACCCAGTGATGATTACCACGCGCGTCGGTCCTTTTTCGGCTTGCTGGAACGCGCCAAGCAACTCGCCGACCATCTGCGACGAGATGGCGTTGCGTTTCTCCGGCACGCTCAGCGTGATTGTGACGATTCCATGACCGTCGTCCTGAAAGTTGAGCGTCGAATACCCCATGGGATGGCCTCTCTTAGCGGACACTGCCGGAGACAGATAAGCACCGAACGCGGCAAAAATCAAAGGTTGTGAATCGCGTAGCAGCTACTCGGATGGAATCAGTTTGGTTTCGCCGTCTCAGGCTCGTGCGCGTATTTCTCGCGGAGCTCATGCGTCATCGCGCAAGCAATCGCCAGCGATTTTGTGTCGATTCCAGTAGCTGCGCCGCGCGACGCAAGCGCCGTCAGCACGGCCTCTGTCGGAATATTACCGACGAGTTGGTCGCCTGCGAACGGGCAGCCGCCTAGCCCCGTCAGCGCGCCATCAAAGCGTCTGCATCCCGCTTCGTACGCCGCCAGCACTTTCTCGGCGGCGCGTTCTGGCCGGCTGTGGAGATGCACGCCAATCTCCACGCCCGCGACGCAGTCTTTCACGGCGCGATACAAATCCGCGACATCGGAGGGAGACGCCGTGCCTACGGTGTCTGCAAGGGAAACGGTTCGCACTCCCACATCCTTCAGCCACACCAGCGCGTCCTCAACGATCTCAGGCCCCCAAGGCTCGTCGTATGGATTCCCGAACGCCATGGAAATATAAATCACCAGTTTCCGCCCCGCCGCCTTGGTCTCGCGTTGAAGCTGTTCCACCAGCGAGCGGGATTCCGCGCGAGACATATTCGCATTCGCGCGCCGAAAATATGCCGAGATGGAATAGGGATAGCCGATCGTCGACACACCCGGCGTAGCAAGTGCGCGGTCGAGTCCCTGCTTGTTGACGACGATGCCGATAATATCGGGTGCTTCGCCTGAAGGCAGCTTCGCCTGGCTCAGTTCGTGCATCACGGCTTCGCTATCAGCCATTTGCGGCACGTGCTTCGGCGATACAAAGCTGACCGCATCAATGTGCCGGAAGCCCAGCGATACAAGCTGCGTGAGATATCTGACTTTTTCCGCGGTCGGAATTTGCAGCGTTATCCCTTGCCACGCATCCCGCGGGCACTCGACGATGGTTACGTCAGTCACGAATCTTGGCGCGTCCTTTCGGTCTCAAGGTTCAGAGTTGAGAGTTCAGAGTAGGCGCACCGCTTCTCACTCTCGACTCTCAGCTCTGAACTCTCAGCTGCTTGCTCAGGTTTGTAAAACTCCGGTCTTGAATTCGGCGACATGCGGATTCAAGGCCGCCGCTTCCAGTGCCTCGATCAACGCCTCGCGCGTGTGCGCCGGGTCAATGATCGCGTCAACCCACAATCGTGCCGCGGCGTAGCGCGGGTCGGTTTGATGCTCGTAGGTGGAGTGGATGGATTCGTACAGCTCTTTTTTGTCGGCGGCATTCAGTTTTTTCCCTTCGCGTTCAAGCTGTTTTATTTTCAGCTCGACTAGCGTGCCCGCGGCGGATTCGCCGCTCATCACCGCGTAACGCGCCGTCGGCCACGCGAACATGAAGCGCGGATCATAAGCTTTGCCGCACATCGCGTAATGGCCGGCGCCGAAAGTGCCGCCGCAGATCACTGTAATTTTCGGGACCACGCTGTTGGCAACGGCATTCACCATCTTGGCGCCCGCGCGAATGATTCCGGTCCACTCGGCCTCCTTGCCCACCATGAAACCATTTACGTCGTGCAGGAAAATCAGCGGCACCAGATTCTGATTGCAATCGAGGACGAAGCGCGCGGCTTTGTCGGCCGACTCGGTATAAATCACGCCGCCAAATTCGATTCGCTTTTCATCGGTTCCGGGAGCCGAGACCGTCGCATTCTTCTTCTGGTTCGCCACGATTCCCACGGCCCAACCGCCGATGCGCGCGTAGCCGCACAGAACGGTCTGCCCTCGCTCGGCGCGATATTCCTCAAACCTGCTTCCATCCACGATTCGCGCGATGATTTCGCGCGTGTCGTATTGTTTCGAAGGGTCAGCGGAAAAGATGCCGTAAATTTCCTCCGGCGGGTACGCGGGCGGCTCCGGCTGTTTATGGTCAAACGGCGCTCGGGGTCCGTGGCCCATCTTGTCGACCAACGCGCGTATGCGTTCGATGCACGCGTCATCGTTCGGCTCGCGAAAATCGGCTGTGCCGCTGATTTGCGCGTGCACACGCGCGCCGCCCAGTTCCTCGAGCGAAACTTTCTGCCCGATCGCGGTCTGTACGAGTGCAGGTCCGGCGAGAAAAAGCCCGCTACCCTCCGTCATCAACACGTGATCGCACATCACCGGCAGGTACGCGCCTCCCGCCACGCACAGCCCCATGATGGCGGCAATCTGCGGGATGCCCATGGCGCTCATCACCGCGTTGTTGCGGAAAACGCGTCCGAAATCGTCGTTATCCGGAAAAACATCTTCTTGCAACGGCAGGAAAACACCTCCGGAGTCCACCAGGTAAATGGTCGGAACGCGATTTTCGATGGCGATATTCTGCGCACGTATCACTTTTTTCGCCGTCATCGGGAAAAATGCGCCGGCCTTCACCGTGGCGTCATTGGCGATGATCATCACGCGCCGTCCCGCCACATTGCCTAGTCCGGTGATCGTTCCCGCCGCCGGAGCGCCGCCCCACTCCGCATACATCTCGAATGCGGCGTAGATTCCCAGCTCAAAAAAAGGCGTTCCCGGATCGATCAGCTTGGCGATTCGTTCGCGGGCAGTCAGACGATTTTTCTTGTGCTGCCACTCTACGGCTTTCGCGCCGCCGCCCTGGCGTATTTTTTCTTCCTCGTTTTTGATTTCCGCGACGCGGTCAATCATGTCGCGGCTGTTTTTTTGGAACGCGGGCGTTTTCGGATCGACGCGGGATTGGATCACTGTTCCGGCAACCGGCACGGTTTCGTGGCCCAACTCCTTCCGCGAGGCCACTAGATTCCCTGCCTTGCCGCAGCACGCTCGCGGATGAAATCGATGATGGCCTGCGTGGTGGTGCCCGGAAGAAATACTTCAGCGATGCCCGCCTGTTTAAGCGCGGGAATATCCGCGTCCGGAATGATGCCGCCGATCAATACGGTCACGTCGTTCATACCTTTCGCGCGCAAGAGCTCCATCAGGCGCGGACAAATCGTATTGTGCGCGCCTGAAAGAATCGAGAGCCCGATCACGTCCACGTCTTCTTGCAGCGCAGCGGACGCAATCATCTCCGGCGTTTGACGCAGCCCGGTGTAGATCACTTCCATTCCGGCATCGCGCAGCGCGCGCGCGATCACTTTCGCGCCGCGGTCGTGGCCATCGAGGCCGGGCTTCGCGATCAACACACGTATTTTCTTCTCGCTCATTTTTCAAACGTGCTCTGTGAATTGTATTCCGATACTTCGGCGTTCGCCACCGGCCTGTGCTTCGCGGTTTCCCGGAAATCGCACAGGCGCTGGGGGCGTTTTCGCTTTTCAGCGCCGCGCGTTTTCCGTAGAATCCTTAATTGTCCCGGTGCCGAGGTAGCTCACCGGTAGAGCGCGGCCCTGAAAAGGCCGGCGTAGGCAGTTCAACTCTGCCCCTCGGCACCATCCTCGCCTTGTTTGCACGATTCGGCTGAAGTATATAACGGCGCCGCTATGTCCACGTTCGATATCCAAGCGTTATTCAACGCGGTTAGCCCAGCGTCGTGCCGTCAACGCCGGATCCCCGACGCCTCTAAAGTTTCCTTCGAAAAGCCCTTTGGTGTATAAGGGTGCCCGTCCAAGCGGCAACGCCCCAGCAAACAGCTCTAAGCGAGGCGAGCCGCACCAGAGGAGGAACTGTGGCCAACATCTACATTCTCGCGTTCTTGATCGGACGTATCTTCGTTGGTGGATTTTTCATCATCGCGGGCATCAATCACTTTGCCCGTCACGGCATGATGACCGGATACGCCAAGATGAAAGGCACTCCCGCGCCAGCAGTCGCTGTGGCTGGCAGCGGACTCCTGCTCCTGCTCGGTGGATTGAGCCTGCTGCTCGGCTTTCACCCGACCATCGGCGTGATTTTGCTCGCGATTTTCCTGATACCCACCTCGTTCCTGATCCACAACTTCTGGGCGGTCCAGGATCCCCAAGCCAAGATGAACGATATGGTCAATTTCGAAAAGAATATTGCCATTCTCGGTTTGCTATTGATGACGCTGCTCATCACGCGGCCTTGGCCCATGAGCCTCGCGGCCGCTAGCGGCAGCCTTCGTCGCTGGTCTTTCAGGCGCAATCGGTCTTCTAGGTATCTTCGGGGTGACCTAGGGCCCGGATTGCGCCTCGGTGATTTGTTTCGCCCGAGGAGTCGTGACGCGAGCTGTGCCATGCTTGGGCCTCTGGAAACGCGGCCTTACAATCTAGGTTGACTAACGAACTTCGCGCCTCTACCATTCGCGCGTCCCCCCTCTCGGAGGCCCTATGAAACGCAGACTGCCTTTTCAGGCGGCGGTAGTTTTAGCCTTCTGCGTCGTCTCTCTTTGTGCAGCTGCTCTGCCTGCGCGCGCCGATACCATTGCCACGATTGATGTGAACGCGAGCTTTATACCCGGCAACCAACGATCCCGCTGCCGCTAGTTTCCTGGTAGCGGCCCGCTTTGTTCGTGACCGGCCAATTCGCGTTTGACGTGGACACGCAGGTGTTCTCGTCGTGGAATATGGCTTTTCTAGGGCCCCTCGGTGTCACGTATCAGTTGTCCCCACAAGACGGAGGGGTCGCGAGCGGGCACTGCTACATTCACTGTAGCTTTGTATTCCGGATCCAATAGCAGCCCTAACTGTGGGTTCCTGGGTCTTCGCTTTCAGCAATGCAACTGCGTCTGTAAGCATGGAGACCCTACGCGGCACTGACATGTTCTTGCAGACGGGACAGATTACTTCCGATGTGTCCTGCGGCGGTAACCATCTACCCTGGCCCAGTGTTCGTCAGTTTCCCCTGCGACGTGCAATGTTACAAGCGAGCGCATCATTCGATGGCCAAACAGGTGTGCTGTATCAACTGCCCAACGTTGCGACCTCAAGCGGAATTTTGACCGTAACATCTGTTGCCTCGACACCTGAGCCCGCCGAATCGACACTCTTGCTCCTGGGCCTGGCGATCCTCATCGCATGCACCCCTTTTCGCCGAATAACCTTGTCTCTCGGAAGGGCGGGTCGCTAACCCGGTCTTGAATGGCGCCCGATCAGCACGACTTTAGCCTCTGCCACGCGCCACGTACGCAAGCGGAAGTCCGGCGAGCAAAAGTAAAATAGTGGGCGGCTCGGGGACGTTCTGCGCTGAAGTCCCGATTACCTGGAAATCTGCTGTCTCGTTCGTGCTGGCCCATTGCGAAGCGGGTGGAAAGGCTTTGTCGTTTTCGGGGTAATTGGAAAAGAGCAGGTGTGGAATGTCGCCGACACTCGGAGATCCTCCCTCGATCCAACCTCCCCCGGCGAATCCAGCAGGCGTACTTGCAACGATGTAATAAGTCCCGGGCGTCAACGATAAGTCTACAGGGACCACGAACGTATTCGGCGGCGTGTTGAACGCCAGCGCCGACGCGAAGAAGCCGTGAGCGAGAACATTCGCGCCTGAGCCAAGCGCATCCGTCAAATCGATTTCAAATCCCGAATTTGCGTCGCCGATGAAAGAAACGTCGATCGAAGTCACAGTTCGCGGTGGCCGTCAGTACAAACGGCTGAGCCAGAAACTCGCTTGAACTGACTGCGAGTCCTAGGTTCACAAAACTATTGCCGACCAATACAGAATCGGCTTCCGCACTAGGTGCGGCCACGAAATGCAAAAGTGCGAAAATCACAAGCAGGCCTGCAAATTTCATGGTTTTTGCCTCGATGGTAGACCACCCCAGATGAGTGTTCGCAATCTGATTGCCCCTCGCAACCGCTGAGGTTAATGTCCTTAACCAGCGTGATGTGCAAAAGGTTTCCTTCATACATACAAATCAGTGAAGGTATGCCGCGCCTTCGATAAACTTTCGCCCTTGCAGGTGCCGCCCTCTAGTTTCCAGTTTCTAGCCTCCAGCCTCTAGTAACATAGATAGCGGCCTTCGCCCTGATCCAGCACAAGGAGCACACGAACATGAAGCCAAAGAACACGATCTGCCTCTGGTTCGACAAAGGCGCGCATGAGGCAGCGCGCTTCTACGCCGCCACCTTTCCGGATAGTAAAGTAACCGCGGCTCACGAGGCTCCCGCTGACTATCCGGGCGGCAAGAAGGGCGATGCGCTGACGGTGGAGTTCACCGTCCTGGGCATTCCCTGTCTCGGTCTCAACGGCGGCCCGGCGTTCAAGCACAGCGAGGCCTTTTCCTTCCAGATCGCGACGGACAATCAGGAAGAGACGGACCGTTACTGGAATGCGATCGTCGGCAATGGCGGCGCGGAAAGCCAGTGCGGTTGGTGCAAGGACCGCTGGGGCCTCTCCTGGCAGATCACCCCGCGCGCGCTAAGCGATGCGCTTGCGGCCGGCGGCGGTGAGGCAAAGCGTGCCTTCGACGCGATGATGACAATGAAGAAGATCGACATCGCCGCCATCGAGGCAGCCCGGCGAGGCTGACGCGAACACGCCGGGTGGCACAGGCACTCCTGCCTGTGCTCTTCGAATTCGGGCGGGTGCTTCGCGCGTTCGCATCTGCCTTTTCGGCGCCGATGTCGGTCTGCGAGCGTGGGTCTTTTCTTGCCGGAAGTTTCGGCACGGGTGGAAGCGCGGGCCTTCAGAGCCTGCGAAAGAGACGGTCGGCGACCGCCAAGAGTTTTCAAACATTAACTTAACTTTACATCTAACACAGGCGTACCTTCCATTTTTTAAACCCTCCGCCATTACTTGGCTCTGATTGACGGGCCTCATTCTTCGGAATCGCCCGTCTTGAGTTGTGGGCCCCCAATCACGTGATATAGGAGGGAAATATGAAACCGCTTCGCTGTCTTGCAGCCGTCGCTTGTTTGCGCTACTGCTCTTAGGCGGGTCTTCAACCGCGCGCGAGCACGAACCATCCGTTAACGTCAGGCTTTTCGCCACGGGACTAACCAACCCTCGCGGTCTCAAGTTTGGACCGGACGGCTATCTCTATGTTGCCGAAGCAGGCTACCCCACCGGTACGCTGACCAAGGCTCCAGCTGGCTTAGGAGGAAATTGTTCGGCCGGAGCGAGCGGCCCGGGAGATTATTTTGGAAGTTTAACCGGATCGCGCATTTCGAGGATCGATTCCAACGGCAACGTTACGACATTCGTCGACAACCTGCCCTCTAGCGAGGCCAGCGGCTTGTCCAGCGGGGTTGCGGACATCGCCTTCATCGACGACACGATATACGCCATTTTTGCCGGCGCCGGATGTTCGCATGGGGTGCCTACCATTCCGAACGAGGTCATCCGCATCAATCGTCACGGCAGCCCGACGGCGATCGCGGATCTTAGCGCCTTTGTGCAGGCCCATCCGGTGGCAAACCCCACGGATGCGATCACAGGCGACTTTGAACCCGACGGCACGTGGTACAGCATGATCGCAGCGCACGGCGATCTCTATGCCATCGAGCCGAATCACGGCGAGTTGGACAAAATCACGACCCGCGGAAACATCAGCAGGGTAATCGATATCTCTGCCTCGCAGGGTCACGTGGTTCCCACCGCAGTCGCTCACCGCGGTATCTTCTACGTGGGCAACCTTGGCCAGTTCAATCCCGATCAACTCAACACCCAGAGCGTCTTCCAGATCAATCCGAGCGGTCACCTGAAGGTGTTTGCGACTGGATTGAGCAAGGTACTCGGCGTAGCCTTTGACGACCGTGATCGTCTGTATGTCCTCGAAACATCGTACTCGACCACTAACCCCGGTCCCGTACCTGGTACGGGCCGTCTTATTCGCATACTGCCCGATGGCAAGCAGGAGGTCCTGATCGATAGCACCAGTGGCGATCTAGTCGTCCCCACTGCCATGACCTTTGGACCACACGGCGCTCTCTACATCTCGAACGTCGGTTACGGAGCGCCAACCGGTGCAGGCCAGGTTCTCAAAGTCGAAATCAAAGACTGATATCTGGCGGCGCGTAGCCTGCGCAGATTCGCCGCGCGCCTCGTCTTCGTAGGGGCACGATACATCGTGCCCGGCAAACATGCTTGGCGTGATCTGCGCCATCCGCCTCGCGCAAACGGGCTCGCCGTTGCCGTTGTAGCGGCGGGTCGCTAAGTTTTTTCCACCCGGCAGTCCTGCCATTGTCTTGCAGGTTTAAACGTAGCGCCGGGTCCTTCAGCCCGGCAGCTTTGGCTTTGCTCTTTTGCCTTTTGTGTGCGCTGTCATTCCGAGCGAAGTCCCGCGCTCTCATCTTTCCCGCGGTGTCTGCGGGCGCGGGACGCAGTCGAGGAATCTCTCTTCGAATTCGCCCCGCCACCACGTCAGCAGATTCGCCGCGCCGTGTCCTCGTAGGGACGCGATAGATCGTGCGGCGCACACACTTGGCGTGATCTCGCCATCCACTGGCATCGCGCACGAAAATGTAGCTCAGGCGTTCCCGGCGACGTCTGCCGGGAAGGCCTGAGGCTTTTCGGCCCGCATGTGCGCCGTCTTCTTGCCGTCTCTAGCTTCCAGCTTCTAGCCTCCAGCCTCTAGAGCGGTCCCGCGGTTTTTCTTTTGCGCGAAGCGCCGGGACACAAGGAAGGGCTCCCGGGTCGACGGCTAGTCGAGCCCGGGAGATCAGTCGAAGAACCTCTCTTGGATGTAACATTCGCCTGCGCATCATTTCGAAGCGAGGCGGCGGACTCAGCATTAATCGGGGGTTACGGAACAGGCAATCACCTCCCATGATAAGTGGTGCGATGTATTTCCCATGGGAAAATGGTCTCGTGCCACGCATCGAATCCCTCGTAGAGGTCATCTCCGCGATAACCCAGTGGACTCTCATGATAGTAGTTGCGGTTACTGCCCATCGCCCTCGACGTCGATGCGGTACGTCGCTTGAGGAGATCGCCAACCGCAGATAGTGGGCTCCTTGGCGGCACGGAGCCGCCTATGTTGGAGCCGCCAGCAACCTCTTCGTTTACGGTCTGCCGATTGCACTTGTGATTCACAAGATGATCGTGAATACCCCTTGGGTTTCGGACCCTATTTATGTCGCTATGACCGTCTTGTTTGTGCTTCAATAGTGTTGGCTATTGTCGGGCCTATCTATGTCCGTCCTCAATTGATAGTCGGCGTCTTGCTCCCATTTTTCTTTTGGCAACTTCTCCCGAGGGCTGTTCTCTGAACGACTGCTTTCGCCCGATCCGACGGAGACTATTACCTCGGGATTTTGGGAGACCCTGAGGCTTGTCGGCCCGCATTTGCCTTTGCGGTGCGCTCGGTTTGTGAACGTAGCTCTTTTCTCGTCTGCAAATTTCGGCACGGGTGGAAGCGCGGGCCTTCAGGCCCGCGAAAAGTTCGCCATCAAAAGTGGGCTTTAGCCCCGGACTGGCGGTGCTGTATCACCTCCCAATTTCCTTTTGGCAGCTATCCCTCCGCTTCTCCCGTTTCGCTAGGACGAAGTACGTAGCGCCAAAATAGACAATGAAATTTCCCACCGCCATTAGCCAGATGTTGACATTGTGAAGACTATGGCTAAGGAGAAGCCTAAGACATCCCGGGGATAAGCAGAATTGAGATTGTCCCCAATAAGACCCTGAATCCAGGCCCAACTGAAAGGGGACTAAGGCCGGCGACAGTTAACCACGTTAGAAACGCGAAAGTGAGGCCCACCGCAAACGAAGCTATCAGTCGATTCCTATGGCTCATTCAGATCAACTCAAAACCTTAATAGCTTGGCTAGCATCACCAACTCGTGTCTTTTTAGCACTAGTAACACGTCGTGGTAACTTTGCGCGGGTGCCGCATCTCTTCGCACCATTTGCGAAGGTTGCGGGGGGTTGCTATGTGCCGAGGCACATGCTCTTCCCTACGCGTGGGGAGCGTTCCTCACTTCATCGAATCATCGAATTCCCGCATCCAGTCCTTCGTCTTGAGGACTTCGCGCGGCTTCGATCCATCGGCGGGGCCGACAATTCCATCCTTTTCCATCAGGTCGATCAGGCGGGCGGCGCGGCCGTAACCGATGCGCAGACGCCGCTGCAGCGTGGAAGTAGACGCGCGGCCCATTTCGCAGCAGACGCGCACCGCATCTTGGTAGAGGTCGTCGTCAACTTCCTCGTCGTCCTCGCCGCTTCCGCCAGAACCGCCAACGGCGTTCTCGTCCTTCGGCGGCTTGAGTAATTCCTCGTTGTAAATCGCCTTGGCTTGCTCGCGCCAGAAATCGCAGACCGCCGAAACCTCGTTCTCGTGCACATACGGACCGTGAATGCGGTGCAGCCGCGACGATCCCGCGGGCAAATAGAGCATATCGCCCTTGCCCAGCAGCGATTCGGAGCCGTTGGTATCGAGAATCGTCCGCGAATCGACTTTGCTCGCCACGCGGAACGATATGCGCGCTGGGAAATTGGCCTTGATCAATCCGGTGATCACGTCCACGGAAGGCCGCTGCGTCGCCAGAATCAGATGGATGCCCACCGCGCGCGCCATCTGCGCCAGCCGCGTGATGGATTCCTCCACGCCATTGGTATCGACCATCATCAGGTCGGCCAATTCGTCGATCACGATCACGATGTAGGGAAGCGGACGATGTTCGTCTTCGGCGTTTTCAAAAAGCGAGAGCGATTGCGCCTTCTCGAATGTGCGGTTGTACTGCTCGATGTTGCGGACGCTGCGCTGCGCCAGCAGCTTCAGCCGCCGCTCCATTTCGCGCGTGGCGTTCCGCAGGACGTTCGCCGCAACCTTCGCGTCGGTAACCACCGGCGTATACAGATGCGGAATATCGGCGTAAAGCCCGAGTTCCAGGCGCTTCGGATCGACGAGCACCAACTTCAGTTCCTCGGGCGTCGACTTGTAGAGCATCCCCATCAGCAGGGAATTGATGAACACGCTTTTGCCCGTGCCGGTGGAACCGGCAATCAGCAGGTGCGGCATCTGCGTCAATTCGGCGGCGCGAATGCGGCCGATCAAATCCTTGCCGAGAGGAAGCGTCAGCTTGGAAGACGAATGCGAGAATTCCGGCGATTCGATGATGTCGCGCAGCGCAATCGTTTCGCGGCGCGCGTTGGGTACTTCGATTCCAACCGTCGATTTGCCGGGAATACGCTCGATCAGAATCGATTCGGCGCGCAGCGCAAGGCAAAGATCGTCGGCCAGCCCCGTAATCCGGCTGTATTTGATTCCGGCTTCGGGCTTGAACTCAAAAGTGGTCACCACAGGGCCGGGATTGATTTGCGTCACATGGCCGCCGACTTCGAATTCCGCGCACTTCTGTTCGATGGCCCGCGCACACTCCTTCAATTCGCTCTCGCTCATCTTCTCGCTGCGCTCGGAGGGATGCAGCAGGATCGTGGGCGGCAAGCGGAACGCGGTCTTGTTGCGCGAAATTTTCGGCTCGGGCGCGCTCTTCTTCGGCGGAACCGGCACTGCATCGTGGAAATCGATTACTGCCGGACCGCGTTCGCCCAGTGGCGGCTTTTGGAAATCCAGCGCCGGCTTTTCTTCCTCTTCTTCGTCTTCTTCATCCGCCAGCTTGGGCGAGACTCGCTGCTGAATGATCGGCTTGCGGCCGATGATCTTAGTTGCTTCCACTCGTTTTCGCAGGTAGGCCGCTTCGCGTTCTTCGCGCCATTTTTTTGCGCGCATCAGCAATCTTCCGAGCGGGCCTTGTCCCGCCATCGGTTTTTTCATCCACGCGAGCAGCGCGCGGAACGAAAATCGCGTGGCCAGCAAAAGAGCGGCAAGCAAAGTCGCAATCGCCACCAGATTCGCGCCAAGAGGGTTGAAGGCCGCGCGCAACCCGTCCGCAAAAACTCTGCCGAGCACACCGCCCGCAGGCAGCGAACCGCGCACGTCAGGCATATTTACCAGGCTCATCTCGGCGGAGAGCGCCCCAACCATCAGCGTCCATCCCACCAGCTTGGCCACGGGCGTATCGATCGGCTGGCTGCGGAACCACCGCATCGCCAGAATAAACATGCCCGCCGGAAACAGGAACGCCGCGTAACCCGCCAACTGGAATAGCGCATCAGCGAGGTAGGCGCCCACAAGGCCAATCCAGTTGTGCACCGAACCGAGGGTGGGCGCGGACGCCGACACGTTGAACGAGGGATCGGACGGCGAATAGGACAGCAGGCTCAGCGCTAGCAGGATGGCGACGCTGAGTCCGACGAACCCGATCAATTCGTTGAGGCGCTTGTTTTCGCTTGGCGTCAAAACGCGCACGGAAATCTCCTTAACCCCAACCCTGAGAGCGACCTGAGTCGTTCGGAGGGAGTGCCCCTGAAGTCCGCTCTTGGGATTGTAGGGGCTTTCTTGGAACAAGAAAAGGGGAAGGCTCCCGCTCAGCCTGGGTCGCGCGGGCGCTATCGCGCGGGGCCCATGGGAGGAACGCGAGTGCGGAGGCGACTATAGCAAAGAAAATTGCCGGTGGGACAGGGGTGTTCGGTGGGCGATGTGCTACTCCTGCAACTAGCCCGGACAGCGGTCGTGACCCCGAGTTGGGTGCCGCTTTTCGACCAAAACAGACGGCTAAGAGTGACTAGTTAGAATGAACAGCAGCGTCAAACTCGGAGCATTTTTCTGGTGCTTTTATGCCGGCGTACGGCCGGACGCCCCTTCCATTTTGCGCAAGGCATCCCTGAGAATCACACGCTCCTTGCGCGAAAGCGCTCGCAGCAAAACGGCCTGGCGGAGCTGCGCTTTGGGCATCACCGCGTGATAAACGGCTCGGCCGGCCTTGGTGACGAGCCCGGTAATTCTTGGGCTCTGAGATTTAGCAAGCGGTTACTGGCTCAAACTTGACTGAAGCGCCTGCGTATCGGTGATCAAGATCGCCGCCGCGGGCGCCGTTATATGCTTGCCGCTTTGAGCCTGCAGTTGGTTGACCATCGCGCCCAATGTGGCGATCGCATCGGTTTTGTTTCCCGCGTTGATGTAAGCCTGGGCTGTCGTGAGCTTGCTGTTCAGCGCCGACGCGATGCCCGAATTGTCGATCGATTTGTTGGTGACAAGGTCAGCGATCACAGTCGAGATGCTAGCTGTGGTGGCACTCACCAGGATCGTTGCTGAGAGTGAATGCGTCCGGGCCGCCGACGTAACGGTTGCGGATGAAGCGCCCTTGATTGTTGGCATGTAGGGACCCGGTGTGACCGTCGGATCCAACGTGATCGTCATCATGGACGATGCCGACCCATTCGCGGTTGGCGTAATCGGATTCGGACTGAATGATACATGCACGCCGCTAGGCGGCGTTGACACGCTCAGCGTGACGGGTGCGCTGAAGTATTCAAACGAATTTACCGTCACGCTGACGGATACAGTCCCACCGACATCCACCGGAATGGACGACAGCATGGAGAAGGAAAAATCAGCGGCGCGGGCTTCATAAGCGCCGATGTCGTACCCGCTCATTTGCGGGCGGACTACCCCTCGTTGATCGGTTGCAAGCGACGTTCCCGAATCAGCAGTGTCCACCGCCGGACTGTTCGCCAGAATCGCCATCGTGGGAGTATCACCGGGGCTGTTGAGCGTAAGCGGTTGCAAATTGGGATCGCTCGTGCTGGCCACGTCAGGGCACGCGCCACCTGAATCGTTTTGCATAATCAGGTTCCCCGCACCGCTCACCGTAATCGAAACATTATCATCGGGCGTTCCGATGACCTCGCACTCCTTCGGTCCGTTGTTGGCAATGATCGTGTTGTCTAGGGTGAAGCGGTTCGCGGAGGAATCAAGGCACACGCCTTCGCCGTTACAAGAACTGATTGGGACGCAGCTGCCGCCGCCGCAGAAGTCGAAGGTATAAAACGTGATGCCGCCGCCTCCGATATCGTTCTGTTTGTTGCCGCTGATCGTGGAATTCTCAACGGCCAAATAGCCGTTCACGGCGAATATCGCGCCGCCTGCAGCTTTGCCGTTATCGTTGGGTCCGTTGTCCCCAGCCGCACCTTCGGAGACAGAGTTGTTCGTAAAGGTGGAGTTGCGGACTGTGACGATGGCGCCGTAACTAAAAATGGCCCCACCCAGCGCTCCGCCGCCGCCGCCATTCGAGCCGCTGGCATTGCCGCCGAATTCTCCGGCGCCACCGGGGTCCGTCTCGACCCCACCGCAACAGGCACCCCCGCCGCCTCCGCCGAAACCCCCGGACCGCCATGGGACACGACAAGACCACCATCTCCTCCGCCACCCCCGCCACCGAAGCCGCCGCTGCCGCCGTCGTTATTGCCGCCACCCCCGCCACCGCCACCGTACGCGCCAGTAAGGCCATCGCCCTGACAGCTCGGACCGCTACAGTAGGTGAAACTGATGTAACCGCCGCCGCCACCGCCGCCGCCCGCACACTGCCCGATCTGCCCGTCGTTGCCTGCATCCCCGCCGTTTCCACCACACACGTACCCTCCGAAGCCGCCCAACCCAAAGGACGGACTGGTCTCGGTCCCATCGCCGCCCGATTTCAGTGTTCCGCCGCCACCGCCGCCGCCCCCACTTGTCAGGCCAACCCCGTTTCCACCATTGCCGCGGGAGCCGCCACCGCCACCTCCCCCAACCACGCCGCCGTTGCCTCCGTTTCCCGCGAGTCCTCCACCGCCTCCGCTCGGGGTCCCCCCTTGCCCGTTTCCGCCAACGGCAGCATTGCCAGCAAAGGTGCTATTCTCGACGGTCAGGCTGCTCAGAACGTCTACATAGATCGCGCCGCCCGCACCCAACCCACCTCCCCCGCCTCCGCTGCCGCCGTCCCCCCCTTTGACATGGAAACCGATGACGTACACGTTTTCGAGCGTCAGGTCTCCATAGCCGGACACAGTCCCGTTCGGCGAGGCGATCGACGCGTTTCCGACAGCGAATAAGCGCGAGTTTTCGGGGGCTGTCCATTCCAGCGTGGAGCCATTGCCCTCTATCGTGATTCTGGAAAAGATGATCGGCGTCGCTGTTGGGCCGACGTAATTGTACGAATCAGCCCAAGAGTGATCGAACTCAAAGGTGCCCCCGCTGGGCAGCACAATTGTGTCGCCATTACCTGTACCGGGCACGCATCCTGTTGTGTAGATCCTGTCAGGTCCGGCCACCGAAAGCGCGATATTCGACTTGAACTCCGACGAGTAGATCGCTTCCTGCAAAGAGCAGTCCGATGGGTCGGTGACGCCCTGCTGGGTCGTTGTGACGTAAATCGTCGCCTGCGCAGCGCTTCCACGAGCCGAGCATAAACTAAGCAGGGCCAGAAGACCGATTGCAACCCAGCGACGCCGGATCGTACGAATAGCAGGAGCAACAACACCAGAGATTCTCTGCACGTCGAGGCAGACGCTTCCGAAAATTTCAGCGATATCCACGGCCGGTCTCCTTGTTCCACGAAGTTCGGCGAAGGTAAACGGATTTAACTTTTAAGGCAATTACCCTAAAAGGACCATAACCGTGTTAGCATCGCCTGGAAATCGTCATAAGCAAGCCCGTTGAAGGACTGGATGATGCCTCTCCGGTGGCGGCGAATGGAGCGTATGGATGTTCGCGAATGCGTCCAGGTCGTCGCGAATCATCCCGTCCTTAGTGCGCGCTATGGCGAGGCGATCAAGTACTTAGGCCCTTCGTGGATTCGTTTGTTGGACTATGAGGCCACGAACGCTACCGTTTGTGAAAGCCTCGTCGGCTCCAAGCCAGTGATTTGCGCGCTCGGGATCAGCCTGTTTGTCACTGACGAGTTCATGCGCGAGTTGAAAAGCCCGCCATTGTTTTGGATTGGACCTGAACTGGCAAGGCGTCTGGCATGCGGCGACTCGCCCGTCATTTCCGATAAGCAACTCAGAGAGTTCAATTCTTGCGGCGGTTTGAATGTCGTAGCGTGGGAAGGCTGCTTTCACGAGGAGTTTGAAAATAGTGCCGAAGCTCATCGGGGCATGATCAATGCATTCATCGAACTGCATCGAGGGTTCCTCTGGAAAGAGGTCATTTCGGCACAGCTGGAAAACAGCGAACGCCTGGAGTGGACTGTCAAAACCGGCGGCTTCCTTTGGAACTCTGCAACCGCTCAATATACGGATCTGGCCGGGCTCGATCCCGAAGAAATTGTGCGAAAACCACACATCGTAGGCGTCACACGCGAGATAGAAATGAGCCGAAATAAGGCTTGGCGTGGTCGCGGCTCCTGGATAGGATCCGTGTTCGAATACGAACCGCCGCGCCTCTCGTTTAGCCGCAGCGAACAAAAGCTTCTGCTGGCGGCGCTTGCCGGCGATTCGACGGATCAAGCGCTGGCCGCCCCGCTGGACGTTTCTATTGCAACTGTCAAGAAGATGTGGGTCTCGATCTACCGCCGTGTGGCGGATGGGCTGCCCGAAATCATTCCGGACTCAGCGCGCGTGGGAGCAGGCGCGCCGGAGCGAGGGCACGAGAAAAGGCGACCCCTACTTGCATATTTGCGGGAGCACCCCGAAGAGTTGCGGCCCTACGCGCACAGGGTCAGACATCAAAGCATAGCGAAGCAACCCTTCCTGCGTTTGCCTCGCCGCCTATTGAGCTAAAGCAACAACCGGTTTTTTTACCCTCCGATCAAGCACTGGCAGAATGACGGCGCACGTCGTTATGCGCGGCACCTGTGTCTGCGAGGCTGATGAGGCACAGGTAACCGAGTATGTTCGCTCCTTCGCCTACCGCGCTCAAGGCAAGCGGGCATCTACGGCGGGCTGTGCCCGCACAAATGCGCGCGAGCTCGGACTTGGCAGAAAAGCGTAGACGGCCTATACTCCGTCTCGCGCCCATGGATGCCCGATGCGCATAGGTCTTCCGTTGATTTCTCTCAATATTCCTCGCCGATCGGCCACCCACTCCACCGGCTTCACTTGAATTTCCTTCTAAAGGCGCCCGGCGGCCGCCTTCCGATTTCCGCCGCACACTGCAATATCAGATTGAATTAGTTCGCAATCACAGAAATTTCCAATCGTCATAGAACTGCTCGATTGGGCAGAGGAGGGTCCATGGCGGACATCCAGGCTGTTTTAGCCGCAAACGAAAAGCTTTCGCAAGAGCTGCTTCGCGCGAGCGCCGACTCAATCGATCAGTCGAGGCGATTTCCCCGGGAAAATCTTGACGCGCTCGGCAAGTCCGGCGTGCTGGGCCTGTTGATCCCGGCGGAATACGGGGGAGCAGGCGCAGGACTCGCCGAAATGTCGCAGGTTCTGGAGGTGCAGGCACAGAGCTGCGCATCCACGGCCATGGTGACGCTGATGCATTTTTGCGCGACTGCCGTGATCGTCGCCAAAGGCAGCGATGCTCTGAAGAAGGAAATCCTGCCGCGATGCGCCCGCGGAGAACATATCAGCACGCTGGCTTTCAGCGAGGCAGGCTCGGGCGGGCATTTCTACGCGCCAGTTAGTGAAGTGCGGCTGAACAGTGGGAAGAAAACGCTCAGCGCGGCCAAGAGTTTCGTCACCAGCGCCGGGGAGGCGGATAGCTACGTTGTCTCCGCACGCAAGGCGGGCGCCAGCGCGCCCACCGAGACCAACCTTTATCTGATCGCCAAGAACACAGCCGGATTATCGACGAAAGGGCGCTTCGAGGGACTGGGTCTCGCCGGCAATGGCAGCGCGCCAATGTCGCTAACCGATGTGGCGATCGACGACGCCGTGCGCTTGGGGCCGGAAGGCAGCGGGTTTCAGAGCATGCTTGAGGTTGCGTTGCCGCCTTTCCAAATCGGCGTGGCTTCGGTTTCCATCGGCCTGGCGAAGGCGGCGCATCAAATAATTGTCGGGCGCATGGGCGCGCGCAAATACGAACACGCCGGCGGCGCCGCGCTGGCAGCGATCCCGCGCGTGCAATTCCTCGTTGCCGAGATCACGCTGGCGGTGAATTCCGGGGAATCCTACTTGCGGGAAACAATTCGCAAGGCGCTGGCCGCCGATCCCGCAGCGATGCTCGATGTGCTCGGTGTGAAGGTTGTTGCCGCGGATGCTTGTTTGGCCGCTGTTTCCCGGGCGATGACTCTGGGCGGTGGATGGGCGTTTGGCCGGCGCGGAGGCCTGGAGAGAATTTTCCGCGATGCACAGGCAGCCGCCGTGATGGCACCGTCGAGCGACGTTCTTAAAGATTTTATCGGCAAGGCGAGTCTCGGGCTGCCGCTGTTCTAGCAGCGCGCCGAAATTTGCAGGGGAGGAACAATGTCGAGATCATCCGCAGGTGAACCGCTGTACATTGGCGCCGTAGCGTACGATCCCAAAGTGGTGACGATTTGGGAGGGATTTAAGGAATATTTTGCCAAACATGCAGTGGAAATCGATTACGTCCTCTATTCGACGTACGACGCCCAAGTGGATGCAAACCTTTCCGGCGACGTGGACGTGGCGTGGAATTCGCCGCTGGCTTGGGTGAAGAGTCAGATCGTTAGCGGGGGAGCTTGCCGCGCGATCGCCATGCGCGATTCCGACCGGGACCTCACGACGAAAATTATTGTGCGCGCGAATTCGACTCTTGCAACGCTGGCCGATCTGAAGGGCAAGACGCTGGCGGTCGGCGCATTGGATTCTCCGCAGGCTACACTGATTCCGCTGGGGATGGTGGCCGAGTCCGGAGTCGATCCACGACGCGATTGCCGCGTGCTCCACCACAACGTGATGGTCGGCAAGCACGGCGATCATGTGGGCGGCGAGCGAGACGCGGCAAGAGCGCTGGCTTCCGGCGCTGCAGACGCTGCGTGTGTCCTGGACGCGAATTATGCGGTGTTCATCAACGAAGGCACGCTCGATCCGGGAACCACCCGCGTGCTCGCTAGCACTCCGCCCTTCGACCACTGCAATTTTACGACCCGAGCCGACCTGCCAGAGCAACGCGTGAAGCCGTTTCTTGATGCGTTGCTGGGCATGTCGTTTCAGGATCCGGAGGTCCGCGCGTTCATGGAAATGGAAGGATTGAAGAAATGGCTGCCGGCGCGGACCAGCGGTTACGCGCAACTGGAAAAGGCCGTCGAGCGTTTCCATTTTTACGGCGCCGCCGCTTCGTCGGCCGGAAGCTGAGAATTCCTTCGGCTGTGAGCCATGCCCGACTCCACGCCTAAATCGCGGCTCGATCTGGAAGACTTGGCGCTGCACGAAGGCGCGACGGTTCTGCTGCGCCGCGCTCTTTCGCAATTGGCCGCGGGGGATTGGTGCGAAGTTCGCGGCGATTCGGAGGAATTCGGCAGCCAGCTTACGGCCTGGTGCCGAAAGGAAGGGCTTCGTTGCGAGCCAGTGCAAGGGGTTGCCGGATTGTACCGGATCGAGTCCGCGGGAACCGCTCCCGCGGTTCACACTTCGCGGATTGAAGTTTGCGAAACGGCCGCGCTGAATTGGGGGCTTGCACCGCGCGGCGCACGCATCGAAAAAGGCGGACCCGACTTCGGTTTTACGCTGCGGCAGAAACGCGACGTATGGGCGCGCGAACTGAGCACGATCTACTCGCAGGCGGCTGCGAACCAGTGGTCGGCTTCTCGCGATATTTCCTGGGTCGATCTTCCGAAGCTCTCCGCCGAAGTGGAATCCGCGGTCGGGCAGATCATGACTTTTCTTACCGAAAATGAATTCGCCGCGCTGTACGTACCGGCGCGCTTCATACCCCGCATCCATCCGCATTACCGCGAGGTGGTGGAAGTGTTGGCTATGCAGATCGTGGACGAGGCCCGCCACGCCGAAGCCTTCACGCGGCGCGCCGAAGCAGGCGGTGCGGGTCTGGGCACTACCGCGACCAGCGGGCAGATGTCTCTGAAGACGCTGCTCGAAGAACCGGATTTTACGACGGCGACGTTTCTGCTTTGCGTTATGGGCGAAGGCACATTTCTGACGCTGCTAAAATTTCTTGGCGAACGCGCGCCCGATCCGGTGACCGCCACGCTGGCACGACTGGCGCATCGAGACGAAGCGCGCCATGTGGCGTTCGGCACCGAACACATGCGGTATGTTTTTGAACGCGAACCCGATGTGCGGCTTTCGATGGCGGCCGCAGTGGAGCGGCGCAGTCAAATGCTGGCGTCGATCTCGGGGCTGAGTTCGTACGTTCACGATGCGCTGGTCGTTTATGCCGGGGGCGGAATTTCGGTCCCGCAGATACGCACGGGCTCGCGCCATGTGGCCGAGTTGCAGCGCGAGATGGATCGCACGCGGCGGGAGCGCTTGCAGTCGCTGGGCTTTGAGGTTGCCGCGGCAACAGCGATGTCCGCGTATCACACGAAGAATTTCATGTGATTCGACCCAAGTTGGGTGAAGTCTTAGCAGCGGACGGCGAAAGTACGGGCGTTGACGTCGGGAAACCGGTATATACTGCGGCCCGGTCAGACACTCACGTGAAACCTGGTGGGGTGGATTGATCGGGGCTCCGGGCGGCTGGCGATTCGCCGCACGCATCGGATTCGAGTTTTCAGAAAACCATTCTGAGGAGGCAGCAATGAGGAAGTGGCTGGTAGTGGCTGGACTGGCGGCGGCTTTCGCGATCCCGTCGTTTGCGGCGACAAGCACCTGGACGATCGATCCGATGCATGCCAACGCGCAATTTCTGGTGAAGCACCTGGGAATCTCCACGATTCAAGGGGATTTCACTAAGATCACCGGCACGGTGATGCTGGACGACTCGGATATCAGCAATTCGAGCGTGAATGTCACGATCGACGTCAATTCGGTTGATACACGGGTGCAGCGCCGGGATGACGACTTGAGGAGCGAGCATTTCTTCAATGTGGCCAAATTTCCCACGATGACCTTTCAATCGACGAAGATTACGAAGGAAGGTGACGGCAAATTCACGATGACCGGGAACCTGACGATTCGCGGCGTCACAAAGGAAGTGACGCTCGAGGGGACTGGTCCGACGAAGGCGATCACGGCGATGGGCGGGCTGCGACGCGGCGCGTCGGCGACAACGAAGATCAATCGGCAGGATTTTGGCGTGGCCGCCGATCCGGGAATGGTGGGAGACGACATCACGATTTTGCTCGATCTGGAGATGACGGCTCCTGCGGGGACGAAGTAGGTTCAGGCAACGGCATAAATTGTTCGAGTGACTGGAAGCGGCGCCATTCGTGGCGCCGCTTTTTTTGGGGCGGCCTGGCTCAAGGGGGAACGGGCCAAAGCGAAGAGAGGTTCTCACTGCGTGTGCCGGAATTGTCGCGGAAAGCGCGACGAATGGGAAGCGAAAACGGCAGATTCGTCAGAATGACGTCAGCGTAAAAGGCAACCGAGACATAGCCTGGTCGGGCACACATGCTGGCAAGCCCGGACGCAAACAGGGGAGCAAAGCGCGATTTACGGCTCGGGCGAACGGCGAGATGCGTTCGGCGAGGTAGACGCCTAGGAGAACGAGCGTGGCGCTGGCGACGAGGCGCGGCGTGGGGCGTTCGCCGAGAATTGGGATCGAGAGCAGGAAGACGGCGACTGGCTGGAAATAATTCACGGCGACTACGCGCGAAGCGTCCATGTGGCGCAGCAACCAGTAGAAGAGCAGATAACCGATCACCGCGCTGACCCCGGCCATGTAGAACATTCCCACCCAGCCTGCCCAGGCGACGCTTTTCCAATCGAGTTTGATGGCTTGATGGATGGCGAGCGGCATAAAAATGATTGCGGCGACGGAGGCGTTGAAGGCGTTCATCGAAATCGAATCGTAGGAGCGCGCCACGCGCTTGCCGAGGACGGTGTACAGCGAAAAGCCGACATGCCGACGAGGGTGATCAAATCGCCTGCGAGCAGCGGCGAATTCATTGGGGATCGTGTTCGGTCTCGAGGACACAATGCCCGCGAAGGAAATCGCCATTCCCAGTATTTTGAAGGGCGTCAACTTTTCGAGTTTCATGACGCTAGCGAGCAAAAGAATGACGATCGGGCCCAGTGCGATAATCACGACGGAATGCTGAGAAGTTGTGTAGCTAAGCCCGAGAACAAAGCAGCCTTGGTTCACGACGAAGCCGAAAAAGCGAAGATAGGCGAAGGTGGGAATATCGCGCGCACGCAGTGGTGTGCGGCGAGCCCGCGGCTGCGCAAAAAAAACTGCCACAGGAGCAAGCCGACAAGTTCGGCGCGCAAGGGAACAAGCGTGAACGCGGCAATATGCGCGAGGGTGAGTTTGCCGA
>CAVRSO010000105.1:0-123034 GCA_963723845.1 uncultured Acidobacteriota bacterium
CACGGGCTTTCGACAGGCCATTCGCGACCGGCTATTGAGCGTTACAGCCCACGTGAATCTGAAGCCCGCAACCCCGAAGGGATCCACAACTATCGAGAGGAAATTGCCAAGCTGAGCGACGCCCCGGGCGTTCGCTCGATTGAGCCGGCGGTCTATATCACCGTGCTTTTATCGATCGGCAACCGGTCGCGCGGACTAGTGCTCAAGGGAGTGGATCCCGAGTTGGAGCGGCCACCGGCGGCGCCCTGCGGCACATTGTGGCCGGCTCCGACAATTTTGCGCCGGGTCCGGATGACATTCCGGTGGTGCTGGTGGGGCGAATTCTTTGCGAGGAATTGAAAGTTTCGGCGGGCGACTATGTGACGCTGACGAGCCCTCAGGGAAATTTGACACCGTTTGGAATGCTGCCGCGCTCCCGGCGTTATCGCGTAGGCGGAATCTTTGATTCCGGCTTCTACGATTACGACGCGAATTGGGGCTTCGTGACGCTCTCTTCGGCGCAAGCGCTGGCGGGCGTGGGAGACGTCGTAAACCTCCTGGAAGTTCGCGTGACGAACTTGGATGAGGCGGGAACGGTGGCCGATGAGTTGCTGCGCCGCACAGGCCCCGGATTCATCGCTACAACTTGGATGGACGAGAACCGCGCGCTCTTCCGTGCCCTGAGTTTGGAGAAGCTGGTCACCGCGCTTTTTATTGGACTGATCACATTCGTGGCTGGGCTCAACATACTGGTGGTGCTGATGATGACGGTGACGGATCGCGCCCGCGACATCGCCGTGCTGATGGCCATGGGACCAACGGCGACAAGGTGCGGCGCATTTTCATTTTGCAGGGCCTGGTTGTCTGCATCGGAGGGACGGCAGCGGGACTGCTGGCTGGCTACGGGCTATCCTGGATCGCCAACCGATGGAGACTCATCCCTCTGAATCCGGAGGTATACGCCATACCTTATGTTCCGTTTCACGCCAATGCGCTGGACGCGATTTGGATTGCGGCCGCGGCTTTGGCAATTTGCATCGGCGCCACGATCATTCCGGCATGGTCGGCATCGCGCATCCTTCCGGTTGAAATTCTGCGCTTCGAATAGCCCGCTTACACGATCTCGCCACCATCGCACCGCGATACCGCAAAACGGTTAGACTAGGAAGACCAACGTCTCTATTCCGTTGATCACCAGGTGCCCGCCACTAAAATCGCCGGGGCGGGACACGGCCGAAAGGGTATATCGTTAATCTACGGCTGGGCTGCGGAAACCGGGGGATGCTTGGCTGGGGCGGCTTCTGGCAGCGAAAACGCATACGAGCCGTAATTTCCATCGAGATCGATTCGTTCCTAGAGGGCGTGTGGTAAAATGAAAAACAGAATGGGCAAAAGGTGAAAGAAAATAGACCAAAAGCATGCCAAGAAGCGGCAGACAGCGTCCGCCATTTAGGAAAGTAACAGGGACAAGTGAGAAAGAGTTTGGATAAGACTAGGGTGCCGGGGATGCCGAAATTACTGGAAAACAAGGACATATCGAAGCGGCAATTCGGCATCTAAACTGTGATAGGGATAGCAGGCAATGCAAGCGAAGGCGAACGCGGGTGTGGATGCCAGCGAGGCCGATTTCGGAACAGCCTCCAAATCGGGTCCCATACTGCGAGTGGAAGGGCTTCGAAAGAGCTTCTGTTCCGGCGCACAGGAAATAACGCCCCTCAACGAGATCGATTTTTCGGCCCAACAGGGCGAGATGATCGCCATCGTGGGCCCCTCCGGCAGCGGGAAAAGCACGCTGTTGCACTTGCTGGCGGCGCTGGACACTCCAACGAGCGGTACAGTATACTTCGCCGGAAATTCGCTCCACGCATTTTCGCAGATGGAGCTGGCGGCATATCGCAACCGTGCAGTGGGTTTTGTGTGGCAGCGGCATCACCTGCTGCCCGATTTCACAGCGGCGGAGAACGTGGCGATGCCCTTGCTGATTCGGGGGCAGGCGCGGGGGCAAGCACTGAGAGTAGCGACGGACTGGCTGGGTGAAGTGGGACTGGCTGGCCGGGCGAGGCAGCGGGCGGGAGAACTTTCTGGCGGTGAGCAGCAGCGAGTGGCTATCGCGCGTTCGCTAGTGAATCAACCCATGCTACTTTTAGCGGACGAGCCGACAGGGGATCTGGACGAACGGAGCGCCGAGGGCATTTTTGAGTTGATCGAGCGCCTCCATCGATCGTACCGTTTGACTTCCATCCTTGCTACACACAATTTGCCGCTGGCTGGATGCGCCGATCGAGTGCTGGCGTTGGAACATGGGCAGCTGGCCGCGAGGCCGGACATATTCGCGATGGTTGGTCCGCGCAGTTGGGGCCAAGCATCTGATAGAGTAGAGACACGACCTTGGGAGCGTGGGGTGACCGGTGTTTGAACGCTATACGGAGAAAGCGCGACGGGTAATTTTCTTTGCGCGATATGAGGCGAGCCAGTATGGCAGCCCTTACATCGAGACCGAGCATTTGTTGCTCGGGCTTTATGCGGGAGGATAAGGCGCTGGCCAATCGCTTTCTGCGCGCCCACGGCTCCATCGAATCCATCCGCAAGGAAATCGAATCGCGCATCACTATTCGCGAGCGCATTTCCACTTCCGTGGAAGTTCCGCTCAGCCAGGAGTGCAAGCGCATTCTTAATTTCGCCGCGGAAGAGGCCGAGCGGCTGGGCCACAAGCACGTCGGAACGGAGCACCTGCTGCTGGGAGTCCTGCGCGAAGAAAAATGCTTTGGCGCCGAAATCCTGATGGAGCGCGGGATTGCGGCTTTCCACCGTGCGCGAGGAATTGGCGCGCAGCGCGGGAGAGAAGGTGCCTGTGAACCGTCCAAAAGAGACTTCCTTGCTCGCGGAATTCAGCCGCGATCTGACGCAGGCGGCTATGGAAGGGCAGCTCGATCCGCTGGTGGGCCGCGACGGAGAAGTCGAGCGCGTCGATCCAGATCTTTGCCGCCGCACCAAGAACAATCCCGTGCTGATCGGCGAGCCCGGCGTGGGCAAAACCGCCATCGTCGAGGGCCTGGCGCAGCGCATTTCCGATGGCGACGTTCCGCCATTCCTGGCCGACAAGCGCATTCTCTCGCTCGATCTTTCGCTGATCGTGGCGGGCACAAAATATCGCGGACAGTTTGAAGAGCGGCTGAAGACCATCATGAAGGAAT
Organism: uncultured Acidobacteriota bacterium; assembly: GCA_963723845.1. Taxonomy (GTDB): domain Bacteria; phylum Acidobacteriota; class Terriglobia; order Acidiferrales; family UBA7541; genus Palsa-295. Next base: position 3,174 of record CAVRSO010000105.1, read on the forward strand.
TGATGGAGAGCCAGAACTCCATCGTCTTCATCGACGAACTGCACACGCTGGTGGGCGCGGGTTCGGCGGAAGGTTCGCTCGACGCCGCCAACATTTTGAAGCCCGCGCTTTCCCGCGGCGAAATTCAATGCATCGGCGCGACCACTCCGGGCGAATATCGCAAGTCCGTCGAAAAGGACCGCTCGCTCGAGCGCCGCTTCCAGTCCGTAAAAGTTTCCGCGCCGAACGAAGAAGAAGCCATGCAGGTGCTGCAGGGCGTGCGCGAACGCTACGAAAAATTTCACGCCGTCAGCTATACCGACGAGGCGCTGCAGTATTCCGTCTATCTTTCGAACCGCTATATTCCCGACCGCTTCCTTCCAGACAAGGCTATCGACCTGATCGACGAAGCCGGCGCGCGCGTGAAATTGCGCCAGGCCATGCTGCCCGAAGAAGTGGGCGAAGTGCAGAAGCGCGTGAAGTTCATCACCCACCGCATGGAAACCGCCATCGCCAATCATGAATTCGAGAAGGCGCGTTTTTATTCCGAGGAAGAGCGCAAGGAAAAAGAAAACCTGCGCGGTCTGCGCGAGCGCTCAAGCTCGACGATCGCTCCACGGGCATCGTGACGCGCGAAGACATCGAGGAAGTGGTGTCGCGCTGGACCGGCATCGGGGTGACCTCCATCAAGGAAGACGAGCAGCAAAAACTGCTGCGCATCGAGCCGGAACTGCACAAGCGCGTCATCAGCCAGGATAAGGCCATCACCGCGCTGGCGCGGGCCATTCGCCGCAGCCGCGCAGGACTGAAATCTCCGCTGCGTCCGGTGGGCTGCTTCTTGTTCCTCGGGCCCACGGGCGTCGGCAAAACCGAAGTCGCGCGCCGGCTGGCCGAATTTCTCTTCGGCACCGAAAAATCGCTGGTGCGCTTCGACATGTCCGAATTCATGGAGAAGCACTCCGTCTCCAAGCTGATCGGCGCGCCTCCAGGCTATGTGGGCTACGAAGAGGGCGGCCAACTGACCGAGCGCGTGCGCCGCACGCCGTATTCGGTGATCCTGCTGGATGAAATCGAAAAGGCGCATCCGGACGTTTACAACATTCTGTTGCAGGTGTTTGAAGACGGCCAGTTGACGGATGGCCTCGGCAATACCGTTGATTTCCGGAACACCATCATGATCATGACTTCCAATCTTGGCGCGCGCCATCTGCAGAAGCGCTCGTCGATCGGCTTCCAGTCGGCGGCGATGAAGTGGCGCGGCAAGAGCCATGGAAGAGATGGTGATGGGCGAAGTGAAGCGCGTTTTCAATCCGGAGTTCCTGAATCGCCTGGACGAAGTGATTATGTTCAATCCGCTCGGCGACGAGGATTTGCTGCGCATCATCGATTTGCTGGTGGGCCAGATCAACGACACGCTGATCCATCGGCAGGTGCAGATTGTCGCTCACGCCCGAAGCGCGCCAGTGGATCCTCGAGAAAACCTGCGCGGACCGCAATTACGGTGCGCGGCCGCTGCGGCGGGCTTTGCAGAAGTACGTGGAAGATCCGCTGTCGGAAGCACTCATCCAGGGGGGCATGCAGAGGCCGGCGACGCTCGAAGTTTACGTCTCCGGCGAAGGCTCTGGCTTTCCGGCCTGTGGTCGAAGCAACCCCGGTAGCCCACTAAGAATCCTACGCCCGCAAGCCGGATTAACACGCGATCCGGCCGGGGAGCGAAAAAAATTGGGCGGGGGCGCGGCCTTGACATATGGCACGGCCGCCAGCAGCGAAACTCGTTTCGCGCGCCTTGGAAATTCTAGGCCGTCTGTGTGCTTGCCTCTGCGCTAACCTCCAGTGGCCCGTAATCGCATGTGGGCTCAACGGGCAGCGCCCAATCCTGCCGGGCCGCAATACGCCATCATCGACGCATTGAATTCGATGGAAACCGCCGCATTCGCACGCGAAACGCTGCAGGCGCGGATCTTCTCGCGGCCGGCGATCCCTACAGCGCCGAAGCGTGTTACGGCGCGATTTTCAGGCGCTCTGGAACACCCAGTATTTTGAAGATATTCGGCTCGAAGTCGAGGACAATCCGCGCCCCGAACGGCAAAATTGTAATTTTCCATGTCAAGGAGCGGCCGATCATCCGCAGGATCGTGTACCAAGGCAACAAGTCGATCAGCGAATCGGATATTCTCGACGATTCAAGGAAGAAAGTGGGCCTGACGGTCGAAAGCCAGTTTGATCCCACGAAAATCAAGAAGGCGGAAGTCGTGATCAAGGAGTTGGTGGCCGAGCACGGCCGGCAGTTCGCCAACGTGAAGCCGACGTACGAGAGGATACCGGCCACCAACGCAGTCAAACTGGTCTTCAACATCGATGAAGGGCCCAAGGTCAAGGTGGGCGAGATCACCATTGTGGGCAACAACGCTTTTTCCAGCCGCAAAATCATCCGGTCCATGCGCCACGACCGCCCTTACGGATTCCGCTCGGCATCATCGACATTCCGGTAATGGCGAAGACGTTCGACCGGCCCAAGCTTGACGAAGACCTTGAAGTCGGCGTCCGCGGACTCTATCAGAACAACGGCTACTTCAAAGGTGGTCGTGAAGTAACAGATCTGAAAACGGTGGACTCAACCGCGCCGGACGTGCCGCTCCCATTTCCCGGGATCGGGCCGCAAGCACGGTAAGGCCACCAACATCATGATCCCGATCGAGGAAGGCCAGCAGTATCGGATGGGGCAAGCTGCTATTCCGCAGCGCCGATCCCGACAAGGATTATCTTCAAGCCCGAATTCTGGAGCGCGTTTTCCCGTTGCAGCCAGGGCGACATTTTCGACGCGGACAAGATCCGTAAAGTCCCTCGAGAACTACAGCAAGTTGTACGGCGAATACGGCTACATCGATTTTACCGCCGAGCCGGAGTTCGATGTGCATGACGACACGAAGGTCGTGAACCTGACGCTACATTTTGACCAGCAAAAGCAATTTTTCGTCCGCCGCATCGAATTCTCGGGCAATACCACCACGCGCGACAAAGTCATTCGCCGCGAACTGCTGCTCGATGAAGGACATGTATTCAACAACCGCCTTTGGGAACTCAGCATCCTGCGTCTCAACCAACTCGGCTATTTCGATCCCATCAAGCCCGAAAATGCCGAGATGAAGCGCAATATCAAGGCCGGCACCGTGGATATTCGGCTGAAGCTGAAAGAGAAAGGCAAGCAATCCATCAGCTTCTCCGGCGGCGTCAGCGGGCTCGAGGGCAGTTTCGTTGGGGCTTCGTACCAGACCAACAATTTCCTGGGGCTCGGGGAAACCCTCACCCTTTCGGCGCAAGTAGGCAACATTCAGACAAATGCAACTTTCGGTTTTACCGAACCCTACCTATTCGACCGCCCCATCGCAACCGGATTCACCATCTTTTATTCCAAGTTCGACTACAACACGGCGCGGCAAGAGGGCCTGCTCGTCGGCCAACCGGTTGCCATCGACCCCGCCCTCCAGGAAAATTACAATACAGACTCCCGGGGTTTCACCATCTTCGCCAGCTATCCGGTGCGCAGATTCTCCTTTGCACGCATCGGGTTGAGTTACGGATGGTCCACCACAAACATCACGCCATTCAGTCAATCGGCAACGCTGCTCTTCGAATTCACGAAGTTCACCAGTCTCGCGGGACCTTCGGCTTTGAACGGCATCCGCCAGAGCCAGATCACTCCCACTCTCACCTACAACAGCACGGACAGCCCGCTCTTTCCCACGCGTGGCAAGAACATCACCTACGGAGCGTCTTTTGCCGGCGGACCGCTAGGCGGCAACGTCAATACCATCAGCAATATTTTTGACATGTCGTATTTTCATCCCGTTTACCATCACCGCAACGTACTCGCCATACATTTCAAAACCAGCATGATCTCCGGCTATGGAGGCAAGGAAGTCCCTCCCAACAACCGCTTTTACGCCGGCGGCGAAAATGATGTCCGCGGCTTCGACTTTTACACCATTTCGCCTTTCGTCTTCATCCCGTTCTCGACCACAACCACAATCACCTACGTCGATCCGCGGCGGTTGAACGCCCAAGGCCAGCCGACAGCGGTTTCGTTGCCGGTGAATGTGCTGGAATTTATTCCCACGCGGCCGGGCGGCGACCTCGAAGCCGTATCCAATATCGAGTACCGGATTCCCCTCGTCAAATCCTACGTCACCATGAACCTCTTCCACGATCTCGCGGTCAATGGCATCCTGCGCAGGTCTCAACTCCAGCTCGATCCCTCCGCGATCGCGTCACTCCAACAGCAATACCCCAATGCCGATTTTCCCTGTCTGCCCAACACGCCGTGCCTGCAAGTGCCCCACAATCTCCAAATCGCTCACGGAACAAATTTCTGGCCGCACACGTCCGCGGGCATCGAGTTGGATTTCCAGATTCCGATTATTCAAGCTCCTTTCCGTATCTTTTATGCGTATAATTACTCGCGCTTTTCAACGTCCATCGAGCCGCCGCTCGGCGCCTTCTTCGTTCCTCCGGCTGAGCGGAATAGTTTGCAGCAGTTGGGCGTCTATAACACACAGATTGTGCCGGACCTTCACAGCTTCCTGAATCTAACCCGGTCCTCGCAAACTGTCCCCCCCAGCTTATTCGAGCAAAAAACGACGTTGCGATTCGCAGTGAGCCGGACATTCTGATGAAGCTGCGGAGACCGTTCGAGACAACAGGGCTTCGCCCGCCACATAGGAACCACAAAATATTCAACCGAGGATTGCTGGAGGTAAGGACATGAAAGCGGCGGGACTTGGAACACTGCTAATACTCCTTACCTTGTGCGCCGGCGGCTGCGCGTCGAACTCGACGCCAGTGGCCGTCACCGTTACTGCGGCGAGCTCCAGCGCGGCGGTCAGCAGTGTAACGATCCTGGTGAATAGCGCCGTCCAATTCACAGCGACCGTTTCCGGAGGTTCGTCATCCAGCGTTTTTTGGCAAATCTGCAAGCCCACAAGCACGCCGCAATCCACAAGGGTCGCACCGACGGATTGCAGCCAGGGGCAAGGACCGGCGTCATGTCCCATACCCACCGTTGCTAAGCCACTCACTGGATTTGGAACCATCACTTCGAGCGGGCTCTATGCTGCTCCGGGCGCGCCGCCCCAGCCGAATACTTTCCTCGTGGTGGCAACCAGTTGCACGAAGACGACCGCGTTCGGCTTTCTCACTGTAATCGTCGATTCCGGAGTTCGCGTGCAAGTCTCACCGTCAACAGCCAGTATGGGGACGGGAGAGACTTTGCAGTTCACCGCTTCCGTCACGGGTCCGGGGGCGTTGAGCACCGGGGTAGCATGGTCCTTGTGCCAAACCGCTGGGACAACGGGTGTTGCACCGACGAACTGCGGGCTGGGCAGCCTGGGGACGATCACGGCGGGCGGATTGTTTACAGCGCCCAGTGCCGGCCAGAGCGTCATCATCGAGGCCACTTCCGCAGCCGATCCCACACAATTTGGGATTGCTACGGTTACCATTGTCGTGGCTGGCCCGCCCACCCTCACGTCCGTCGATCCCTCGATTGCGGCGCAGGGTTCGGTGCAACAGGATGCATACCTCACCGGCTCGAACTTTTTATCTACAAGCTCGGTTCTCGTGGGAGGCGTAGCGCTCCCGCCCGCCGACATTGAGTTTCTAAGCACTACTTCGCTGCGCGCCACCATTCCGGCCGCCCAGCTGACGCAGGCCGGATCGATTCCCATCGTCGTGCAATCGCAGAGCGGCAATGCCTCTCTGCCCGCGAACCTTGCGGTTGTCGCTGTGCGTCCCGCCGTCGTCGCCTCTTCTCCAGACAGCGTTTCTCAGAACAACGCGAGCGCCAATGTGATCCTGACTGGCGGCTTCTTCACGCCTCCCGCGTCACCGCCCAATACTGGCACAGCGGTGACCTTCAACGGCAGCGCGGTCGTATCCGCGTACAACAGCAGCCGGCAACTGACCGTCTCCATTCCACAAGCTGCGCTCGGTACTCCGGGTCTCTACCCGATGCTCGTGGAAAATCCAAGCGTCACTTCCATTTCCGGATTGAACTTAGCTGTCACGCCGTCTCCCGCTCAGATACCGCAATCGCCCATCGTGCCATCTATAGCTGTCGGCACAAGTCCATCCGCCGTGGCAATGGACGAGGCCGACGGCATAGCGGTGGTCGCAAATACGGGCAGCAATTCGATTTCACTCATCAGCCTGGCCACTGATTCCGTCACCGGGACGATTACCGTGGGCAATCAGCCAACGGGAGTCGCGGTGGACGATTTGCTGGCTCATCCAGTCGCTTTGGTCGTGAATAATGCCGATCAAACGGTGTCGGCGGTGGATCTGATAACCAGCAACGTGGCCACATTGAACGTTTCCATCGCCGCGGGCGCGAGCCCTCCGCTGCCTTTTGCGGTTGGAGTAAATCCGCTAACGCATCGCGCGATCGTTGCTTATCAATCCACGAACCAAGCGATGGTGCTCGATGTGTCCGATACAGGCGGCGTGCCTGCGCTAACGTCCGTACAGGTTATCGGCGGCAATTCGAGCCTCTACAGTACGGGAGCCAAGCCGGCTGTGGCCATTGATCCCAAACTCAACTGGGCTGTGGTCACGCCGGGCGGCGCTGGAATCATCGCCATGGTCGATCTCGGCGTTGATGCCAGTCCATCCGGCGTGCCAAACGGAAGAGCCCCGCAGATAGTGGCGGACCTTGCGATTTCGACTAGCGTTCAAGGAGTGGGCATCAATCCGGAAACCCACCAGGCCTTGCTCACCGATCCGGTGAGCGGACGCCTCACAACCTTCAGCCTGCTGGATAATTCCGTGACCACCGTCGCTCTTCCCTCGAGCGGAGGCACATTCAGCGAGCCAGGATTTGGCGCCGCCGCGGTGAGTCCGCTCGAAAACGTTGGCATTGCCGTCAGCGGCACGCCCAGCGGATCGAGCGCCGTGGTAGTCGATATGGAAAGCGGCATTGTGCTGCAAAGCGTGAATGGCTTGGGCACTTCCCCGTCCGCGCAGGCCGTCGCAGTGGACCCCATAAGCAATCAGGCGGTGGTGGTGGACAATGCCAATGGCACTGTCGCCATTCTTTCGCTCGGTCCCGCCCTCAATCCCTTGCAGATTGCCGAGACGAGTGCGGACGTCGTCTACGGAGGTCCTGCCGCCGGAAGTTTGACGCTTACCGTCAACGGTTCAGGATTCGTCAGCGGTTCGCAGGTGCTCCTCGATAACGCAGTCGTACCAACCGCGTTTGTTTCCGCGCGGCAGGTCGTTGCCACCGTGCCCGCTGGCATGCTCGCGCAGCCTCGCCGATACATTGTCCAAGTGCAGAATCCGTCGCTCGCAGCTTCGAATGTCGCCGGGCTAACCGTCATCCAGTCCGTTGCCGTCGGGAGCGCGCCTGTTGGCGTCGCCGTCGATACCGATCGCGACTTAGCTTACGTTACGAATTCCGGAGACGGCACGCTCTCTCTGGTTTCACTCGCGTCCCCGTCGCCCGCGCTTTCTCCGCAATCGCTCGGTACAGGGGGCACGGTGATTGGCTCGCCGATCACGGTGGGAACCACTCCTGCGGGTGTTGCCGCTATCCCGCGGCTCGGCATGGCTCTCGTCGCGAATAACGGAAGTAACGATGCCTCCGTCGTGAACGTCGCGGCCGGGATTCCCGTGCCCGCGCCCATCTCAGTGGCACTTTGCTCCGTTTGCACAGCGCCGGCCGGAGTCGCCATCAATCAAGACACAGGCGTCGGTGCAATCGCCGATACCAATCCCAGCACATCTTCTTCCAGTACCGGCGACGTGAGCCTCCTGACTCTTCCGGCCACCACGTCGAGCACTACTTCAACGGTGGGCGTCGATCAGGATCCTGTGGCGCTGGCCATCGATCCCAACCTGGACTATGCGGCTGTAGTCACGGCTTCATCCGCCAGCAGTATGCAGTTTATCGTTACGTCCACCGACTCTATCGCTGGCAGCGTCCGCACAGGACTTGATAATCCCACCGGAGTTGTCTTCGATCCCGTGAATCAAGTGTTTTTGACCGCAAATAGCCTGCTGAATGAAATTGTGATCGTGGATCCGGCCACGTTCATCCAAACGCCGGCGCACGTGGGAATTGGGCCCACGTCGATCGATTACAATTTTCAAACCAGCACGCTGGTCACGGTAAATTCCGTGAGTCACACGATGTCGGTGATGGCCTATGTCTGTCCGCCTGTGCCATCGGCGCCTCAATGTCTCGGGCCTAGGGTGCGCACCGTTCTGGGGCTGGGAGGAACACAAGTTTCTTCTCCGCTGCTCGGCCCCAATGCTGTGGCTATCGATCCCAAACTCAACCTCGGTGTTCTGGCGGACGAGGATAACAATCGCGTCCTGCTCATTCCGTTGCCGCAGTGATTTGGCCGGAGCTTTGGCGCGGCAACCCCGCTGAAAAGGCAGGCATCGGAGTGTTGAGGGAGTGGCCTCGCCATTCGATCGAACACCCGAATCACGTTGACCATGTTGTCGAATCGTGGCTATAATCTCCGACTTCCAATTCCAAAAAATTTGATCGCGATTTTTGGGCAAGGAGTAAGAATGAAGATTCGAGCGGCAGTACCGGTCGTTGCGGCGCTATTGATTACGCCGGCGGTGTGGGGGCAAGCAGGTGCCGCCGCATCCGCATCGGGGAAGATTGGCGTCATTAATATCCAGGCGGCCATCGCTGGAACGGCGGAGGGCAAACAGGCGGTCGCGCAATTGCAATCGCAGTTTGCTCCTCGAACCAGCGAGCTCCAGAACATGCAAAAGCAGATCGAGGACGTGCGCGCTAGGCTCCAGGCCGGCGAGAGCACGTTGAGCGACGAGGAAAAGGCGCGTCTGACGCGGGAAGGCGACCAGCTAACCCGCAGCTTTCAGCGAAAGCAGCAGGAGTTTCAGGACGATTCGAACGACGCGCAGCAGGACCTTATCAACCGTATTGGGCGGAAGATGATCGAGGTCCTGGACAAATATGCGAAGGACGGTGGTTATTCCGTGGTTCTCGATACTTCGTCCCAGCAGACACCCGTGATCTACGCCACGAATCAGGTCGATGTAACTCAGGAAATCGTTCGCTTGTACGATCAGAGCTATCCAGTGAAGGCAGGGGCCGGGGCGGCATCAACCACTCCTTCCAAACAGGCGGCGCCAAGAGCCGCAACTCCAAAGCCGGCTACTCCGAAACCGTAGCTCGCTTTCAAACTTTCTTCGCTTTCAAAGGCCCTTCCAGCCCAGCGGAAGGGCTTTTACTTTGTGGGTCGAAGTCATCCGCACTCAAAACGCGATTTGTCCCTCTTGGCTGCTTCGGCTATGATGAATTGTCGTCGCGTTCTATAGGATTTTGCGGCTTTCACGCGAACAATTTAGGAGGATCGGAATGGCTCTTTCAGTCGGCACCGCAGCCCCGGAATTTTCCTTGAAGGACCAGAATCAGAAAGATGTGAAACTGTCGGATTATCGCGGCAAGAAAAATGTCGTGATTGTTTTTTACCCGCTGGATTGGAGTCCCATTTGCACGAACGAACATGTTTGCCTCGTCAACGACATGAAGCAGTTCGATAAACTCGATGCGCAGGTTCTGGGGCTGAGTGTGGATAGCGTGTGGTCCCACAAAGCGTTTGCCGAAAAAATGGGCATTCAGTATCCGTTGCTCGCGGACTTCCAGCCTCGCGGCGCGGTCGCCGAAAAGTTTGGCGTCTATCTCGCCGATAAAGGCATCACCGGACGCGCCATCGCCATTGTGGACCGCGCCGGCAAAGTTGCCTGGTTCAAGAATTACGATATCCCGGTTGTTCCGGACATCAAGGAAGTCAGCGACGCCCTCGCAAAGGTCCAGTGACCTTCATCGGATTCGGCTAAAACGGGCGCCGCCGTCATTCCGAGCGGAGCGTCCCGCGCTTTTGCTGTTGCGCGAAGCGCCGGGACGCGCAGTCGAGGAATCTCTCTTCGATTCCGCCCCCGATGCCCATTCAACCGAAGAGCCCTCGCCCAAACCGGATCAGTGCTCGCGTTCGTTCGCAAACGTGCGGATATAATCCACAAGCTGCCAGCGCTTTTCCTCGCTGAGCTTGCTCGCAAACGCAGGCATCGGCCGGCGCCCATAAGTAATCTGCCAGTAGAGCTCGCCGTCGGCGTAGTGATGCATCTCTCGCCCGTCGGTGAAGTCTCCCGGAGTCACGGAAAGCTCGGGAGCCTTATCGCCCTTCCCATCGCCGTTTTCCCCGTGGCAGCTTTGGCAGTGTTCACGGTAGCTTTCCTTGCCCGCAGCAAGAGCCTCGGGAGTCGTGGGCACGGGATTCTGAAGCTTCCGCGCTTTGGCCATCACGCTCCAATTCCGCGCGAGATATACGATCAGCAAGAGGCTGATTCCCAAGACACTGAACAGCGCGACGATGCCCAAGCTTTCGAAGGCCGCTTTTCGACGGGCCATTACGCGCGCGCGCGTGCCCTTCTCTGGATTGTTCCCCGGTCATTTAGCTGGGCGCAATTTTCTCACAGGCCGCTGACGGATGGACGGCGCGAATCACTTAAATCACCACAGGCCGAAGGGCGTCGCCGCTGCCGACGCCTCTGCTATAGTCAAGAGTTGGCACAAAGGAGAAAAGCATGTCCGAAGCACCGAAGCAGCAGCAGCAAGCGCAGATAAAGGCCGATGAAAAGGAATTGCTCGGCCAATATTCGAATCTAGTGGTGGTCCATCACAATGCCGAGGAATTCACGCTGAATTTCATTTACATGTTCCCCACCGTGCCTCAGGGAAAATTAGTGGCCAGCCTGATCGTGAACCCGGCGCATGCCAAGCGGCTCCTGCGTGCCCTGCAGGAAAATGTGGCGCGCTACGAGGCTCAATTCGGAAAATTGCCGGAAGGACCCGGGCCCGGCCAGGAACCCAATGTGGGATTTGTGCAGTAGCCCAAGCGAGCGGGCCAAGAGAAACGCCTAATGTTCCAAGCCCTCGGAAACCACCCACTGCCCGCGCGGCGCTAGGAATTCGATTCCCAGTGCGTAGCCCGCTTGCGGAACCGGCTGGCAATACGCCACGCGCGCAATGGATTGAAAGGATCCCGTCCGCATGGTAATCACCAGATGATCGTTCGTCTTCCAACGGCGCACGCTCAAAACGCGGGCCCCCCGCGCGCTGCACATTCTGCGTAAATGTGGCCTCGGTTCCGGGCACGCGTGCGTGGCCGCTTATATCCACTCCAACTTCCATCGGAACACGGATTTCCCGGCGCAACATCGCGATGCTTTTGTCTTTCGAGGTGGACATCCCGATCCGCATGTTCAATTCCCTTGTCTCCGATTACAAGCAAGCCACAATTTGGCTCAAACGTACCTTGCTGACTTTTCGCCCCTTCATTTTGTAAAGTGCAAGGTCCGCCACTCCCCCAGAAGCTGCTCGATGGACGTGCCATCCTGCGGATAAATGGCCTGACCGACGCTGATCGAAAGGCGCGGTTCATGTCCGTCCCCAGCCACGCGTTCGCAGATGCGCGCCGCTGCCAACTCCGCCTCACGCTGGCCGCATTCGGGCAACACCAGCGCAAATTCATCGCCGCCGTAACGTGCCGCGGTGTCGATGGCGCGACTGCTGTCTCGCAGCACCATCCCCACGCGTTGAATGGCGCGGCTTCCCGTCAAATGGCCATACTTGTCGTTGATCTTTTTCAGGTCGTCGAGATCGAACAGCAGCACGCCAAAGCCCCGTCGCGAGCGTCGGCAGCGTTCAATCTCCATTTCCATCGCCTCCAGCAAACGACGATGGTTTGCCAGCCCCGTCAGCGAATCGGACGCGGCCATGTGGCTCACCTTGTCGAACAAATCGGCGTTGTCGAGCAGCGTGCCGCCCAGCACCACCACGTAGCTCAAAACCATCAGCACATGAGCCACCATGTACGGCGCATCCAGCACGCGCTGCGATTGGCTCATCGTAAGGTGACAAATCACGTTCAGCCCCGCCGCAATGAACAAAGCGCGGTCCAGCGCCGCCGTTGCGCGCCGCAGTCGCCATCCGAACCCCACTGTCGCGGCCGCAAAAATCACTACGGGGACCAGATCCCACGGACGCGGCACCAACGCGCCCGGCTCGATCTTCGGCGTGCCGGGAATCATGAAGAAGAAAACGCTGGTGAGATAAGCCACGGCGCCGACGACCAGCGTCGCCCCCGCAATTTCTTTGCCCGGCTCGCGCGATATCGGAATTCGCCGCTCCACCACCAGCGCGGCAACCAGCAGCACTCCAAGCAACGTGCGCCCCGCCAGCCATCCCAACGCGATGTGCTCTCCTCCCACCGGAGTCAGCAACATTCCCCGGTAGAACGCCATGCTCGTCCCAGCCTCGATCAAACCGGCCACCACGAACCCAAATGCCAGGATCAGCGAAATCCGATCGTGCGTTCCGCGAAACCGCACCATAGCGTTAGCTGCAAATGTGAACGCGATCAAACTTCCCGCCATCACCACATATGCATCCAGCAGCGGCTCGCCCCTGTACGACGAAGTGCGGAGAAACCACAGAAGGACGCAGTAGGCCGCGAGCGCAATGGTCGCAATCAGAATGTAGCGAAACCGGAAATGGCTACGCAGATTCTCTTTGATGCCCACACTGCCCCCTGGAAAATGACACGTATCCCCGGAAATAAATATGCAAGTAATAGGCCGTCTAGAACTATTAAAAGTCGCACTGGTAACTAGCTTGTTTTCATAGTGATACGGACAACCTGCCCCAAAATGGACAACTGAGACAGTCGCAAAATGACACTCAGTCCCTCCAGCGGGCCGGCTGGCGTCGCGAATTGAGATATCGGGGAAGGTTCTGCGCGGCACCGGCGAACATCGCTGCGCCCTACGATCCAATCCCACCTGGACGTATACTCGGCTTGATGGATAAGCATCCTATAAACGAAGTTCTGAGGAGTCTGCCGATGTCACTCCGCCTGCTTTTGAGTTTTGGACTCGCTTTCTCGATTCTAACTTGCGCCGCGATCTCTGCGTCGGAGCGGCAGCCGATCCCTCCCGCAAAGGTAGACGCACCGCGCGCCAGCGCGGCAAAAAAGGAGACGGCCGTTTTTGCCGGCGGCTGTTTCTGGGGGACTCAGGCTGTCTTTGAACGCGTGAAAGGCGTCCTCAATACCGCCGCGGGCTATGCCGGAGGTTCCGCGTCCACCGCCACTTACAATCAAGTCGTCACCGAAACAACAGGACACGCCGAATCGGTCGAAGTGGTTTACGATCCCTCACAAATCACCTACGGCCAGTTGCTCCGCATCTTCTTTTCCGTCGCTCACGATCCCACCGAACTCAACCGCCAGGGACCGGACGTTGGCACTTCCTATCGCTCCGCCATCTTCTACACCGACGATGAACAAAAGCGCATTGCCAAGGCTTACATCGCGCAGCTCGACGCCGCAAGAGTTTTCCCCAAGCCAATCGTCACCGAACTCACTCCGTTGAAAGGTTTCTATCGCGCCGAGGATTATCACCAGGACTACGCTCTGAAGAATCCCACCAATCCTTACATCAAGATTTGCGACCTGCCGAAAATCAGCGCGTTGAAGCAGCAGTTCCCGGAGTTGTTCGTGGATTACAAAGGGAAATAAAGCGCGCCGAGCAGTGTCAATTGAACGTGCGGCTTAGTTGTAGTGCGAGAACAAATCGTAATTTCAAATGAAGCAGCCGAGGGTACCTTCGAATCCTTGTTCTACTCTTCCGTCTGGCCAAACCACGATAGGGACCATGTCGCCGTAAGTGCGAGCTTGATCCAACAGTTTTTGATCCGTCTCCACTCGCCGTTCTTCGTATGCGACGCCCTCGGCATCCCACTTTCGAAGAAGTTTCACGCACGCGTCGCAGCCGCGGATGGTGTACACGATCGGCTTTTGCATCTCCGCGCGTCTCGGCTTATCCGCGATCCGGCAACTTCAGGGCAGTCGCCAGCAGCGCACGCATCTCTTTGATGGATTCTTTTTGCCAATCGGGAAAGCGAGGACGAATCTTCGCAATCACTTCTCGTAGGAACGCTTGCTTCTCGGCCTCTGGCACCGTTGCGAATGTAGCCGCCGGAGGCAAATTCAGTTGGCGCTTCACTTCGTCCATGATCTTGGCCAGCTCCGCATGCGCGCCCGCTGACCGTTCCGTGAAGTGCGCAATATATCGAGTCTCGTTCGTGTAAAACACAAACACGGGTATCGCGCGCGCTTTCCCGTCGTTGCTCAGAAATTCGTCCATGATGTCGGGGTTTTCATCGCGAAGAAACACGCGCAAGTCCATCCCCGTCGCCTCAGCGATGCGCGCCACAGTCGGAATTCGCGATAAACATCGCCGCACCACGCCTCCGCCAAAGCAAGTATCTTCGCCGGACCGTTCGCCAATGCCGCAGCCTTCTTGAAAAATGAGATGTCCTCCGCTGAAAGCGGCGACTCTTTGTAATACAGCTCAAATTTGTCGCGATTCACAGTCGCCTGCTCCAGAAAATCCGCATAGCGAAGCCCCTGCTCGAACCGCACAGGTGTCACAACGGTAGTCGCTTGTAGCATGTTCCCCTTCCAATCTGGCTGAGAGAATAAATCTTACCACACGGCCTCGCAAGGGTCGGTGGCGCAGGCACTCTTGCCTGCGCGCGTAAGTCGAGGCAATCAGTAAGCCACAAGAGTGGCCGTGCCGTCATTCTGAGCGGAGTGTCCCGCGTCTTTGCCTTTGCGCGAAGCGCCGGGACACGCAGTCGAAGAACCTCTCTTAGATGCTTCCAAGAGGACTCGTCACCACCTTGCTTCTCTACTTCAGTCGTTCATCGCATATCTGGAGGTGCAACTTCGGCCATACCCTCGCGGGTGAAGCGCCTCCTCTGGAGTGCGGGAGCTTGCTCCCGCCGTCTGCCGCCGGTGGCTTGCCCCGGCGTGCTCCCCGCATCAACCCACATGCCTGCATGTACCAAAGGGATCGCCTAGTCCGCCCCCGCCGCCCGGCCAATCTCCTTCAGTTGGTTCGCATCTATCTTCAAGCCGGCTGCGGCAACATTTTCCTCGAGATGCTCCACTCGGGATGTTCCCGGAATCGGCAGCATCACCGGCGATCGCGAGAGCAGCCATGCCAACGCGATTTGTGACGGCGTAGCTTTCCATTGCGCCGCCAGCCGATTGATGGGGCTGTCCGGACCGGAGAGTTTACCTGCCGCGAGCGGAAACCATGGAATGAATCCCAGCTTTTGCTGCTCGCAGTATTGCAGGACGTCTTCCGAGCCGCGGTCGGTGACGCTGTATCGATTCTGGACGCTTACGATAGGAACGATCGTCTGCGCGTGCTGAATTTGCTTGGAAGCTCACTTCAGACAACCCGATGTGCTTGATCTTTCCCTGATCCTGCAATTCCTTCAAAGCGCCGAACTGATCTTCGGCCGGCACCTTCGGATCGATTCGATGCAGCTGATAGAGATCGATGCGGTCCAGGCGCAGCCGTTGCAGGCTTCCTTCGCACGCGGACCGCAAATGTTCCGGCCTTCCATTCTCCACCCACTTGCCGGGCCCCGGCCGCTCGAAGCCGCCCTTTGTCGCGATCACCAGCCCAGCCGCATAGGGACGCAAAGCCTCCGCAATGATTTCTTCCGCCACGTAAGGACCATAGGAGTCCGCCGTATCAATAAAGTTCACTCCCAACTCCACCGCACGCCGCAGAACCCGGACAGCCTCCGCCCGGTTTTCGGGCTCGCCCCAAATTCCTTTGCCGGTCAAGCGCATGGAACCAAATCCGAGCCGCGTCACTCGCAAATCATTGCCAATAAGAAATTCGCCGGCTGTTCCGGCAAGCGCCGAACCTTGCTGCCTTGCTGAATTATCTTTTTCCATTTTTGTTCCGTCCTTTCCAAAAGAAGCCGTGAATGGGCGGGCGCATTCCGATGTCGCCAGTGCGGCGTGGTGAGTATGTGGTGAGTTGCTCTTCAATATCCTCGATAGCAGCGCCGATTTCGCGCGCTGCCCGAAAGATATGTGCCCGGTTTCTGGGGCGTGGACTTTTACCTGGTAAATGCTTCCCGCGAGCCGCTTACTTGCGCTTGCGCAGGCTGCGCCCTTTGGGACCGCCGCCAATGCTCGGCACCGCTTCACCCAGCGCGGTGGCTAAATCGATTTGATGGTCCTGCTCCTGCATGAGGATCTGGCGAATCTGTTCCGCCATCGCGTATTCTCCCAGCGCTTCGCATTGCCGGATGCGATCGCGGTAATTGCGAACCGTTTCCATTTCGTTCTCCAGATCGTACCGAAGCATTTCTCTCGGATTTTTCGACGTGCGTACCGGCTTGGGAGTCACCACCGGCATTTTCCCGAGATAGTCGATCTGCCGCGAGAGAATCAGGGCATGATCGAGCTCCTGCTTGGCGTGGAGTTCGAGCTGCGCGGCGATGTCCATGTATTGGGCGCCGCTGAGCACCTGCGAATAGACGACGTAAGAGATGATGGCTTGATATTCGCGGGAAAGGTCTTCGTTCAACAATTCCGCGAGGCGGTCGCGAGAGATTTCGCCGTCATTTGCTGGGGATTTCAGGTCAGCCACGTGATTCCTCCTTGAAATTGGAAACGCAGAATATCGTAGCGCGCTCCGGCCGCGCCTGTGGTTAGGGACGTTACGATCCAATTCCTTCCGGCGAAGCTGTCGTAGCCGGGATTTCGTCAGCCTATGGCTTGGTAACCACGGGCGGAAGATCGTAAGCCTGTATCGGACTCTGGAATCCCACCTTTTTATGGGAGCCGTCGCAAAATGGTTTGGTTTCGGAATGTCCGCAGCGGCAGAGCGCAATCTTGGTGCGACCCGCCAAGCCAAATGCCTTGCCGTCCTGGTCCAGCACTTGGAAATCCCCCTCAATCCGAATCGAACCGTCAGTCCGCACTGTAATCGTAGTCGCCGCCATTCAATCCTCCAATCCCATCATCATTTCGGCTAAATGTAGCGCCATCCCTTCAGGGTGGCATCTCGCTTTTGACGTCATCCTGAGCGAAGTGTCCCGCGCCTTTGCCTTTGCGCGAAGCGCCGGGACACGCAGTCGAAGGACCTCTCTTGGATGTAAGCCGAAGCAGCGGAAGTTCATGTAGCTCACCCCTTCAGGGGTGAGGCTTTTCGGCCCCTCGCCGCGTACCAGCAAACTCAGCGGTGACATCGTGCCCAACACCCGTCATTCCGAGCGGAGTGTCCCGCGCTTTTGCCTTTGCGCGAAGCGCCGGGACACGCAGTCGAGGAATCTCTCTTGGATGTCACGGGAGCCGGCAGCGAAACCACAAACCGCCGGCTCAGTATTTCGGCACGCTCGGATCCACATCATCCGACCAAGCCAGAATCCCGCCCTTCAAGTTCCATATCTTCCGGAAGCCGGCCTTCTGCAAAAAGTCCACGGCATCCGCGGAACGCTTTCCGCTGCGGCAATGCGCCACAATCTCGCGCGAGCTATCGAGTTCGTTCACGCGGCTCGGCAACTCTCCCAGCGGAATCAAGTGCCCGTTCAAATTGCAAATGTCATACTCGTGCGGTTCGCGCACGTCGAGAATATACAAGTCATCGCCCTTGTCCAGCCGCGATTTCAGATCGCGGGGAGTTATCTCAGGAATATTTGTCACGGTGCTAGGAGCCTCCTCGCCGCGAATGCCGCAGAATTGGACGTAGTCGATCAACTTCGTCACCGTCGGGTGCTCGCCGCAAACGGGGCATTCGGGATTCTTCCTCAATTTCAGTTCGCGGAATTTCATTGCCAACGCGTCAAAAAGCAGCAGCCGTCCAACGAGCGGCTGGCCCTTTCCGATAATCAGCTTCAGCGTCTCCGCCGCCTGAATCGTGCCGACGATTCCCGGCAGCACCCCGAGAACGCCGCCCTCCGCGCACGAAGGCACCAAGCCCGGCGGAGGCGGTTCGGGATACAAGCAGCGGTAGCACGGACCGTCCGGATAGCCGAACACCGTAATCTGGCCCTCGAAGCGGAAAATCGAGCCATACACGTTCGGCTTGCCCAGGATCACGCAAGCATCGTTCACCAGATAGCGCGTGGGAAAATTGTCCGTGCCATCCACAATGATGTCGTAATCCTGGAAAAGTTCGAGCGCGTTCTCGCTGGTCAGCTGCGCTTCGTACGCATCGATTTGAATTTCCGGATTCAGATTTCGCAGGCGGTCGGCGGCCGCCGTGATTTTCGGCCGGCCCACGTCGCTCGTTCCGAAGAGCACCTGCCGTTGCAGGTTCGTAAAATCCACAGTATCAAAATCCACCAAGCCAATGCGGCCTACTCCGGCTGCCGCCAAATAAAGCCCCAGCGGCGCGCCCAAGCCGCCCGTCCCGATGCAAAGCACTTTGGCCTTCTTGAGCTTCAGCTGACCTTCCATGCCTACTTCGGGCATGATCAAATGCCGGCTGTAGCGCAGCACCTCTTCTTTCGAAAGCCCGGCGCTCGCCGCCGCAGGAACTTGTGTTTTCGTGGCCATAAGAACTCTCCCTTGCATGTAGCGCCACCCTTCAGGTGGCATCTCGCTTTTGACGTCATCCTGAGCGGAGTGTCCCGCGCTTTTGGTCTTGCGCGAAGCGCCGGGACACGCAGTCGAAGGACCTCTCTTCCTCTAGCAAAGAGAACGTCTTCCGGCTCAGGCTCGCTACGCCCCCCCAGCAATCGACGGCACAATACTCACCGTATCGCCCTCGCGAAGGCCGGTCTGATCCTTCTGCAGATATCGAATATCCTCGTCATTCACATACACATTCACAAAACTGCGCAAGCGCCCGTCTTCTCCGAAGAGGTGCTTCTTCAATTCCCCATACTGGCTGGTCAGCGCCGAAAGCGCCTCCGCCACCGTGGCCGCCTGCACTTCCACGGTTTCCTTTCTACCTGTGTAAGCTCGCAGCGGCGTTGGAATAACCACATTCACTGCCATTTTAAGCCCTCCTCGTATTAGCTATTTGATGCTCGCGGGGTGCGCGACGGTTTCGATCTCCTCCGCGTCATATGCTGCCCGGTCGTCATGCAGCCGCCACGACGTCGTATCTCGCGCCTCGCCCTTTTGCACGCTCACGATGATATAGCTGTACCACGGCCACGCGTGCTCCCGATCGAACTCACTCGGACGCGCCGGCGTATCGGGATGGGAATGATACCATCCGATCAGCTCGATTCGCTTCTCTCGCGCCGTTTTTTCCGCCAATCGGACGTCATCCGCGGTTACTTCAAAACGGTTGCGAGGCGAATCGTCGCGCCGGTTTGCGAGCGGCAGCAGGTCGAGAACCTCGCGCGATTCTTCACCGTCGCGGCCCAGCAGCGCCCCGCAACATTCGTGCGGATACGTCTCCGCGCCGTGTGCGTGGATTCGGCGCATCAGTTCGCCCTGAATTTTCAAGGGAGCGCGGCTCACGCTTCGCTCCAGAACCGCTCGCTCAGATATTTTTCGCCCGAATCCGGAAATACTGTCACGATCAGCGCAGGCTCTCGTGGCGGCAAACGCCGCGCCACGTCCAGGCAGGCCCACAGCGCTGCCCCGGCGCTGACGCCCACAAGAATTCCTTCTTCGCGCGCCAGTTTTTTCGCCACGCGCTGCGCATCCTCCGTTCGGACTTCCATATTTTCGTCGGCCAGACTCGCATCGTAAATCGAAGGCACAATCGCGGTCGCCATGTGCTTCAGTCCTTCAAGGCCGTGAAAACCTGAATCCGGTTGCATGCTGATGCAGCGAATTTTCGGATTCAATTCCTTCAGCCGCCGCGTGGTTCCCACAAACGTCCCGCTGGTTCCCAGTCCCGCGACAAAATGCGTGATCTGCCCTTTCGTTTGCTCCCAGATTTCCGGCGCGGTGGTGGAATAATGCGCCGCCGGATTCGCGGGATTGCCATACTGATCGGGATAAAAATATTTCTCGGGATCTGCCTCGTAAATTTCGCGCACGCGCCGGATCGCTCCGTCCGTTCCTTCCTCGCCGGGAGTGAAAACAATTTCGACGCCGTACGCCGCCAAAATCTGCTTGCGCTCGGGCGAAGCGCTGGTCGGCAAGCAAAGTTTCACGCGGTATCCCAGCGCCGCGCCGACCATCGCGTACGCGATTCCCGTGTTCCCGCTGGTCGCGTCCAGAATTATTTTCCCTGGCCGCAAAGCGCCGCTGCGCTCGCCCTCGCGAATCATCGAA
Source organism: uncultured Acidobacteriota bacterium (assembly GCA_963723845.1). Lineage (GTDB taxonomy): Bacteria > Acidobacteriota > Terriglobia > Acidiferrales > UBA7541 > Palsa-295. Next base: position 23,306 of record CAVRSO010000105.1, read on the forward strand.
TACGCGGCGCGATCCTTCACCGAGCCGCCCGGATTGAACCATTCCGCCTTTGCGGCGATCTTGACGTTCGGGAATTCCGTGCCCGTCCTCATCAGCCTGATTAGCGGCGTATTCCCGATTTTTTCGATCAGTTGCTGGCCGACCGCGGTGGGTGGGCGAGCGGAGGATACGAGCGGCTTGTTGGCTGCGGTCATCTTACTTCGCCCATTCCTATTGTGCCTGCTGGATTTACGGGCGTCGCGCGTCCCGGACGCCACCGGAGATCAGATGCGTCAGCGATCGCGCGGTATTCAGCAAATTCGACTCAGTTTAGCAGATTCGGGGGCGTTTCCTAAGGGCGGCGGGGGCGCGAAATGTTTCGAGCACGCAAAGAAAAGCTTCGAGTTTGGTGAGCGGGTACCTTCAAACTCGCAACAAATTCCGGGCGACGATTGACCCATTTCGGGGATTGTGACAGTCTTCGGAGCCTTACGCGTGATCCGATTTGGGGAGCAAAGTCTCGGGAGGAAGTGATGCCGCAGAATTATGACATTGTCGCGATTGGGGCTGGGCACAACGGACTGGTCGCGGCCGCGTATCTGGCGACGGCGGGCAAAAGCGTTTTGGTGCTGGAGCGCAACGCGTGGTTCGGCGGCGGCGTGGTGACGGCGGAGCTTACCGGGCCGGGATATTTGCATGACCGGTTCAGCACCGGGCACATTTTTATTCAGGGCAACCCGCTGATCAAAAACGATGAGTTGAAGCTGCTCTCACGCTACGGGCTGAAATACATTTATCCCGAAATTCCTTTCATGGTCGTTTTCGATGATGGCTCGACGATCGGACTGTATCGCGATCGCAACAAAACTTACCAGGAGATCGCGAAGTTCTCGAAGAAGGACGCGGACGCATTTCTGAAATTCGCTGAAAAGGCCATGCTGTATCTGCCGATGCTCGCGGCTTCGCTGTATACGCCGCCGATTCCGCTCGGCGCCAGTTTCGCGATGATGGATCAGAGCGCGGAGGGGCGCGAACTTTTCGCGCTGATGCAGAAAAGTCCGTACGACATCATCATGGACAATTTTGAGAACGAAAAAGTGCGTCTGTTTTTCACGCGGATGGTTTCGGAAAACCTTACCGGTCCGGAAGAGAAAGGGACGGGCATCGGGATTTTCGTTTTCCTGGGATTCATGGAGACGTACGGCATCGGAGTGGCGGTGGGCGGCAGCGGTGCGCTGACGGCTTCGCTGGTTCGTTGCATTGAAGACCATGGCGGAAAGGTTCTAGCGAATACGCCGGTGGAGAAAGTGCTGGTAAAAGGCGGGCGCGCCGTGGGAGTTCGAACAGCAGCGGGTGAGGAATACAGCGCGAAGGACGGGGTGATCGGTTCGATCCATCCACATTTCCTGGGGCGATACGTCCCGGGCCTCGACGGCAGAATCACGCGCGACGCGGAGCAGGTGGAGCTTTCGGCGAATTCATGCTTCACGGTTCACGGCGCGTTGAACGAACCACTGCGCTTCAAAGCGGGCGCGCATGTGAGCAAGAGCTACTTTACGGATCTGGTGCCTTCGAGCATGACCGTGCTGCGGCAGTATTTCGACGCGCTGCGATACGGACGCATTCCGGACACAGCGTTGCTGGGCATTGCCTGCCCTTCGAATTTTGACGCCACGCGTTGTCCTCCCGGAAAAGCCACGTTCCACATCTGGGACTACGTGCCCTACTCGCATCCCGACGGCGGGCCCGCAGCATTGGGACAAAGCAAAGGATGCGTTCGCGCGGACGATGATTGAGCGGACGGGGGAGTACGTGGAAAATCTGACGCAGCAAAACATCATCGCTTACGTCTGCGACAGTCCCTTGGATCTCGAACGTTGCTCCGAGAGCTTTCAACGGGGTGATCTGCACGGGGCAGCTCCGTACATCTATCAATCGGGCTCGCACCGGCCCACGCCTGATCTCGGACAAAATACGGTGCCGGGCGTGGACAGGCTTTATTTAGTAGGTCCGTTTCAGCATCCCGGCGGCGGCGTATTCGGGGCGGGGCGCGCGACGGCGATGAAAATGTGCGAGGACCTGAAAATCACGTTCGACAAGATCGGACAAGCGCGATGATGAAAATCCTCGGGCCGGACAATGGCGAGCTGCTGCAAATCGCGTCGCTTGAAACCGAGGGCGGCAAGCTGGTGATGAAAGGAAAAGTGTTCGGCTCGATGCCGATGACCGCCAAGCTGACGCCGCAAGAAGCGCGCAACGGTTTGAAGCTGCTGAATTTCAGGCTGGCGCTGTTTCTACTGACGTTTTTGTTCCGCAGGTAGCTGCCACCTGGCGCGTGCCATGCAAGAAACAAATTCAACTGCCGGTTTAAGGACGATAAGAACTCTGCTGACCTGCGGGCTGGTTGCGGCCCTTTATTCCTTGTCGTCTTTGCTATCCAAATATTGGTTCGTCCAGAATTTCATTTTGCTCACAGCGAGCCGAGCCTACTGAGCATTGGACCTCTGGGATGGATTCAGATCGCTAATTTTGTAATCGGCGGTCTGCTCGTCATCTCGGCAGCTATGGGCATGCGAGGAGCACTGCGCTCCCGGAGAGGCCGGTTTTGGGGGCCCTTGCTACTTGGAATCTTTGGACTCGGCCAAATAGGTGTGGGAATCTTTGTCGTTGACCCGGTGCGCTCCGGGACCAGCATGACCTTCCACGGCACAATGCACCTCGTCTGCGGTGGCGTAGGGTTCGCGGCTCTTATGGCTGCGTGCTTTGTGTTTGTGCGCACGTTTGTTTCTTTGAGACAGAGACTGTGGGCTATTTCTTGCGCTGTTACTGGCCTGCTGTTTCTGGGTGCATTCGTCAGCGCTGCCCAGCAGAATCAAGGCGCAACGAACATTCAATTCTTTCTGAATTTGCTTTTTGTTCTCGAATGGGTGTGGGTGTCGCTGACGTCGAAGCAATTGATAGCGCAGGTTCCGCTCCCGGAACCTCGGCGTGGAGATTCAACGGACAAGATGCCACCCTGAAGGGATGGCGCTATGAGGCTAGAGGATAGAGGCTGGATGCTGGAGGCGGCGATCTGAAACCCGCAGCCTTCGCAAACGGCGCGAAGAGTGCGGCACCCACGATGTTCGACCGAGGCAGTAGCTTAGTTCCTGTGTGGTGTCATCCGCCCGCTCTTGAATCTCAAGGGTGGAAAATTCGGAGCGACAGGGTCTGCCACCCGCCTGCCACCCGCCGGGGATTCCTGACGGAGAGTCGTAAGGATACGCCACCCCCGTAAATCCGCGTTCACAGGTTTTCTGCGACAGGTACGAGCGCGAGGAGATAATCGTAATATTCGTCGATGATGTCAGAGTTCTTGAGACCGTCAAATACCGTTCCTTTGATTGTTTCTATCGCTCTGTCAACTTCCTCCTTTGCGATCCCGGCTTGGGTGAGCCACCGCCTGAGAGCGCTAGACTTACCACGCACCTTGTCGAGTTCTGCAACCGGCAATCCAGCAATCTTATACTTTGTTGCGGTCGCTTTAATCACAGCCTCAAATGCGGCCCCCCGAACGAAATCTTCACCTGTGATTGCCGTGGTGCCGATAAGAATTTCGTCATATCGCTTCCAAATGCCGTAACCCTTGTTTTGCACGTGCCTTTTTTGGTGCTCTTTGGCTACAGCGTCGCTGTCGCTCAAGATTAGACACTTTCTCTTCCCCGCTTCGAAGAGCGGAGTTGTATGCTCAACCTGCTTCACGCCCTGAACAAAACAGCGACCGAAGTTTTCCAATGTTTTCGTAGGCTCATACTGTGGAGGAACACTCGAAACTGCAGTTTCGAAGAGCCTCTTGTCTCTCCAACCTTCGAAGACGAGATTCCGTTCTTTCAGATTCGAAAAAATGGAATATCCTAAAGCTCTGTAAATGACTTCCTCGTCTTGAATATTTGACTCCGAGACTTCTACCGCTTCAGTTATTTCGTTCTTCTTTCTTATAATCAAGTGTCTTTTGATGATCTTGTTATCGACCATGAAGATCGAATGCGTGCTGAAGACAACGTAGTTATTTCGCGAAATATCGATCAACTCGTCCATCAATATATCGAGCACCCGTGGGGTGCAACCCGATCTCTGGCTCATCGATTAGAATGAGAGTATCTTTTAGCAGGTTGCTCTCTTGTTCAGCGGACACCATGAGCAGAAACGTAACGAAACGTTTGAAGCCGTCGCTTCTTTGGGAAAGCTCGTAGTGATTCGATTCGTCCTGGAATCCCTGCTTCCAGATCAGGACCGTTCATTGTTAGTGAAAATTTAATTCCTTCATATTCCCGCTAGGTATCATGGAAGTGTTTAGATGTCCGATCCGCAACACGTCGGAGAAGATTGTTGAGGCTATTTGCGCCGGCCTGTTTTGCGAATGCGACCGTGCCATTGATATCAGTGACCTTATACAATTGGAACATCCTCTTCAAGGGTATACAACTGTCTGGTTTCGCGCAGAATTGGTCCAGGTTAACTCTGGGTGGTAATAGATTCTTTTCGTCGTAATTCCAAAAGAGCACTTTCGGAAGGTTGCTTGCGACGATTTGTTCGATGGCTTCCCCTGTCGTTTCGTTTAGATCCTGGGGCTTCGCTTCCTCAAGGTATTCGGCAGGAATCGAAGGAAACTCGGAGGCGTTCACGAGCACAAAGCCCTTCAGTTTAATAGGTCCCGATGCTGAAGATAATTCGAAATCCGGTGGGCAGGTTGACGCGACCTTTTTCCACTTGTTTATGATGTGGGCGTTGTCCAGGTCCCAAAACGATGAATCCTTTTCCCGTTGCAGTACATCGGTTGTGTACAGTCCTTCGCGGGTTTCGCAAAACCGATCGACAGTATAGTCGGTTCCACCGATTCTGACGACTGGAGACTCATATGAATTGGACAAGACCTTTTTCCTTACTTCGTCCACGAGGCTGGAGACCTCTTCGCGCGTGAATCCGAAGATGAACCAAACGTGCGCTTCAGTAACGGGGTCTTCTAGGATGCTAGGTTCCCTTACGTCTCGTTGCGTTGGGACAACCGCCGGATCAAGGAGGTTTAGCGCATCGAGTATGTTGGTTTTGCCCGATTCATTGATACCGACCAGAATTCTACATGCTGGGTCGAAAGTAATGGTCAAATCCCTAATCGAGCGATAGTTCTTAATGACAACTCGACTTAGGTGCATGGCGCACAAAAGTATCCCATTTCGTTTATATTGTCGACCGCGATAGCCGTAGGCCAACAGATAACCAAATTGTGCATCTTCATGGCGAACACGATTAACTCGGCGAGCTGCATCACAGGCACCACTCTTACGCCCGATGGCGAGAGGAAAGCTCTTGGAGCGAAAGGGTCTGCCACCCGCCGTTCCAGAGTCGTCGTCAGTGGCCAGGACGAATCGCTTTGACCTCGGAAGAGCAGCTCGGGTGGCTTGCCTGGGGCATTTTTGCTGAGCTCGTCGCGTAGTTTCTGAAGTTCGGATGTGAATGCTTCCCAGTTGGGTACAGCGATCGCTTCCATGCCCCGATCTTACACCTACGGCGATGGCGAACTGGAAATCAGCGAGAGTTACGTGGTGCCAGCCAGCGAAAGAAATAGTTCTCGATTTCGTCCAGTCGACAGCAGATTCAATCGTCCCTCCGGGACTCTTCAATTTTCGTTCCCGTATCCCGGCACTCTGCTTCGCTGCGTGCCAGGCTAACTACAATCGCGCCTCCGGCGCTGACGTTCTGGAGGCTGGGGGCTGGAGCCTGGATGGCCCGGTTCGGCTGACGGAGACGGTGGTTGTAAGTGGTGCTTTCTAGGGCGGGAATGCGAGTACATGCTGCGAGAAAGGCAGCGCAATGGAGGCGCTTCGCGCTGTCGTTTTTGTGGCAGGGCTGAAAGCCCTGCCCTTCCACCCGAGACGAGCATCCGCACGTTCAATCGTCCCTCCGGGACTTTGCGATTTTCGTTTCCCGTATCCCGGCACTTTGCTTCGCTGCGTGCCGGGCTAACTACAATCGCGCCTCCCTTCGGCGGCACAGTGCGACTCGACAATCAATCGAAGAGAGGTCCTTCGACGACTGATCTCCCGGGCTCGACTGACCGTCGACCCGGGAGCCCTTCCCTCGCGCGCCCGCGAAAGACGCGGGAAAAGCGAAGGCGCGCGCAACTTCGCTCAGGATGACAGCGATCGAACGGGCGTTGGAGGGCGACTCTGCGGACGAAAACCCTCACCCCGTGAAGGCGGGGTGAGCTACATATCTGGAGGCTGGAGGCTAGAAGCTGGATGCTGGAGAGGTCAGGAGGAATGGCACGTTCAACCGTCCCTCCGGGACTTTGCAATTTTCGTTTCCCGTACCCCGGCACTCCGCTTCGCTGCGTGCCGGGCTAACTACAATCGCGCCTCCGGCGCTGACGTTCTGGAGACTAGGGCTGGAGGCTGGATGCTGGAAAGGGCGTCGAAGGCTTTCGTTCGCGTCTCATCTGAAAACCGCGGTCCAAGTGCAGAGGATACTTGTGGCGTGTGATCCTTGAAGCGTGAGAAAACGGATCTCATGCAATTTCACGTCAACGGATTCCAGCCCGGCGACCCGGAAATTTTTGACCCCGCGGAGCGATATCCTGCCTCGAACGAAGCCGCATCTCTTCCTGCGGAAGTCGACATCCTGATCGTTGGCTGCGGGCCGGCTGGTTTGACGTTGGCGGCTCAACTCTCCCGCTTTCCTGACATCAAGACGTGCATCGTCGACCAAAAGCCCGGCCGACTGCTCCTCGGGCAAGCGGACGGCATCGCTTGCCGGACGATGGAAATGTTCCATGCGTTTGGTTTTAGCGAACGTGTGTTGAAGGAAGGCTATTGGGTGAGCGAAACGATTTTCTGGAAGCCTCACGGCGAGCGGTGCGAGGAAATTGTCCGGGGCGACCGTATCCAGGACGTCGAGGACGGGCTTTCGGAGTTCCCGCACATGATTCTCAATCAGGCGCGAGTGCATGATTTCTTCCTGGACGTCATGCGCAAGTCGCCAGCTAAGATCGAGCCCCACTACGCGCGGCGTGTGGTCGATCTTCAAATCGCTCCAGCGATCAATGACGACGGTGCTGCATGCATGCTCGCAGGGACGATGGTGCTCGCCAGGGCGTGACCGTCCGGCTCGAGCGGCTTGACCATCCGAATGAAGGGCCGAATGAAGGGCAGATCGAAGGGCAGATCGAAACGGTGAGAGCGCGCTATGTGGTCGGCTGCGACGGGGCACGTAGCACCGTGCGTAAGTCCATCGGGCGCGCGCTGCACGGCGACTCAGCTAATCATGCCTGGGGCGTCATGGACGTTTTGGCGGTCACCGACTTCCCCGATATTCGCCTCAAGTGCGTGATCCAGTCCGCGAATGACGGCACTATCCTCGTGATTCCGCGAGAAGGGGGTTACCTTGTTCGGCTGTACGTCGAGGTCGATAAGCTCGATGTCGGAGAGAGAGTCTCAGATCGCAAGATTACGTCTGAAGATGTAATTGCGAAAGCACGCCGAATTTTCCATCCGTACACTCTGGAGGTTAAAGAGATCGCATGGTGGTCCGTTTACGAGATAGGCCAGCGCGTCGCCGACAAGTTCGACGACGTGCCTCAAGAAGACATCCCAAAGCGCTTGCCTTGCGTGCTTATCGCTGGTGACGCCTGCCACACGCACAGCCCAAAGGCGGGACTGGGCATGAATGTCGCGATGCAAGACACCTTCAATCTCGGATGGAAGCTGGTTTCCGTTCTCCGTAAGCAATGCGCACCCCGTCTGCTGCACACGTACTCCGCGGAACGCCAAACCATCGCTAAAGAGCTAATCGACTTCGATCGCGAATGGGCCAGCATTATCGCGTCCTCGAGATCGTCAAGGGGCGAAAAAGGCGAGGGCGAGCGCTCGGACGCAACGCGCACGTACTTCGTCCGGCACGGACGGTACACCGCGGGAACGGCGACACGCTATGGTCCGTCGATAATTACCGCCGAACCGACTTACCAGCGCCTGGCCAAAGGCTTAGTGATCGGCATGCGCTTCCATTCCGCGCCCGTCATCCGTCTGGCCGATGCCATGCCGCTTCACCTTGGCCACGCGGCAAAGGCGGAGGGGCGTTGGCGGATATTCGCCTTCGCTGCGGCTGAAAACCCCGCCGCGTCCAACTCGGGAATCCGGGCTCTGTGTGACTTCCTCGCAGAGGCACCGGAGTCGCCAGTGAAGAAATACACCCCGAAGGGCGCGGAAATCGACTCAGTGTTCGACGTGCGCGCGGTCTTCCAGCAACATCATCGCGATCTCGTCCTTGAGGCTATGCCTGCGTTCCTTCTGCCCCGGAAAGGACGTTACGGGCTTCTCGACTACGAAAAGATGTTCTGTCCCGACCTCAAGAACGGCCATGACATCTTTGCCATGCGCGGAATCGATCGAGAGCGTGGCTGCATGGTCGTGGTGAGGCCTGACCAATACGTCGCGCATGTTCTCCCGCTAGATGGCTATGCGCAACTCGCAGCTTTCTTTGGTGGATTCATGTTGCAAGAGGATTAGTCCGCGAAGCTGCAAGCTTCCTCCACTTCGCTCAGCCGTGATTGTAGTGCGTATTGGTGCTTGCCGGGTTCGGTGTGTCTCCGACATCGCACCTAAGCTCTTGATTGGCCCATGAGGGTGTGCAACGATCTGCGCCGAAAGGAGCCACTTGTGAATCGACTGGTGACCGCAACAATCGCTGTTCTGTTACTTTGCTTTTTCTTTGGCGCGCGGGGACAGGCTTCGGCTCAGGGCCAATCTCAAGCCGCAAATCAAACCCCGCCCCAAGCTCCGGGTGCATCTCGCCCAGCGCCCGCGCCGCTTGCGATTCCGAATCCGCACTACGTATCGATCGAGATGGAAATCGACGTCAACCGGCCGGCGCCAGAGGTATGGAAACGCGTGGGCAAATTTTGCGACATCGGCGAATGGTTTCAGTTCCCATGCACGATTCTCTCGGGAACAGACGGAGAGGTTGGGGTCGTCCGATCGATCGGCAACGAAGTGATGGTGGGCAAAACGGAGCTTTCTTACACGTACACTCAACCGGTTCGTGAAGGTCAACCTTACAACCTGTATCACGGCACACTTGAAGCCCGGCCAGTGACCGCGACCACTTCCAAGCTTGTCTACACGCTGCTTTTCGATAACTCGATGCTCGCTGATGACGCGGCGCGGGAGACCGACGTGGCCAGGCGAAAGATAGTGTTTATGAATGGTCTCAAAAACATGAAGATACTTGCCGAAGGTGGAACCTTGCCTCCGCGGCCGGCGGCCCCTGGGCCGAGGTAATTCGTGCCTCCCGCATTTGCAGCGACGGTGGAACGGTCACTGTATTTCTTGATCAGAGGCTCGTAAGACAGAAGAGAAAAATCCCACTCTCGCAAACCCGCGAGGATGGGGCACCCGCAAGTTCAAAACCGGACACCTGGAAGCGCGGGCCACCCACCGATGCCGAATTGGTTGACGGGGCGATGTTGTTGTGGCAACTTCCGGCACGAGAGAGACAGAGCACGCCATGAAAATTCCTCCGGGTGTGAGCAGTAAGGATTTTTCCGAAGCGATCGCGCAATTTGAAGAGGCAGTTGGCAAAGAGTGGGTTTTTACGAGCGATGAGGACGTGGCGCTCTATCGCGACGCCTATTCTCCTTTCTGGGGCGAGCCGGAGGAGCTTGTGGCATCGGCTGCGGTGGCTCCAGACAATGTGGAAGAGGTACAGAAAGTCGTAAAGATCGCGAACTCGCTACAAGATTCCTCTTTATACGATTTCGACGGGCAAGAATCTTGGCTATGGCGGGTCTGCACCCATTCTATCGGGCAGCGTGGTGCTCGATCTGAAGCGGATGAACCGGATTCTGGAAGTGAACGAGAAGAGTGCGTACGCGCTGGTCGAGCCGGGCGTCAGCTACTTTGATCTTTACCGGTACATCCAGGAAAAAGGGCTGAAGCTTTGGGTGGACGTTCCCGATCCCGGCTGGGGCAGCCCGATCGGCAATTCGCTGGATCGCGGCGGCGGATACCTGATGCCGGAATTTCGCAATCATTTCGATTCGCACTGCGGAATGGAAGTGGTGCTGGCGAATGGCGAAGTGCTGCGCACGGGAATGGGCGCGCTGCCCGGCGCGAAGACGTGGCAGGAATACAAGTCCGGGTTCGGTCCGTGGATCGATGGAATTTTTTCGCAGTCGAATTTCGGAGTGGTGACGAAAATGGGATTCTGGCTGATGCCGGAGCCGGACTCGTTTTTATCTGGCACGGTATTTGTTCCCAGGCACGACGATCTGATTCCGCTGGTGGAAATTATGACGTATCTCGAGGACACGCGCGTCACCACCGGAATGCCCGAACTGGGGAGCCCGCTGCTGGGCAGGGTGCCGCTTTCCGAGCGAGTGCATGAAATGGAATGGGGCAAGGGCGATCCGTGGGCGCCGACCGCAGGATCACGCGATCCGGAGCTTACAGCGCTGCTGGCCAAACCGGGCGGCGACGCGTCCGCCGAAGTGGAGCAGTACGCACTGAGGAAAGGCATCAGCTTTTGGAGTTGCACGCTGTGCTTTTACGGAGCGCCGAAAGCCAACGCCGCGAACTGGGAATTTGCAAAAGAGAAATTTTCGGCGATTCCGGGAGCGAAGTTCGAGGATGGCAAGTCGTACAAGCTGCCGCTGACCGCCGAGCAACGGGATGAGGTTCATAAACCGCAGTTCGGCATTCCCAGCCTGGCGAATTTCTCGATGGGAGCGCGATCGGAAATTAATCCTACGCCCGGGACCGGGCATATCTGGTTTGCGCCGATCATTCCCAGGACGGGCGAGGCGATTTTCGAAGCGAATCGCGTGTTTACCGAGGCTGCGCGGGAACTGGGCTTGCCGATTCCGTCGTTTAGCCTTCCTTCGACGTATTGGGAGAGGAGTTTCATTTATATTTTCGGATTCCCGATCACGCACGATATCGAGACAAATAAGAAGAATCGGGCGTCGTTCAAACGGCTGGTGGAGATTGGGGCGGAACACGGCTGGGGAGAATACCGCACGCCCTCGGCGTATCAGGAGTGCAGTGATGAACGCGTACTCGTTCAACAATCACGCGCTGTTACGTTTTCATGAAACGTTGAAGGATGCGGTGGATCCGAATGGCATACTCTCCGCGGGCAGGTACGGCATTTGGCCCAAGCACCTGAGAGGCGCCAGGGCGGTTTAGTGTGACGAGCGCACCAAGCAGCGCCCCTGCGCCGTGAAGATATTATCTGTGCAGCTAGGCGGCTTGGGCTTCGGCGACCATGGCATTGCGCGGGTGCGGCATCTTCGCGAAGGCCATGGCAACGATTCCGATAGCAGCGAGTAGCGCGTTCAGTTCGAAGGCGCGCGCGTAGCCACCGTAGTTGTCGAAGATTTTCCCGCCGATAAATCCGGCCGGCGAGGCAAGCACCGAGGTCAGCAAGATCATCGTTCCATTTAGCTTGGGAAAAGCGGCGGTACCGTAGAAGTGCGCCGTGCACGTGTTCATGCAAGTGAATGTCCAGCCGAAACCCAGACCGTACAAGATGGCGGCGGCAAAAGCGATGGCGAGCGCGCTCGCATTCACTTCCAAAGCGAGAAAAGAACCGATGATGAAGAGGCAGAAGCCGATGATGAAGGCGTAGCGGCCGGTGATGGTGTCCATCAGCCAGCCGCCAATGAGGCGACCGACGATGCCGCCGATGGCGAACGAACTCATCGTCCAGGCGGCGTCGGAGGGAAGAATGCCCGCGCCGCGCGCGTGGAGAATCCAGTGCGCGACGAAGAAAAAAAGCGGGTACTGGCACATGATTCCCGCAGCAACGATCAGCCAGTACGATTTGGTGCGGTAGGCCTCCGACGGCGTCCACGAATAGGTGGTGATCAATTCATGCGCACGATGCGGTTGGCGCGGGTTCGCGCCCGATTCGGCTTCCGGAATTCCATCGGGAACTTGTCCTAAATCTTCGGGGCGCTCTTTGACGAAAAGCAGCGCGACGATTCCGGAAATTACCGCGACGCCCGCGACAATGCGCCAGCCCACGCGCCAATTGCCGCCGCTGGCTTCGAGTATCCGATTGAGCAGCGGCGCGGCGACAAATCCCGCGATTCCCGAAGCGCCCAAGCAAATTCCCATCGCTCTGCCGCGGTAGCGTTTGAACCACCGCGTGACGGCCGTGCCCGCGGGAACCAAAGTGCCGAAACCCATGCCGACGCCGATGATTCCCCCGTAACCGGCCAGATAGTGCCAAGGTTCGGTTGCCACGAAAGCCAGGAACAGCGAGCCCGCGCAAATCAGCGCGGAACCGATTGCGAAAGTTTTTCGTACGCCCCATTTGAGAATCGATGCCGCGACAATCGTGGCCGACAATCCCACGAACAAGTTTGAAAAAGTGAATCCGAGACCGAGGGTGCTGCGGCTCATGGGGAGCTGACGCAGCATGTAGCTATTGATGACGGTGCCGCCGTAGACCGGAAATCCCATGTTGACGAAATCGAGCGAGAAGAGAACCGCGAGTAGCGTCCAGCCATAGAATTGCGGCTTCTTCCCCAATTTGCGCCTCCCGCTGGGCGGCGAAAACGTTTCTGCGCCTCGCGATGGCAGGATTCTAGTTTGTTCTGCTGCCTTTGCAAGTTGTATATGGATTGTGCTGGATGCTTGACGCGCGATCGAGATACCAACCTGAAGGGATGGCGCTACATTGCGAGGGTTGCGTGTGGTCGTCTGTAGCGGCAGTGGATTCCCCACCCTTCAACCGAACGGCGCGATTGTCATCCGTCGACTTTCTAATCTCAGCAGCGGAAACTACGGCGCGAAGAGTGCGGCACCCATGATGTTCGACTGAGTCAGTAGCTTAGTTCCTGTGTGGTATCATCCGGCCGCTCTCGAATGTCAACCGGGAAACTACGGAGCGAAATAGGAAATAAGCTTCCCGAAAGGAGAAAGATCGTGAAGAAAATGAGCATAGTTTGCGTTCTTGTGTGTATGTCCGCTTGGCTGTTCTTCGGCTTGAGCAATCAGGCTGCACGCGGCGCTTCCGACGCGGTCGCCGCCATCACTCACCTTGAAAATGAAGGTGTGAAGGCTGACTTAGCAAACGATTCATCGTGGGTAAAAAAGAATCTTGCTGATAATTACATTGGCGGTGACAGCTTTGGGGCCTGGGAGACCAGATCCGAGACGATAAAAGACGCCGAGGATACCCCTAAGAACAAGACTACGAGCGCAGCCATGAGCGATTTGAAGGTCACCGCTTACACCGGTGCCGCGATCGCCCGTTACAAGGAGACTTACGACCGCGTTTTCCACGGCGTGCATCGAGCCCGTACAATCATCTGCACGGATACCTGGATCGATGAAGGCGGCGCTTGGAAGCAGGCGGCTTCACATTGCTCGCAAACGAAGTAGCACCCGCAGGGCGGTTGATGACAGCGCGGCGCCGTATTCCGGGCCTTACGCGCCGTCGTTTGTTACGGCGACCAAGATGCCACCGTTCTGAAGGGCTAGGGGCTGGAGAGGGCAGGAGGAGTGGCACGTTCAATCGTCCCTCCGGGACTTTGCAATTGTCGTTCCCGTGTCCCGGCACTCCGCTTCGCTGCGTGCCGGGCTAACTACAATCGCGCCTCCGGCGCTGTTCTGGAGGCTGGAGGCTAGAGGCTGGATGCTGGACACGGCGAGAGCCACGCGCGCAAACCGAGCATTGGGCACGCCGAAGGGAAACCAGACGAAAAGCCTCACCCCGTGAAGGCGGGGTGAGCTACATGAAGGCCAAAAGCGCCAATCGGGAGATTGGCGTTCCCAGAGGAAAACAATCGAAGAGAGGTCCTTCGACTGCGTTGCGCGCCCGCGAAAGACGCGGGAAAAGCGAAGGCGCGCGCAACTTCGCTCAGGATGACGACGCTGTGAGTGGCGCGAGAATTGGCAGAGGCGAGCTACTCGGTTCTGGCGGGAATCAACAGCCATGCGACTGCGCCACTCGCGAGAGACAGACTGGCGCAGATGAGCATTTCGATTCGGAATCCAAAGACAAACGCATGGGCAATCGACTGGCGGATCGCCACTATCGTGTTGGCGTCTACGCCGGAGGGTAAGTCGAGGCCAGCGAGTTTGGTCGCGTTCGATTGAATATAGTGCAGGATTCCGGGCGGAAGCGCCTGCGTGCTGAGACTACGATCCAAGTAAGTCCTGAACACTTTCACCATCACAACACCCAAGATTGCGATAGCAAGCACGCTCGCGACCCGGGCGACCGCGTTATTTATGCCGGAGGCCGTGCCGGCACGATTCTCGCCTACTGCGTCCATAACAACCGTGGTGAGGGGGGCAACACTGATCGCCATTCCCAGACCGAGAACAACAAACGCAGGAAAAAATGAGTTCCAGTAACCAGCTCGCACAGAAGGCACGGCGAAAAGAACGAAGCCTGCCGCCGCAATCAGCGGTCCGATGACGAGCGGGGTCCTCGGGCCATAGCGCGCGACTAGCCCGCCAGACCAGCGGGAAAGAAAGAACATCAGCAGAATTAACGGCAGCGCGGCAGCGCCGGTGGCTGTCGTTGAGTATCCCTGTACCTGGATAAGGTTCAACGGAAACAAGAAAAAGAAAATTCCAACGGCGGCGTAGAGAAACAGAGTGAGCATGTTTGCGCCGCTGAAACTGCGCGACGCAAAAAGCTCCGGCGGGACTATCGGTGAATTTACCTTGACCTCAACGAACACGAAGACAAGCAAACATGCGAAGCCAGCAATCAGACTTCCGAAAACCAGCGGATCGGCCCAACCGAGACTTGTGGACTCGATGAACCCGTAGACCACGCCACCTAATCCAATAGTCGCCACCAGGGCTCCCAGCCAATCGACACGCCCGGCGCTGAGGTTACGACTCTCAGGAATGTGCCGCAGCGAAATTACGATCACCGCGGCGGCGACCGGAATATTGATGAAGAATGCCCAGCGCCAGGAGGCATGCTGAATAAGCCAGCCACCCAGAACCGGTCCGGCCGCTGTGGTGATACCGGTGAACCCCGACCAGGTGCCGATCGCTCGCCCGCGAGTTTGCTTGTCGAAAGACGCACTGATGATCGAAAGACTGCCGGGGACGAGAAAGGCGGCTCCTACACCTTGGATAGACCGTGCGATGACCAACTGCTGAATATTTTCGCTAAGTCCACAAGCGATGGAAGCAGCCGCGAAAACCCACACGCCGACTAGGAACATCCGTCGGCGGCCAAGCAGATCGCCAAGCGAGCCACCAACGAGAATCAGCGCTCCCAAAAACAACCCGTAAGACTCGACGACCCATTGCACGCCTACGATAGTTGCGTGGAGGCTCGATTGGATCGCCGGTAAAGCTATATTGACCACAGTGCTATCGACGAAGGCCATGCCGGAAGCGAGAATTGTCGCTGCGAGGATCCACGGTTGCGCCCGCGCTGTGCAGGGATTCTCGGCAATCGTGGATTCGATTACGGCCTGGTCGCATGGCGGCTTCATGGCGGCTGTGGATGCATCCTGTGTGGATTCGGTTTGGCCGGGACCTTTCGCCGCGGCCGTGCGAAAACCCAGGATAACTCATTGGCGGAATCTATTTGATTTCATAACAATGTCGGCTCCTCGACCCGAGTAGACTGTGGTTGTTGACGACCAAGGCTCGGGAGAAAGGAGCCGAACATGATGATTATAGGCGTAGATTATCACCCGAGCTTTCAGCAAATTGCTTTTATGGATCAAGAGACCGGAGAGTGCGGCGAACGGCGATTGAACCACAGCGATGGAGAAGCCGAGAAGTTTTATCGGGAGCTTGAAGCAGCGAGGAGTCAGCGTGCGCGTGGGGATGGAGGCCACCGGCTATTCACGCTGGTTCGAGCGTTACTGGTGGAACTGGGTATCGAGGTATGGATCGGGGATGCGGCGGAGATCAAGACCAAGCGAGTGCGCAAGCAGAAGACCGACCGCGAGGATGCGCGACTGTTGCTGAGGTTACTGTTGGAAAATCGCTTTCCGCGGATCTGGGTACCGAGTCCGGAGAATCGTGATCTGCGGCAACTGCTCTGGCACCGCCACCGGCTGGTGCAGATGCGTACGCGGATCATGAATCAGCTGCAGGCCATAGCGATGAACGAAGGCCAGCGTTGGAAGAAGAAGTTATTCAGCGAACAGGGACGAGCACAGCTGGAGAAGTTCTCGTTGGCAGCCTGGGCCAGCCGACGTCGGCAGGATTTATTGGAGCTGCTGGACCGGATGAATCCAACGATCGAAGAGTTAACGGCAGCGGTCGAGCAAGAAGCCAGGAAACGACCCGAAGTGCTGCGGTTGATGACGCATCCGGGGGTGGGTCCACTGACGGCGCTAGCCTTCGTGTTGATCATCGGAACTCCGGAGCGTTTCCCTGTGGCAAGCAGATCGGCAGCTACATCGGACTCATTCCCGAGTGAGGACTCCAGTGCTGGCCGGCAACGGCTGGGACACATCAGCAAGCAAGGCAATGCGTTGTTGCGCTTCTTGCTGGTGAGAAGCAGCACAAGCAGCCGCGCGTTGCAGATCCGGACTGGCGACGTCGGTATGTGCACCTGGCGATGCGCCGGCAAAAGAGCATCGCCAAGGTGGCCATGGGACGCCGACTCGCAGTTCGGTTGTACTGGATGTGGCGGAACGATTTGGAATATTCGCAGTCGTTAGAGTTCGGTTCGCACGCGGGAAAGCTCGTAACCGGACATGGCGTGAACTAAGGCGCCGTGCACATGATTGGGCATCCCGCTCCCTGCAAAGGGAGTTTGAAGAAGTAATCATGGTCGAAGTTTTGATCGAAGAGATGTATGGGTCGGACTGAAACCGACCGCTAGATTACGAGCGAGCCGTGGTCGTCGATCGCAGAGGTCAAAACAGAACACGAACGAAGACCACTCTTCGGAGTGAACGGAGAAGTGCGCTCAAAAAGAAAGATTTGACAGGGCCGACATTGTTAGAGATGTCCGGTTAGCCGACTGGGGCCTTGGCGCGCGACAAGATACGCTTGGCGGCGCAGGTAGTCGATGCTACATTTGCAGCAAATTTGGGCTGCAATAACGGGCAAGATTGGTTACTTGTTGCGGACCAGACCTCTGGTACTGCGTGTAGGTGGACCACGTTGGAAACCCCGCCCACTCTTTCCTCACTCATGGATGCGGCCGAACGCGGGAGCAGGCCAGCCGCGGACCAACTGTTTGCCGCCCTTTACTCCGAGTTGCGCAGGCTTGCGAGGCATGAATTAGCTCGCCAGGGCGCGCCGATGAGCCTCAGTGCCACAACGCTGCTGCACAAGGCATACATCGAAATCGCCGGGCAGGACGGAACGTCGTTCGCCGATCGCGGCAGATTCATGGGCTACGCCGCTCGCGTGATGCGCGGATTGATCATCGACTTTGCGCGAAACCGCCACGCGCAGAAACGCGGCGGCGAATTTCACATCACATCACTGGGGCCCGAAGCTGAGAACGCGGTGGATGGCGGCAAGCTGATTCAGGTGAGCGATGCGCTGGATGAGTTGGCCGAGGCTGAACCGGAACTCGCGGAAGTGGTGGACCTGAGATTCTTCTGCGGATTTACGTTCGCGGAGATCGCGGCGATGAAGGGCATCTCAGAGCGAACAGTGCAGCGGCAATGGGAGAAAGCGCGCATTTACCTTCACCGCAGAATCCGCCGAGATTTGGAGGTTTGAGCGGCCATGTCTACGCTGAGCCCCGATCGCTGGCAGGAAATCAGTCCTTACCTGGATGAGGTGCTCTCGATTCCTGAGCAGGAACGCGCCAAGTGGTTCGATTCATTTCGAACGCAGAGGCCGGATCTCGCCGAGCTCGTCCAAGAGCTGCTGAACGAGCACAGCACACTGGCAAAAGAGCGATTCCTCGAACACGGTCCCGTAACGCCCGCGAGTGAGGCGTCTCTTGCGGGCCGAATCGTAGGCGCTTACAAACTGCTCTCGCCGATCGGGCAAGGTGGGATGGGCAGCGTATGGCTCGCGGAACGGAGTGACGGGCGCTTCGAGCGCCAAGTGGCGGTCAAGTTTCTGAATTTCGCCGTGGCCGCGCAGGGAGCGGAACGATTCAAGCGCGAAGGCAGCATTCTCGGCCGGCTCGCGCATCCTCACATCGCGGAACTCATGGATGCGGGTGTCACTGCGAACGGAGAACCGTATCTTGTACTCGAGCATGTCGCGGGAGAGCCCATCGACGAATACTGCGACCGGCTCTTGCTCGATGTGAACGCGCGAGTGCAACTTTTCCTGGATGTGCTGAGTGCGGTGGCGCAGGCTCATGCCAATCTGGTCGTCCACCGCGACATCAAGCCTTCGAACGTGCTGGTGCGAAACGACGGCTGCGTAAAGCTGCTGGACTTTGGCATTGCCAAGCTGCTCAGCGACGATGCGAAATCTCCGGCGGCGACGCTGCTCACGGTGGAAGGCGGAGGCGCCCTGACCCCACAGTTTGCGGCACCCGAGCAGATAACAGGCGGGGCCATCACGACGGCCACCGATGTGTATGCGCTGGGAGTGCTGTTCTACTTGCTGTTGACGGGACGGCATTCCGCAGGGCCGCCGACGCAATCAACGGCCGCTCTGGTGAAGGCAATTGTCGATACGGAACCGCGGCGCGCCTCGGACGTAGTTGACTCGGAAGATGCCATCGCAGCCGCCACAAAGCGGGCTACCACGGCAGACAAGCTACGGCGGCGGCTTCGCGGCGATCTCGACACGATCGCTCGCCAAGGCATTGAAGAAGAATCCGGCTGAACGCTACAGCTCAGTGACTGCTTTGGCGGATGACCTTCAGCGATACTTGCGGCACGAGCCTATTGCAGCCCGGCCTGACACATTCGCCTACCGGGCCGCGAAGTTCGTCCGCCGGAATCGAGTAGCAGTCTCCCTGGCGGCGCTCGCTCTGATAGCGGTAATCGCGGGTGCAATGGGAACCCTGATGCAGGCCCGAACAGCCAGTAAGCAGCGCGATTTTGCTTTGCGGGAATTGGCGCGCGCGGGAGCAATTGATGATCTGAATGAGCTAGTGCTCTCGCAAGCAGCACCCTCAGGCAAGCCAATCACGATTGACCGCTTGCTGGAGGACGCCGAACGTGTGGTCCGCCGGCAGCATGGAACCGATGAAGCGGTTCGGCTGGAACTCCTCGTTTCCATTGCCCGGCAGTATGCGGCCCGAGAAGACTACGAAAAGGCGAGGCAGTTGCTCGAAGAGGCTCGCACCCTTTCCCAAGCCCCGGCGTTACGCTCCACTCATGCACTGGCGTCATGCGCGCTGGGACAGGCACTGTCTCGGGGAGGCGATCCAGCGCGCGCTGAGGCGATGTATCGCGAGGGGATGAGCGAGTTGCCAAACGACACTTCGTTTGCGCTCGAGCGAATCAGCTGCCTTGTGCTCGGCAGCGAAATTGCCTCTGATACAGGCAGTCCAGAGGAGGCTTTGGCACGTGTTCAAGCCGCGGAGACTCTAATACGAGACTCTCCTTACCGCCCCGACTCCCTCGAACTGACCGCGCTTGTTAACTTAGCCAGCGCATATTCAAGAGTCGGACAACCGGCTCTGGCTGACGCAACCTATCGACGCGCAGCGGCCCTCGTAGGCGCTTTGGGGCGCGATGAGACTGAATTGGCCGGTGTGCTATTCAACAATTGGGGCGTGATGTTGGAGCGTGCGGGGCGTCCCCTGGATGCGGAGCAATCTCTCCGTCGAACTATTGAAATCGAACGACACACATCGAGTACCAATGGCGTCTCCCCGATGAGCCTAGGCGTTTATAGCGATATCCTAATTGAGTTGGGCAGGATAAATGAGGCTGCCGAGTACGCCCAGGAGGCCTACCAACAAGCCTCGCAGTCCGGTGACGGCGGTGCAGTACAGAACGCCCTATTTCAGCTCGCGGAAGTTTACCGGGCACAGAGCGATCTGGCCCGTTCCGATGAAATGCTCGCCCAGTTAGGACCGCGATTGCGCAAGACTCGGCCGCCGCAGCACATCGACTTCGCATTTCTCGCCCTGGAGATGGCGGAAAACGCGCAAGCAGCCGGGAACCGGCAAAAAGCAATTGAGCATGCGAACCAGGCAGTAGCGATTGCGCAAGCATGGAAAAAAGAAACTCACGGCTCGGGTTTTTATGAGGGAACGTTTCTGATAGGCAGATCTGCGATTCTGCTGAAATCAAACCGAGTGGAAGACGCGCTTGCGGACGCCGACCGGGCCATCCCCATATTGCAGCAAGTTTCCATTCGCGCCAGATCTTCATCGGATGTCGGGCTGGCTTATCTTGCAAAAGGCCGCGCGCTCCAAGCCCAGGGCAAGGACGACGAAGCCCTGGCAGCCTTCCGCCTTGCCGACCAACAGTTAGAGAACTCAATGGGCCCAGACAGTCCTGATTCCCGTAGTGCGCGAGAGTTAGCGGGCGATCCCACTAAGTGACCGAAGCAAGGATCAAGGAGCGCATCGAGAAGTTTTTCGCAGCCGCCTGTCGTCTTTTACCCGCCGTTTTCGATTACTTAAATAGAAGCCGGAGAGCGTATCATTTAGCCTCACGCTCCAGCGGATCGACTCACGGTCGCCAGCAACTTTGTGAAGGTGTGCCACCGGACCGTAGGGGGTGTTTCATGCAGATTCCCGCAGCAACGCAATCCGGCTCCCGCCGTTTTTTGTCTCAACTCTTTGCTAAAGGATCGAAATCCGTGCGCTTGCGCGGCCGAGGAGTGTTGAGCGCCGTTTTTCTGGGCGTCGCCATCCTGTTGGTTATTGCCGCAGCGAGCGGCCAACAAATTCCTTTTGTCACGTTCATCCCTAATGGCTTCTTGTTTCCGAATCCGGATGGCCTGTCACAAACCTACAGCACCAACGGCAAAGGCATCGACCTCACGGGACCATTTTTCCAAAGCATGGGCACCAACGGCCGGTCGTGCAGTAGCTGCCACCAGCCCAGCGACGGCATGTCCGTTTCCGCCTCGCATATACAGCAGCGGTTCGTGCAAAGCCGGGGCGAGGATCCGATTTTCCGCACGGTAGACGGTTCCAACTGCAACCACAGCATCGACGTCTCCACGTTAGAACGGAAGTTCGCCGCCTATAGCCTGCTGCGGACGCGTGGCCTGTTTCGAATTGCCATTGCTGTTCCCGGGAACGCCGATTACCGAATCGTTAGCGTCCAGAATCCATACGGCTGCAACGAGAGCGATACGATTTCGATGTACCGGAGGCCGCTGCCCTCTACCAACCTCCGGTTCTTGAGCGCGGTAATGGTTGACGGGCGCGAATCGACGCCGCTAACCGGCACACAAAAAATCCAGTTCGCGAATTATCCCGGTTCCCTGCTGAGCGACTTAGCGCACCAGTCCGTGGATGCTACGACCGGCCATGCACAAGGGGACGGGTCTCGACCAACTTCCGAAGAACAACAGGAAATCGTAGATTTTGAGATGTCGCTCACGACGGCGCAGGCGATCGGGAATGGAGTTGGGCGCCTGGATGCGCAGGGCGCGAAAGGTGGACCGATTGCGTTGGCCACCCAGCCATTCTTCATCAGCGTCAACTCCAGCGTCGATCCTCTCGTGCCGCAATTTGAGCCGCCGGGCGGGCTGAACGCGCCGGGCGACGGGCATTTCAGTGCCACGATTTTCGATCTCTTTGACGCATGGGCGTCACGCCACGAAATGTCGCCGCGAGCAGCGGTCGCGCGCGGGCAGACCATCTTCAATTCCAAGCCGATCAACATCACCGGCGTGGCCGGCATCAACGACGACATTTCGGCTGGAGGCTTGGTTCAAGGCGGCGTTCCTTCGCTAACGGGAACCTGCGGGACATGTCACGATACGCCAAACGTGGGCAATCACTCGTTCCCTACGCCGCTGAATATCGGGACTGGCGACCCGGACCCTTACGATTCGTCCGTGAACATGGGAGGCCTGAAGATACGGTACTTGCCTTCCATCACGGTGTGCAGAGCGGATCCAATCAGCGGTGGGCCCACGAGCGAGTGCAAAACAACCACTGATCTGGGACAGGCCTTGATTGACGGCAAATTCGATCACGTCGGCAAGATCAAGGGGCCGATCCTGCGCGGACTCTCCGCCCGCGGCCCCGTACTTCCATAACGGCTCCGCTCAGAGCCTACTGGATGTCGTGCGTTTTTATGAAGGCCGATTCGGGCTTGTCCTGACGCGCCAGGAGGAATCGGACCTGGTCGCATTTTTAAGCTCACTCTAGCTCTTTCGGTGATTACCTCATGGCGATTTCCGTCCGGCCGCGCAAAACTTGGGACTCGAGACACGTCCGACGCGCCTGAGATTTGCGCGAAGCGTGTTCCTTGACCGGGTTGCGAGCGTCGAATACACTAGCGTTTCGCTTTACGGTCGCCGCGCCGTGTGTGCCGCCTTTGCCGCGTGTAGCGCCGTCCCGAAGGCAAACTACAATACATTTGCACAAATTGGCAGTGCGAGGACGCCGCCAGAGGAGAAAGATCGTTGCCGAAACGCACGTTTCAGCCCCACGTACGCCGCCGCCATAAGAAGCATGGATTCCGCAAGCGCATGAAGAGCCAGGGTGGACGCAAAGTACTTGCGCAACGCCGAAAAAAGGGACGCCACAGTCTCACGCGAGTCTGATGAATCGCGGCTCAGCCTTCCGCGCGCGTGCCGATTGCTGCGCCGCGCCGAATACGACGCGGTATATCGCGAGGGGCGGCGGCGCGCCAACCGGGAGTTCACAGCATTCCTTCGTCCGAACAATCTCGATCTCAGCAGGTTCGGCTGGAGCATCAAAAAGGGCTTGGGAAATGCAGTGCGGCGCAACCGCATACGGCGCAGGTTGCGGGAAATTGTAAGATTGCATCGACAGGAGATTGCTCCGGGATGGGACATTGTAATTCATCCGCGCAGCTCGGCAGCCACGGCGGATTTTGCGCCCATGGCGCGAGAGCTGATGAAACTGCTTCCCCAAGCAGCCACGGTTCGCAGCGCGAGCGGCAAACAGACAGAATAAACTCCGCGGCCAAAAGCGCTGGAACCTGGATTCTGTTGCTGCTGGTGCGCTTCTATATCGCTTTCCTGTCGCCCTTTTTGGGCGGAGCGTGCAAGTTCCATCCATCGTGCTCGAATTACGCCTATGAGGCGGTCCAACTCCACGGCGCCAAGCGGGGGCTCGCTCTGGCCGGCAAGCGATTGCTTCGTTGCCGCCCCTTTACCAAGGGAGGTTTTGATCCTGTTCCTGAAAATATCGTCGGCGTGACGCTTCCAGGCGAGATCCGGAGTGAAGCGCCGTGAGCGAGATGTCTGACCAAACGCGGGGAGTTCTTTTCGTAGTATTGGTCGTCGCCATCACATTTGTTTGGTTTCATTTCTACCAGCCTCCCGTTCCGCCACAGAAACCCGTTCAGAACGCGCCAAGCGCCCCGGCGCAACCAGCCGCGCCCATCCCGCGACAGCAGGTTGCCGCCAGCGCTGCCGCTGCGAAGGAAAAGGCCAAGCCTGCGAATATTCCGGCTATACAAGCGTCGGCTGAAAAATTCGTCGATGTGGAAAGTGGGCTCTATCGCGTCGAACTTTCGAATCATGGCGCGGTGGTGCGGAGTTGGAAGCTAAAGAAGTACTTTGACGATGAGACTCCGCCACGACCGCTGGATCTCGCCAATTCAGATGTGTCCGAGCAACTTGGGTGGCCTTTCTCGCTGGTGCTTTCGGATAAGCAGCTTGAGAAGCAGGCAAACTCCGCCTTGTACGAGGTAACAGCCGGCGACGCGCACACCGGTGTGGCGGGAAAAAGCGCGGCGCCTCCGGCCGGCACACTTGAAGCGCCCGCCACCGTCAATTTCCACTGGAGCGATGGGCACCTCGAGGTGACAAAAAAGTTGAGTTTCACGCAGGACTATCAGCTTTCGGTGGAGGCTTCTGTTTCGCTGGACGGCCGGCCCGTGCCTTGCGCGATTGCCTGGCGCGGCGGATTCGGGGACAAAGGGGTCTACAAAGCGTCGCAGCAGGTTTCCGTTTTCTTCCAACAAGGCGGAAAAGTAAATTTGCTTCAATATAAGAAGCTCGGCGTTCCCGGAAACCAGAGCCAACCCGTCGAGCAACCTGGCGCGATGGAATTTGCAGGCATCGAGGACCAGTTCTTTGCAGCGGCGCTTGTTCCGGACGGCGGGAACCTTTCGCTGTGGGATTGGACCGACTGGCATCACTTCGGTGAGAACCAGCAATCGAGCGAACCTATCGCGGAGATGGCGGCCGGTTCAGACGCTCCCGGGCCCGTGAAATTGCGCGCCTACGTAGGCCCGAAGGACTTGGCGTTACTCGCGAAGGTGAGGCCGTCACTGGAAGGGCTGGTCAACTTCGGATGGTTCAGCACGATCTCCAAGGCTTTGCTATTTGCGCTCCAATGGCTGCACCGCTACATATCGAATTGGGGCTGGGCGATCGTGATCTTGACGTTGGTAATCAATTTTGCCGTTTTCCCTCTGAAAATGAAGAGTTGGCGCTCCATGCAGGAAATGCAGAAGGTGGCGCCGGAAATGAGATCGATCCAAGACCGGTACAAAAAGTATTCCATGACCGATCCTCGCCGCAAGAAGATGCAGGAGGAAATTGCGGAGCTTTACCAGCGCCACGGCATCAATCCGCTGGCCTCTCTGGGCGGTTGCGTGCCCATGCTGGTGCAGATGCCCATCTGGTGGGCTCTGTGGAGAGTGCTGACAGGGGCGATCGAACTTCGGCACGCACCGTGGGTCTTTTGGATCCGAGACCTTTCCGTTCGCGATCCGTATTATATTCTGCCCATCGCCATGGCCATCACGATGTATCTGATGACGAAAATGACGCCGCAAACGGCTGCTGTCGATCCCGCGCAACAGAAGATGATGACGCTGATGCCGCTGATGTTCGCGGCGTTCTTCTTCACGTATGCGAGTGGATTGAACCTCTACATGTTCACGAGCAATTTAGTGGGCGTCGGCCAGCAATGGTATTTGAACCGCACGCGGCCGCTGCCATCGCGAAGTAAATTCAAGAAGAAAAAAGAGTCATGAGCGACCAAGAACGAAGCGCGAACACGAAAAGAATGCCTCCCAAGGAATTTCAACGCCGCGAGCGCGCGCAACCCGGCGCCGCCGCTGGACACCGCGAAAGCCGCCGGTGAACTAAACCGGTTCCTCGATCTGGTGATCCAGGAAATGCGGCTCGAGGTCGAGCGCGACGTTTCTGTAGCGCAGAGCACGGAGCCAGGCGCTCATGATTCGGACGTTGTGGTCACGTTCCGAGGTCCGGATCAAGATTTGCTGCTGGAGCGAAATGGGGAACTGCTGCTGGCGCTTGAGCACATCGGGCATCGCTGGCTGCGGCTCGATCCGCGGCTGCACGATCGCGTGCGATTTGATTGCGGCGATTATCGCGCCACGCGGCTTGCGGAATTGAAACTCTCCGCGCGCGTGGCGGCACAACGGGTGCGTGAGACGGGCGAGGCATTTCGATTTAATCCGATGTCGTCGCGGGAGCGCCGGATCGTTCATCTGGAACTTAACGGCGCGCAGGGCGTCCGGACGATGAGTGACGGATCAGGCGACCGGCGGCAACTGGTGATTTATCCTGTAACGAAGAAGTGACCGCCAGGTCCGCTTCCTTAGACTTCCACCTCATATCCCTGCTTTCCTACGTTAATACATTGGGTGGTTCCAAGGCTGTCGCTCAGGCCGGCGGTTTCGTGGATGTGCCCGCAGAAAAGATAGGGCGGACGAGCCTTTTGGACCCATTCGCGGAGCGCAGGGCTCCCCGCATGTTTCCCTGGCGCGTATTCGTCGAGCTTGGTGCCGGACGGCGGGAAATGAACCACGAGATACAGCGGATGGATCCCGTCAAATGCCGAAAGAGCGCCCGAAATTTCTTCTTCGGAGTATTCGCCGGGCGTGTTGAAAGGCGTGATGTTGCTGTAACCGAGACCGGCCCAATGCAATTCGCCGTTGGCGGCGGGCAGCCGGCGGATTTGGCGGTGAAAATCGATAAAGCCGAAGCGCTCACACATAGCTCGCGTATCGTCGTGCGTTTCATGATTGCCCGGGAGCACCCACAGCCTATCGCCCAGCGGCTTAAGAATTTCGCCGCAGCGGTCCAGCCCTTTTCCGAACGTGGCGAGATCGCCGGCGGCGATATACAGATCGGCCGGCCGCGCGACGATGCGTTCGAGCGCTCGAAGATCGCCGTGAATATCGCTGAAGATTAAGATTTTCATGGAGATTTCTTGGGCTGGTTGCGGCGCGGGCGGCTGCGGCACCATTTGTCTAAAACGGCGATCGGGCATGCCGTTCGTGAGCCATCCTTGTTCGATCAAATCGCCGGCGGCGTTGAAGACTACGCGATAGGTAAATGGCTGCGGGCTGCGGCGGTCGCCCTGCGAAAAGCGGTTTTCGCCCAACTCGATTACGTGATCCCTGCCTTCGACGAAGCTGTGGATCGAAGGGAAACGCGCGAACTGCCAATAGAGCTTTACGTCAGGCTGCTCGAAAGCACGGGCGATAAAACGATCGGGCGGAGAATCAGGCACGAATCGAAAATCGAGAGGGCCGGGAGTCCGGAGATCGAACTGCGCTGCGTATAATCCGTCAGGAGACCGAATGGCATCACCCCAATCCAGCAGAGAAGGGGGAATCGGCAACGCGCCCAAGCGACGGACCTCAAGGTGGCTGCGGTCTGCAAACGACTTTGCGCGAAGGATGGCCGCATGGTGCGCCAGCGCGCAACCCAAAAGATACACGACGGCCGCTACGGTGCCGGCCTGGCACCAGCGAGCGCGGGTTATTCGAAAGCCCCAGTTCTTGATCCCAGGTAGGAAAATGAAACCTGCCAGAATAAGACTTACCAGAGCCACCACCCACAAGCGGAACGGGTACCTGGCCGCTTTCGTGAGTAGCCAGGCAGCCACGGTGCCCACGGTAAACCAAATCCATGTTCGCCAAGCCCTCCGGCGGCTTGCTCTCAGATCGCTCGAGGAATTCGATCGAGTGTTCGAGTAAATCCGCGCCAGCATTTGCGGCAGCAGCAAAATCGCCATGAACGTAAGGTCGATGATGAATAGAAAGTCCCACGCTACGCGCTCGCTCGAAATCGGATACCACATGCGCGTGCCGAAAGACGTCATGCCGTCCAGCACGATGTGGCTGGCTATCCCGATGCCGTAGATTAGTGTGAGAATTGCCTAGCGGTGGCGATTCAATGTCGCGGAATCGCTCGCTGCGCTTTTTCAGCCATGGGACTGTGAGGCGCGTGAGAAGCGCGAGAAGAAAAGCAAACACCGGCAACGCCACGAAGGAGTGCGTAATCGCGCGATGGTATTTGACAATCGCAAGCGGGTCGCGCGAAACGATGTCCGCGGCTACGTCGACGTCCGGGAAAACCGCGCCGAGCGTTGCTGCAAATACGGCCACTCGCCCGTAACGCTCCGAAAAATAGCCCTTGCCGAGCAGCGCCCCTGTGATTCCGTGAGTTACCGGGTCCATAAGAAATTCAGAACCGAAGCAGTTTACACGATTCAATCTGGGTAGGCGATCTCCTCGCGGAAACCGTAAAAATCAAAACAGCCGAACGCTGCTAGAATAGCCAAGCCTGAAACATGAATACCAATGGAAACCGAGTTCCCCCGGGACCGAAGGGTCTGCCGTTCGTTGGCATGGCGCTGGACTTGCGCCGCGATCCGCTCGAAGGAATGCGCCGGATGGCGCGCGATTACGGCGATATCGTTCACTTTCAGGTGATGGGTCAAGACCGCATTCTGCTGAATCATCCCGATTTGATCAATCAGGTGCTCGTGATCCAGCAAGGCAAATTTCACAAGAGCGAACTCACCAGAAGAATCACCGGAAGAATGCTTGGCCAGGGACTGCTGATCAGCGAAGGCGATTTCTGGCGTCGGCAGCGCCGTTTGGTCCAGCCAGCTTTTCATCGTGGCCGCATGGCTGAATACGGCGCGGCCATGCGCGAACTCACGCAGGATCACATTCGCGGATGGCGCGACGGCGAGGAGCGCAATGTCGGTCAGGAAATGATGGCTCTCACTCTGGATATCGCGCTGCGCACCCTTTTCGGCACCGCGCTTCCCGGAGAAGCGCGCCAAGTCGGAAAGGCCATGACCTTTTTGATGCGCTACTCGCTCCGTCGCCAGAGATTGCCGTTCCGTATTCCGGAAAAATGGCCCACGCCCAATAATCGCCGCGCCAATCGCGAACTCGAGTTCATCGATTCGATTGTTTACCGCATCATTTCCGAGCGCCGCGCGGAATCGAATTCAAATCATCACACCGATTTGCTTGCGTTGCTGATGGGCGCCATGGACGAAGATGGCAGCCAGATGACGCCGCAGCAGCTCCACGATGAAACGATGACGCTTTTTATCGCCGGCCATGAGACCACGGCGCAGATGCTCTCTTGGACATGGTTCGCGTTAAGCGGAAACGCCTCCGCCGAAGCGCGATTGCACGAAGAGCTGAGTAGTGTGCTGGGCGGACGTTCGCCGGAAGCCGCTGACTTTCCCGCCTGCCATACTTGCGAGCCGTGATGAATGAAGTCCTGCGCCTCTATCCGCCGGCCTACATCCTCGCGCGCGAAACGGTCGAGCCCTGCCAAATCGCCGGGTATGAGCTACCGCTGGGATCGACAGTAGTTCTGTCGCAATGGATCACGCATCGCGACGCGCGCTATTTCGAAGACCCGGAAGCGTTCCGGCCCGAGCGTTGGCTCGACGGGCTCGCAGACCGGTTGCCGGCCGGCGCTTATTTTCCGTTTGGAGCTGGGCCGCGCCGTTGCATCGGAGAGGGGTTTGCGCTTCTCGAGGCGGCCATCGTCACCGCAACACTTGCGCAGCGTTTCAGTTTCCGGCTGGTTCCCGGATACCCCGTGGTCGCGGAACCTCTGGTGACGCTGCGGCCGCGCCAGGGAATTCAAATGACGCTCCACGCGCGTCCATGAGCGAATTTTTGTGGCTGACGTGGCGTGTGGGCGTAGTCCGAGGATACGAGGAAAATCTTTACACCGGGGGGTGGTTTCGCGCAAGTACCTGTTGGTGTAAAGAAAAATCGTCTACGGTGAATGGCGGTTTTGGGCATTTGTAGGGGCAACAGTCCGCCGCGGCGGATGCCCGTTGCCTAGGGCCGTTCTAGTGCACGAATTCGCCTGTCCCGCCGTGCGCCCATGGATCGTACGTCAGCGAGTAGCGGACTCGCGCTGAAATTGGCGGGTGGTCGTAAAACAAGAAAACATCCACGGGATTGGGCGCAGGGTCAGACAGGCTCACCTCTCCGAGAATCTGGAAAGATTGCGCAGCAACTTCGGCCGAGTCGGGCGTTAGCCCATGGGTAACTTCGAGGCCGTATTGATCGGCTTGATGTTCGAAGTGCCGGCTGATGCCATTGGCGAGAGGATTGGCCGCAAACGCAAAGATGCTGAGCAGCAAAAGCAGAGCGGGAAGTGCCGCCCAGTCGTCAACGCCATGGATTTCCCACCTCGCACCCCGCCGCGCCAGCACCCACCCAATCGATAGATAACCTAGATAGAACAACCCCAGAAAAACGATGGAATCGAGCGCTATCTCCTTGGGGATATGGTAGAGCACATAGTGTCCGGTTTCGTGGCCCGCGACAAACACGATCTGAGGCGTGCTCATTTTCGAAATCGTAGTGTCCCACACGACGACGCGCTTGGAAGCGCCGATTCCCGTTACGTATGCATTCAGTTCAGTTGATTTCTCCGACGCGCCCATCCAGAACATCCGCTGCGGCGGAATGTTTTCGCCCGCGCGCTGAACCATCCGCTCGAGTGAAGCCGTCAGCGCCGGATCCTTTTCCGCCAGCGGCGCGAACTTGTGGAATAGAGGATCGATCACCAGCGGTTGTATGAATACTCCCAGCACGGTGAGCGGCAACGAAGCAATCCAGAACCAAAGCCACCAGCGCCGCGGGCTTTTGCGAATCGCCGCGAAGAGTATCCAGATAACGATGATTCCGATGATCACCGCAATAATCTGGCTCTTCGTCCAGTCCCAGCTCCACGATCCCCAGCCCTGAACGCTCAGTCCGAATTTTCGCGATACCCAGTGCTGGCCGATGTCTCCAGGGCTCTCGAAAATGGCGATCGTCAGCAGAGTCAGCGGAGAGAAAATTGCCGCCTGCAAGAATCGGTTCGCGGAAACCCCTTCCGCCCATGCGCGGTATTTTGCGGCGAGCCGCCATTTCAAAATCACCAGCAGCACAATAATGGAATACAAGAACAGTGCGATTTGACCCCAAAATGCGATTTGCGCTAGATGGCGCGCTTTCCGATAAAGGTCCGGAGGCAGGATATAGGCGGTTACTTTTCCTTCTTTCTTGTCGGAAGTGGAGGCGGTAGACGGATTCGCGGGCTGTGTCGATTGAGCCGCAATGCTCAGCGAGCTAGCACCATTCGCCAATCCAGGCGAACGTTGCAGCGTCGGCGCCGGAAAGAAAATCAGCAGAAGCGCCAATGCCGAGCTGGAAAGGATTGTTACCATCGCTCCTTCCGTGGCGCAGGCACTCTTGCCTGCGCGGGTAAGTCAAGGCAATCGGTAAGCCGCAGCCAGGAATGGCCGGGCCACCAACTGAGGCACCACTATAGTCTCGGAACGCTTATCTTACAGGCTTGCGAACTGTATCTTCGAGGCAATGGCGGAGGAGGTGGGATTCGAACCCACGAGACCCTTTCGGGTCTAACGGTTTTCAAGACCGCCGCCTTCAACCGCTCGGCCACCCCTCCGAAATTAGGTTGCTCTAATATTGTAACTTGCTATCAAACGCAGCCGGACATATTTCGTCATCGCCGAACACTCTGAATAGTTACAAATCGGCTCCAGCACCGCATTTTTTGTGCGGCGGCAGCGATACAAATAGGTTTACAGTTTCTTCTAGAAGTAATCGGTAGGAAGCACGAAGAACACGCGTCTGATTTTGCGATAAAGCTTTCACTCGCCGAAGTCATCGCCCCCCTTTCTTGTTCCTCATGCTGTTGCCCCGAAGCTTTCTGGTCGATTGATTACATCAATGGTCCGTGCCAGGTGTGCCGGGGTGACGGGTAAGTGATCGGGAATGGAGCACAACATGAAGCCAGCCGGAATTGAAATTCTCCTGGTCGAGGACAATCCCAAGGACATTGAGTTGACTCTCTACGCGCTCCACAAAGAAAATCTGAACAACCGCATTGAAGTACTGCGCGACGGCGCAGAGACCCTGGACTTCCTGTTCTGCCGGGGAACCTACGAGTACCGCTCCTTTGACAGTCCGCCCAAGCTGGTCATTCTTGATTTAAAACTCCCTAAAATCAATGGACTCGAAGTATTAAGCGCGCTCAAAAACGATGCGCGTACGCGCGCGATCCCAGTGGCCATACTTACATCCTCAACCGAAGAGCGAGACCTCGTGGAGGGCTATAAGCTGGGCGTCAACAGCTATATGCGGAAGCCCGTTGATTTTGACCAATTCAGGGAAATCGTGAAGCAGCTGGGGCTTTACTGGTTGGTTGCCAATCAATCGCCGCCCACCGCGGCATTCTCCAAACCGTAGAAGAGGACACTGTGACCACGCCAACAAACGAAACTGTTGGACGCCTTCAGGATTACAACGACGCCCCAACTCGCCTACGGGTGCTCATACTCGAAGACAACCAGCGTGACGCAGAACTCTTCATTCGGAAGCTGCAAGAAGCGGGCTTCGAACTCGACGCTGACACCGTGGACACCGAGGAAGCCTTCGTGGCCAGCCTCCGATTCCGCGTTTACGATCTCATCCTCTCCGACTACTCCATTCCCGAATGGAGCGGTCTCGAAGCCTTCCGCTTCGTTAAGCGAAGTGGAATGAACATTCCTTTCGTTTTAGTAACCGGCACACTCGGCGAAGAGGCCGCGGTCGACCTGATCAAGGAAGGAGTGGCCGATTACATACTGAAAGACCGTTTGACCCGCTTGCCATCAGCTGTCCGCCGGGCTCTCGACGAAAAATTGACGCGCGACGAAGCCGGCCAAGCAAGGCAAGCCCTCCACGATAGCGAGGAGAAAGTTCGGTTATTGCTCGATTCCACCGCTGAAGCTATCTACGGTGTCAACCTCCAGGGCCACTGCACTTTCTGCAATCCGGCTTGCGCGCGCCTGCTCGGCTACGATCATCCAACCGACCTGCTCGGCAAACAGATGCACTCGCTCAGCCACCATACTCGAGCCGAAGGCACGCCCTACTCGGTCGAAGAGTGCCCCATTTGCGCGGCCGCCCGTGCCGGTCGCGAGATCCACCTGGACGAGGAACTCCTACGCAAGAAAGACGGCTCCAGCTTTCCGGTCGAGTGCTGGTCGCACCCGATGCTGCAGGACGGCAAATCAATTGGTTCC
Organism: uncultured Acidobacteriota bacterium; assembly: GCA_963723845.1. Classification (GTDB taxonomy): domain Bacteria; phylum Acidobacteriota; class Terriglobia; order Acidiferrales; family UBA7541; genus Palsa-295. Next base: position 55,685 of record CAVRSO010000105.1, read on the forward strand.
GTCGTGACTTTCCTCGACATAACGGAGCGCAAGCAAATAGAGGACAACCTTCGGCGCGTGGCCGCCGTTGTGGAGTCCTCACAAGACGCAATCATCAGTGCGACGCTCGACGGAATTATCCTGACTTGGAATCTCGGCGCGGAGCAAATCTACGGATACTCGCGCGCGGAGGTACTCGGAAAATCGCTCGGCATCATTGTTCCCCCGGACCGGCAGAACGAGTTCCAGGGCATCCTCAAGAAAATAAGCTGGGGCGAAAAGGTAGAACAGCTTGAAACAATTTGCGTGCGAAAGGACGGAAGCCACGTTCCCGTTTCACTTTCTGTCTCCTCGATCAAGGATGCGCACGGAAGGATTGTCAGCGCTTCGGCAATCGCCCGCGATGTTACCGAAACAAAACGCCTGGAAGAAATGTTCCTTCAGGCGCAAAAGATGGAAGCAGTCGGCCGATTGGCTGGCGGCGTGGCTCACGACTTCAACAACCTCCTGGGCGTAATCATAGGTTACAGCGATATTGTCGAGGGGCGCTTGAAAGACGATGATCCCGTCCGCGCCAAGGTCGCGCAAATCAGGAAAGCAGGCCAGGGTGCTGCCAGGCTAACGCGCCAACTCCTCGCCTTCAGCCGCCAGCAGATCCTCGATTCAAGAATTTTAGACCTGAATTCCGTGGTCACCGACGTCCAGAAGATGCTCCAGCGTCTCATCGGAGCCGACGTAGAAATGGTCACGGCCCTATCTCCTAATTTAGCCTGCGTGAAGGCGGATCAAGGGCAGCTCGAACAGGTCATCATGAATCTGATCGTCAATTCCAGGGACGCGATGCCCGACGGCGGCACTCTGACGATTGAAACCTCGAACGTCCAGTTGGATCACCTTCATCTGCAGAGCCATCCCGAGCTCGCTGCCGGCTCATTCGTCATGCTTGCAGTCACGGACACCGGAACCGGCATCGATGCCGAAACTCAGAAGCATATTTTCGAGCCGTTCTTCACCACAAAAGAACAGGGAAAGGGCACCGGGCTCGGCCTTTCGACGGTCTATGGCGTCGTTAAGCAAAGCGGCGGTCACATCTCCGTGTCCAGCGAAGTGGGCCGCGGAACCACTTTCAAAATCTACCTCCCTCAAACTCAAGCAGCGGCCGAGAAGGACAACATTGAACCGAGAAGATTATTCGAAGGAACGGAAACCGTCTTGGTGGTCGAAGACGAAGAATCGCTCAGAAAGCTTACTTGCGAGATGCTGCTCGAAAATCACTATAAAGTCCTGGAAGCCAGCAACGGTTTTGAGGCTCATGAGTTGGCTCAACTTCACCAAGGGACCATTCACTTGCTCCTTACCGACGTTGTGATGCCCCGAATTAGCGGTCCCAATTTGGCCAAATCTTTGATGGCGCGAAATCCCAATATGAAAGTCCTCTACATGTCGGGTTATATGAATTCTTCCGTAGTTCAGGAACTGGCCATCAGCGGCTCGGAATTTCTTCAGAAACCATTCACCAGCGATACACTTACCCGCAAGATTCGGGAAATATTCGGCGTCAGCGTGCTGCGCTAAGTTAAGCTCACCTCTCCTCCGGCACTGCACGCAGCCGGTTACAACTTGCAACATGTGTTTTTGCATCCATCTGATCGACCGTCTTGCGCCCCATCGCTCTGACGGATTGCGGGCAAGCGGGACGCGTGTTAGGCTCGGCTTTCTCTTTTCCGCTTTCTCTCGCAATGCCCAACGAGACTCTCGCGCAATCTCTCCGCAAAACTTTGCTTTACGCCGCGCTGCTAACTGTTTTTCTCGCCGCGCCGCGCTTCACTGCCGCCCAAGCGCCTAAGAAACCTACGCCTACGCCGAAGCTTTTCACCGGCGGCGGCGAAGCCACTCTGGAAGCGGACCAGCAACGCGAATCGGGAAAACTCTTCTATGCCGATGGGCACGTCGAGGTCCGCTACGAAAACGCGCGTCTTCGCGCGGATCATGTCGAATATGACAGCGGCGCCCAAATCGTCGCCGCACGCGGCCATGTGCAGCTCGATTATCGGACCCAACACGTAGAAGCCGATGATGCCCGCTACGAATTGCGCACCGGCCACGGCACTTTTCACAATGCTCGCGGAACATTCGCATTGCAGCGCCGTCCCGCTCCTACGTTGCTCCTTAGCCCCAATCCGCTCTATTTTGACGCCGAAGAAGCAGAGCGCGTCGACGAAAACACCTATCGCGTCCGCAAAGTGTGGCTCACCGTTTGCAAACCGGGGCGGCCCGCCTGGAAGTTTTACGCAAGTTCCGCCACGATCAGGTTGCAAAAGTCCGTTCACCTCGAAAACGGAGATTTTCGCGTCTTCTCGTTTCCCATCCTGTACTTGCCTTACGCCACGTTGCCCGCCGAAAAACGCCGCGAATCCGGCTTCATGGTTCCCGATGTGGGCGACACCACGCAGAAGGGCTTCGTTCTCGGCGACTCGTTTTATTGGGCGCCTGTGGATTGGATGGATACCACCCTCGGCGCTTCCTATTTCAGCTCGCGCGGATGGAGCCAAAAGGGAGAGTTCCGCATGAGGCCCTGGGAGAGCGCCAATCTCACCGCCAGCTATTTCGGCGTAATCGATCGCGGACTCGAGCAGCAAAATGCTCCGCCGCTCCGCCAAGGAGGTCACGAAACGAAGCTTCTGTTCACTTCCCTGTTGCCTGGTGGATGGCGCGCCGTCGCGGATTTGGATCAACTCACTTCGCTCACCTTCCGCCTGGCATGGTCCGATACCTTTCGCGAGGCCGTTAACTCGGAGGTCCGCAACACCGCGTTTTTGACCAATAATTTCAGCGGATTCAGCGTGAACTTCGCCGCGCTCAGTTACCGCAACTATTTGAGCGCCACGCCGCAAACATCGATCACTTTGCGGACTGGCCCCGAAGCCCGAATCAGCTCCGTGGACCAGGCTTTCTTCAATAAGCTCCCGATTTATTTTTCCTTCGATGCGTTTACGGGAGCCGAGCATCGCGGAGAAAATGTCACCCCATTCGAGACCCCCAGCTTCGTGGAGCGCAGCGAATTGGCTCCCAGCGTCACAATCCCCTTGCACTGGGCCGATTGGCTCAACGTTGCTTCCAGCTTCACCTTTCGCTCCACCTATTACGGCGACCAACTGCGCAATGGCGTTTTGCTCGGCCAGGGATTATTTCGCGACACCGAAGAGCTTTCGGTTGATATTCGGCTACCGGTGTTCGAGCGCGTTTGGGACGGCGGCGATACCAAGTGGAAGCATGTGATCGAACCGGAGATCACCTACAACTACGTGAATGGCGTGAACGATTTCGGGCGTTTCATCCGTTTCGACGAGGATGAGACTCTCACCGATACGAACGAAATTGAATATGGCGTCACGCAGCGCCTTTTCCGCCGCAGCGGATCGGGCAATGCCGATGAATTGATTACCTGGAGCCTCGCGCAGAAATACTTTTTCGACCCTACCTTCGGAGGCGCCTTGGTTCCTGGCCAGCCCAATGTCTTCCAGACCCTCGACGCGCTCACACCGTTCGCCTTCGCGGATGTGCCCAGGCACTTTTCGCCCATCGTGAGCGACTTGCGCGTCGATCCCGCAAAGCGCTTCGATACGCAATTCATCGTGAACTACGATCCCCAGCGCAATCGGCTGACCGCGATCGGCACCCTCCTGAAACTCAAGCCGTACAAGGAATCGTTTGTCACCCTCGCGCACTTTTCCACATTGAACCTGCCCTTGAATCCATCGCTGCCTCCGCCCAATTTCGAGCAGCGCTCCAATCAATTGAGGACGCTCTTCGGCTACGGGGATCAGAACCGCCCGGGCTGGAATCTGATGTTGGGAGCCAGCTACGATTTCACGCAGCAGGCGTTTCAGAACCAGATCGTCGAGGTCTCTTATAACGGCTCGTGCTGCGGTATCGGTTTTGAGTACCGCAAGTTTTCGTTCGGCGCGATCCGCAATGAAAATCAATACAGTGTCGTGTTTCGGATCGCCAATCTTGGTTCGGCCGGCACGCTGCGAAAGCAAGAGAAAATATTCTAGCGGGATCTCATGACACCAAAAGCGGAATCCGAGCTCGCGTTCCTTTCAATTGATGAAGCGGCCTCGTTGCTGAGACGCAAGGAACTCTCCCCCGTCGATCTCGTGAATGCGTCGCTCGCACGAATTGAGCGATGGAATCCTGAACTGCACGCCTTCCTCACCATCCTCGCCGAACCGGCGCGCCGCCGCGCGAAGCTGGCGGAAAAAGAAATCCTCCGCGGCTCAGATCGAGGTCCACTTCATGGCATACCTATCTCGCTGAAGGACAATTACTACACGCGCGGCATTCGCACCACGGCGGGCTCCACAATTCTCTCTGATTTCGTCCCCGATACCGATAGTCACGTTGCGGGCCGCCTCGCGCGAGCAGGCGCCATCTTACTGGGCAAAACCAACATGCATGAATTTGCGTACGGGATCACCGGCGAAAATCCACATTACGGAAGCTCGTGCAACCCCTGGGCCGCGCAGCAGATTTCGGGCGGATCGAGCGGCGGCTCGGCAGTCGCCGTGGCGGCGGGAATGGGATTCGCCTCCATGGGGACGGACACCGGAGGCTCAATTCGTATCCCGTCGGCTTTGTGCGGAATCGTTGGATTGAAGCCCACGTTTGGACTCGTAAGTATTTCTGGTATTGTACCGCTCGCAGTCAGTTTCGATCACGCGGGACCGATCGCACGCAGCGTCACCGATGCGTGCATCGTCCTGAATTCGGTCGCAGGCAAATATCCGAAGGGCGCGGCGCGCCCCGATCATCCAAAGCTCCGCGAGAGCCTACCCGCGCGATTCCGTCTCGGCTGGCCCAAACACTTTTTCTTTGAAAGGCTCGATGACGACGTGCGGCGCTTGGTCGAGGCCGCTGCAAAAGTCTTCCAGTCCCTGGGCGCTGAAATCCAGGAGGTCTCGCTGCCGAATCTCGTCAATTCCGTCGATGAAGCGACCACTGCCGTTGTCGCCGAAGCGAGCCGCTATCACGAATCGCAGGGATATTTTCCCGCGCGCGCCGCGGAGTATGGCGAAGACGTCCGAGGCCATCTCGAGTTCGGACACAAGCTGCTAGCCGTGGATTACCTTCGCGCCCAGGAAGCCAAACGCAAAGTGGAAGAGGATTTTGCCGCCGCATTCGAAAGGGTGGACGCCGTTATCGCCCCCACTTCCCCCATACCCGCCCCTCCGATTGGCAAAAGTGAAGTCCCAACCGCGGGCCAGCGAGAGACGGCCGTTCGAGCGGAGCTGCTGCGGTTGACGCGCCCCGCCAATCTCACCGGCCATCCAGCTATATCGATCCCCTGCGGCTTCACGCCACAAGGTTTGCCCGTAGGCCTACAGCTAATCGCCCCGCACGGGGACGAAGCGCGCCTCCTCGCCATCGCCCTCGCCTACGAACAGTCCACCGACTGGCATCGCCGCCACCCGCCGCTCTCCTGAATTGGACAAGTTGCCCATGGGCCTTTGCCCTGGCAGTCGTAGGGCACGATACCCGCCGTGGCGGATAGTCGGCGCACATGCTTGGCTACTTGTCCGGCGTCCACGTCGCGTGTAAGGGGCCGCCTTTGCGGTCGCCCCTGTAGCGCGCCGACCGGTCCAATGGAAAGACAATTGCTTATTTAGCCTGTGCTGGACAGGTTTCGCTGAGGAGCAACACCAGCTAAACTGTTTTGTTTCTGTAGCTTATCGCTCCGGCTGCTGCCGGCCAATGTGCAAAGGGTGTCACCTCTGCGGAATAGAAATGTTCCCGAAGAGCGCCGGCATCACGTCCGGTGCGGGCTAGCCTCGTCGATCCTATACGTTGAGCTTGGTCCAGGGAATGGAGGCATCATCGTCAGCCTTGGCACGGGTGGATTGTCCCTCCATGCAGCAACCAAACTGAATGCCGACGCGGAGCTGGCCCTTCGCTTTCAACTGGATCCTACCGAGAAGCCGATTGAGGCTGCAGGGCGAGTTGTGTGGTTGGGTCCGACGCGTAAGGAAGCTGGTATTTCGTTCAAGGATCTCCCTGCCGACGCGCAAAGACAGATCGCGAAATGGATTGCCGCGCAAGAGCAGCCCATCTCAATTACCCAAGGTGAACTAGATCCACAGCCTAAATCCCCGACGATGAGTGGCGCAGCGCCGCCGATTTCCATCCAAGCGCCCGTTCCCGCGAGCCTGGCTGCCGAAAGATTCGAGAATGCACAGCCGAGCCTTAGCATGGGGATTCCGCGCCGGGTAGTTTCGGAATCTTCGCAACCAGCTCAGTTTTCAAACATAGCGTCTGGCTTGCAATGGACGACGTCTCCATCTCCCGCGATCGCTTTTCCAACGCCTGAAGAGCGATTCGAAAGGCCATCGGACAAGCTTCTGCGAGCGCCGGCGAAGCGTTACGAAGTACTTCTCGAACCCCAGAAGCCAGCGTCGGCCGAGAAAGAGATCGTTCCAAGAGATTCCCTATTGCCGGGCTTGATGCCTGCTCCCGCCAAAGTTATTGAGGTGAGTCACCTGGAGCCTCAAGCGAATGATTCAGCCGCCTCGGAACTTCGCCAGCGCCGGAAACTCGGGCTCACAGTGTCGGCTTGCTCGGCGGGAATTCTAGTACTGATGGTGATGATAATGAGCGTCAGCAGGTTTCCCGCCCGCCGTAACTCCAACGGAAGAAGGACGGAGCCGATTTCGTCAGCCGCAGCGGTGGAACCCGTGAACGTGCCTCAAACAGCGCCGGGGCCCCTGACTGATCAAGGTGCCGAGGCCGATACGCCCGCAGATGCTCCCGTGCTGGCCGATAACGATCTGCTACCGATTCTCCCAACGCATCTACCAGCAAGCGTGCCGCGGGACGGCGACTGGGGCGCGCATGTGGAGTCGATGTTGGGCATAGGCGTCCCCATGAAAGTCAATCCGGCCGTGCTCGGCTTACCGGTGTGGACCGTTCAGCACAGTGGATATTATTATTGCGTCGACAATCTGAATTCAGAGACGCCACAGACAGGCGCCCTGATGCTGCAAGGCGAAGCCCTCCAAACCGGATACCAACCGAAACTCGGCAACTACTGTAACTAAGGGAATGCCTGTGCGGGTGGAGGTTGGCCTCTACTGGCGCATTGTGGGGATCCAAGGGAGATTCCTCGGCTCCGTGTCCGGGCGCTTCGCGCAACACCCAAAGTGCGGGACACTCCGCTCGGGATGACAACGTGAGGCGAAAGGCGCCCCCTAAAAAGCGAGGCGGCCGCTACAGGGGCAACGCCAAAAGTGCGGACACTCCGCTCCTTTCCCCCGTCAGGGGGCAATCGCCGCGCTCGAGTGCGTTTCGTGTCCTCTTGCAGCAACGGGGGGAGAGGGTTTCTTGACATCGGGGGCAACGGATTTATAATGAATTTCGCGGCGGAAATTTAGGAAAAATGCGATGTTTCTCGACGTACATGAACTGGCGGTCCGCAAGGTGCGCATCCGGAAGAGCTACGCTCCCGGCACGCTGGATTTCCATTCCGGCGAATTCCGCCAGGTAGAGCCCTTGGAAGTGCGCGCAACGGCTGAACTTGTGGACGGGCAGATCCGCATCTGCGGGAACCTGCACACCCGAGTGGAGCTAGTATGCGCGCGCTGCCTGGACACCGTGGTCGAGGAAATCAGCCGGGATTTCGATCTTTTCTACCGCCCGATGACCTCCATCGCGCGCGATGAGGAATTGCACCTAAACCTCGACGATACGGAAATCGCCTTCTTTGAGGGCGACGGGCTTTTCCTCGCGGACATCCTGGCGGAGCAGGTGAACCTCGCGCTTCCCATGAAAGTAATCTGCTCGGGTGATTGCCGCGGGCTGTGCCCCCACTGCGGCGCGAACCTGAACAATGAGGAGTGCCGGTGCGAAAAGAACGGCTCCGACGCCCGGCTTGCCCCGCTCGCCCGTCTAAAGCAGGACTGGTTCAAAAAGCAATAAAACGCTACACTGTTGGATTCCATTCAGACCGCATTGAGTCGCGGCCTGCCACGAGGAACATTCATGCCGAATCCAAAGCGACGACACTCGAAGAGGCGGACGTCCACCCGCCGAGCGCACGACCATTTGCACCCGCTTTCGCTGGCCGAATGCCCGCATTGCCACGAAAAGAAGCTGCCTCACCGAGCGTGTCTGAAGTGTGGCTACTACAACGGCCGCGAAGTAATTGACACCGAGGCCAAGACGGCCTAAGTTTCCCTCGCCTGCCAGTCCAAGCCGGTGCTTACATGACTACTATTGCCCTGGATGCTATGGGCGGCGACCATGCGCCTCGCGTCGAAGTGGAAGGAGCGATCCTGGCGGCGCGTGAGCAGGGCGTGCGCGTGCTGCTCGTTGGCGGAGAGCAAGCGGTGCGGCACGAGCTGGCGCGGCACAAGCACCGCGACCTCGCGATTGAAGTGGTGAATGCCACGGACGTGATTACCATGACGGATTCGCCGTCGCAGGCCTTCCGCCGCAAGAAGGAAAGCTCTGTGCACGTGGCGGCGCGCCTCGTCCGCGACGGCAAGGCTGACGCGCTGGTGAGTGCGGGGAACACGGGTGCGGTGATGACCGTGGCGCGATTCGTGATCGGCACGCTGCCTTCGGTGGACCGGCCGGCGCTGGCCGCGGCGTTTCCGAACATGAAGGAAAAAATATCGGTGATCCTGGATGTGGGCGCGAACGTGGATTCCAAACCCGCGCACATCGAGCAGTTCGCGGTGATGGGCGAGATTTATTACCGCTCCATCTGGGGAGTGAAGCGGCCTCGCGTGGCGCTACTTTCCATCGGAGAGGAAGAAGCCAAGGGTAACGACCTGACGCGCGAGGCGGCCACGCTTTTGAAACAATTGCCGCTGAATTTCGTTGGGAATGTGGAAGGACGCGACGTTTTTCGCGGCAATGTGGACGTGGTGGTATGCGACGGATTCATAGGAAACATCGCGCTGAAACTCAGCGAAGGCCTGGTGGAACATATCGGGGGCATGTTGAAAAAGGCGATCAAGAGCAGCCTTACGTCGCAAATCGGCTACGCGCTTTCGAAGCGAGCGTTTGACGATTTCCGCAAGCGCACGGATTATTCGGAAACCGGCGGGGCCCCTTTGCTCGGCGTGCGCGGCATCACCGTGATCGGCCACGGGCGGTCGAATCCGAACGCCATCAAAAACGCGATACGCGTGGCCGCCGAACTTTGCCGCGCTCGCGTGAACGAGAAAATCGAACAGGAGCTTTCCGCAGCCGCAGCAATCCCCGCACGCGGCTGAGTTTTAGGAATTGCAACCATCATGAGCAAGCTCGCATTCCTTTTTCCAGGACAGGCTTCGCAATATCCGGGCATGGGCCGGGACCTGGCCGAGAATTTTGCGGAGTCGCGCGCCGTGTTTGAAGAAGCGGATGCGGCGCTGGGATTCGCGATTTCCAAGGTGTGCTTCGAGGGCGATGAAGAGGCCCTGAAGCTGACCGAAAACCAGCAGCCAGCGATCTTGACCGTTTCTGTGGCGGCGTATCGCGCGCTCGAAAGCCGAGGCATTCAACCGGATTTAGCCGCGGGACATAGCTTGGGAGAATATTCCGCGCTGGTGGCCGCGGGCGCGCTGGAGTTTGCCGATGCGGTGAAGCTGGTGCGGCAGCGCGGCCGGTACATGCAAGAAGCTGTGCCGGCGGGAGAAGGCGCGATGGCCGCGATTCTGGGGCTTTCTCCCGCGGATGTGGCCGAGGTTTGCAAGAAGGCCGCGAAGGGAGAAGTGGTTTCGCCCGCGAATTTGAATTCGCCGGAACAGACCGTGATTGCGGGCGCCGCGGCGGCGGTGAAACGCGCGGTCGAAATCGCGTCGCAGTCCGGAGCGAAGCGGGCGGTGATTTTGGCGGTTTCCGCTCCTTTTCACTGCGGCATGCTGACGCCCGCGCAGCGGCGGCTGGAATCCGATCTGCGCGCGGCGAAATTCAGCGAGCTTCGCTTTCCGGTGATTACCAATGTGGACGCGGAGGCGGTGACCACCGGCGACGAAGCACGCGACGCGCTGATTCGGCAGGTAACGCTTCCGGTACGGTGGCTCGATTCGGTCCGCGAAATGATCGACCAGGATGTGAAGGTTTTCGTCGAAGTGGGGCCGGGGAAAGTGTTGGCGGGACTTCTGCGTCAGATCGATCGCTCGGTGCGATTTTTCAATGTGGAAGATGCGGCGGGATTGAAGTCAACGCTGGATAAGATTGCGCAGGCTCGGGCAGAAAGCGCGGAGACCTAGCGGAATAATCGCTGTCATCGAGGCATTACGGGGGCCAGATGTTTTCGCTGAAAGATAAAGTCGCGCTGGTTACGGGGGCGTCGCAGGGGATTGGACGGGCCACTTCGCTGGCGCTGGCGGAAGCGGGCGCGAAGGTCGCGGTGGCAGCGCGGAGCGCGGATAAGCTGGCATCGCTGGCGAGCGGGATCGAATCCGCGGGAGGTTCGGCGCTGGCGGTGCCGATGGACGTGGCGGACAGCGCACAGGTGAAGGCTGCGTTTCAACAAGTGCTCGCGAAGTTTGGCAGGCTGGACATTTTGGTGAACAACGCGGCGATCACGCGCGACACGCTGGCGTTGCGGATGAAATTAGAAGATTGGGAGGCTGTGCTGCGCACCAATTTGACGGGCGCGCATCTCTGTATTCAGCAGGCGCTTGGCGCGATGCTGAAGCAGCGCTCCGGGCGCATCATCAATGTGACTTCAGTGGTCGCGGAGACCGGAAATGCGGGGCAGGCGAATTACGTGGCGTCAAAGGCGGGGCTAATCGGATTGACGCGGGCGATTGCGGTGGAAGTGGCGTCGCGAAGCATCACGGTGAATGCGATTGCGCCGGGGTTCGTCGAAACGCCGATGACCGATCCGCTTTCGCCAGAGCTGAAAGAGAAGATGAAGTCGCTGATTCCCCTGGGGCGGTTTGGCAAGGACTGCGAAATCGGCGCGGCTATTGTTTTTCTAGCGAGCGATGAGGCTGCTTACATCACTGGACAAGTTTTGGAAGTCAACGGCGGAATGCACATGGGTTAAGCCCGCAAATACGCATCGGAAGGTTGACCGGGCGGAGGGTGCCGCATAGAATGGGCAGGTCAAAACGGGCGCGACTTCCCTGGCGTGCAGCCCAAGGTCCCATATCACCAATAGCGGAGGAATAGTTAGAATGGCCAGCGTCGAAGAACGCGTGAAGCAGATTATTGTCGAGCAACTCGGTGTGGACGAAGGCGAAGTGACCCCCAATGCCTCGTTTGTGGACGACCTTGGCGCCGACTCGCTCGACACGGTCGAGCTGGTGATGGCCTTCGAGGAAGCGTTCGGCATCGAAATTCCGGATGAGGATGCGGAGAAGATCGCCACGGTGAAAGACGCGAACGAGTACATCGAAAAGCACTCCAAGGGGAAGTAGCCGGTCCCGCTGAGCCATCCCATCCCGAACAGGAGAAGTTTCCCTTGAACCGCCGAGTTGTCGTGACGGGTGTTGGACTAATCTGCGGTTGCGGCATTGGAACCGAAGAGGTGTGGCGCAATCTGCTGGCCGGAAAAAGCGGCATCGGACGCGTCACGCAATTCGACGTGAGCGCCTTCGATTGCCAGATTGCCGGCGAGGTGAAGGGCTTCGATCCGCTGAACTGGATCGAGAAAAAAGAACTGAAGAAGATGGCGCGGTTCATTCAGCTGGCGATGGCCGCCTCGGATTTCGCCATGCGCATGGCTGGGCTCGAGATCACGCCGGAAATCGCGGATGCGACGGGCGTCTACATCGGATCGGGCATCGGCGGATTCGACGTAATCGAGCGCGAACACTCTAAATACTTGAGCGGCGGTCCGGGCAAGATCTCCCCATTTTTCATTCCTTCAGCGATCGTGAACCTGGCAGCTGGAAATGTTTCCATCCGCTACGGAGCCAAGGGGCCGAATTCGGCGACGGCGACGGCATGTTCTGCCGGGGCTCACGCGGTGGGCGACGCGTACAAAATTATCCAGCGCTGCGATGCCGAAGTGATGATCGCGGGCGGCTCGGAAGCGGCGGTGACACCAATGAGCATCGGCGGATTCGGGGCCATGCGTGCGCTTTCGACGCGCAACGACGAGCCCGAGCGCGCCAGCCGTCCTTTTGATGCGCAGCGCGATGGGTTCGTGGTGGGCGAAGGCTCGGGCGTGCTGATTCTCGAATCGCTGGAATTTGCGCAGCGGCGCGGCGCAAACATAATCGTGGAAATCACCGGCTACGGAATGTCCGGCGACGCGCACCACATCACGCAGCCCGCCGAAGGCGGCGACGGGGGGTACCGTTGTTCGCTCGCTGCAATCAAAGATGCGAAGATTTCGCCGGCGGAAGTCGGTTACGTCAACGCGCACGGGACGTCAACTCCAATCGGCGATGCGATCGAAACTGTCGCGCTGAAGCACGTGTTCGGAGATCGTGCGAAAAAGGTTCCAATCAGCTCGACGAAATCCATGACCGGACATCTTCTGGGCGGCGCGGGCGGGCTCGAAGCGGGCATCGGCGTGCTGGCGCTGCGCGATCAGATTCTGCCGCCGACGATCAACCAGGAAAATCCCGATCCCGCATGCGACCTCGATTACGTTCCCAATAAATCGCGCAAAGCGGAAGTGAACTACGCGCTCTCGAATTCGTTCGGCTTCGGCGGGACGAATGCGTCGCTGCTCTTCAAGCGATGGGAAGGGCGCTAGCGTGAAGATTGGCGTGTGCGTCAAGCAAGTGCCAGCGAAGGATGCGCCGCTCGCGATTGCGGAAGGCGGCGCGTGGATTCGCGAGTCCGATATCGGATTTGAGATGAACGAGCCGGACAGCTTCGCGCTGGAAGAAGCCCTGCGGCTGAAGGAAAAGCACGGCGGCGAAGTGGTGGCCATCTCGATGGGGCCGGAGCGCGTGAAGCAAACCATCAAGGAAGCGCTGGCCAAGGGCGCCGAACGCGGAATCCACATCTCCGATCCTGAATTTTTCAAGCTCGATCCGCTGGGCTCCGCGCGTTCGATCGCGGCCGCAATCCAGAAAGAGAATTTCGAATTAATTCTCACCGGGCTGCAAAGTGACGACCAGGGCTTTGGGCAGACCGGCGTGCTACTCGCCGAATTGCTGGAGCGTCCGCACGCAACGATTATCATGGCGATTGAAGTTACCGACGGACGGATGAAACTGAAACGCGAGCTGGAAGCGGGCTGGTTCCAGTGGGTCGAGCTGCCGCTGCCGGCGGTGATTACCATTCAATCCGGCATCAACAAGGTGCGCTACGCCACGCTGAAGGGCATCATGGCCGCAAAGAAGAAGGAAATTGCGACCGTGGAGCGCGCTTCTCTCGGAGTTTCCAGTGCGCGGACGCAGCAGATCGAGCGACTTTACGTGCCGCAGAAGGTTAAGAAGACGGAGTTCATCACCGGCTCGCCGAAAGAGGCGGCGGCGAAGCTGATCGAAAAACTGCGACACGAGGCACGGGTCATTTAGCGACAACGAATTAGCGTATGAAAATTCTCCTGATCACCGAGCAGCGCGGAGGTAAATGGAATAACGTCAGCTTTGAGACGCTGGCGGCCGCGCAACAGATCGCACAGCAGACAAAAGGCACGATTTCCGGCGTTGTGGTTGGCAAAGGGGTCGCAGCCTTAGCGAATGAGTTGGCGGGTTACCAGCTCGATGACGTCATTCTGATCGAGCACGAACTGTTGGGCGAATACACGCCTGATAGCTATTGCATTGCGCTACGCCAGGAGATCGAAAGCGCGAAGCCGGATCTCATACTGCTGCCGCACACGTATCAGGTGCGCGATTTCGCGCCGAAGCTGGCGGCGTCGATGCAAAAAGGAATGATTGGTGATTGCATCGCCTACCGCTACGAAAACGGAAAACTGATTTTCGTGCGCCAGATGTTTCAAGGGCGAACGGCGGCGGATGTGGTGTTCACCGGAGAGCCTCCATGGGTCGCGTCGTTTCAGGCTGGCGCTTTTCGGGGAGATACCGCGGCAAAGCGTGCTAGCGGTGAAGCGGAAGTAAAGGCCGCGAGCGTGGAATTGAAACCAGAACAGATTCGCACTAAGCCGCTGGAGCTTTTCCGCGAAGCAAAACAAGCGGTGGACCTGACGCAGGCGCCGATTTTGGTTTCCGTCGGGCGAGGGATCAAAGCGCCGGAAAATATTCCCATGGCGGAAAAATTGGCGAAGCTTTTAGGCGGAGAGATTTCCGCGTCGCGCCCCATTTGCGATGAAGGCTGGCTGCCGATGGACCGGCAGATCGGGAGTTCCGGGCAGACGGTAGTGCCGAAGCTCTATCTCGCGCTGGGGATCAGCGGCGCCATCCAGCATGTAGTGGGAATGAAAGGCTCCCGAACTATCGCCGCAATCAACAAGGACGCTAACGCGCCGATTTTCGAGATCGCCGATTATGGGATTGTGGGCGACCTCTTCGAAATCGTCCCCGCCCTGATCGAGGAACTGGAAAAGACTCCGGCGAAATGAGGGGGAGACCGTCGCCTCTTCAGGTTAGTCCCTATTTTTCAGCTTGAGACGGCTTTTGTTTTCCTCAAGAAAAGCGCGGAGATTATCGGCGGCGTCGAGCAGGCGAATCCATTGCTCGTAATACAGAGTGACGGGAAAGCGCCCGAGGCCGTAGACACTCACGCCGCCCTTTTCGCCGACGCGAAATTCGAGACTACCCTTCGGCCGCGAGCCGGTCTGCTTTTCCAGTTCGGCGATGCGAGCCAGTAACTCTTCTTTTGTTGGTTCCGACATATTTTCGTACTCCTCTGACATCGGAATCATAACAGGTGGAGGGTTGAGGCTGCGAGTGGGCAGGTTTTCGCGGGGCAGATGGCATCGCCCGGTCCGGCAACTATTAGCGGGACTTTACCGGCGCCGCGTCTGGCGCAGGAGCGGGCCGGATCGGGTGGTCGTACGCGGCGGGCTCCGAGCGATTGCGGCCAAGTTCTTTTGCGCGATACAACGCTTCATCGGCCAGACGGAGCAAGGTGTGGGGATCGAGCCGATTTCTTTCGGTGCTGGCCGCCACGCCGCAGCTCGCAGTTACACGCGCATCGCCGGCCAGAGTAGATACCGGCGTGGACTGCATCGCTTCGCGTATTCTCTCCGCCAGAGCCAGAGTTCCCTCCGCGTCCGACGAGGGCACGACCACAAGAAACTCCTCGCCGCCCCAGCGCCCCACGGTGTCGTAAGGACGAACGGCTTGCTTCATCCGCAGCGCCGCCTCTTTTAGCACCGCATCTCCGGCGAGATGCCCCAAGCTGTCGTTGACGCTTTTGAAGTGGTCCAAATCCAGTAGAACGACTCCGAATGCCCCTCCTTCACGTATTTGCCGTGACGACTCCCGATTCATGGCATCGATCACCACAGCGCGATTATAGATACCCGTCAGCAAGTCGTGAGTGGCATGGAAGCGCATCTCTTCCCGCGCGGCGATCAGGCTATCCTGCAGGTCGAGGATACGCTGCCCGACGTGCAGGCGCGCGCGAAGCTCCTGGGCGTCAAAGGGTTTTGTGAGATAGTCGTCCGCCCCCGATAGGAACCCGTTCAGTAAATCCTGTTTCTCGTTGCGAGCAGTGAGCAAGAGAATGTAAACGTAAGGCCGTTCAGGGAGAGCCCGCACGCGCTCGCAGACCTGGGGACCTTCCAAGCCCGGCATCATCCAGTCCAAAATGGCGAGCGGCGGAGAATCTTCCGTAGTGAGAATCTTCAGGGCATCCACGCCGTCCGCGGCGATCACCACGCGATATCCGGATTTTGTAAGGAACGCCTCCAGCATGCGGCGAGAGAGAGGATCGTCGTCCGCGACCAGAACTCGGTTTCTGATCTTCCTGTTGTCGGTCATGCTGGGAACTACTCCGGGAGTCCGAATTAGTCGCGCTCAGGGCGCCACCTTTCGGCAAAACACTTCGATTTCCGGTAACAGACGGTTTATTTCGGCGAGCAAGATTTCCAGCAACTGTTCCGCATTGCCGACTTCACCTGTACGCGCTTGCTTCTCGAGTGCGAACGCTGCATCGGCAACGCGTCCCGCAGCGAGGCTCGCGGACGCTCCTTTCAGCGTATGTGCCAGACGCTCAAGCTGTCCCATATCGCGGGCCTCAAGCGACTTGCGGATTTCAGCGATGTCATGGGAACACTCACCGGCAAACATTCCCATGAGATTTTCCAGCAGCTCGCGATCCCCATCGACGCGATCTAACGCCGCCGCGAAGTCGAGTACGGGTGGGCCAGCGGAATGCGATGTCGGCATCGGCGGAGCCGGGTTAGCAGGGCTGGCTTTAGTGTTCGTCGCGCGGTCGATTGCCGCGAGAAGGTCGGGGATTCGGATCGGCTTGGTCACGTATTCATCGGCTCCTGCGGCCAGGCACCTCTCGCGATCTCCCTTCATGGCGTGTGCCGTCAGAGCTATGATCGGCAGATGTGTGCCTGAACTTTGCTCCTTTGCGCGGATGGCTCGAATGGCGTCAAAGCCATCGAGCACGGGCATTTGCACGTCCATCAGAACCAAATCGAAATTCTCGCGTTCCAGGGCATCCAAGGCCTCTTGGCCGTTTTCCGTGGCTGCGATGCGGTGGCCGCGCTTCTGGAGCAACGCGATGGCCAGCCTTCGATTAACGGCATTGTCCTCAGCGAGCAGAATCTTTATTCCCTGCGGTGCCTTAGATGTATCCGATACCGCGGCACCGGGAGGAAGACTTCGAATCGCTTTCGAGTCCTCGGATGCGGTCATCCGCGGAACGGCGCCAGTCAATTCAAAGCGGCTAGTGAAATGGAAAATACTGCCTCTGCCAAGCTCACTTTCCACCCAAATCTTTCCGCCCATCAACTGGACGAGCCGCGATGTGATGGCAAGCCCTAGTCCCGTGCCTCCATAATTCCGCGTCGTTGAGCTATCGACCTGTGTGAAGGCATCGAAGATCATCCGCTGTTTTTCTTTTGGAATTCCGATCCCGGAATCGCGCACTTGGAAGTGGAGCATAACTCCGGTGTCGCTCTCCGATTCAGCCTCGACGCTAACTTTAATCTCTCCGCGCTTCGTGAACTTCACGGCGTTCCCCACAAGGTTAACGACGATCTGCCGGAGCCGACCCACATCGCCCCTCAGATACTTAGGGATTCCAGGCCCAACGCGCCAAGATAACTCCACATCTTTTTGCCGGGCGCGAAGGACGAGCGACTTTAGCGTTTCGTCCAGACTCTGCTGGAAAGGGAATTCGACGTTTTCGAGATCGATCTTCCCGGCTTCGATTTTCGAGAAATCCAGAATGTCGTTGATAAGCTTGAGAAGGGAATCGGCCGAGGCCCGCACGAGGCCGAGATACTCGCGCTGTTCCGGACTCAGCTCGGTATCGAGGGTCAGCTCGGTCATACCGATGATGCCATTCATGGGGGTGCGAATTTCGTGGCTCATGTTAGCCAGAAATTCACTTTTGGCGCGGCTCGCGGATTCGGCGGCATCTTTCGCCCGAAGGAGCGCCTCTTCGGCGCGCTTGCGTTCGGTAATGTCCTGATACTGCATGACGGCGCCAGTACGATGCCCTGTGGGACCCAAAGGCACGGAGAAGGCTTCAACGTCGACCAAGGTCCCGTCCCTCCGGGCGCGCCTGGATACTGTGTGGATCACTTTTCCCTTCCACAGGGCCTCTCGATTGGCTGCTACTTCGGCGCGAATTTCCTCGTTTGTGAGCAACCTAAGCAAAGACTTGCCGATGACGTCGGCCTGAGAATAGCCGAAGAGGTTTTCAAATGCTGGGTTGCAGAATTGCACGATGTCGTCGATCCCGACGGCGACGATGGCAATCGGGCTATTCTCGATGAGGGAGTTGAAGAAGGCGGTGCGTTCCTCTAGCTTTTCCTCCGTGTTCTTTCTTTCGGCAATTTCCTTCTGCAATTCGGATGTACGTTCGCTTACCCTGACCTCGAGATCGTTGCGCGCCGATTGCAGCGCTTTTTCGCGCTCGTGAATTCGCTCCAGCATTTCGTTGAAGCCGTCGACGAGAGAGCCAATCTCGTCTTCGCTGCTTTTGGTGGCGCGTATGGAGTAGTCTTTCCCCAGCGAAATCGCGGAAACCGTCTGGGCAAGTTCGCGGACCGGTTCTGAAATGGCCCGCTGCAGGGGCGTGGCGAGTAGGCATGCCGTGACAAGCGAGGCGAGAACCACGAGGAGAGCTATCTCGGCGAAGCGTCGCTCCCGCGCGTAGAGCTCGTCAGTATCGGACTCCAGATAAATTGTCCCGATCCGTTCTCCGTTGCGCTCGATTGGCTGGAAGAGAATCACTTGGCCCGGCTTGCTCGCGATTCCATCCGGCCCCGGGGACGGCGGCAAAGGATCGGGATGAGAACCGGACCGCACGTACGACGCTAAAATTGCGTCATCAAGCTCGTAGACGCACGCCTGGACGATGTGGTCCTGCGCACTCAGCGAACTCAGGATTTCACGGACCGAGCCGGCGTCATCAAAGGAAACTGCTGCCGTAGTATTCGCGCCGGTGGCACGCGCGGTCTGTATCAGGGACCTTGCAAGATCCTTTCGGAAGGTGACGAAGTCATACGCGGCCAGCGCGGTGCACGCCATCAAGAGCGAGACTCCGCAGCTGATCAGGATCACGCGCGTGAGTTTTTGTCCAATGGACCGGCCGTGGGGTATTCGCATCTCAGCTTTTGGCATTACCGGCCGAATCGTGCGCAACCGCGCCCTGGATTCCCGATTCGGCAATGGTTTCAAGGGACAGAACTACCCTCCTGTGGGTACTATCGGCAGAGGTACGGGCTGCTTTGACCGTATCGGCGGAGAGAGTTTGCTGGTAGACCTGACCTTCACATGGAGCGTACCGGCCCATTACGGAACATACGTGCGTCTCATCCGTTAACCAAGAGATGTTAATGGAGGGTTAAAAGAGCGCCTTCGCGCCATGGCCTGCTTGCGTTGCGAGCGCCATTTCCCGTATGTTGTGGGTGACTTCCGCACAAAACATCGATGAAGAAAATCCTGCTGATTGAAGACGACAAGGATATCGTCGAATTAGTGAAATACAATTTGGAGAAAGATGGCTTCAACGTCGCCGCAAGCGGAGACGGAGCCACCGGGCTTGCGCAACTCCGCAAGTCACCTCCCGATCTGCTCCTGCTTGATTTGATGCTTCCGAAGTTATCTGGCCTGGAAATCTGCAAGGAAGTGCGCAAGGACGTCAGCTTGAATCGCCTGCCCGTGCTCATCTTGACGGCCAAAGGAGAAGAAGCGGATCGCGTGGTGGGTCTGGAGCTGGGCGCGGACGATTACGTTACCAAGCCTTTCAGCCCGAGAGAGCTCGTCGCGCGTGTGAAAGCCCTTTTGCGCCGCGCGGAGCCGGCCACCGCCCCCGAAAAACCCATCGAAATTGGAGTGCTGAAAATTGACCCGGCCGCGTATCGCGTCACACGCGCGGGAAAGCCCGTGCCCATGAGCACGCTGGAGTTTCGTCTCCTTTACTTCCTGGCCGCGCGTCCAAACCGAGTGTTCACGCGCGATCAATTGTTGGATGGCGTTTGGGGAACCGAGCGATTTGTCACCCCCCGCAGCGTGGACGTGTACGTGCGGCGATTGCGTGAGAAGATTGAAACCGAGCCCCAGCATCCGGCCTACATGAAAACGATCCGGGGCGCCGGCTACATTTTCGAAACCCGTGCCAGCTAAGCTTTTCTGGAAATTGGGTCTGATCTACTTTGGCCTGCTTCTCGCCATTTTGCTCGCAGTGAACTTTTATTCCTCGCGCCTCCTCCGCCGCGATTACGTTCGTTCTGCAAACGATAAGCTTACCTCCCTGATGAGTCTCGCCAAGGCGCGACCTCCGGCGTCAAAGGAGCCCCAGGATCTTCAGGCCTGGACGGACTGGGTTTCTGCCGGTGGCTTACGCGCCACTGTCTTCGATCAGACTGGGCGCATGCTGGCCGATTCTCCTCACCAACCACAACCGGCAGGAAGCAGTTCTGACCAGCCGGAAGTTCAACAAGCGCTTTCTTCCGGAGAGGGACATTCCGCTCGCCGCAGCGCTGCGCTGGGTCGCGATCTTGTCTATGAAGCAGTCCGTTTGCAGACCGCGCAGGGCGATACGCTGGTGATTCGCTTGGCAGTGCCTCTAGCCGCGGCTCATACCTCGATGGCGGAACTGCGGCGGAGACTCTTGGCCGCGTCTCTGCTGATCCTCATTTTCGGCGGTCTGATTTCGCTGGTTTATTTTCGGATGTTTGCCGCGCGCGTCGAGCGCCTCAAGAATTTCTCGCGCCGCATCGCCGAGGGGGATTTTCGCTCCTTACCCCCGGAACGCCAGCGAGATGAGCTGGCTGATTTGGCTGGCGCGCTCAATGAAACGGCGGCATCGATGGACCGCACCATCCGCTCGCTCAGCGGCGAACGCAATCGTTCCAGCGCGATTTTGCGAAGCATGGTCGAAGGTGTGGCCGTCGTGGACGCGCGCGAGAGAGTCGTATTTTCCAATCGCGCTTTCTCTGAGATCTTGAGCCTCGACGCCAGCGTAATCGAGGGGCGCCCTCTGATTGAGGTCATTCGCCACTCCGAACTGCTGGGCCTTATCCGCAGGGCTTTGAACGGCGAGGAAGGGCTTCGAAGCGACATCGCCATGGGAATCGTCCAGCAAAGAAGCTTCTCGGTGACCGCCACGCCCGTCCAAGCTCTCGACTCCGCCTCCGCCGAAGGACAGCCGTCCGGCGCGGTGGTCGTGCTCCACGACGTTACCGAGTTGCGACGCCTCGAGCGTGTGCGCCAGGATTTTGTTGCCAACGTTTCCCACGAATTTAAAACGCCCCTCACGGCTATCCAAGGCTTTGCGGAGACGCTGCTCTCCGGCGCACTCGAGGACCCACGCAATAACCGGCGCTTCCTTGAAATCATCCGCGACCACGCTGCGCGGCTCGCCGCTTTGACGGACGATCTCTTGAAGTTGGCGCGAATCGAAGCCGGTAAGTTGGAATTGGAATTCGTGCCGGTCAACATCCTGGAATTGGTCGAACAGTGCGCCGAAACCGCGCTGCTGAAAGCGAGCCGGAAACAGATTGCCTTTGAGACCGATGTTCCATCTGGCCTGCCAGCAATCCGAGGCGACTCTAGCCTGCTGCGGGAAGTGCTGCAAAACCTTCTCGATAATGCCATCCAGTACACGCCTGAGGCCGGACGCGTTGGCGTGAGCGTCGCCGTCAACGGCCGGGAAGCCGTGATCGTGGTATCGGACACCGGCATCGGGATTCCTCTGGCGGATCAGGAGCGAATTTTTGAACGCTTCTACCGCGTGGACGCAGCGCGCTCGCGAGAGGCGGGCGGCACGGGCCTTGGCTTATCCATTGCCAAGCACATCGTGGAAGCCCACGGGGGACGCCTGTGGGTGGAAAGCGAAATCGGCCACGGTTCGAAGTTCTCCTTCTCTATTTCTCTTGCGAATCAACCAATTGCATCGTAGTGAAACATTCATTCCTGCGTCATCTGTGTGCAATGCCCAAAAACCATCCTGAAATGGGGTGATCCGCACAGGGCGGGTCACGGGGAGAACACTAAGATGACAATGGCGAAAACGAGCACCGAAGGGATTTTCCAGACTGTCTTGATGAACTATTTGATTTCACAGGCGCGCACGGTGGAAGGTTCCGTCAACCGGGCCCTGGAGGCTGTGCTGAGCAGGAATGAGCGGCTGGCCAGCGAAGTTTTTCTCACCGAGCCGCGCATCAACGAAATGGAAATGGTCATCGATGAACATGCCATTCGCATGCTTCGCCAACCAGACCTGCTCGAGGCGGATATTCGCTTGATCGTCGCCACGATCAAAATCAACAATGACCTGGAACGCGTGGGCGATCTGGCCGTGAATCTGGCAGAGCGCACGATCTCTCTTTCTACAATGGAAGAGGCGCAAGCGCCCGCCGAACTCGGGCCGATGACCGCGGCGGTCCGCGCCATGATTTCGAAATGTCTGGGGGCGCTGATTTACGAAAACGTCGATCTGGCCACGCAAGTGCTAGAGAGCGACGATACCGTCGATCAATATCGCGATCGGCTTTTTGAAGCGCTCCTGTCAGGTATCTCCGAGGATTCAACGCAGGCGGCTCCCAATCTTCAATTCGTTTTGGCCTCTCGCCATCTCGAGCGCATTGCCGACCATGCCACCAATATCGCGGAGGACATTCTCTTCTGGGTGCGTGGAATCGAAGTGCGGCATGGGCGGGCAAGAAAGATGGGCCTCGAGGCTGCCGCCGTCACCGAGCGCGCCCGGCCTTAGTCATGAAGTTTTCATAGCCGGGTTATCGGCAATTCACGGGTCGCGCCGATACTCCTGCACCAGTTTCGGATCGGCGGCCCGTCATTTCGTCTACCCGCGGACAGCCTGCAAGTGGCAACGGACAACTTTGGCTAGAGCAATCTGAGAGGCGATCTCGCGTGCTCAGTAACCACAAGTTCTTGCGCCCACACCCAACGCAAGAAGTAGTACTCCACGTAACGCCCCCGAGGGAGGCGCGGAGAGGTCCCCCCAATCCGCGCTTCCCACTGCCTTTAGAGTTCGTAGCCGATTTCATCTCGTATTCTCGGCGATGTAACGCGGTTGTAACAACTCAGAAAAGATAATGATGCGAGGAGAGCTCCCACCCATGAGAAAAACAGTACTTTCGATATTGCTTCTGCTTGGTTTAGCGGTCGCGGTCAGCGCACAGCCGCCAGATAGCACCGTGCTCCTCAATGCCGCGGGCGCCACCTTTCCGTATCCAATCTACTCGAAGTGGTTTAACGTCTATCACAACGAGCACCCCAACCTGCAGATTAACTACCAATCGATCGGTTCGGGGGGCGGTATTCGGCAGCTTCTGGCGGGTACAGTGGATTTCGGCGCGTCGGATGGCCCGATGACCGACGAACAGCTTGCGCAAGCCAAGATCAAGGTCCTGCATTTCCCCACAGTGCTTGGTGCCGATGTACCGAGCTACAATCTACCTGGCCTAAGCGCGGAACTAAATTTTACACAGAAAGCTTTGGCGGGAATCTATCTGGGTAAAATTACGAAGTGGAACGACCCGGAAATCGCTAACGCAAATCCGGGCGTGAAACTTCCCAGCGACGATATCGTTGTCGTCCATCGATCCGATGGGAGCGGAACAACATATATCTGGACCGACTTCCTTTCCAAGGCAAGCGAAGAGTGGAAGGATAAGATCGGCAAGGGTACGTCGGTTAACTGGCCGGTCGGCCTCGGTGGCAAAGGGAATGAAGGAGTTTCAGGGCTGGTGAAACAAACGCCGGACTCCATCGGGTATATCGAGTTGATTTACGCGGTCCAGAACAATATTCCCTTTGGCAAGGTGCAGAATGCGGCGGGTAAATTCCTTAAGGCAGATCTCGCCGGCGTTACAGCTGCGGCGGCGGGCGCTGCAAAGGACATGCCTGCGGACTTTCGCGTGTCTATTACCAACGCTCCCGGACCCACGGCTTATCCGATTTCAAGCTTTACGTGGCTCCTGATTCCGGCTCAGATTCAAGATGCGACGAAGCGTGACGCCATCAAAGGTTTCCTCAAATGGATGGTGACGGATGGGCAGGGCTACAATGAGGGTCTGTCCTATGCCAAACTTCCAAAACCGGTTGTAGCGAAAGAGCTGAAGGCAATCTCGTTGATTCAATAGCGTGTCCACGGCCACCACCATCGAGCGCGCGGTCCCGCCGCCAAAGGCTGGACCGCGTGCGTTCCTCCGCCGGCTTGCTATGGGCGACGAGATCGCTCACCTCATCACTCTGATCTTTGCCTTTTCAGTCATCCTCATCACTTCGCTTCTCGTTTATCAGCTCTGGCTCAATTCCGCTGCCTCCCGCCATGAGTTCGGATGGCACTTCTGGACCTCGCGCACGTGGGATCCCGTGTTCGAACACTTTGGAGCCGCACCGTTCATTTACGGCACACTGGTCACTTCGGCCATATCTCTCATTATCGCTGTGCCCCTGGGCTTGGCCGCGGCGGTTTTTCTTTCCGAACTTGCTCCGCGCAGCATCTCGGACACCATATCGTTTCTCATTGACTTGCTTGCGGCCGTTCCGAGCGTAATCTTTGGGCTCCTGGGAATTTTTATCGTCGTGCCGATGATGCGGACAACGATCGGCCCGGTACTTAAACACACCCTCGGATTCCTGCCGCTGTTTCAGGGACCGAACTATGGCGTCGGATTTTTGACCGCCGGGATTGTCCTGGCCATCATGGTGGTGCCCTTTATCATTTCAGTATCGCGGGAAGTCCTGCTCACCGTTCCGCGCGATCAGCGAGAAGCCGCCTTGGCGCTCGGCGCCACTCGCTGGGAATCCACTTGGAAGGTCGTCGTTCCCTGGGCCCGCAGTGGGATCAGCGGATCGGTGTTCCTCGCGCTGGCTCGTGCGGTCGGCGAGACCATGGCGGTCACCATGGTGATTGGAAATGATCCCAAGATCGTTACATCGCTCTTAGCCCCCGGCTACACCATCGCCGCTGTGATTGCCAACGAATTCACCGAGGCTACCGGCAAAATGTATTTGAACGCGCTGATCGAGCTTGGCCTCGTACTCTTTATGATTACGCTTATATTAAATGGCTTGGCGCGCCTACTCATTATCGCCACGGAGCGCGGAGGGGGACACCCGTGAGTCGCGCGCACCTGCTTTGGCGAAAATCGTTGAACGCCGTGATGCTCACGCTAACCGGCGTCGCCGCCTTTTCCGTGGTTTCCGTGTTGTTTCTCATCCTTGGCTACTTGATCTATAACGGCGGAAAATCACTGAACTGGGCCTTCTTCACGCAACTTCCGAAGCCTGTCGGTGAGACGGGCGGTGGCATGGCCAACGCCATCGTGGGAAGCCTGAAGCTTCTGCTCCTCGCTGCCATTATGGGCTTGCCGGTGGGCCTCATGGCTGGCATCTATCTGGCGGAATTCGGCGGTCGCACCTTCGGTTTCCTCGTGCGGTACACTACGGACTTGCTCAACGGCGTGCCCTCAATCGTCATGGGCATCTTTGCTTATTCGCTGGTGGTGATTCCGATGCGCCATTTCTCGACGCTGGCCGGCGGCGTCGCCCTCGGTATAATGGTCATTCCCATCACGCTGCGCAGCACCGAGGAGTTCTTGCGTTCCGTTCCTGGTAGCCTGCGCGAAGGGGCGATGGCCCTTGGCGCGAGCAAGTGGAAGACAATTGCAACGGTCATCCTTCCGGCCGCGCGCGCCGGTATCGTCACCGGGATGTTGCTGGCTCTGGCCCGCGTTGCTGGTGAAACCGCGCCGCTGTTGTTCACGGCGTTTGGCAACCAATTCTGGAGCCCCGGCTGGAACCAGCCTACTTCCTCGCTACCCGTGATGGTCTATACCTACGCGATTTCGCCATACGACGATTGGCATCGTCAGGCATGGGCGGCCGGACTTATTCTTTTGGGCTTGGTGCTCGTAGCGAACGTCGGTACCCGCCTAGTCGTGAGTCGCGGGGGAGCTTCTAGGGGTGCATGACATGGCTTCTGCCGCACAGGGACATAACGCCACGCGCCTCACACCTCAGGTGCGCGTGACGGATCACTCTTCCACTGCCTCGACCAAGGAGGAGCGGGTGCGCTTTCAAATTTCCAATCTCGATTTCTTCTATGGCGCGAAGCAGGCGGTCTTCGGTGTCAATCTGAAAATTCCCGCCAACAAAGTCACCGCGCTGATCGGACCGTCCGGCTGCGGCAAATCCACGTTCCTGCGGACCCTGAATCGCATGAACGATACGATTCGCCACAGCCGCTACTCCGGCGAAATTCTCCTCGATGGCCAGGATATTCGGCAAATGGACGTTGTGAAACTGCGCCGCCGCGTGGGAATGGTTTTCCAAAGGCCCAATCCCTTTCCGAAATCGATTTTTGACAACGTCGCGTATGGACTGCGAATTAACGGCTACTCTGGGAATCTCCGCGATCTCGTTGAGCACAGCCTGCAGCGAGCGGCTTTGTGGGACGAGGTGAAAGATTACCTTCATAAATCGGCGTTTGCGCTTTCCGGCGGCCAGCAGCAGCGGCTCTGCATCGCGCGAGCTTTGGCTGTCGATCCGGAAGTTTTGCTCCTGGATGAGCCTTGCTCGGCGCTCGATCCTGTAACCACCGCCAAGATCGAAGAGCTGATGTTTCAACTAAAAGATAGTTGCACGATGGCCATCGTTACCCACAACATGCAGCAAGCCGCCCGGGCCAGCGATTTCACTGCGTTCATGCTCGATGGAAAACTTATCGAGCATTCGGAAACACCGAAGCTGTTTACCACCCCCCAGGACCCACGCACGGAAGCATACATCACGGGCCGCTTCGGGTGATTCCCGTCGAATGTTTGAGTTGGCTGTGAGAAAGGTGCCGAGTAACTATGGAACGCCATTGGGAACACGATCTTGAGGAATTGAAGCAGCGGCTGCTGTGGATGGGCAGTCTTTCTGAGCGCGCCGTCCATCAAGCTGTCCACGCCGTGTTGGACGCGGACGAGCAATTGGCGGAAGCGGTCCTCTCCGAGGAAGACGCGATCAATGAAATGCAGATCGAAATCGACGAGCGCGTTCAGCGCCTGCTCGCATTGCAGGCGCCCATGGCGGCCGATTTGCGTTTCCTGCTGGCCGTTTCGCGGATCAATGGCGATCTGGAGCGCATCGGCGACCAGGCCGTGAACATCGCCCAATCGGCGATGCGTGTGATGCGCCATCCGCAGGTGAAACCTTATGTCGACCTGCCGCGGATGAGCGAACTGGCCGAAGGGATGGTCCGCGATAGCCTCAACGCAGTCGTCCACGGCGACCAGGAACTGGCCCGCAGCGTTCTGCAACGCGACGACCAGGTCGATCGATTGCGCGATCAGATCTTCCGCGAACTCCTCACCTATATGATGGAGGATTCCTCGGTGGTCTTCTCCGCGTTCGAACTAATCCTCGTGGCGAAGAACCTGGAACGTATTGGCGACCATGCCACCAATATCGCCGAGGACGTGATTTACTTCGTGGCTGGGCGGGATGTTCGCCACCCCGCCCTGGACCGCCGCTGATACGCTAGTAAATGATCGCAGCGCCTTTCCCGGTGTGCTAGCTGGCGCTTGCTTTCTTCTCGGTTGGTGGCGCGATCGCGCCCTCATACAGGTAACCGCGTCTCCATTCCCGCACGGTAACACCGCCGCTAACTCGGCTCTGCATGAAAGGCTCGTAGAAGTTGTAAGGGTGAACCGGCTCGGGCGCGCCGACTTCGCTGAGCCGCTTGCGTAATTCCGCAGGGATGCTGAAGTCGAGAGAACCGAGATTGTCGGCAAGTTGCGCCGTTTTCGTAGCGCCAAGAATGATCGAGGTGACTCCCGGCTGCGTGGCGAGCCAATTGAGCGCGACCTGCGCGGGGCTCCTTCCGACCTGTTTCGCTACTTCGAGTAGTGCATCGAGGACACGCCAATTGTGCTCGGTAAATTTATTGAAGATGGGATTGGGCATCGTGAGGCGCCCTTCGCCTTTGCCGCCGCTTCCTTCTCTCTTGTATTTGCCGCTGAGAAGGCCACCGGCCAGTGGGCTCCAGGGGCAGAGGCCGATCCCGAGTTCCTGCGCGGCCGGAATGTGTTCGCGCTCGATATTGCGTTCGGCAAGGGAGTATTCAAGCTGCAGAGTGGCGACGCGCTCGAGCCCTCCTTTTTCGGCGAGGGTCTGCGCGCGGGTGAAATACCACGCCGGCGTGTCCGATAGGCCGATGTAGCGAATTTTTCCTTCGTGGACGAGATCGGTAAGCGTCGAGATGACTTCTTCGACGGGAGTGATCAAATCCCACGAGTGCAGGTAATAGAGGTCAATGAAGTCCGTCTTGAGGCGGCGGAGGGAGCTTTCGAGGGCACGGTAGATATTTTTGCGGCTGTTGCCGCCCGCGTTGGGATTGCCCGGCTCCACGCCGAAAGTGAATTTCGTGGCGATGACGGTGCGGTCGCGAAGCTTGCGCTCGGCGACATATTTCCCGACGATCTCTTCGCTCTGGCCCATCTGGTAGCCGTCGGCGGTGTCGATGAAATTACCTCCGCCCTCGAGGTAGAGATTCAGCATTTCGAATGAAAGCTTTTCATCGGCGCCCCATCCCCAACCTGTCCCAAAACCCATGGCGCCGAGGCAGAGAGGGCTGATGCGCAACCCCGTACGTCCCAACGTGGTGTACTCGTTCAATTTCATGTAGTTCCTCCAGTGAAGCTATCCGATGTGGTTTGATCTGAGTTGGACTCGCGAACGGAGGGAGAAAAAGCCCCCTTCGAAGCGTGACGAGTAGACCGACCTCGGATCCTTTGTTTTCTGTAAGTTACGCTACATTCTACTCGTCTTGTGTTGCGATTAGAAACGCGGTCGTGTGCGAGATCACACTCTGTGCCAGGGTCATCGCCGGCATGAGGTGGACGCACGGCAATAGGGCGCAGCTTCCGCGGGCCAGCCCGAGAGCCGTCTGCAGCACCGATCTCGTTCGCGTTCTTCACGCGTCCATCTTAGTAGCAAGCGAGACCCAGTGCAAGGACGAGGTGCTGTGGACTTTTGGGGGGTGCCTGTCCGCAATTCGTGAGGCGGCGAATATGCCGCGAATTCAAAGAGACGGTACGTTCGTACGGGTCGAATTAAACCAAGCGGCCTATCGACCACGACTGGGTTCGCCCGCAGAATGATTGAGAATTCGGAGCCACCCCCGGCACCGGGTTCTGCACCTTCATCACCATGCCCCAGGGCGGCCGGTCCCCCACCGGCCGCTCCCCCCTCTTTCGACGAATCTCGGCGTTCCAAATCACTCCCTATCCAGCGTCAACTGAAGACAAGCGAGGCCGTTTGACGACTACT
Organism: uncultured Acidobacteriota bacterium; assembly: GCA_963723845.1. GTDB lineage: Bacteria > Acidobacteriota > Terriglobia > Acidiferrales > UBA7541 > Palsa-295. The sequence goes on from CAVRSO010000105.1 coordinate 84,505, forward strand.
CGAACTGTGCTAATTTCGCTGCCTCATGAAAAGGCGCATTGGCGTTCTGCTCTCGGGGCGTGGATCGAATTTCGAAGCGCTGGCGGCAAGCGCAGTGGCAGGACGCATTCCCAACGCCGAGATCGCGATCGCAGTGAGCAATCGCGAAGATGCCCCCGGAATTGAGAAGGCGCGTGGGCTGGGAATCGAAGCGCGGGCGATTGCCTCAAAGGGGTTGGAACGGGAGGCATACGACAGGCTGGTGGCAGCGGCGCTCCACGAGAAAAACGTGGACCTTGTTTGCCTCGCTGGGTACATGCGTCTGCTTTCCCCCTATTTCGTGGCGGAATTTCGCAATCGAATCCTGAATATTCATCCTTCCTTGCTTCCGGCTTTCCCAGGACTCGAACCCCAGAGACAGGCGCTCGAACATGGCGTGAAATTCTCGGGCTGCACGGTGCACTTCGTGGACGAAAATCTGGACGCAGGACCGATCATCATGCAGGCGGTTGTGCCTGTCGAAGATAAGGATACGCCCGAAACGCTCGCCAAGCGGATTCTGCGGGAAGAGCACCGTATCTATACGGAGGCTGTGCGCATGGTGCTCGAAGGGCGATGTCGCATCGTGGGCCGCCGCGTCTTGGCCGACGACGGGAAAGGGCCTGGGGGGAAATAGGTGGCGTCCACGAAATTCAAGCCGGTCGAGGAACAGCTCGCGTACATAAAAAAGGGCGCAGCGGAAATTATCCGCGAGGAAGAGCTGAAAGCGAAGCTCGACCAGTCCGTCAAGTCGGGTAAACCGTTACGCGTATACCTGGGCGTGGACCCAACCGCGCCCGACATCCATCTCGGTCATACGGTAGTCCTGCGAAAGCTGAAGCATTTTCAGGACATGGGCCACACGGCGATTTTTCTGATTGGCGACTTTTCCGCGATGATCGGCGACCCAACCGGGCAATCGGAAACACGTCCGCCCTTGACGCGAGAGCAGGTGGACGCAAACGCGAAAACCTATCTCGATCAAGTCTACAAAATCCTCGACCGCGAAAAGACGGAGGTCCGATTCAACAGCGAATGGCTCGCCAAAATGACGAGCTACGATACGGTGCGGCTATGCGGCCACTACCGATTGGCGCGAATGCTCGAGCGCGAGGATTTTCGTTCACGCCTGGAAAAGAACCAGCCAATTTCCGTTCACGAGTTGTTGTATCCGCTGCTGACCGCCTACGACGCGGTGGCGCTGCAATCGGACGTGGAGCTGGGTGCCACGGAGCAGAAGTTCAATCTGTTGGTACACCGCGAAATACAGCGCGAATACGGACAGGCATCGCAAGCCGTGCTGACCATGCCGATTTTGGTGGGCCTGGATGGCGAGCGCAAAATGTCCAAGAGCCTCGGGAACTATGTGGGAATTACCGAGGCGCCGGGGGAAATGTTCGGGAAGCTGATGTCTATTTCAGACGAGTTGATGTGGTCGTATTACGAGCTGCTGACTGATTTTCCTCCACCTGTGATCGCGCGCCTCCGGGAGGAGGTTCGCACCGGCGTGCTGCATCCAATGGACGCGAAGATGCAGCTGGCGCACACCGTGATCGCCGGCTTCCACGGAGAGGAATCTGCCAAGAAAGCATCCAATGAATTCCAGCGGGTTTTTCGTGAGCGCCAGGCACCTGATGAGGCGCCACGGCATGCGATTCCACAGGGCGCGCCAAGGCGTCTTTCTGGGTTACTTGTCGATCTCAAGCTAGCATCGTCCCGTAGCGAGGCAGAGCGGCTTATGAAACAAGGCGGCGTGGAACTGGACGGCGTGCGTGTGGACGATGTGAAGCGAGAGATTGACCTCTCGAAGCCTGGAGAGTATCTCGTTCGGGCCGGTAAGAAAAAGTTTCTGCGCTTGGTGATCGAGTAGGCTAGGTTTGCTGCGCCGCTAAATTTACGAAGCTTTCCCGAAAGGGGAAAACTTCTTTATCTCGAGGACGAATTCAAAATCCACGAGAGGTATCAGAACTTCCGTACTACTTTCCGATAAACTCCCAAATGACGGATGCGTTTTCCGTAAATACGGAGAATAATCCGCGCCATGTGTCCGAAAAATGTCGTTCCAACCTCAGACGTGAAGAAAAGACTCTCCATCGACCTAACAGAACTACTTCGTCATTACTGGCATAGGAATTGCTTTATTAGAGGCAGCGAGCCTCATTGACCGAGGGCAGCAGCTAGGCCAGTTTTAGCGGAATCGGGGATATTGGTTGACTAGACGAGGAAGTTTCGTCGGCTGGGTGTATCTGGTTTCGCTGATATGTCTATTTTTGGTGACGTTCTGGGGAGCGGTTGTCACTCAACGAAATAGCGCCAAGCAAGAGCGACTGCGTATAGCGTCAAACGTGGAGAAACCCTCCTCGGCACCCTCTGACGCGGACCCGACTGATTCCGATTTTAATACTCTGGCAGACTCCCGAACTCTCTTTCCCTATTCGGTGATTCCAGGCGGAGTGGATAGCGCGCAAGAATTACGCAACGCGCTGGAGCACGATCCGATCGCCGCCTCGCACTATGCTGGCTTCGATGTAAGCCAGACCCATGTTGTACGGCTGGCACGCGACGAAGAAATGTACGTTTCCTACAGGCTCAACAACCGCATCTATTGGACCCATAAGAGATTAAGACTTTTGAAGGGCGAGACCGTCATTACAGACGGCAAGAACGTGGCGAGGACGCGTTGCGGAAATCGCCTTTCCGCTACGGCCGAGTCGCCCGTCGCGACGAAGCAACCGCTCGACATGATACTCGATCCCGCGCCGCTACCCGACTTGGCCGATGCCCGGCCGATTGCGCTGCCGATGGCTTTGCCATTTCCGGCTTTTTCGTCGCTTCTCGCGCCGGGCCCGGAAGGTACGGTCGCACCTCCCATTTTCCCCATCGTGGGCGGTGGGGGAGCACCATCCCACAACGTGGTAATTCCGCCAACCCCTCCGACCACACCGCCGCCTCCTCCGACGACTCCTCCAGTGGCGACGCCGGAGCCCGACAGCTTCGTGCTGACTGCCGCAGGGATATCGATTGTGCTAGCGAGCGGTTGGTTTGGATACTTCCGTCGCAGAATTCAGAACTAAATTTTCGGTAGCGACACAGTTTGCTGGTGGCACAGCCTTCTTGGCGGTAGCTTACCGATTGCATCGACTTACGCGCCCAGGCAAGAGTGCCTGGGCCACAAAAGGATTCACTTCCAAGAGACGTACTTCTGCGTGGACAACAGCCCCTCCTGGGCGGCTTCCATATTTCGAATTACCGGCGCAAGATCGTGCCGCTCAAAGCATTGAGCGATTGCCTTTCCGATTTCGTCATGCCGGCCTGTGGCGAGGGCCACAACGCTGGGACCGGCTCCGCTTAAGGCGACGCCCAGTAGACCAGGCATGCGGGGCAGAGCCAAGGCCTCGGCGAGACCTGGAATCAAGGATTGCCGCGCCCCTTGATGAAGGCGATCTTGCATAGCGTCCCAAAGGAGATCATAACGGCGGTCTTCAAGTGCGGCTACAAAGAGGGCGGACCGCTGCAGATTGTGTACCGCGTCCGCCCGAGACACATTGAGGGGCAGGACTGCACGAGACTTCTTGGTTTCGAGTTTCATATTCGGCGTGACGACGATTAACCGGATCACCTTGGGCCAGTGCTTGCGAACGGCGGCGACTGTGCCATCGTTGCGGGCGAAGGTGACGACCAAGCCACCCAGAAGTGCCGCCGCGACGTTATCTGGATGCCCCTCCATCTCGGTGGCATAGCGCAATGCCGTATCTTTCGGCACTTGCCGCCCGACGACCGCGAAACCGAGCGCTATGCCGGCCACGGTAGCGGACGCGCTGCTGCCGAGCCCCGCCGCAACTGGTATTTCATTCTGAACGGCAAGCCGGACACGAGGCAGAACGAAGCCTTCGCGTTCGGCGGTATGGCGCATGGCGCGAAAAATCAGGTTTTCATCGGGGTCGCGGGGAAGGTCTGAGGTGCCGCGCACGCCTCGGCTTCGAGCCAGCGTACGCGAGCCGGGCTTCGAGAGGACAGTGGCGCGAACGCTCAGGTACATTTCCAGGGCAAGGCCGAGACAATCGAGGCCCGCGCCCATGTTGGCGGTCGACGCAGGGACGCGCACCTCGAATGAAGGTTGTCTGGCAGAAGTCATAGGATCATGGCAAAAACGGGCTCAGGCGCGCGAGAAATCCCTCACGGCAGACTACCTTCCTTGCCGGCTTGCGCTAACGCCGCGAGAATCGCGGCTTTTGTGGCGGCTACCGTTTTGGGGGCGTTTTGGAATGAACCCACAATGCGCTGCGCAGGGCCGCCGGGCGAGTCCAGAACCAGCGTTCCGCTGTGATAGCGGCTCACGTAGCTGGGGTCCTTGAGCATGTTTCCAGTGAGCACCGCAACGACTGAATCATCGCTACGAATGTGCTTCGCGGCTACGAGTTTCTTGATTCCCGCGACGGTTGTGGCCGACCCGGGCTCGCAACCGATTCCATCGCGGCCGATCATCGCTTTGGCGTCGGCGATTTCCCGTTCGCTCGCGGCGATCACCTTCCCGCCCGAGCGCAAGACTGCGAGAAGGGCTTTCTTCCATGAAACAGGAGCGCCGATTTTGATCGCGGTAGCCAGCGTGCGTGGGTTCTCGACTGTGTCCATGGTGTCAGGCAGAGGCGCTGCACCGGCTAATTGCTTGGCGTTCAGTTCGGCAAACAAGTGCGCAACGGGCGCCGCACCCTCCGCCTGGATCGCGCTCAGTTTCGGGAGGCGACGAATCAGCCCGAGATCCAGCAACTCTTGAAAACCCTTGCCGATTGCGGTGCTGTTTCCCATGTTGCCGCCGGGAACGACCACATGATCAGGAACCTGCCAAGCGCACTGCTCCATCATCTCGAAGGCGACAGTTTTTTGCCCTTCGATGCGAAACGGGTTTATCGAATTCGCAACGTAGATGGATGGATCGTCGCCCAATTCCTGAATCAGGCGCATGCAATCGTCGAAATTTCCGTCAATTTCGCACACCTGAGCGCCGTAATCGAGACTCTGGGCAAGCTTTTCCGCGGAAATCTGCCCACGCGGGAGCAAGACGGCGGCTCGCAATCCAGCCCGGGCAGCATAGGCGGCAAGGCTGGCGGAAGTATTTCCGGTGCTGGCGCAGACCACTGTTTGAGCGCCCAGCACGAGCGCCTGGGTGACGGCAGTGGTCATGCCGGTATCCTTGAACGAGCCGGTAGGATTGCATCCCTGATGCTTGAGGCGCAGGTCGTCCAGTCCACAGTAACGCGCGGAACGGGGCCCGTGATACAGCGGCGTATTGCCCTCAAAGAGAGTGACGAAAGGAACGGGGTCGTCAAAGGGAAGAAGCTCGCGATAGCGCCACACACCGCTGGCGTCGCGCGGATCGCGGGAAGCCGCGCGGGCCGACCATCGCTTGCGCAATGCGGTGGCATCGTCAATTTCGGCCAGGCTGCAACGAATCTCGAGAGTTCCGCCGCAGCGGGAGCAGAGGTAAATGCGCTCGTTCAGTTCGTATGTTGCGCCGCACGCCGGGTCGATGCAGCGCTGCAGGGCTTTTTCCGCGATGATTTTCTGCGCGCGGGCGGTCTTTTCAGTCATTTCAGGAAACCTTCACTTCCGATTCGAAAGGAACCGACGCGCTAAGGTTGAACTCCCGGTGCGTAGCCTGGAGCGCCACCTTCATATCTTTCTCGAAGACGACGAAAGATATGTTGCTCTCTGATGATCCCTGGGCGATGGCGATGATGTTGACGTTCTCGCGTCCCACGGCGTTGAATGTGCGCCCGGCGACGCCGGGAGTGCCGCGCATGTTTTCACCCACCACCGCTACGATTGCGATGCTCGGATCCATGGTGATGTGCTCGACCTTTTCGTGAGCAACGTCCTGGGCGAATTCCTTGCGGAGAGCCTCGACGGTCCGTTTGGCATCGGAGGCGGCGACAATCAAGCAGATATCGTTTTGCGACGATGACTGCGAAATCAGCAGGATGCTGGCATGCACTTCGGCAGTGGTGGAGAATGTGCGGCCCACTACGTCCGGCGCACCGACGATTCCCGGACCGCCGACGGTAATCAGCGCCACGTCGCGAATGGCCGTGAGCGCTTTCACGCCGCCGCCATTGCTGCGGCCCCTTGGAGTGATTTTCGTGCCAGGCTGCTCGGGCGCGAAGGTGTTTCGAATCCAAACGGGAATGCCAGCTTGCGCCACGGCGCGCAAGGTCTTCGGATGAAGCACCTTCGCGCCAAAGTAGGCGAGCTCAGACGCTTCCAGATAAGAAATTTCGGGGATCGTGCGCGCCTCCGGCACGAGGCGCGGGTCGGCGGTGAGCACGCCGTTGACGTCGGTCCAGATGATTACCTCGTCGGCGCTGAGAGCTGCTCCCAGAATTGTGGCGGAGTAATCCGATCCACCACGGCCGAGCGTGGTGAGAACGCCGCTATCGGTGGCGCCAATGAAACCTGTCACCACCGGAACAATTCCGTTTTCGAGCAGCGGCCGCAGCCGTGCATTCGATCGCGCGTGCGTCCGGTCCATCAGCGGATCGGCGCCGCCATGATAGGAATCGGTGACGATTAGCTCCGTGGATTCGACAGCCTCGCTGGGCACACCATGCTCCGATAGGGCCGCGGCGACCATCGGAGCCGAAAGGCGCTCGCCCAAACTCGACACGGAGTCGAGCGTCCTAGGAGTAAGTTCGCGAAGCAAGGAAGTACCTTTGCAAAGCTCCTCTCCCTCGCCGAATAGCTTTTCGAGACAACTTGCCAGTTGAAGGCGCTTTTGCTTATCGCGAACGAGCGTTTCCAGAGCTGCCGCGTGCTGCTTCCGCAGTTCTGCAAAAATCGCGTGGGAATGCTGGCGATCTCCAGCTTCGGAGCGGTTCGCCGCCTGGATCAGCCGGTTGGTGACGCCGCTCATGGCCGAAACCACGGCCACAACCGGGCATTCGCGCGCCGCGTGCTTCACAATTTCGGCCACGCGGTTGATACACGACGCGTCGCCCACGGACGTGCCGCCAAATTTCATCACTCGCAATTGTGTTTTCATGTCCTAGGAAGCGCGGCGTACAGTAACTGGAAGCAACCTGAAGCGAAAATGGCCGCTACCTGCGATGCCGCGCCACAAAAAAACTATACACCAGCAGGGGAACTTGCGCGACGGCCGCTGCGGTGGTGTGTCCCCGCTACCATATGGTACGCGCTGGTAAACCCTTTTAGCGAAGGCGCGAACGTTTTTAGCGCTGCTGAAGGCCCGTTTTGTCTCCTGCGAGCTTGCCCGTGTAAATTGCCATGCCAACGGCGGCGTTCATGCCGGCTTTTTCCAGTGCGTTCACTTCGCGCATGCTGCGAATTCCTCCTGCCGCGGTAATGGGCAGCGATGTTGCGGCGCGAAGTTTGCGGAACCAGCGGAGGTCCGTGCCCTTCATTGTTCCTTCGTTATCGACAAACGTTGACAAGAAACTCGGAGCAGAAAGGCTCCAGCTCGGGAATCACATCGCTCGGTTTGAGTCTCAGACGCTCTCGCCAGCCACGTATGACGATTCGCCCTTTTTCGGTATCGAGAGCGATCATCACGCGTTTGCGCCCGACGCCCGAGGCCATCGCTTTCAAGAAGTCGCGGTCAACGCTTCCATTTCTGAAAGCCGCGCTGCCGATGATCACTTTTTCCGCGCCCCACGAGAGTAATTTCTGCGCGCGCGCTACCGTGCGGATGCCGCCGCCGACGCGTACCTTCACTTTTGCACGGCGACAAAGCAGCTTGATCCACTGACCGTTGGAACCTTTTCGCATCGCGGCATCGAGATCGATAACGTGCAAGATGGGATAGCCGCGGAATTTTGCGAGCAAGCCGAGAACATCGTCCACGGCCAACGCCCGCCGCCGGCCTCTAACCAACTGCACGGCCTTGCCGCCTTGAAGATCGATACAGGGAATAATCATCGAATAGTGGACTTCACCGGCTGAGACGGACCGGCACTCCGTGCGCGCCAAGATATTGCTTTAGCGCGCCGATAGAGTGGGTCTCGCTGTGAAAAATCGAAGCCGCGAGGGCCGCATCAGCGTTGCCTTGGCTAAAAACTGCAAGAAAATCGTCGAATGTATTCGCTCCGCCCGAAGCAATTACCGGCACGGAAACGCTTGCGGCAATTTTAGCGGTAAGTTCGCAATCGAACCCGATGCAGGTGCCGTCGCGGTCGATTGAGGTGAGCAAAATTTCACCCGCGCCGCGCGACACCGCTTCCGCAGCCCAGGCTGCCGCGTCCATCCCGGTTGCACTGCGCCCACCGCGCGTGTAGGGCTCCCATGAATCACCTTTGCGTTTGACGTCCATCGAAAGGACCACCGCCTGCGCACCAAATTGTTGCGCCAACTCCGAAAGCAATTCCGGGCGCTCCACTGCGGCAGTGTTCACCGTCACTTTATCCGCACCGGCACGCAATACGGCGCGGCCATCCTCCATCTTGCGGATGCCGCCTCCGGCAGTGAGCGGGATATTCAACTGCTCGGCGACGCGGCGGATTGTTTCGAGAAACGTCGCGCGACCCTCGACCGACGCGCTGATGTCGAGGACTACCAGTTCGTCCGCGCCTTCCCAGTTGTAGCGCGCACCGAGCTCGGCCGGATCGCCCATGTCGCGCAAGCCCTCAAACTCAATCCCCTTTACGACGCGGCCCGCATCCACGTCGAGACAGGGAATGATTCTGCGAGCCAGCGTCATTGCACTGACTCCAGAAAATTGCCCAGCACGCGAGCACCGGCCTCGCCGGATTTCTCCGGATGAAACTGGACGGCGCCCAACCTTTGTTTCTCGATGACCGCCGCGAACGCGAAGCCGTGATCGCACGCCGCAACCGTCGATTGAGACGAAGCCGGCGCCGCATAAGAATGCGCAAAATAAAAGTAGGAGTCCTCCGGAATCCCTCGAAGCAACGCGCTCGCCTGCGTTCGACGCAACTGATTCCAGCCGATGTGCGGCGACTTCACGCTTGTCGGCAAGGCGCGGACTTCCTCCGGGAAAAAGCCGAGGCCTGGCGCGCCCGGCGCCTCCTCGCTGCACGCAAACATGGATTGAAGTCCGAGACAGATTCCGAGTATCGGCACGCCGCGATCGTACGCTTCACGTAACGAAGAAGTCAGATTGCGTTCGCGCAGGCCGTTTACAAAGGCCGAGAAATGCCCGACACCCGGCAGCACAATTGCCTTTGCTGCAGCGATCTGCCCGGGTTCGGTGGCGCGCTCGGTTTCGGCCCCCAGGCCTCGCAGCGCGCGCTCGACCGATGGAAGATTTCCCGCTCCGTAATCGACAATCGCAATTCTCATAACACGCCTTTGGTCGAGGGCAGCAGGCGCTTCAGCTGCTTATCGCGCGTAACGGCAAAACGCAGCGCCTTCGCAAACGCCTTAAAAATGGACTCGACCTGATGGTGCGACGATCGGCCGTAAACCAGTTTCAGATGCACATTCGCCGAAGCGGCCTGCGCGAAGGCGCGGAAGAAATCCTCCATCAGCTCGGTTTGGAAATCGCCCACACGCGGCGCAGAGATTTTGAAACTGCACGTGCAATACGCGCGGCCGGAAAAATCGAGTGCTGCCGCCGCGAGACAATCGTCCATCGGCATCAGAAAATAGCCCGCGCGCAGAATCCCACGTTTTGAGCCGAGAGCCTTCTTCACGGCCTCCCCGAGCGCGATCCCGACGTCTTCAACGGTGTGGTGCTGATCCACGTCGAGGTCTCCACGCGCGGCGAGTTCCATATCCAGCGCGCCGTGCCGCGCAATCTGTTCGAGCATGTGGTCGAAGAAACGAATGCCCGTGCTGATGCGCGACTTTCCGCGCCCATCGAGATTCAGACGCAGGCGAATGTCCGTTTCCTTTGTCTTTCTGCGCAACCCCACTTTTCTCATAGAATCGATTCCAGCTCGCGCAACAAACGCCGCGTCTGATTGAGAGTGCCCAGCGTGATCCGGACGTAGCCCTCGCCGCCAAAATCACTCGAACGATCGCGCACCAGCGTTCCCTTGCGCATTAAGGCTCCAACAATTTTCTTGGCATGCTGGCCGAAATGCACGAGCACGAAATTACCGCCGCTCGGGAAGCAGCGCACACCCAGACGAGCCAGGCCCCGTTCGAGCTCTCGCCGGCCGCGGCGAACCTCGCGAACCGTGCGCGCGATGAATCCCCGGTCGCGCATCGCCGCCTCGCCGGCCGCGAGCGCGGCCGCGTTCACGGGGTACGGCGATTGAGCTTTGCGCATCACCGCGGCCAGGTCGCGATGGACAAAAATGCAGCCCAGCCGTAATCCGGCCAGCCCCGCGGCCTTCGAGAATGTGCGCGTCACGATCAGGTTTTTGTGGCGTCTAATCCACGGAATCACGGTTACACGCGAAAATTCGAAATAAGCCTCGTCGATCACAACCATCGTGCGCGCGGCGGCCTTTAATATTCGCTGCAACTGTTTCAGCGATAGCAGGTTGCCGGTAGGACTATTTGGATTAGGCAGAAAAAACACTCGCGGCCCGGAGCGCAATGCCCGTACCACATTGTTCCACGGGAAACACATCGCATCGTCGTATCGCGGCGCGACGATCCTCGCTCCAGCCAATTCGCAATAAAACCGGTACATCGCGTACGTTGGCTCGACGAGTAAAACATCATCTTTCGGCTCAACGAAGGTGTTGACCACAAGGCTTAGCGCCTCGTCCGTGCCGTTCGTGAGTAGAAGTTCCGCGGTTCGGACACCGAAATAACTCGCAGCCTTTCGCCGGAGCGTTTCTTGCTCGGGATATGCCGAAATCGATGCCGCGCTGAGTTTCGCCAGCGCGCGTCTCGCCGCCGGCGAGCAGCCGATCGGATTTTCGTTAAAATCCAGCCGCAGCTTGTCGACACGGCCTTCGAGCGGAGGATGATAGGGCCGCATCCGCTCCACAGCCCGTCGCACCGGAATCGACCGCGTCACTTGCGCACCTCCACGGAGCGTGCGTGCGCTTCCAGGCCTTCTGCTCGCGCGAATTCCGCAACCACCGGCGCGAGACGCGCGACGCCGCGGCGCGATACTTCCTGCACGCTAATACACTTCACGAAATCCGAAACCGAAAGGCCGCCCCGGCTGCGCGCCGCACCTCCCGTGGGCAGCACGTGGTTGGTGCCGCTCGCGTAATCGCCGAAAGATTGTGCACTCCAACCTCCAAGGAAAATACTCCCGGCCGAGTCGATTTTCGCGAGCAAGCCGTTCGTACCGCCCGGCAGACTCAAATGCTCCGGCGCGAATAGGTTTATGAATTCCACGGCGGCTCCCAGGTTCGGCGCGATCAGCACAGCGCCATTCTTGGCCAGCGATCTCGACGCGAGATTCGTTTTAGGCAATTCTGCAAGCTGCCGGTCGATCTCGCCGGTCACGGAACGGGCCAGCGCCGAAGATGTAGTGACAAATAGGGAAATCGCGTCAGGATCGTGCTCGGCCTGCGCAATCAAATCCGAGGCGATGAATCGCGGATTCCCTCGCGTGGCGAATACCAGCGCCTCGGTCGGTCCTGCCAGCATGTCGATCGCGCAGTCACCGCTGACGATTCTTTTCGCCGCGGTTACGAACCGATTCCCCGGGCCGAAGATTTTGCCCACGCGCGGAATCGAGCGCGTCCCATAGGCAAGTGCGGCGATTGCCTGCGCGCCACCGATTTTTGCGATGCGTCGCACGCCAAGCCGCTCCGCCGCTGCTAGTAACTGCGGACCAGGCTGCGGGCTTGCCACTACGATTTCGCGCACACCCGCTTCTTGCGCGGGAATCACGGTCATTAGCAGCGTGGAAACCAGCGAAAATCGCCCGCCCGGAAGATAGCAGCCGATGGTATTGATTGCGCGCACGCGCTGGCCGGCACGCACGCCGGGTTCGACGTTTATCGTCCATTCCTGTGGCTTCTGGCGACGCGCTACGGCCCGAATATTCCGTGCCGCGTGATCCACCGCCGCAAGAAATTCGCGCGAGACTGCCTTGCGGGCGCTGGACAATTCCGAACGCGACACCCAGACACTTCTCGAATTGAGCGCCAGGCGGTCCAGACGCTTTGTCCATGCAAATAGCGCCGCATCTCCCCGCCGGCGCACGTCATTCACAATACGTCCGGCAACGCGCGCGGCCTCGCGGCTGCTCGCGCCTCGCGACGCCAAGAGCTTCTTCGCCGTCGCATCTGTAAGTTGCAGAACGCGCATTAGTACACGACCTTGTTCAGCGGGTACTCAACGATCCCCTCGGCCCCGGCAGCTTTCAGCTTGGGAATCAATTGCCGGACCATCTTTTCCTCAACGATGGTGTTGATTGCGAGCCATCCAGGATCGCTCAACTGCGCGATGGTTGGATTTCGTAGGGCTGGCAACGCCCCGAGCACCTTGTCCAGGTCTTCACGCCGCAAATTCAACATCAGTCCCACGCGGTTGTAGGCCTTGATCGCGCCATCGAGAAGCATCGCCATGTTTGAAATCTTCTCGCGTTTCCAGGAGTCGCTCCACGCAGCGCGGTTGGCGATAAACCACGTAGCGGATTCGAGCAGCGTATCGAGCACTCGCAAGTGATTCGCGCGCAGCGACGAACCGGTCTCCGTAACTTCCACAATCGCATCCGCGAGCTGCGGCACCTTCACTTCCGTGGCGCCCCAGGAAAATTCAACGCGCGCTTTCACGCCATGCTTCGCCAGATATTTTTCCGTCATGCGCACGGCTTCCGTCGCGATCACTTTCCCTTCGAGATCGCGGACGTTTTGCATCGGCGAATCCTCGGCGACGGCCAGAACCCAGCGCACGCGCCCAAGACTCGTCTTCGAGTACACCAATTCGGCCACTTCCTCAATTTCCGCGCCAGTCTCGAGTATCCAATCCTTGCCGGTTAGCCCCGCGTCCAGCGCACCGCTTTCCACATAACGCGCCATTTCCTGCGCGCGCACCATCATGCACTCGATCTCCGGATCGTCTATGCCGGGATAATAGCTGCGCGAGTTGACCGAAATCCGCCATCCGGCCTTGGCGAAAAGCTCCACGGTAGAGTCTTGCAAACTGCCCTTGGGGATGCCGAGCTTCAGGCGGCTCATTGCTTTCTCACCTGGCCGTAAAGTTCCTCGGGAGAGATCATCCGCTCTTCCACGATGCTGGCCCCGCCATCGCGCGCGATACGCCGGAAAAAGCAGCTGCGGTAACCCTCATGGCATACCGCGCCGCCTTCCAGTTCTGCGCGCACTAACAGCGCATCCTGGTCGCAATCGGTTCGCAGTTCGCGCAGCAGGAGCTTCTGCCCGCTGGTTTCGCCCTTAGTCCACAGCTTTTTGCGCGAGCGGCTGTAAAACGTAACGAATCCGGTTTCCTGCGTCTTTGCCAGCGCTTCGCGGTTCATGAATCCGAGCATCAAGACTTCGCCATTTGCGTGGTCCTGCACGATTGCGGGTATCAATCCGTTTTCCTTCTCGAAATCGAGCTCCATTTTTTCTCCTGAAAAACAAAAAGCCCGCGGGCGCATTCCGCGCCAGCGGGCCGATGAGTGCAGCTATTCTTGCTTCAGCTAGCCACACCGCCGCGGGCACGGTTTCACGTGACGGTGATGGCTATCATGCGCCCGCAGCAGTTTCATAACGTCTTTGAAATTATGATACCCCGCCGCCTTTGTCAAGCGTGGACTCCCGTAAGTATAGAAAAATGACGATGCCTGTAATTTCGGATTGCGGAATGCCAGAGCGTTCATTCGTACGCGAGAGCTTCGACAGGATCCTTGCGGCTTGCAAGCCATGCGGGATAGGAGGCGCCAAGCAGACCTCCAGAGACTGCGATCATGCCCGCGAGTAAAATCCATTTCAAGGTGATCAGAATGGTTAGCGAAGGGAAAGCTTGCAGGACAACGTATCGCACCAGGAAGCTCAGGCCAATTCCGCCGACAACACCTGCCAGGCACATCAGGGTTGTCTCGCTAAGAATAGCCTCCACAATGTAGCTCTTCGAGGCCCCCAGCGATTTTAGAACCCCGATCTCGCGGGTCCTTTCCACGATGGTCGTATACATCGAAAGGAAAGTGACCAGGAATCCGATACAGACGGCTATGGCGATCATTACGTTGATGAAAGTGGACAGGCCTGGAAGGTTGGACGACGTCATTTGCGAGAAGAAATCCTTGAGCGGCCGAATCTCGTAGCGGGGGAGCAGGCCGCTGATTTCATCCGTCACGGCGGGCGTGTGGTCCGACCGGTCGCATTTGATGAAGAATGCTGACGCTTTGTCGCGTGCGCCGGACATTTCCTGAAGCGTGGACATTTCGACGAAAAGGCGCGCACCCTTCCCGTGCTCCACGATGCCCGCTAAATGGAAGTCGTGTTCGAGTATTCGGATCGTGTCTCCAACTTTCAGTTTTTTCGCCCGCGCGTAAATATCGTCCACGAGGATGTCGTTCGGGTTTTGCAGGAGTGTGCCTGAATACTGTGTGAAGCCCCCGGAAACCGCTCGAAACGTATCAGACTGAATGCCGTAAACCAGGTCGAAGCCATTCACGGAATTAAATTGCACCAGCACGGGGGCCACGGCTTGCACGTAATCGAGTTGCCGCAATTTGTCGGCGATAGCGATGGGCATCGGAGCGCCGCTGAAAGCCATGAAGATCGAAGCAGAAGGAGGCTGGACCATAATATCCGCGCCGATACCTTCGGTGCGCTTGGCGGATTCGGTAAGAAGGCCGCTCGTAAGTCCCACCACGATGATTACGAGCGTAACTTCCACCGCCACGCCTATAACCGTAATAATCGTGCGCACGGGACGGTGCATGGCGTTCCGCAAGATCATGTGCCCGATCACGGCTTCGTCCCCTCTGAAGATGCATCCGGGACTTTTGCTGGCTGGGAGCTTTCGCCGACGTTCACAAGTTCCGCAGCGGGCGGTTTTTTCAGCACGAAGCGATCGTCCGGCAGCGGCTCATTGAATGTCGCCTTTGTGATGCCGATCTGAAGTTTGTAGTCGTTGGCCGGCCTGCTAAGCCCGATTTGGCGAGGATAGTTCACGGACTCAAACGTATCCCAGCCAGTATAGCGAATGTCGGAGGCGATCTTGCCCCCCGAGTCGTAAGTTTGAAGGCGGGATACTTTCAGGTTGCTGCGGTCAAACCAGATCTTGCGCGCTATTTCCCAATCCGTTCTGCGGGAGGATTCGGATGACGCGCCGTCGGAATGTCTGGCGATACGGACGATCGTCAACACGTAGTATTGCCCGTCCGCTTCGCTTGCATTTTCCATCAGCACCGGAGCGCTATCCGGAACAGGCGGCCAGAAGATCGCGCTCGTCAGATGTTGGGGGCGCAGATTCTCGATGGGTTTTACCGAAGGTCGCTCCAGATTCGCCGGTCCTGTAAGGAACTTATTCTGGGACGGAATGAAAATGTTAAATGTTTGCCCATCGCTTTCCATGTCGAAAATATTTGTGCCGACAACGGGGGCCTGCCCGATCACGCGGATCTTCGAAGGCTTTTCCGCTAGAATGAATCCGCTCACCTGGTGGTATTGCTTAATCACGCCGCTGTAGGCTGATCCCGCAGTCAGAGTCATCGTGATCGACGCGTTGATCGATTTCACCGCGTCCGCTTCACGGTTGTATTGCGTGATTAGATCTTCCTGGGTGGCTGTCTGGAGCGGCGCCGGAGGACCCGTGGGCTTTTTCGCAATGGGCTGGTTCATCGCGCAACCGGAGAAAAGTAGCCAGGAAGCGATTGAGATGAGCCAAGGGACGCGCAGCCACGTCCGATAAGTTCTCGTGGTGAGCACTACAAGCGAACTTATCAGTCGGCTTGGAGAGTGTCAACGAAGCGCCGCGATGCTCGCTCCGTTGGATATGTGAAATCGGCCAAGGAAATGAGGAGCTTCGACCGCAGTCTGAAGCTCCTCGGACCGTTAGTTGTAGGCGTCTTTTACTTCTTTGCAGCAGTGTAGTTTTGGGCGACTTGCTCCCAGTTAATCAGGTTCCACCATGCCTCGATATATTCCGGACGGCGGTTCTGATATTTCAGGTAGTAGGCATGCTCCCAAACGTCGAGGCCAAAAAATCCCTTGCCTCCATCCAAAATCGGATTGTCCTGATTCGCAGTCGACTCGATGGCCAGCTTGCCATCTCGGAACAGCAGCCAGGCCCATCCTGATCCAAATCGCGTCGTAGCCGCCTGATTGAATTTCGTCTTGAATTCGGCGAAAGTGCCAAACGTCTTCTTGATAGCATCGGCAAGTTCGCCCGAGGGCTCGCCTCCGCCGCCCTTTTTCATAATCTTCCAGAACATCGAGTGATTCATATGGCCGCCGCCATTATTGCGTACCGCCGTGCGAATGTTCTCTGGAACCTTGCCGATCTGCGCGAGCAGTTCGTCCACAGTGAGCCTTTGGAGGTCAGCGTGGCCTTCGAGAGCTTTGTTCAAGTTTGTGACGTATGCGCCGTGATGTTTATCGTGATGAATTTCCATCGTCTTCGCGTCAATGTAAGGCTCGAGCGCGTCGAAGGAGTACGGCAGGGGTGGCAAAGTGTGGCTCATTTGGGGAGCGGCTCCTTGTGCGGATGTCGAACTCATTATCTACCTCCTGAATTTCCGGTTCCTACCCCATAATTATACGCGCGTTGCAGGAAGCGGTGGAACAGGCGCCTTGGATTAATCGAGTATCTCAGAGGAGGCTCCATGCCGTCCCACGAGCACGTCGAAAAGCACTTTACCGCCACGGCAGCCGTGCGGGATATCGTGATAGGAATGTCCGACGGTCTCACCGTCCCCTTCGCTCTCGCCGCGGGGCTCACTGGCGCTGCTGCGGCTCTCTCCCGCGGCAACACCATTATCGTTACCGCCGGCTTCGCCGAAATAGCCGCCGGCTCAATCGCGATGGGACTCGGCGGATATTTGGCGGCCAAGACGGACTCGGAACACTACGCATCCGAGCTTGATCGCGAATATCTGGAGACGGTTGAACTCCCCGAGATCGAAACCGAGGAGGTGGCAAAGGTCTTTCGCGACTACGGCCTGTCCGAGGCGCAGATGGCTCCGATCGTTGCCACCATTACTTCAAACCAGAAAAGATGGGTGGATTTCATGATGCGCTTCGAACTGGGTCTCGAGCCGCCCGATCCTGCCCGTGCTGGCCGGAGCGCCGGAACCATCGCAGCATCCTACGTCGTCGGCGGTTTGATTCCTCTCGCGCCCTACATTTTGATGGCGAATATCCGGCCCGCGCTTTGGACCTCGGTGACGGTCACTTTGCTCGCGCTTCTCGTCTTCGGAGCAATCAAGGCTCACTACACGGGCGTCAAACCGGTGCGTGGAGCTATCCAGACCGCCCTCGTCGGCGGGCTCGCCGCTGCTGCCGCGTTCTTCATAGCACGGCTCGTTTAAGGACGCCGCCCGCGAGCTTCCTGGTCTGAACTGATTCAGCAACAGAAACAGCCGCGCCACCCTATTCACAGAGCCCGCATCTATTATAATAGTGACCAGGCAGAATCCCTGGGTTGGGACGAAACCAAGGGATGTCCTGAGCAGCGAGTTCGCCTTCTGGGCGCATCTATAATACCGAGCGCAAATGCTGTTGGCGCCTTAACATTGCAGCGCCGTCCGCGACTCCGAAAGGAAGAAATCTCATGAGCAGCCATTTACACATTCCTCGTTGGGTAGCCACGCTCGCCGTTCTCACCGCCGTAATCATCGGCGGGGTAATTGCGATAGGGCTAAAGGACTGGACGGGCAAGGACGTCTTCGGCGCACCCAAGCTCGCCGTCACGCTGGCGCGCGATCCGGCTCCCGTTCCACTCGGAAACTTCACGAACGGTTTCGCCTCCGTGTTGAAACCAGCCTTGCCGGCAGTGGTTAATATTCACAGCTCGAAAGTCGTGAAGAACCGCCAACAAACGATGCCATTTTTTAACGACCCGATGTTTCGGCAATTTTTCGGCCAGCAGTTCGGCCCTGAGCAGCCTCAGTCCGAACGCGAGCAGAGCCTGGGCTCCGGCGTCATCATCACCTCAGATGGAACCATCGTCACCAACAATCACGTGATTGACGGCGCCACCGACATCAAGGTTGATCTACCCGATAAGCGCGAGTTCAAAGCCAAGGTCATCGGTACCGATGCGAAAACCGACATTGCGGTTTTGAAAATCGACGCCACGGGCCTGCCGACTCTACGCCTGGGGGATTCCTCCAAACTCCATGTAGGAGATGTCATCTTCGCGATCGGCGACCCCTTCGCAGTGGGTGAGACAGCCACCATGGGTATCGTCAGCGCGACCGGCGTAGGTGGAAATCTCGGAATCGAGAATTATGAGGACTTTATTCAGACTGATGCCGCCATCAATCCAGGAAACTCTGGCGGTGCCATGATCGACTTGCATGGCGATCTGATCGGTATCAACACCGCCATCCTCACAGGTGGTGGTGGCGGGAATCAAGGAATTGGCTTTGCCATTCCTATCAATATGGCGCACTCCGTGATGGATCAGATCGTCAGCCACGGCAAAGTCGTCAGGGGCTATCTTGGCCTGCTGCCTCAGGACGTTTCGCCGACACTGGCTAAACAGTTCAACGTCAATCGGCCTGGCGGTGCGCTTGTGGGTCAGGTGGAACCGGATACACCGGCCGCCAAGGCTGGTCTGAGGCGAGGAGACGTGATCCTCAGTCTGAATGGTCAGCCTGTCAATTCGGCAAATGACCTGCGCCTGCGCATCTCCCAAACTGCTCCCGGGAGTTCTGTGAAGTTGGGGGTTTCGCGCGACGGCAAAATGCAAGACGTTAGCGTGACCCTGGGCGAATTGCCGCCTGATAAAGTCGCGCAACAGGGCGCCGGCAAGGAAAGTCCGGGTGGTCTCGAAGGTGTCGAAGTGCAAGGCCTGACCCCCGATATCGCTCAGCAGCTCCAGTTGCCTGCCGGCACCAAAGGTGTCGTGGTTACCTCAGTCGATCCGTCCAGTCCGGCGGCCTCCGAACTGAATCGCGGAGACGTCATCCAGGAAGTCAACCACAAGCCTGTGTCGAACGGCCAGGAGTACAGGCAAGCCATCGCTGCGGCAGGAAATCAACCAGTGTTGCTACTGGTCAACCGGGGTGGCGCAACGCAGTACGTCGTGATTGAGCCGCACTGAGTAATAGGACTTCGAGAGTCCAGCGAGGCGCCCAACGGAGGGGCGTTCTCGCTGGCTCACGCGTAAGGGACCTTGGCAAGCCATTTGCACAGATTCATGTATTCTCTGGTCGCGCGGAAGGGTTTAGCTTTCAGGTCTGTTTTAAATTGGAATAGCTCCCATTCTCCGTGCGAAATTGGGAATCCGGGATGAAGAACTGCGCAACGATCACCTGCAGCGTCCCAGTAACCTTGAGCACCGGGTTCGCTCGCGTTGGTTCCGGGATGGCTTTCAACGATCCTGAAACCAGAGATCGTATTGGTTATCGCTTTCAACACCCTTGGGATTAGAATGGTACGTGAGTTCTATTCGCCCCGGCCCTTCGCTTTAGTACTAGTAAGTTGGGGGTTATTTGTGCGTCCGAATCTCCCTTACATCAAGGCGTTGCGGGGTGAAACATCATGATACTGGCAAAGAATCAAACCGTCTTCCGTGAAGCGCTGCTTCCCGATGGCAAACGGCGGTGGCGCTCGTTCAGCGCAGGCTTCGGCCTGGAGTGTATCGCTGTGGCAGTGGTAGTGATACTTCCCCTGCTGATGCCCCAAAAGTTCGAGGCCGTACAGCACTATTGGGTCACGCCTTTGGACGCGCCCGTAATTCAGCCGTGGAAGCCTCAGCCGCCGAAGCCGGCAGTCGTGAAACGTCGCGAGATTGTAAAGGAGCCTCCAAAGCCTGTACCGGTCGAGCTTCCGAAACCGAAAATCTATAATCCTGTCGTCACCGCGCCAGTAGTGAGACAAGCCCGGAAGGTCCAGGCACCAGACATGGCCCAGGTCGCAAAAGCATTTCCGGATCCCCACCCTTCACTAGGAAGTTCGGCTCCTCCGACGTTGACAAAGCCTCGCGAACAGGTTCAAACGGGCGGTTTTGGCGATCCTAATGGCGTAGCAACCAACAAGAACACAAACCGTAATCCGAATATCGCGCAAGTCGGCGCTTGGGATATGCCTGTTGGGCCCGGAAACGGCAACGGTACTGGCGGCGCAAAAGGTGCTCGTGGCACCGTTGCGAGCGCAGGATTCGGAAATGGCGTCGCCAGCGGCAGTCCCGGCGGTGGAAGTCGTGGCGCTGTCCAGCAAGGCGGATTTGATGTAAAGGCGCCAGTGACTCCGGAAGTCAAGCGTACCGCCGCGCCTGCGAACACTAGGCCCGTCGAAATTTTGTCTGTGCCCAAACCCGTTTATACTCAGGAGGGCATTGCCAAAAAGATTGAAGGCGATGTGCTTGTGAAGGTGCTCTTTACCGCGTCTGGTGAAGTTAGAGTCGAGCGCGTGGTCCGCGGTCTCGGTTATGGGCTGGATGAATCGGCCGAGATGGCGGCGCGCCAGATTCGTTTTAAACCCGCGGAGCAGGATGGCCGCCCCGTGGATTACGCGGCGATCGCGCATATTACATTCGCATTGGCGTACTGAAAGGGGAACTTGATGCGCAGCTGGAAAACCCTCTCTCTGGCTATGGGATTGATTGGCGCCCTGGCCGGCGCAGCCCGAGCACAGACTCAGACGCAGCAGGCTGCGGATCCGGAGCGGCCACCGGCCGCAGCCGCGCAGACATCACCCGTTACCGTCAACCAGGCAATCGATAAAATCATCGCTCGTGAGCACCAGGAAAACACCACAATCCGTCGCTACAAGCCAATCATTGAAACGTATATCCAGGACATGAAGCCTGATAAGAACATGGGCGCCATTCCGGTGAGCGACCACTACTACCTCGGCCAAGCCGATCTTGACAAGGGCGTTGTGGACGAGTCCATGCTTTCGAGGAAGAAAGGCAAGTTGGATCAGCTTAATCCAATATCGCACCTCGGCGGATTCTTTGAGGCCTCCTACGTTCCGGAAGGCTTCCTCCAAATGATTTATTTGGATACGAACTCGTTCGATCGCCAGCACTATCAGTTTGACTACATTGGCCGCCAGTTCCTCGGTGAAGTGCGTTGCCTCGTTTTCGACGTCACGCCTCTGCCTAAGTCCGGCAGAGGACGCTTTAAGGGCCGCATATGGGCAGAGGATCAGGGCTTCACAATCGTTCGTTTCAATGGCGTCTATACGCCCGTCTCGGGACTCAACGGGTTCAACTTGCACTTCGATAGTTGGCGTACCAATCTTCAGCCCGGACTTTGGCTCCCCTCTTTTATTTTCAGCCAAGAATCTAACCTGAAGGACTTTCTCGGGAATCATGTGCGTTTCAAGTCTCAAACACGCTTGTGGGGATACGACCTGAAGGGTGTGGGCCGCCAGGAGGAATTCAGCCAGCTAACCATTGAGTCTCCTGATGCCATCCAGGAACAGGCGCCACCCGATCAAGACCGCTCTCCCATCGAGGCCGAAAGGGAGTGGCAGCACCAAGCAGAGCTCAATGTTCTTGATCGCCTGCAGCGCGTCGGTTTACTGTCGCCGCCTACCGATGTCGATAAGGTCCTCGAAACGGTTGTGAACAATCTCGAGGTAACCAACAACCTCGATATCCAGCCGGAGGTCCATTGCCGTGTGCTGCTTACCAGCACACTGGAATCGTTTGCGATCGGCCATACCATCGTACTCAGCCGCGGCCTAATTGACGTTCTTCCCGATGAAGCCAGCCTGGCCACTATGCTCGCGCAAGAACTCGCAGACCTTCTCGTCACCAAGCCTTCCACCGATCAGTGGGGCTTCAACGACATGACCAACGTTTCCACCGTGGAGGCGCTGAGCCATTTCTCGTTTAAAGACAGCCCTGAAGATGTGCAGGCCGCCGGAGCAAAGGCCGTCGAAATTCTCAAGAAATCTCCTTACAAGGACAAGCTCGGCAGCGCTGGCCTATTCCTGAAGCAACTGTCCGCCCAAGAGAAGGCTCTGCCTGCCTTGATCAACCCCCACATTGGCAACCGCGTGTTTATCTCTGACCAGTTGCTGGGCGCGGGGCCCGCACTCGCGCCTGATAAACTCGATCAGATTGCGGCGCTTCCCATTGGGGCGCGACTCAAGCTCGACCCCTGGACGGACCGCGTCGACCTGCTCAAGGCCAAGCCGGTTGCCCTGCTTTCGGCACGCGAGAAGATGCCGTTCGAGATTACGCCATTCGAGCCGTTCCTCACGCGCTATGAAAAAGCCGCCTCTGCTTCCGCCGATCAAGAGAAACCGGACATCGCAAAACAACAGCAGCAGCAATCTGCGCCGCCGCAACAGCAATAAAATTAGCGCCGCGCTCTTGCAGTATCGTTAACTAGGGCATCTTCGCCTTCCGCCGGACGTTTTTTTGTGGCACAAACACCCTTGTGCCCCCGGCTTTTCGCCTCCGAAAATATCAGCCCCAGGATTTTGAGGCGCTCTATGCAATCGACCAGGCGTGCTACCAGCCTGGAATCGCCTATTCTCGTCGAGACCTCCGCAACTATCTTCGCTTCCCAGGCGCCGACTGCCTGGTGGCCGAGAACGATAACCAAATCGCCGGATTCATCCTTACCGCCCACGACGGCGATTGGGCCTACATCATCACCATCGATGTCCTCGAACCCCACCGACGTCACGGCGTCGGCACCATGATGCTGAGGGAAGCGGAGCGAGCGCTCTCCGCGAATGGCGTTCAACAGGTAGCGCTTGAAACGGCAACCAACAACGCCTCCGCCATTGCCTTCTGGAAAAAGCACGGATATCGTACTCAGGGAATAAGAAAAGATTACTACCCAGGTGGCATCGACGCGTATTCGATGCTTAAGCAAATCGCTCAACCAGAGTTGTAGATAGTGAATGTCATCTTGACCGCTAAAGCCTAAGCACCCGTCATTCTGTATGGAGGAATCTTGAACGATTATCTGCTCTCTGTCATCCTCGGCATCGTCGAAGGCCTCACGGAGTTCTTGCCGGTTAGCTCCACCGCGCATCTGCGCATCAGCGAGGCGCTGCTTCACATCAGCCTCAGCAGCGGCTACTGGAAGATGTACACCATCGTGATTCAGTTGGGCGCCATCCTGTGCCTTCCGATCTATTTTCGCGAGCGCATCGCCAAGTTCCTCTCCACGTTTCCCCGTGGTGAACGCGGCGACCGAACCGTGTGGACCCATCCTCTGAGCCTGGTCGTCATCGCCTTCGTCGTCACCGCGATTCCGTCTCTGTTGCTCGTCAAAACCATTGGAAAACATCTCGAGAGCCTTTCCCTCATGGGAAGTGCTCTGATAATCGGCGGCATCATCATGTGGATCGTCGATGCGATGAATGCGAAGTGGGAGGCGGCTGGCCCCGGCGCTTCAGGCAGTCGTATCCGCACCTGGCACATGGAGGAAATGAGTCTCGGTCAGGCCGTGTGGATCGGCTTCTGCCAAATTTTCTCCGGAGTATTCCCGGGAACGTCGCGTTCGATGTCCACCATCGCCGGAGGGCAAATTGCCGGAATGTCGCGCGCTTCGGCCCTGGAATTTTCGTTCTTCGTGTCGATGCCGGTCATGGCCGCCGCCACCCTCTATGATTTGCTGAAATCCGTCTACGGCAAGGGAGCAAATGCGGTGGGTGTCTCCGGGCTTGACGCGCACGGCTGGGTCGTCTTGGCTATCGGCTTCGTTGTCTCATTCATCGTCGCGTACGGCGCGGTCGCCTGGTTCATGGCCTGGGTCAGACGCCACGGTTTCGTCCCGTTCGCCATCTACCGGATTATCGCTGGCGCCGCTGTCCTATTCTGGATATCAAAGCTCGCGCAGTGATGTGCCTCCATGGCTTGTTTTGTAGCCGCTGGCTTGCCTGTTTCCGACCCTACTGCTAAACTGTCGCGGCAAGGGCTAAGCTGTTGCTCCTGCCATACCTCCTCTAAAAGGTCGTCTTATGTCCGGACACTCGAAATGGGCCACAATCAAACACAAGAAAGCCGCCACTGACGCGCGCCGCGGCAAAATCTTCACCAAACTCATTCGCGAATTGACTATCGCCGCACGCACCGGCGGTTCCGATCCGGATACCAACCCTCGCCTCCGCACTGCCATTCTCGCGGCCAAGGGCGAAAACATGCCCAATGACAATATTGAGCGCGCCATCCAACGCGGCACCGGCGCGATCGAAGGCGAAACACTCGACGAAGTCACCTTCGAAGGCTACGGTCCGGGCGGAGTGGGCGTCCTCGTCCAAGTCGTCACCAGCAATCGCAACCGCATCGTCAGTGAAATCCGCCACATGTTTTCCAAAAATGGTGGCAACATGGCTGAAACCGGCGCCGTCGGATGGATGTTCGAGCGCAAGGGCGATATCGTCGTCCCCAAGGCTCAGGCGGACGAGGAAAAGATGATGTCCGTCGTCCTCGATGCGGGCGCAGAAGACTTGCGCGACGATGGCTCCTCCTGGGAAGTTACAAGTCCTCCCGAAGTGATGGAGAAAGTGCGCGAAGCGCTCGCCGCCGCGCAAATCACGCCGTCTTCCGCCGAAGTCGCCTGGGTGCCCAAAAATAACGTCAAGCTCAGCGGCGCCCAAGCCCAGCAGATGCTTCGCATGGTCGAAACTCTCGAGGATCACGACGACGTACAGCACGTTTACGCCAACTTCGATATCGACGAAAAAGAAATCGCCGCGATGGCGGGCTAGTTCCGCGAAGCCCTCACCGCAGAGTGTCGAAGTGGTTCTCGCAGTGCGCTCACTATTGCGGCCCAAAGCCCGATTCTAGGTTAGAATCTCTCACCGGATGCCCTCACCAACGAATAGGCCTGTCACGGCGATTTACCCGGGCTCATTTGATCCGGTGACCAACGGCCATCTGGACCTGATCGCTCGCGGCGCCATGATTTTCGATAAGCTGATCGTCGCTGTGGCGCGCAACCTCGATAAGGATCCGCTCTTCCCGGTCAAGGAACGCGTCGAGATGCTCGAAGCCGTCACCTTCGATTGGAAGAATGTGGAAGTGGAAATCTTCGAGGGCCTGCTGATGGATTACGCGAGGGCGCGAAACGCGAGCGTAGTCCTCAGGGGAATTCGCGCCGTCTCGGATTACGAATACGAACTGCAAATGGCGATGATGAACCGCAAGATCGAGCCGCAAATTGAGACCGTCTTCATGCTACCGGGCGAGGCGTACAGCTATCTGAGTTCGCGGCTCGTTAAAGAGCTTGCCAGGCTCGGCGGCCCCGTAAAAGGACTTGTTCCCCCGCTGGTAGAGCAACGCCTGCGGGCCAAAGTCACCTGAACGTAAATCGCCGGTGCGCGCATATTTCTCGGGCCAATTTGGCCTCACGAAATCAATCACTTTAGTTTTCGGCTCCCATTCGCTGAGCTACAATAGACTGGATTGTTGTTCCACATCACATGGAAGGATAGGAAATGGAACCGGCCACAGCCGTGAAAACTGAAGAAATCTTTCGGCTAGCTGACCGCGTAAATCGCATCAGCCCGTCGCCCACAATGGTCGTGTTGCAAGCCGCCGAGCAACTGAAATCCCAAGGCGTCGACGTCGCCGACTTCGGCGCTGGCGAGCCTGACTTTCCGACCCCGGAGCACATCAAGCGCGCCGCGATCCAGGCGCTCGACGAAAATCGCACCAAGTACACGCCGGTGCCGGGCATTCCCGCTCTACGCCAGGCGATTTGCGAATGGCACGCGCGCGAACTCGGCTCCTCATATCAGCCCGCCGAGTGCGTGGTCAACGTCGGCGGCAAGCATTCCATCTTCAACGCCGTCTGCTGCCTGATCAACTCCGGCGACGAAGTCATCATTCCTTCGCCGTATTGGGTCAGCTATCCCGACATCGTGAAATACGCCGGTGGCAAGCCCGTCATTCTCACCACCACCGCCGAAGATAACTTCGTGCTGCGCGCCGCGGATCTCGAAAAATTAATCACGCCGCGCACGCGCATGGTCATCGCCGATTCGCCAAGCAATCCCTCCGGCGCCGTGATCCCGCCGGACGAATTCGAGAAAGTTCTCGCCGTCTGCCAGCGCCATGGCGTTTGGCTTCTCGCCGACGAGTGTTACTCGCACTTCACTTACGGCGACGCCAAGCCGTTCTCGATTGCCAGCATCTCCGGCTCGAAAAACAGTCTCATCATCGTCGGATCGTTTTCCAAAACTTTTGCGATGACAGGCTGGCGCCTCGGCTACGTGCTTGCTCCTCAGCCCCTGATCGCCGCCATCACAAAGTTGCAGGGCCAGTCCACGTCCAATCCCACGTCGATCACGCAATACGCCGCACTTGCTGCGATGCGCGGGCCGATGGACTCGGTCGCCAAAATGCTCTCTGAATATGCGCGCCGCCGCGAACGCATCGTCAACGGTCTGCGCGCAATTCCTGGCGTCACCTGCACGGCGCCCCAAGGTGCGTTCTACGTGTTTCCGAATATTTCGGCGCATTACAACGCCGAAATGCCCAACGACATGGTGGTCTCGAAGCTGTTGCTCGAACGCGAGCACGTCGCCCTTGTCCCCGGCGAAGCCTTCGGCGCGCCCGGGTTCCTGCGGCTTTCCTACGCCACGTCGCTCGACCGCATCGATGAGGGTCTGCGCCGCCTCAGCCGCTTCTTCGGGCAAGCGAGGTAGCGATCAGCAAAGCATCTCCATGTCCCGCGCGCTTGGAGCCTATCTTCAGCCCGCGCCCCTGGGGGTCGCTTTCACTCGCGCCGTTTTTCCCTGCAATGTCCAATCTCGCCGAGCCGATCGGCGAGGCTTGGATGACAGGCGATGAGTCCCGTTTCGCAAGCGGCCCCTACGCCGGCCAAAAACTTGGCGATGTCTGGCCCGCCATGTCCGCCGAATGGAAGGGCACTAGCCTGGGCAGTGCCCGCGCCTTTCCTCTGCTGATTAAATTTATCTTCGCGGAAGACAAGCTCTCGGTGCAGGTCCATCCGGACGATGAATATGCCTCTCAGCACGAGCAAGCCGCTGGCGGCCGCGGAAAAACGGAGATGTGGTATGCGGTCCGCGCGCAGTCAGGCGCCGAAGTGCTCGTCGGCCTGAAGCCAAGCGTCACTCGCGAAAATTTCGAGCGCGCCATCGCCGATGGCACGGCTGAGACTTGCCTCGAGCGCGTTCCTCTAAAGACGGGCGACGCCATTTTTGTTCCAGCTCGCACTGCGCACACCATCGGCCCCGGACTGGTGCTCTGCGAAATTCAGCAGAACTCTGATCTCACCTATCGTGTCTACGATTACAACCGGCGCGACGCGCAAGGCCGCTCCCGCGAGTTGCATATCGAAAAGGCTCTCGATGTGATTCGGTTTGGCGAACAGCGCGGAGGGAAAATCCAGGCGCCGCAAATCCATCGCGGCCCGGTTGCCGAAACTCGCCTCGCCGCTTGCGAATACTTCACCACGGAGCGATGGGAATTTGGCGAACGCATCGAGTGCGTCACCTCACGCGAGCACTTCGACGTCCTGATTTTCCTCGAAGGAACCGGAACCATTCACTGGGGTGACAATCACGAAGCCTATGGACCCGCGCAAGTCTGGCTAATTCCCGCCGCTCTCGGAGAGTACGAATTGCATCCTAACGCGCCGAACGCCGCGCGGCCATCGCCCACGTCCCTTCTCCTCCATACCCACGTCCCCTCGCGGTCGTAGGGGCACAGCCCGCCGCGGCGGGTGCCCGGCGACAATACTTGGCTACCTGTCCGCAATCCGCCCCGCTCAAACGGGCGCGACGCCTTGATTAAGCCGTCATCCTGAGCGGAGTCCCGCGCTTTTTTCTTCGCGCGGTGTTTGCGCGGCGCGGGACGCAGTCGAAGGACCTCTCTTCGATGTAACGCCCGCCGCCGCCCCCATTCGCATGGCGATCGTCCAAATTAGCGCTGCTGAAACTCTCAGGAAAACAAGAAAGGAATCAAAGCGAAGAACTTCCGGCGTGGCGCGAAGCGCTGGCAACCGCTTCAAGCGTATGCCGTGGCGCGCGGCGCATGGTTTCGATGAAGACGCGAACGAGGGTTGGATCAAATTGGTTCGCGGCGCAACGCTCGAGCTCAGCAAAGGCATCCTCGGCGGTGCGGGCCTTCTTGTAGGTACGCGCTGAAGTGATGGTGTCGTAGGCGTCGGCAATGGCAATCACTCGCGCGCCGTGAGGGATATTCTCGCCCTGCAGCCGGCAAGGATAGCCAGTGCCGTCATAAAATTCGTGATGGTGCCGAACCATCTCCCGGATGCGCGCCATCGGTTTAAGCGTTTCGAGAATTCGCGCGCCGAGATCGGTATGAGTTTTCATCGTTTCCCATTCGCACGCGTCAAGCGGACCTGACTTATTCAGGATTGCTTCTGGGATTCCGACCTTGCCGATATCGTGGAGCAGTCCGGCCAGCCTGATTTCCTCGATTTCCGTTTCGGTAAGATCCAGCTCCTTGGCGATCATCACAGCGTACGCAGAAACCTTCCGGGAGTGTCCCTGCGTGTAGTGATCCTTCGCGTCGATGGCGTATGCGAGTGACGTCACTGTCTCGACCACCGACGGCGGCAGAACGCCATCCGAGTCAACTCCTTGCTCCGTAAGCGAACGCGTAAACTGTTCAAGGCGTCGATAGATTTCCTCGAATGCTTCCGGCCCAGTGGAGAACAGGCGCTTGAGTGTAACCCCTAAATAGGCTTCGAGCACGTCCTTCTTCCATCTTTTTCGGTCCATAGGGTCGCCCTGTTCGGCGCTGGAGACCAGATTGCCGCCCTGATGCTTGGAAAGGTACATCGAGGAATCCGCAACCTGAATCAGTTCCTGCGGCGTGCTTCCGTGCAGCGGGAAGGCCGCAATGCCGAAGCTGGCGGTGATGTTCTTATCGCGGAGTAGGGTATCGGATGCGATCCAGCCGCGAAGTTTATTGGCGAGCTGGCGGGCCTGCTCGATCGTCGTCTCGGGCATGAGTATCACGAATTCGTCTCCGCCATAGCGTGCGACCACATCCGAGCGCCGGCAATTCTCCTCGAGGATGTGCCCGACGCGCTGCAGCACTACATCGCCTTCGAGATGGCCATAAAAATCATTCACGAATTTGAAGCGGTCAAGGTCCATGAGGACCAAAGCGAGCGGGCGGCTCGCGCGCGTGGAACGTTTCCATTCCGAGGATAGCGCCTCCATGAGGAAACGATGCGTCTTGACGCCCGTAAGGCCGTCGGTAATGGCCTGTTCCTGCGCCTTCTGAAAAGTAAGAGCATTGTGCAGGGCGCCTGCAAAGAGGTCTGCGAGGGTCCGAAGCAGCGCGATATCTTGCGAGGTGAAGTCGCACGGCTCCGATGTTTCCACGTAGAGAACGCCTAAGAACTGCTCCCCATAAGTAACCGGCAGCGCAACCGACGCCACCGAATCCGGGAGGACTAGTCGTGGACTCGAAGCATTGGCTTCACGGACGATTCCCATCTGCCCGGTGCGGGCAACCTGGCCGATCAGACCTTCTCCAAGCAGTAAGCGACGCCCAACCGCTTCCCGCCGCAGGCCCGCATCGGCTTGGACAACGAGTTCCTTGGCTGAATAATCGAGAATCGCAATTCCTATATGATTGTAGGAGAGGTGTTTCTCCATCTCCGCCGCGATTTTCCCCAGCATCTCCTCGGGATCGAGAGTTGTGATGGCGTGATTCGAAATATTGTTTATCAGCGTAAGCTGGCGAGACTTTTTCTGCTCTTCTGCGAACAGCCGGGCGTTTTCTATAGCGATGCCCGCTTCGCTGCCCAGAACGCGCAGAAACTCCACGTGGCCCTCGTCGAATACGCGTTCCTTCTGGCTGTGGACTGCCATTACACCCACGGGGCGATCGTAGAGAATCAAGGGGACCGCGCATATCGAACCGCACAGCTGTCGGGTTTCGAATCCAAGCCGCTCCGCTTCTTCGGAATAGCGCTCGCGAATCAGAAGGGGCTGCTCGGTGCGGACCACATATTCCACCAGCCGGTTGGCGACCGCACGTGAGCGCTTTGCCAGCCGCTTTCCATCCATCACTTCGAGTTCAAAGCGGACTTCCCCCGTTTCTTGATCGTGGTAGGCAATAAAGAAACTGCCCGCGTCAACCACGCGGCGCATTTCGGAATAGATGCGCTCGAGCAATTTATCCAGATCCAAAGTCGAGCTGAGAGCCCGGCCGATTTCGTTGAGGATGTGCAACTCCTCGCTGCGGCGCGATGTCTGCCGGATCAGGTAACTATTCTCAACCGCCATGCCGATTTGCTGGCCGAGCGCCAGCAGCAAACGCCGTTCGGCAGGGCCAAAGCTCCGATTGTCCGGAGTTCCGAGCAGGAGAACTCCAAACACTCGCTCCTTGGCCTGCAAACTGATTCCTACAATCGTGCGCAGTCCCTGGTCCAACAGCAATTGCCGGATGCGCCTGAAGGCGTCGTCTTTTTCCAGCGCCTTCCAGCTCGCGTCGCGGCCTAAGTCCCGAAAAACCACCAGTCCGCCGAGCCGCGCAACCAGATTGATGAAGTATTCATTCAGCTCCGAATCTTGAATGGCGGTCGAAAAGGAATCGTTGAGGCCGGCAACGATCACCGAAGCGGCGCCGCTTGTTTCACCCTGTTGCAAGCAGAGTGCGCCGGCGGGAACCCGGACAACGCTCAGGACCCGGTCGAGCGCCTGCGCCAGCATTTTCTGAATCTCGCCTCCCACGAAGCTCCCCGTCACCAGATTCAGGTTGGAGAGAGCCAGCATGTTTCGCTCGGCCCGTCGCCGTTCCTCTTCATAAACGGACATCACCATGAGTACGCAGGCGAAAAGTTCCGGCAAAATAATTGTCGGCAGAAGATGCACCCTTTGCATGAAGGCGAGTCGAGAATTAAACAGGGCTGAAATGCAAATCAGACCCCACCCGGCAAAGGTGAAGCCGAGTAGCACATCCGCTCGAGACTCTTGTTTGCGTCCTTCTTGCCAGAAGGTGTAGGCAACCAGCACGAAAATCAGGCCAACGCCCAGCACCACCGGCGGCACGTCGAGCGAATAGCGAGAGTGTGCAATGGACCAAACGACTGCCGCCAGACCCGCTACGCCCAACCATTTCGGCACCTTGAGGCTCGCGTACAGGCGCGAGGCCGAATAAAAGGCGAGGCCCGCAAATGCAAAGATGGATTCGTTCAGAGCCCCCAGCCAGCCCATCCATTTCGTATCTCTCTGGAACCACACGCCGAGAGCGCTAAATAGGAAATGTAAGGCCACCAGGAGCCACGCGGCAGACCACGCAAGGAGGTATGCTTGGCGTTTCCTGCGGTAGAGGAACACAAAGAACGCTGCAAGCAGGAAGAAGCTTGCCTGAAGCATGATCCCCGTGGACGTGACGTAGCTCTGCAATTCTATGCTCCGTGTTTAGCCGGGGCCGTTTGAGGAAGAATATCAGAAAGCCCGAGGATCACCCGAGCACGTCTCCGGCCAGTTTCTTGGAGGTTAACGTGGAAGAATTCACAGATCCCGCCTCAGGATCGCGCCTTGCCGCCCCGCTTACGATTGCAAGCAGGAATCTACTATGTAGCCGAGCCAGCCATGTCGTCAACAGTACCCGAGTACCGAAAACTCGAAATCCTTTCGTGGCACAGGCACTCTTGCCTGTGCATGCAAGTCGAGCCTATCAGTAATCCACAGCCAAGAGTGGCCACCAGGAAACCGGTGGAAGCGCGGGACTTCAGGCCCGCGAAAAGTGAGGCTGGAAGAAGGGGCTTTAGCCCCGGCCAGCTGAGGCGCTCTCGATTTTCCCGAGACGTTCCGTTAAGATGAATCGCTTCGGATCTACAGAAGACAAAGTATGCCTCCATCCCAAAAACCTCGCGTTCGCTTTGCGCCTTCCCCAACCGGATACCTTCACGTGGGAGGAGCGCGAACCGCGCTCTTCAACTGGCTCTACGCCCGGCGCGAGGGAGGCACGCTTCTTTTGCGAATCGAGGATACGGATGTCGAGCGCAACCGTCCCGAGCTGGTTGATGGGATTTTGGAAGGATTGAAGTGGTTGGGAATCGAATGGGAAGGGGATCCAATCTATCAGTCGCAAAGGCTTCCGCTTTACCGCGCTGCCGCGGAACGCCTGCTTGCCAGCGGAGCAGCCTTCGCATGTTATTGCAAGGCCGCAGCTTATGCAGGCGGCGATGCGGCGGCCACCGAGGAAGATCGCGAAGGCGAGGGTGACGACGAAGGTACGAAGGCCTACAAGGCCGCCCCATGCCCCTGTCGCGAATTCAGCGATGCCCAACGCGCCGAGAAGGAGCGTGCCGGCGCACAAAAAGCAATCCGCTTCCGAGTCGCGCGTGAAGGTGTTACGAAATTCGAGGATGCTGTTTTCGGTCCACGCGAAGTTCAGAACGCGGAGATAGAAGACTTTGTCCTCTTGCGCTCGAGCGGCATTCCCACCTATCAGTTGAGCGTGGTGGTGGACGACATCGAAATGCAAATCAGCCACATCATTCGCGGAGCCGATCACCTCTCCAACACCCCCAAACAAGTGCTTATTTATCAGGCACTTGGTGCCGCGCCGCCGGTCTTTGCGCACGTGCCCTTGATCCTCGGCCCCGACCGGACTCGCCTTTCCAAGCGCCACGGTGCCACCAGCGTCGGCTCCTACGCCGAAGAAGGCTTCCTGCCCGAAGCCTTTCGCAACTTCCTCGCGCTCCTAGGGTGGTCACCAGGAGACGATTCCGAGTTCCTCCGCACCAACGAATTGATCGATCGCTTCGCGCTATCGGGCGTGAGCCGCACCAATGCGGTATTCGATCGCGCCAAACTCGAATGGTTCAACACCCAATACTTGCAGAAGCCGCCCGTGGAAGAGCTGCTTCCGTACGTTGAGGGGGAGCTTAGGCGGGCGGGGCTGTGGGAGGGGTTGCAGGCGAGCCGCGACCCAGCGTGGTTTGCGCATACAGTAGATTTAATTCGCCCGCGAACGCGCCTGCTTGGCGATTTCACGACGTGGGCCCGCGCATTTTTCACGGACGACTTTGATTACGAGACAGAAGCGCGGCAGAAGTTCTGGAAAGATGAGCGGTTGCCAGCCATGCTGGCGAAGCTGGCGGATGCGCTTGAGGCGCTCGCGGATTGGAATCATGATGCTTGCGACGCGGCGCTACGAGGCCTGGCGACGAGCGAAGGAGTCAAGGCGGGGCTGCTTATTAATGCCACGAGAGTAGCGATTGTGGGGCGCGCCGTCGCGCCGCCGCTATTTGAGACCATGGTGGTGCTGGGGCGGGAGCGGGTGGTATCTCGGCTTAGACGGGCGTTGCCGGCGGTGTCAGCGCGCTGAAATTGGCCCTTTTCAGCCCGCTAAGAGCTTCTAGTTAGACTTTCCTGGTGCTTCAAACTCGTCCAATTTAATTGTGCGCCGGTGCGGCAAAAACGTCGGAATGGACGGGTTTGGCCGCTGACCCAGCCGCTGCGACGCGCAACTCGGCGGTTACGGGGATTTTCACGGGAGGCAGACAGGCCGAGTTGTTGCACGCCTGATATCGCAAGGTCATCGGTATGGTGGTTGAGCCAACGGCGGCAGTGTTGTCCGCCATGAGCTTCAGGCGCAGGGTCACGCTACCACTGTAAACATCGAGAGGCTTATCGGGCGAAAAGGCAAACTTCTTCAGGCTGCCCGGGGGATACGTAGTATCGACTAGACGAATGCCCGCAGGAAGCTTTGGGGTGAGCGTGGTCGGGATCAGGTATGTGTCCGAGGGCTTGTGCGAATTCATGTGGTATCCCTCTGCGATGTGGACGACTACGGCGGCCTCAAATGCCTTGCCGCGCGGGACAGGATCCAGCGAAACATAGGGTTGAGCCTTGACCACCTCGGCAGCGCTCTTGGGAGCCGACGAATCCTGGGCCATCGCAATTGCACCCATTGAAATCAGAGCAGCCAGCATTGCGAAGTAGCGGGAGCTTTTGGGAAGGTTCATAGGTGACTCTCCACTTGCTTATTGACTTCATCCCCATTCGCGAACGCGCCGATATACCTCTTAATGATTTTACCATCGCGCGAAATCAGAAAGCTGGTCGGCATTCCAAGTAAACCGCCGAATTTCGTCGAAATCTCATCGCTGCCCATGACGATCGGATAGTTCATGGTCATCTCATGACCATCGACGTTGAACTGCGTGTGGTGTATGAACGGATCGACGGCCTTCTCGTCGTCATTGGTGGCCACGCCGAGGACCGTGAAGCCCTTGCTGCCGTATTCTTGCTGCATTTTGATCAGTATAGGGATTTCGCCTCGGCACGGCTCGCACCAGGTGCCCCAGAAATTCACGAGAACAACTTTCCCTTTGAGGCTCGATAGCGCGACGTTATTTCCCTGAAGATCCTTGAAGGTGACGCTGGGCTCGTCGGCCAGCGGCGCTGCCGTTCCAGAAGAACTGCCGACCTTGCTGCTGCCTGTGCATCCGGAAAAACTAACCGCAGCCACCAAGATTACGATTGCTGATAGAAATGCGTTGTAGACCCGATTCATCCTCGACTCCGTTTTATTTTACAAATCGATTTAGGAACGTCAAATGTTGCGAAAGCAGTGTCAGCTCGTTGAAGAAAATCAACCCGCCGATAGCAAGCAGCAGCACTCCGCTGAAAACTTCCACGGTGTGGAGGTGTTTCCGAAAACGCTGATAGAATTTTAAGAAGCGCCCGATGCCCACTGCCGTCAGCAGAAATGGAATCGCCAGTCCCGCTGAATAGAAAGCCAGCAACAGGACGCCCTGGCCGATGGTGTCCTTTGTAGCCGCAAGCGCGAGTACGCTCGTGAGGATCGGACCGATGCACGGCGTCCATCCGAACGCAAACGCAAAGCCCAGAAGAAATCCGCTCACGATTCCGGGTTGGCTGCCGCCACCGACGTTGCGCAAGTGAACGTCCCGGTTCAGCCAGCGCGTCATTGAAGGTCCCAGCAGGAAGATGAGGGATGCCGCATAGAACTGCATGGGCTTGACCTCAAGCGTGTTTCCATAGCGCAGGTTGAGCGCTACCCCGATCACGACGAGCACGGCGCCTACGATGATCCCGACCTTGACCGGAATTTTGATCAGCCATCCGACCAGGTGCAGTCCGAAAAGGACAATCAACGCCCCCGCGATCGGCGCGATCAGGGTGCGATTGCGCAACATGAATGAACCCACCACGCTGGCCGAAGCGCCCAGCGTTATGAAAACCACTGAAAAACCGATCACAAACGCGAAGGCTAGGCCCAGGAGCTTGCCGGTACCTCCTTCGCCCTCCTTCAATTGCTCCACGCCCACGCCCGAAAGCATGGAAACGTATCCCGGCACAAGCGGCAAGACGCACGGGGAGAGGAACGAAATCACGCCCGCCAGAAATACGCCAAAGATGGAAACGTCCATCCGGTTACCTTCCTCTTTTCGACGCTTCCTGGCGTACAGGCCATAGCGCCGGAGTGCGCACAATCGCGCATTTTCCCACATCCGTTAGACGCATACTATTGATTTTTGGTTCATGGCTTTAGGGGACGCGAGACGCCAATTCTTGGGATCCCAGCCTGGAAGGCAAATTCTCCGGCAAGATTCCGGCGTTACAAGAACACTAAGGGGGGCGGCGGCCAAGCATGTGCGCCGGGCACCCGCCGCGGCGGACTGTGCCCCAATTCCGGTGTGACAGCTCAATAGGCGATTTCTACTCGAGGCGCCAGGGCGAACGCTCGGGCCATTTGCTCAATTCGTTTGTGGCCCACGCCGTGGACTTGTCCGTGTGGCAGGAGGTGCACGGGTTCGGGATTTTATATTTGTCCGTCATCGCTGGCGTGATGAACCTGAAAGTGTGTGCGTGAACTATGGTGCCGGGTACGCCTTCGGTTTCAATCTCCGGCATGTGGCAGGCCACGCACTGGCTTCCGGCGCTGCCGTCCTTATGGTGCGTGTGCTCTTCGAGCGTGGCCGTGCGGGGCCCGTTCGGCGAGAGCGGCCCGTGGCAGTCCAGGCAGAGCTTGTCGGCGGGCTTGCTCAGTTGCGCGTAGTTGTCTGTGCCGTGTACGTCGTGGCAATCGAAGCAGGTGATCCCGCGGCGGTACATCACGCTCTGCATGAAATCGTTGCCCTGCATCCGGTTTTTGTGCGCGGTGCCGTCCGCGAAATAGTAGAAGTCTCGTCTCGCCCAGCTGTGTGGTCTTCGAGCTTCCAGAAATCCTGCAAGCTCTGAGCCCCACGTGATAGCCGACCGGCCAGTCGTAGTATTTCCCCTCGATCGGACTCGTCAGCGGCCGCCCCTGCGAATGGCACTGGATACAGGTGTCGTTCGCTGCAACGTAATCCATGCGCGCCGGATTGACGATGTTGTCCGCGGCTCGGTTGCGCCACGTGCTCGCTGCCCGGACCGTGGCATCGCTCGCAGCCCACGTTCCACTCCGCCACTTTTTGGTGTGGATGTCGTAGCCGACGGAATGGCAGCCGTCGCACGTGGGGCCGGTCGGCCGCTTCATGTTGTCGGGAGGATAAAACGTCGCCCACCAATCGGCTCTTTCGCGCGACGAAATATTTGCTCCATTTGTGGTTGTTGACGTCCCACTGAGCGGGCAGCGGAAAATAGTCGTCGCCGATTTTGGTGAAGTAACGCTGCTTCCAGATGCTGCCGTAGACGAAAGCAACCTGGTCCTTCGTGAACTTGGCCACGTTGTTGGTCGCCAGATCGGGAATGATCGCATCAGGATGCTCGCGCGGATCGCGAACGATATTGGCCATCGGAGTCTTTTTCCAACGGTTGTAGATCTGGTCGTGGCACTTCTCGCAGGCTTGCGAGCCAACGTAGTGCGCGGTCTTCGCCGTGCTATCCTGCTGCGATTTCTCTTCGCGCGTCAGCGGGCGCAGGCTGCGAATGAAGAGAACCAGATTCCACGCACTGACGTTTCGCTCCTGATGCGGATTGCTCCAGGCCGGCATTCCCGTAAGCTGCACTCCGTTGGCGATGATGTAATGAATCTCGCCGTCGGTGAGATTCTGCGTTCGAGCCGCGCGAAGATCCGGCGTTCTCGGATAGAGGTTCCTGCCCATATCCGTTAGCCCGCTCCCATCATGTCCATGGCAACTTGCGCAGCGAGCCAGGAATTCTTCCCGCCCCTCTCGCAAATTTTCAGACGTGAGCTTCAGCGGATTCTTCTCGTTCCGAGCGCGCCTGGGAATGGCCCAGTCTCGCGCGGTTCGAGCCACAACCACCTCGAAGCCCGGAAGGCTCGGAAGTAGCGCGGAACCCTCGCAAAATCGCAGAGATTGCAAGGACGGCTCCAATCGCCGCCACCGCGAGAAGCGCCAGAACAAACGCCTTCCACGCTTTCATGTTCCCTTCCCTTTACACGAAGTACCCACACCGCTCAGGAATGCACGATCACCCCATGTGACCATTTGCCAGCCTACTTTACTCTCTTGGCGCGACAACAAAAATTCCCTTACCCGCAACTGGGACAAAAATGTGTTTGTTCCTTGCATTTGCAGCAACGGAATGGCTCCCGAGCGAAATGTACGTGACGAACTTTTCGCCGGCCGCATTCACCACCGCCAAGTTGGAATTCCGCGAGAAATAGTAGTTGTCGGATCCTCGGTCATACCACACCTCATCCGCATCGGCGCCTTCGCGAATGGGCTTTCCGACCTTCCCGGTTTTGCGTCAATACTCACACCACCCACACTGCCGCACACGGTCATCAACCGCTCGTTCGGCCCAACCGTCAGCCCACTCAGCGTAAGACCGAGCAAACCGCCCGTGCAATCCACCGGAAAGCTCTTCACCGGTTTGGGCAGGTGGTGCGGATCGAACACATCCAGACGATTCTTCGTCCCAGGAACATTCTGATAAAACATGTCCGTCTCGCGAACCCACGCCGGTTGCTCCATGCCATCCTGGCCCTTCGGATAGACGTAGCGTCCCAGCACCGAGCCATCCGGAACGGATACGAAAATCACATACGGCGGCGAATCGCCATCGTTCTCGGCCATCAGAATCCGGTCAATGGGATCGTAAGCCAGTTCATCGATTCGGCCCTTGCCGCCCGTCGCGATCGACCGAATGATGGTCGTGCCCGGCTTGTCGTCCGCTTCGATGATGTTCGCGTCACCGTCGCCGGACCATACGTGGCCAAGGTCATCCGTCACCACTCCATTGGGCCCGGCGCAGAGCCGCATTTCTTTGGGGTCGCCGGGACAAGCCCTGCTGCCGGTGTAATGGCCCTTGCCGATGAACCCGAGGAACGTGTCCGTAGCGGAATCAACCAGGTCGATAGCATTGTTGGTGCGGTCAGCCAGGTAGTATCTCTGTTTGGAGTTGTCGTTCCAGCTCACGTCGAAGAAGCGAAGATTGGTCGGCGAACCTTTGACCAGCGTTGGCTCTGTGAACCGCTGCGCGGATTCGCGTGGCGCCGTAGCCGCCAGCGCCGCAACCGCCGCCACCGTGAGAACTGCCGGAAGAAATGCCTTCCCTTTCATCTTTGCTTCGAATCTTCCCGCGTTGAATTGAGAGCGCGAGCGGGATGATACCACGCACGAATTAACCTGCTGATTAGGTCTGAAATT
>CAVRSO010000106.1:0-8907 GCA_963723845.1 uncultured Acidobacteriota bacterium
TGAGTCCGGAATTCCTTAAAGAATATCGGCCGGATATTGTGCTAATCATGAACTCGAATTACCGCGATGAAATCAGCTGCCAGTTGTGCGCCCTGGGACTGGCTCCGGAATTGTACATAGTCTGAAATCGTGCGGCGTTGCGCCGAAAGTGATCCAAAGATCCTGCGGCACGGTGACCTGAAGCACCACCCTTCCGATATACGTGTAGCCGACTGACACCGAAACCCCGAGCAGCACTGCAAGAACTTGAGGGCCGGTTGAGTGAGGCGTAGGTTATAATGATTGAGATTTTCACCGAGAAGATGGCTGAAATGGTCGGTTATTTGGCCAATTAAGTCTGCAAGTTGTTGATGCCGAGGTAGCTCAGTTGGTAGAGCAGCCGATTCGTAATCGGCAGGTCCCCGGTTCAAGTCCGGGCCTCGGCTCCATCCATCCCAAACGCGGAAGCAGGTGCCGTGTCATCGTGCTGCAGCAGTTTCCGCGCACTCCAACCTTAGTGTTTCTTCAGTGTTTCTTCTTTTTCGATTTGCCCGGGCGGTCGTCGGGAGAAGGATTTGTCACCGGTGGAGGATTGAACGTAAATGGCGCTGAAAGTGTGAACGGAACCCGGGCTCCCCGTTTTAGGTCAACTTTCGCCGCCTTGAATGCCGCTATTCCTCCGAGTGCTACCGCGCCGACGGGATTCGCCGATGCAGCCACTTCCGCCGCACCAGTCGCACCCGGCTTCACCTCGGCCTGCGCTTTGGTGGAAAGCGCCCCTTTCTTCTTCTTCACGGTGTCTGTATCGACGTCCTCTCGCTCTCCGTTGAGCACAAGGCTGACGAGCTGTAGCTCGATCTCCGCTTTTCCGTGAATGTGACCACCCTTTTTCTTGTCGACCATTTGTATGTGAGCTTCGGTGCCGCGGGAGATTACGACTTGATCCTCGACAAAAACAGAAGGATCAACGGTGCCCGTAAACATATCGCCCGCGTGATTCCGCTTCGAACTTATCTCATCCGCAATTCGAACTGAGATGACGGTCCCCGGGGGAAGTGTTACCGAGCTATCCGAGAACGGTTGATTCGAATTGTCTTGAGTGGGTTCCCTATTTTGAGTCAACCAGGGAACGGAAATGAAAGTCAGCAGGAAACAGCAGCCTACAGTGAGCAAACGGAATTGGTTCATATGCACGGACTCCCGCGTGTTCCGCCCGGATGGTTAGTTCCCATGAAAAATATCCATGTGCAGGAGGATAAGTCGCCGTTTACCGGCCGAATATCGGCAATTTGTTGTACACAGCCTGGCATGTTGCAGTAGAGACCAAACGCTCTACCACTATTCCCAATCAATTAAATCCTAGGCTCTTATATAGTCGGGGCGCGGGAGGATGCAATGAGCGACACGCGAGGAGCGAGTTCGGGCCCCCTCGTTCTCTTGGGGCGCATTCTGTTTTCGATTGTTTTCCTGCTCTCTAGTATCGACCATTTTGATGGTCATGATTTGTCCTATGCGATTGCTGCACACGTGCCTGCGGCGAAAATCGCCGTCCCCATCGCGGGCGTGATGATTCTGGCGGGCGGCCTCTCGATTCTTTTCGGCTACAAGGCGAAGCTCGGGGCGCTGCTCATCATCGTTTTTCTGATCCCTGTCACTCCTATGATGCACAATTTCTGGGCTGTAACCGACCCAAGGATGCACGAGGTGCATGAGGTGAATTTCCTGAAAAATCTTGCAATGCTGGGCGCCGCCCTTCTGATCACGCAATTCGGCGCCGGACCGTGGAGCTTCGACGCGCGGAAGGCTTCATCGGAGAGCTACCCAGCGCGAAATTAGTTATCCTGAGAAACTCTTTGCTCATAGCACCCGTACAC
The DNA here is from genome assembly GCA_963723845.1 of uncultured Acidobacteriota bacterium. Lineage (GTDB taxonomy): Bacteria > Acidobacteriota > Terriglobia > Acidiferrales > UBA7541 > Palsa-295. The sequence goes on from CAVRSO010000106.1 coordinate 1,854, forward strand.
TATCGCGGTAGACTCTCGCCCAGACGAGCAAGTCAAGAGGGCTTTTGAGGTAAGGAGTGTGTCAATGCTGCAAGTCGAAAGGTTTCGCATGACGCTCAAGGTGCCAGGGAAGAACTCCATGGCCATCGACTTGAATCTGCACCCCGGCGCGTTTCTGGCGATTATCGTTCAAGGGACAGGGGACCGCGCAGCCAGGGTGTGCGTTCCCCTGGGCGGCGCCATTGCCAGGACCGCCATAGAGGGAACCCCGTTTGAATATGAATCGGACGGCCAGAGGCTCACGCTCTCCAATTCAGTTGACGAGGAACACGGCTTCCAGATCACCATTCTTGCATGACGGTCGCGCCCGAGCCGGCCGGGCAACCTGAAGTTCTAAGAAACCGACAATGACTTGGGCTCGTCCGTTGGTATACAAGTGGAGTAGTTTCGAAAAGCGGCGAACCCTGTGCACCACGATATTAGTTATGCCGCAAAGGATTTTATCCGGGGCGCTGCTGCCGACGCTCGTGGTGCGCTCTATACTGCGTGCTCCGGAGGGAATCAAGGGTGAAGAGAGGTATCACCATGAGGAAGATCGGATTAGGGGGCTTCGTCGTCGCGGCAATTATCGCGTGCATCTGGGCAAGCCCACCGCGCCTCGCTCGGGCGCAACAGGCGCCGGGAAAATTCACTCCCCCGCCGGGCGGCAATCCCGTCCTGACGGGCCAGCCAGAGCCGCCGCCAGCCGTTCTCGATCTAAGCCGCTTCAACAATCCACAGGCTCCGCAACCCGGGGGATTCACGAGACCCCGCGTCACACCCGTCTCAGAGCCGCCGCAGCCGGGCGTTACTCCTCTTCCGATCGATCTCTTCACGTCCAAAAACTTCTATCTGGATAAAGCCTCGTGGATGGACCCGCGCTACTGGCGTTGCAACACCCCTCGCCAGATGGTCGACGCCATGTGGGAGAGCGGACGCATCGGCCCCAATCCACCGACCTCGGCCTCGTGGGGTGACTGCCGCATCGACTTCCCGCGTGATCGTATCGTCAGCCCGTATCCCTACAAGACTGCCAAAGAGCACTATGAGGCTCTCCTCGCCAAGGCTAAGGCTCATGGCGGCCCCACCATCTACACCAAAGCCACTACGCCCGATTGGGACGGCTTCTACGTCCGCGATCCCAACGGTACGGATTCACCTGGCTTCATTGGCCCCGATCGCCGTGGTCGCGGATTCGCATTCCTCGGACGCGGCGAACGCTGGGACTGGGGCGGCATCAACCAGGTTCCGACGCTGCTCTCGCTTCTCACCCCCGAGTATCAGAAGCGCTATGTCCAAGAGATTTACCACGAGGTGGTGGACAACTCGAAGCAGTGGAACGCTTCTTTCTGCCTGCCCGAGGGGTTCATCCGCTGGTGGGCCGCTCCCTCCCAGGCGTCCAACTTCGAACTGACCATCACACCGACGCGCGTCGAGTTCCTTTCGGGCATTGCCGACAACTTCATTCGCGAGTTCCTGGTCGGCCAGACGCAGCACGTTCAGAAGGTTCCGCAGTGGTATGGCGAGACGATCGCTTTCTGGGACGGCGACACCCTCGTCGGCTGGACAGCCAACGTTCAGGGCTGGTCGCAGCACACGCTCTTCGAGTTCTCGAACAAGATGGAGACGGTAGAAACCTTCAAGCCCATGTACGACGCGCAGCACCACTTCGTCGGCATCGACCACGAGGCGGTCTGGTATGACCCGGATTCACTGGTTCAGCCCGTGCGCGTCCGCGACCGCTTCCTTCGTCGCGCCGTCGCCGGCGATCCCACTGCGCGATTTACTTTCATCGAGTGCCTCTCGAACATCAAGAACGTCAACGGACGGCCGGTTCAGCTCACGAAAAGCGATCCGGATTTCATCGACTACTACGGACGTCCCTGGGCGCAGAATTGGGAGAAATGGTTCGAAAAGGGCTGGAAAAAGCCCGAGGATAGCGGCTTGCCGAGCGACATACTCAACCTCCTGAAATAGCAGCGGCGCACCAAGCATGAAGGGCGGCTCACCCGCTTCGGGGCGAGCTGATGTAACGCGAAGCGTGCGGCCGGCATCTTCAGTACAGAGGATTGCGCCCTTCCCTCGCGGAAGACCGCTGAATTCAAGGAGAGAACAGACCATGAAGAGAAACATCGTTTTGGTTGCCGGAGTTTGTTTTCTGGTGCTTTCGCTCGCACACGTTGCGTCGGCGCAAGATGCCAAGGTGGCGGGTGCGTGGGACCTTAGCGCGCCCGGTCGCGGTGGCACGGTAATGACTCAGACGCTCACGCTGCAGCAAGACGGCGCCAAACTTTCCGGCACGCTGAAAGGCGCGCGAGGAGAGGCTCCAGTGACCGGCACCATCAGCGGGAACAATGTCAGCTTTTCGGTAACGCGAACGACGCCCAACGGCGACATGAAACTTGACTACACCGGCATGGTGAGCGGGGACTCGATGAAGGGAACACTCGCCGTGATGGGCAATAGCGTTGATTGGACCGCGAAGCGCTCCGCAGGTGGCTCCGGCAACTGAGCTTGCTGCGGTTCATCTCAGCACGAAGCCAAGAAGGGCGGGTGGCTGGATGACGGATTACTTATCGAGAGGATCGAATTGCGGGTTCCGCACGGCCAGAATCGCCCACGCCTCGCGCTCGCTGCGCACCACCTGAAGGCCCGGACGCGTCGCTTCTCCTTCCATCTCAAACATACGCATCATTCCGTAAATTCCAGGAGACGGCGCAATGACGACGCGGCGCAGGTCTGGATCGTGCAATACCGGCGCCGACTTGGCTACCGTTTTAATCGCCGGAGTGGAAACGTCGAACGAAGTGACCCCCGATAGATCGACAACTCCCGCGGCGGGTTGTATGCGGATGGCGTGCTGCGATCCGGCTTGAAAGAAATCCTTCAGAATTTCGTCATTAACCCGGCCACTGAGGCGGCAACGAAGAATGCGGTTCGTCGAATCGAAATCGAAGGTATAGGGCATACTGCGCCCCCGAGGATACCGAGACCGTGCGGGGTCGATGGTCTCACTAATTCCCTGCAATTGCAAAGTGGCGTTCGCGGCACGGTTGGAGACCGCCCGACCAGGCTTTGCCCCGTGGCAATTCCAGTTGGCCAGTGGGCCAAACCCTAGGGTTGGCCCACTGGCCAACTGCCCAACCCCGGCTGCTCGTTCCCGCGCGCGGAACTCATGAGGCGGGTCAGAACGAGTAGATTGCATCGAATTGCAGCCGCTTCAGCCAGTTTTCCGGCGGAACGGTATTGCCAAAATTGAGCGGCCGGCCGATCAGCGCGGTGAACGAGAGTTGAACGTTGCGATGCGCTTGGTAGATGATCTCCGCGCGATGCTCGGAGACGTTGCTGCCTTGGAGTATCTCACTGTAGTCGAAATTGGAGAGTACGGCTTCGCGTTCGATAAAGATACGCGTGTAATCAAATTCCCAATCGCCTCGCTTGCTGGCCTTGCCGAGCTGTACCTCGCCCCAATATCCGCGACGCTGGTGGGAATTGCAGGCGAAATTGGTTGACTGCGAATATTGGACCGAGGCTGTGTTTGGAGGTGCGGCCTGTAAGCGGTTCGCATTGGCGCAGGCCTCGGTATTTTGCACGTAATCGCCGATCAGCTTGACGGGCCACCGCTGCCAGGGCGTAGAAACGTCAAACGTTGCCAGCGAGTCAAACAGTCCGAACTTGGACGCAAACTGGGCGTTTGAAATTGTGGTGACTCCGGTCGGGTAAGCTGAGCCGCCCACCGTGACGATGTCCGTTGCCTTTGTGGTGAGGATCGAATTCTGGACCGTGTTGCCCACTAGCGGGAGCAAGCCGGTCAGGGGCGTTTGGGGATTGCTGGCGCTCGCTTTCGCCAGGGCCAGAGCGATCGGATCGGCGTTATGGTAGTTGTAGAAGCCGGTGAACGCTCCGAACTTCAGCCAAGAAGTGAGTTGCCACGTAGTCTGCAACTGGCCGCCATAGACCGCGCTTGTAGCTAGGCTCTTGTTGTTTAACGAGACGCCGGCGACCTGCGTAAAGGGTAGCTCGAAGCCTACCAGGGCGATTCTCTTGAGTACCGGCGTGGACTTCAAATCAAATGCCAGGGTCTCCGCGGCACCTTCCGGCCTGAGATCCTTATCCCAAACGAGCTCGGTGTTGTACCAGGGGTAATCAAACTTCCCTCCAACCAGGCTCAAAGCATGGAACTGGTGCGGCGAGTAGTCGATAAACGCGGTATCGATGGCGATCGGCTTTCGGGTATAGAAATCACCGACAGTCTGGTTATCACTAATAGGGTTGTTGATGTCGCCGGAAGCAAGCGAAAAACCACCGCTGAAGTCCTCGTTAAGCTTAGCCCCCACATTGAAACGCAGACGAAACCGCTCGCGGTTCTGATCAAGAGAGCGGTTCGGAGCTCCGCCGAAGGAAGGTTCGTCGCGCAACCGGAGGTCTCCAGAAAATGTGAATGGACCGAAGGTTTTCAGGCGGTCTTCGAGGTTGGCGATCCTATTGGAGAGGTCTTGAGGCGTTGGCGCCTCCTGCGGCTGTATCTCTGGCGCAGAGATCAGACTCTGAGCAACAGTGGTGTGCGGCACGGCTCCTGAAGTGCCCCCGGCCCCGGTTTCCAGCGCCGAGGCCATCCCCAATTTGGTTTCGAGCGCCGCAATACGTTTGAGTTCTTCGCTGAGTGCAGCGCGCTCGGATTCCAGCTCTTTGCTGTGTTCGTCGATTGCCTGTGATTGCGCCTCCACGCTAGCCTTCAATTGCTCCAACTCCGCCTGCACCGGTAAAGGCGTTGCGTCTGCTTTGGGCTGAGTCGCTGTAGCGCCGCCAGCGGAAGCCGGCGGGACCGTGTTCCCTCCCGGCGGTCCTGCCCACGACAACGGCGCGACACCGACCGCGAGAATGAGTGCCATGAACTTTCGCTTCGATTTATCTCCTGAAGCCATCCACATTGAAATCTCCTGTTCCTGGCTCCCGGTTCGCGCCAACTCTGGCGGTTCCGGAAAAACAAAGTGAATTTCGCTCGGTAATTGAGTAACGGTCGACTGCGAAGAAGCTTAGTTGTGGCTGCTACAACAGAGGTCTGAAAGGAAGGTGTAATCCAGGATATTGGCGGTGGCGTTTCGAACGTCCAAAAGAATCCGGAACAAAGCACGGTGCTTCCGATCGGTTTTTACACGCCGGCGCAAAGACTCAAAATCTTCGAACGGCGCGAGCGGCCCATCGATCCTGCGGATCACTTCGCCCAGCGAAATCTTCCGCGGCGTGCGTTTCAACTGATAACCCCCGTTCGCGCCGCGAAGGCTGACCACAATCCGTGCGCGCTTCAATTCCAAGAGAATGGCCTCCAAAAACTTTTCCGGCAGATGCTCTTCAGCGGCGATGGCTTTGATCTTGACGATTTCGTCCGGACGCCGTGCCAGCACCGTTAGAGCCTGCAGCGCGTAGAGTCCGCGTTGAGAAATGCGCACGGTCTCGTTCCTCCAAGCTAATGGTAGTAAGTCTACCAAGTTAATAGACTTTGTCAATCAGTGAGTTAATTAGTCAGAGCTCTTCCGAGGCCGCTAAGGATGGAGGTTGCTTGGCGGAAGGAATCCGCTTGCGGGGCCAAAAAGCTGTGACAAATAAAAACGGCCGAGCGCTAGGCTGAGGGACCCGAGCGCCCGGCCTCTTCTCACCCCTCCGCAGGGTCAGGGTAAGAAACTTTTATGCGGCGTGTTCTCCGTTCCGCATGAATTCGTAGCGTTCGATGGCCGCAGCCACGCCTACTTCTCCTGAATGCTCGGGGCTGCTCCGCAGCACCCGGCCCAGGCATCGAACCCGTACCGGCCCCGCCTGAGTCAACTCGTGGGGCAAGGTCATAACGATTTCCACGGGCGATCCGCTTCTGAGGCTCTTGGGCAGATGGAAATACAAGCCTCGGGAGCTGACCTCGCGCGATTCCGTTGCGGCCTCTCCTACCACGTTTTCATCCGTCCATCGGACGGTTAGCGGCAACCGCATCAGGAACCGCCGCGAAATACGCCGTTCTTTCAGTGACACAAGGGACTCCTTCACGTCTTCCAATTGCATGATCAGGATAGGTTTCCACTCAATTTCAGCCAATAGAGCAAGAGGGCCAATTCACCATAACCCCGCTGGTACAGAAGTACTGTGTCGAAGTCGCGGCAATAGGTAGTACTAGGGTAGGTAAGTCCAATAGAAAGCAGGTCAGATGTCCATGGCCGGAGGGTTACGCCGGTTACGCCTGGTCAATCAGGCGATGATGGATGGCGTACAGGGCCAGTTCGAGGCGATCCGAAACACCCAGCTTATCGAAGATATTGTGAAGGTGGTTTTTTACGGTCTGCTCGCTGATAAAAAGCTTCTCGCCGATTTCCCTGTTACGGAATCCCTGGGCCACGAGTTGCACGATTTCCTTTTCGCGATCGCTCAATAGGGGCTTTTCCCGCCGCTGGCCGGATTCGGAGGACTTCTTGAAAGCGTCGATCACCTCGGCGGTCATGCGATTATCGAGCCAGATTTCGCCGTCGTAGACCTTGCGAATGCTCTTCAGCAGCAGATCGCTCGCGGATTGCTTCAGTACCACTCCCCGCGCGCCCAAGCGCATGGCTCGCACTACGTCACGGTCGTCCTCGGCCGCCGTTAGGACGATCACCCGAGTGGGAAGCGTATCGAAATTGACCTCTTCCAGAACCCCAAGGCCGTCCTTTTCGGGCATCCGCAGATCGAGCAGGAGGATATCCGGCTTCAATTTCTGCAGCATCTTCGTGCATTCGACGCCATTCGACGCCTCACCGACGATCTCCACCTCGTCAGTCACCTCGAGAAGCTTGCGCAGACCATCACGGAAAATCGCATGGTCGTCCGCAACCAGGATTCGGATGGCCTGTTTTGTTTTCGGCATGTTAATTCAATGGAATTTCGACTATCAGACGGGCCCCGTGCCCAGGGTTTGATTCTACCGTCAGAGTGCCACCCATTCCTCGGGTCCGTTCCTTGATCGAAATTGGCCCGAGACGCAACCGGTCCAGTTCCTCACTGGTATAGAGTCCAG
>CAVRSO010000107.1:0-26160 GCA_963723845.1 uncultured Acidobacteriota bacterium
CGGTGGATTTGAAAAAACTGCTTGGCGCGGGCGGCGTGCTGCACGAGCCCGAAGATTTGCTGCTCTACGAGTATGACGGTTCTGTGGAGTGGCGCGCCCAGATTGCGTGGTGTTTCTGCGCGCGACGGCCATGTGGTGGAAATCGTGCGGTTGGCGAGCATCGCATACCTATTGTGGGGCGCGGCGCGGGGACTGGGCTTTCGGGCGGGGCACTGGCGCGGCATGGGACCATCGTTTTACGCGGACTACCGGGAAAAGTCGACGTGGGAAATCAGCGCGCCGTTGTGCAACCCGGCGTGGTGAATGCAGATTTGAGTCTCGCTGTGGCGCACGCGGGCTTGCACTTTGCTCCCGACCCATCGAGCCAGAAGGCCTGCACGATCGGAGGAAACGCTTCCGAACGGGAGGGCCGCACACCCTGGCTTACGGCGTGACGACCAACCACGTGGTTGGATTGGAGGTTGTGCTGCCCAGCGGCGAACTGGTGCGGTTGGGCGGCGCCGCGCTGGATTCGCCTGGATACGATCTCACGGGTCTTTTCGTCGGCTCGGAAGGGACATTCGGATTGGTGACGGAAATTACGGTGAAACTCACGCGACTGCCGGAAGCCGTGAAAACCCTGCTTGCAATATACGACTCGATCAACGACGCGACTGAAACCGTGGCCGAGATTACGGCGCGCGGGATCACGCCCGCGGCGTGCGAGTATGATGGATGGCTGGACGATTCGGGCAGTGGAAGATTAATGTTCACGCAGGATTTCCGTTGGATGCCGCCGCTGTGTTGCTGATCGATGTAGATGGATTGCGCGAAGTGACGGAAGCGGAGGCCGCGGAGGTGGCGGACGTCTGCCGCTTGCACGGCGCCCGCGAAGTGCGGGTGGCTCGCGACGCGCACGAACGCGAGCTCCTGTGGAAAGGCCGCAAGAACGCGTTCGGCGCCGCCGGTGATCGTCCCGCCCATCTGTATGCAGAACTCGATGATTTTGCTCGCCGCCCGCACCGTGTCGCGAAATTGTTTTTCATTCCGCTCGTCGAAAAGAATGATCGGATGCAGGTTGCCGTCGCCCGCATGAAATACATTGCCGATCTGCAGGCCATATTTTTGTCCGATCTCGGTGATGCGGCGGAGTGTGGCCGGAAGCTTCGTTCGTGGAATCACTCCGTCTGCGTGTAATAGCTCGGTGCGAACCGCCCGGCGGCGCCGAACGCGTTCTTGCGGCCTTTCCACAGGAGCTCGCGTTCGTGCGCGTCGCGAGCCACCCGCACTTCGCGGGCGCGGTGCAACCGGAGACGTCCGCCACTTCCGCGGCCTCCGCTTCCGTCACTTCGCGCAATCCATCTACATCGATCAGCAACACAGCCGCGGCATCCAACGGAAACCCTGCGTGAACGTAATCTTCCACCGCCCGAATCGTCAAGCCATCCATCATTTCGCACGCCGCGGGCGTGATCCCGCGAGCCGAATTTCGGCCACGGTTTCAGTCGCGTCGTTGATCGAGTCGTATATTGCGAGCAGGGTTTTAACGGCTTCCGGCAGTCGCGTGAGTTTCACCGTAATTTCCGTCACCAATCCGAATGTCCCTTCCGAGCCGACGAAAAGACCCGTGAGATCGTATCCAGGCGAATCCAGCGCGGCGCCGCCCAACCGCACCAGTTCGCCGCTGGGCAGCACAACCTCCAATCCAACCACGTGGTTGGTCGTCACGCCGTAAGCCAGGGTGTGCGGCCCTCCCGAATTTTCGGAAGCGTTTCCTCCGATCGTGCAGGCCTTCTGGCTCGATGGGTCGGGAGCAAAGTGCAAGCCCGCGTGCGCCACAGCGAGACTCAAATCTGCATTCACCACGCCGGGTTGCACAACGGCGCGCTGATTTTCCACGTCGACTTTTACAATGCGGTTCATGCGGGCAAATGAAACGATGATCCCGCCATGCCGCGCCAGTGCCCCGCCCGAAAGCCCAGTCCCCGCGCCGCGCCCCACAATAGGTATGCGATACTTTTTCGCCAACCGCACGATTTCCACCACATCGGCCGTCGCGCGCGGAAACACCACGCAATCTGGGCGCGCCACTTCCACCGAACCGTCATACTCGTAGAGCAGCAAATCTTCGGGCTCGTGCAGCACGCCGCCCGCGCCAAGCAGTTTTTTCAAATCGTGAAGGAGTCTCGGATCCATTGAGATCAGGCGGCTCGGCGCAACACCGCGCCAGTCACCCGCCACCGCATCTTCCGGCCAACTATAGTCGCCGTCCAACCACCCGTCAACGAGGCGAGTCCCCCGGGCCGCAACTCTTTTTTGCGTGAAGGTCCGCTTGCAATCGGCCCGCCGCGTACTAATATCTTCAGGTGATTTTGTTTCTAACTCGAAGCAAAAGTTTGCAGCAAGTCTGTCTAACTGGAAGCATTTATCGGCTCTGACGGCCAGCTACGAGCCCTAGCGGCCGCCGAAACCGTTGCAATGTGGCCCAAACAACCATACTATCCGCCCCGGAGAAACGACCCCATGACCGACCTGGTTCGATTCACCAAAGACGGCGACATGGCCGTCATCACCATCGATAATCCGCCCGTAAATGCAATCGGTGCTGGCGTTCCCGAGGGCATTGCCTCCGCCATCGAAGCGGTCGAAAAAGATCCCGCCGTGAAAGCCGCCGTCCTGATCGGCGCGGGCAAGACTTTCATCGCCGGTGCGGACATAAATATGTTCGTGCAAATGACGTCGGGGAGGGGGGGACGCATCAATCTTCTTCCATACTTGTTACAAATTGAAAATTGCAGCAAGCCGGTGATTGTCGCGCTGCATGGCAACGCGCTGGGGGGCGGATTGGAGATTGCGCAGGCGTGCCACTACCGCGTGGCCGCTCCGGAGACCAGAGTCGGGCAGCCGGAGGTGAACCTGGGCATTATTCCGGGCGCGGGAGGGACGCAGCGATTGCCGCGGCTCGCGGGCGTCGCAAAAGCGATCGAAATGTGCACGAACGGGAAGCCGCTGAGGGCGCCGGAAGCGCTCCAGGTGGGGATTCTCGACAAGCTCATCGAAGGCGATCTGCTTGAGGGCGCGAAATCTTTTGCGCGCTCTGTCGTCGGGAAGCCGGCGCCAAAAACGCGCGAGCGCGACGAAAAGCTGGGCTCGCCGGACGAAAACGATCCGATTTTTTCGGCGGCGCGAGAAGTTGTGCGCAGAAAGCAGCGCGGGTTGCCCGCGCCGCTTGCGGCCATCGACGCCATCGAAGCCGCCACGAAGCTCCCATTTGAAAAAGGATGCGAGGAGGAAGCGCGGCTCTTCAACAAGTGCCTTTATTCCGACGAGTCGAAAGCCCTGATTCACGTTTTTTTTGCCGAGCGTGAGGTCTCAAAGATTCCAGACGTTCCGAAGGATACGCCGGTGATTCCGGTGAATTCCGTGGCGATCGTCGGCGCGGGGACCATGGGCAGCGGCATCGCCATGGTTTTCGCAACGCCGGAATTCCCGCGATCTTGAAAGATACGGACCAGGCTGCGCTCGACCGCGGCCTTTCGACGATTCAAAAAAATTACTCGACATCCGTAAAGCGCGGCCGCTTCACGCAAGATTACGTGGATGAACGGATGAAGTTGATCAAGACCACATTGGACTATAAAGATTTTGCCGCCGCGGATATGGTGATCGAGGCCGTGTTCGAAAGCATGCCGCTGAAGAAAGAAGTGTTTGCCGAACTGGACCGGGTGTGCAAGCGCGGTGCGATTCTTTCGACCAATACCTCGACTCTTAACATTGACGAGATCGCGGCGTCCACTTCGCGCCCGGAAGCGATCATCGGGATGCACTTCTTCAGTCCAGCGAACGTGATGCGGCTGCTCGAAGTGGTTCGCGGGAAAAAGAGCGGCAAGGACGTGATCGCCACGTGCATGCAGCTCTCCAAGAAAATCGGGAAAATTGGCGTGCTGGTCGGCAACTGCCGCGGCTTTGTCGGAAACCGGATGTTCCTGCAATACATTCGCGAGGCGCAATTTCTGGTGGAAGAGGGTGCGGCGCCCGAAGTCGTCGATAAAACCATGATGGATTGGGGCATGGCCATGGGCCCGCTCGCGGTGGGAGACTTGGGCGGACTCGATATCGCTTATCACATTCGCAAACAATACCGACACCTGGAAAAACCTGGCGCGCGCCAGCCATTCATCGAGGACCGTCTGGTGGAAATGGGGCGGCTCGGCCAAAAGTCCGGCTCGGGTTGGTACAAGTATGACGCGGAGCGGCGCGCCACCCCCGATCCCGAGGTTGCAATGCTGGTGCAGAAATGGAGGGACGAATCCAACATTCCGCAGCGGCAGATTCCCATCCAAGAGATCGTCGAGCGCGAGATCTATTCCCTGGTGAACGAAGGCGCTCTTATTTTGGAGGAGGGTTACGCGTGCGCGCCGGGGATATCGATACGATTTACGTGAACGGCTACGGTTTTCCGGCGTTCCGCGGCGGTCCTATGTGGTACGCGGATTCCGTGGGGCTGAAAAAAGTCTACGAGGACATCCGCGATTTGCATCGGAGACACGGAATGCTGTGGGAGCCGGCTCCGCCGCTGAAAGAGTTGGCTGAATCGGGAAAAACCTTCGAAGGGTTTCAGCGCAAGGCCGCCCCGGCCGGGTATGTAGGCTCATTCCCGGGTTTATGGGCAGTGAATGACAACCATCCTACCTACCTGCGAGCCTCCCGGCTTCGATAGGAACGCGAACGCGCAATCGCGCGCGAACTTGCTCGTAGATTGGTATCGCTGTCCCTTCGGCAACTTCCAGAGTCACGGCGACGGCGTATGGGATTGCGTCGTCAAGCTCACCCGCTTGGGCCCGACAATTGATCTGAATTAGGAGGGCCTCACCGTCTACGAATGCGGTCGCCTGCTCACCGTCCAGGATTTCGTGCTGAACAGTGCCGCGCTGTGCCATCTGCCAATCGACCTGGGACCGCCTCACCAAAAGCTCGTCTCCGGGGGGCGCAAACCACAAAGCAGCACGCCGATAGTAGCGGTCCAAGGGGTTAGTTGGGAGTGAACCAGGAGAGGGTAAGGGTTAGTCGCCTCCAAACCGGCTGACCGCTCAGCCCAGGCGGCAAGGGAACGCGATAAATATGAACTTTTCCGTCAGGCAGCTCGCCGCATCCCATTAGGGTCGCCCTTTCTGAGGGGCATGACAAGACCCGTCCCGGCCTGCATGGCCCGTAGCCGAGAAAACGCGCGGCGTACTCCCTAACCGGCGGACGATTTGGCAGCGCTCGCAATATCGGCTCCAACACCGCAAAAGGCCGATCCCACGAGCACCCATGTACCATCATAGTCTTCAGCCATCGCGGCGGTGTAGCGATCATCTAGGTATCGCCGCCCGGCTCCGTACGGAGAGTCGAAGAAGTTCGTGCATCTGAGCGCACTTGCGTCCCCGATTGCCGTTGAATCACTTGTACCGCAGTAAAATCGGGTTGCTGAGAGGTCGCCCGCCCTTCCAGGCAGCGGCCCGTAGGCCGGGCGCGCGTGAAGTAACACTGTGAACCGAAGGGCCTCCTGGGCGCCAGCATCTGCAATCCTTTCACGGAAGAGCTGCTCCCGCCAGGTAGCAATAAGTCCGGTTTGATAGCTCGCCGATAACCCAGCCCTAAAGAACTTATCGGACTGGGCAACTCCGGCGATGTGAGAGGGTCTATTCGCAATCCAAGTGGCGCGACATTCGAAGTGTCATGGGAAGCGCGCCAATGGTTAAGGCATCGATGGCTTCAGCCGGGCACAATAGCCGTCTATGCAGCCGTCTGTTCCGATGCGGGTAATCGTTGCCCGTTCAATTCGTTTGCGGGTGAGATGCCTTAAGGCGCCCCTAGAAAGTGAGCCCCATATCCCTGAATGGCTTCCGCAGCGCTTACCAGGAACAAAACTCTGTACTGCAAGAGAACGCAGTCCAGCAGCCTTGCGAGGGGACTCATCGTTCGATCGAACAATGTTGAGGGATCACCGACGGCAATGCATAGACGCGAACTGAAGGCGCTACGGGTTCGTGGCCACCTGTCCGTGGAGGCGACCAGGCCCGAGGGATAAGGTCTTCAGGTAATTGTGTCTTCAGGAATAGCTTCGACGGGGGTGGCTCGCCAGTCAATCTGTCCGGCTTGAAAAATGGGCCGCGCGTAGATCGGCGTGGGCAGGGGCTCCTCGTTCGCGTCAAGCTCGCCGTGCGTAATCAACGAGGCCATCATCGTTCCTTTGAACACGATTTGCGCGGCATAATCGTCACTCCATCCATCAGGATCATCGAGGACAATTCTCGCCAGCCAGCAGGTCGTGATTGACTGCCGGTAGTCCGTCAAGCAGAGCTACTGTGGGATCTCTCTGAAGAGGTTGGAGCACCCGCCTCCCCACTGCGCCCGCGGGATCGTTGTTGGAAGAGGGCCACACAGCACTCTGTCCAAGTGGCCGAAAAACATGATCCTGTCGCATCGCACCAGCCTGTTCTGATCAAGATTGATCAGTCTCCGAGCTGCCCGGGCCGGAAGATCTCCTGAGAGAGCGCTGAAACGCGATTTCCGGAATCGCCGTTTGACCGAGAATTGATCTCCAACCAACTCCTCAACGATCGCCTGGTTCGCATTTTGCTTTTCGGCGGAGGCGCTGTACCACAGCTCCGCTTCGAAAATGAGCCGTTGACCCTCTTCCGCGAAATACTCCTCCCAATTACGCTGGAATAGGAGACGTGGTCCATTGGTTCCGTTCCATCCCAAAAGCGGAGGGTCACGCAGCCGCCCGAAAATGCCCTTCCACTTGTTAAGTCCGCGGTCGAACTTTTCGTTGGGATTCTGCGATATCGGTCCCATAGGCTAATCAATTGAGCCATGGCTTGCTGATTAAACATCACCAAATACAACCTGCCCCGGAGGGACTTGTCCGGATCATCTTCTACATAAAAGTCTTCGTCCGGCTCGATAGCCTCCTCGTCCCCATCCCCGAGCCATTCCATTTCGGGAGTACGTCGTACCGCCCGAAGAACTGCGTCGACTCGGCCGATCGTCTCCAAGACCACGACGCGCTCGGGTTCGACACCGGGAGCCATCTGCAAGCTGCGCTCTCTCAGCCTCGAACACTTAGCCTTAGCTGACGAATTTGGAACCGAGGCGTGTGCCTGCCGGGCTGGCGTGGGGAGGTAGGGATCAGTGCCTCGCCCAGGCTTTTTACATTCTGGAAGCGCGCTCGGGCTGAGGAAAGATCAGAAGCGGTCTAGCAGCCATCGCTTACGATTCGCTTGGAGGTCGCGCTGAGCAGCCCGAAGCTCCCACTGGGATAGGCAGTTCTTGACGATTTCGTCCAACTCGGCGCAGGGCTGGCGCAGAATATGCGTCGGAGTACGTCGTTCCCGAATTCTTCGACTCCGCGTAGCTTAGGCCGACAAGCCTTCCGGATAAATATGAATTACTGAGCGTTAAGCTTTCTTTGCTCCGCTTTCGAAAGCGCTCCAACCAGATTTCCACTTCTTTCGGCCGGGCTTGGGAAGGAATATCCTCACCTGGAAGCGACGCCAAACTGCCCGATCCACCATTTCTGGATGGTTGGTGGCGGTGACAACAACGACGTGGCTGGGCAGCGCGTCCATTTCCAGAAGAACAGAGCTCACGACTCTCTTGATTTCGCCAGTCTCATGGAGGTCTCACCTTCTTTGTGATCGCGTCGAACTGATCAAAGAAGAGAACACATCTGCGGGTCCTGACCTCCTCAAACATTTGTCGCAGCCGCAAACCGGTTTCTCCAAGGTAACTAGCAATAACCGCGTGATACCGAACAGTGAAAAGAGGAACGAGTAAGCCTTCGGCCAAAGCCTCTGCGTAACTGGTTTTCCCGTTCCCGGGCGGGCCTACAAGCAATACCCTGTTACGCGGCTCCATGCCGAATGATCGAAGGAGTCACTTCGCTGGTGCTCCTCGGTCAGTTCATCCGAGATTTCCCTCACGGCATCCGTTAGGATAAGGTCCCCGAAGGAACGGTTCGGTACCGTTCAAGAAGGTAATTATATATTCGGCTGGATACCGGATTACTGCCTGATTTCGGCCCTCCGTTGTCAGTCAGGTAGCGACTCAGATGTCAGCAAGGACGGTATGTTTCTTACTTCTCTCCTCGGCAATCAATGCCTCCAATGTTCACTTAAAGAGGGGGTGACCCCCGGCCACGCCCGCGCGGACGAGACTCAACAATAAATCAGCACGTGCCCTTCACACGGTCCCCAAGGGTCGAAGATCGGTGCCTACTTGCTGGGCCACAGGTACAACTCAACACCTCCGAGCAACGCGGGCTATCATAGCGCATTTCTCGTAACGTAGAATTCGGCATTGGTGTGGACTTGATTCCCGATCTCCTGGACTGGCGTGCCACTCGATAAGAATGAACGAGTCCGGCATCGGTCGCACAATAATAGGTTCAATCGTCCCCGGGACTTTACAATTTTCGTTTCCGTGTCCCGGCACTCTGCTTCGCTGCGTGCCGGGCTATCTACAATCGCGCCTCCGGCGCTGACGTTCTGGAGGCTGGAGGCTAGAGGCTGGATGCGTTCTGGACGCTAGGAGCTGGGGGTTGGAGACCCCAGCCGCGAGATCGAGAAACCGAAAATCCCAAGAGGCCCTGAGGGACGGGTGATTCAGCTGTCGTCGGGAGAGAATCCGCTTTTTACAAACAATACCCGCCACTCCTCGGCGAAGCTGCGCCTTCTGATGTTGGGCTCATTTCGGATGTACGCTTTGGTTTTATCAAGCAGCGACGTGCTGACACTGGTCGCCCAATATCCCGGCTGCCATTCAAATCGGCCATTGCCGAAATTCTTGTTGCACCACTTCGACGATCCACCTTGATGAGCTGCATCTCCTTGGCCAAACCACCGTCGCAGGAACCTCAATCAGGACGTGTGCGTGATCGTCGAAGCCGCCGACTGCGATCGGCGTGATGCCATTTTGTCGCGCGATGCCGGCCATGAACGACCACAGACGCGGTTGCAATTGCGACGGAATTATCCGGGCACGATTCTTTGTGCTAAAAACGCAATGCACGCGGTTGGCAACGAAGGAGTCCGGCATGGGCGGCACAATAGCATGTTCAATCGTCCCTCCGGGACTTTTGGATTCTCTTCCCGTATCCCGGGACTCCGCTTCGCTGCGTCCCGGGCTAATTACAATCGCGCCTCCGGCGCTGGTTCTGGAAGCTGGATTAGGGGCTGGATGCTGGAAACGGCGGGCCCGTCGTAGGAGCACGATGCATCGTGCGGCAAACATGCTTGGCTACTTGTCGCCAATCCGCCCTCGTGCACGGGCACGACGTGGCTCGCCGTTTCCAGCATCCAGCCCCTAGCATCCAGCTTCCAGAACCAGCGCCGGAGGCGCGATTGTAATTAGCCCGGGACGCAGCGAAGCGGAGTCCCGGAATACGGGAAGAATAATTGAAAAGTCCCGGAGGGACGATTGAACATGCTATTGTGCCGCCCATGCCGGACTCCTTCGTTGCCAACCGCGTGCATTGCGTTTTTAGCACAAAGAATCGTGCCCGGATAATTCCGTCGGCAATTGCAACCGCGTCTGTGGTCGTTCATGGCCGGCATCGCGCGACAAAATGGCATCACGCCGATCGCAGTCGGCGGCTTCGACGATCACGCACACGTCCTGATTGAGGTTCCTGCGACGGTGGCTTTGGCCAAGGCGATGCAGCTCATCAAGGCTGGATCGTCGAAGTGGTGCAACAAGAATTTCGGCAATGGCCGATTTGAATGGCAGCCGGGATATTGGGTGACCAGTGTCAGCACGTCGCTGCTTGATAAAACCAAAGCGTACATCCGAAATCAAGCCGCAACATCACCGAAGGCGCAGCTTCGCCGAGGAGTGGCGGGTATTCCTTGTAAAAAAGCGGATTCTCTCCCGACGACAGCTGAATCACCCGTCCCTCAGGGCCTCTTGGGATTTTCGGTTTCTCATTCTCGCGGCTGGCGGTCGCACCCCCAGCTCCTAGCGTCCAGAAACGCATCCAGCCTCTAGCCTCCAGCCTCCAGAACGTTCAGGCGCCGGAGGCGCGATTGTAGATAGCCCGGCACGCAGCGAAGCAGAGTGCCGGGACACGGAAACGAAAATGTGATAAAGTCCCGGAGGGACGATTGAACCTGGTATCGTGCCACCGATGCCGGACTCGTTCAATCTTATCGAGTGGCACGCCAGTCCAGGAGATCGGAATCAAAGTCCACACCAATGCTCGAAATCTACGTTACAAGAAATGCGCTATGATAGCCCGCGTTGCTCGGAGGTGTTGAGTTGTACCTGTGGCCGCAGCAAGAGGCACCGATCTTCGACCCTTGGGGAGCGTGTGATATGGCACGTGCTGATTTATTGTTGACTTGCTGCGCGGGCGTGGCCGGGGATCACCCCCTCTTTAAGCGAACATTGGAGGCATTGATTGCCGAGGAGAGAGCTAAGAAACATACCGTCCTTGCTGAGCATCTGAGTCGCTACCTGACTGACAACGGAGGGCCGAAATCAGGAAGTAATCCGGTATCCAGCCGAATATATAATTACCTTCTTGAGACGGTACCGAACTTGTTCCTTCGGGGACCTTATCCTAACGGATGCCGTGAAGGAAATCGGATGGACTCACCCAGGAGCACCAGCGAAGTGAGCGCCTTTGATCATACGGCATGGAGCCGCGTAACAGGGTATTGCTTGTAGGCCCGCCCGGGAACGGGAAAACCAGTTACGCAGAGGCTTTGGCCGAAGGTCTGCCGCGTTTTTTTTCTCCAATCTCGTTAGGTATCACGCGGTTATTGCTAGTTACCTTGGAGAAACCGGTTTGCGGCTGCGACAAATGTTTGAGGAGGTCAGGACCCGCAGATGTGTTCTTCTTTGATGAGTTCGACGCGATCGCAAAAGAACGGGGAGACCTCCATGAGACTGGCGAAATCAAGAGAGTCGTGAAAGCTTTTTCTTCTGGAAATGGACGCGCTGCCCAGCCACGTCGTTGTTATAATGGCCACCAACCATCCAGAACTGTTGGATCGGGCAGTTTGTGTCGCTTCCAGGTGAGGATATTCCTTCCCAAGCCCGGCCGAAAAGAAGTGGAACTCTGGTTGGAGCGCTTTCGAAAGCGGAGCAAAGAAAGCTTAACGCTCAGTAATTCATATTTATCCGGAAGGCTTGTCGGCCTAAGCTACGCGGAGCTCGAAGAATTCGGGAACGACGTACTCCGACGACATATTCTGCGCCAGCCCTGCGCCGAGTTGGACGAAATCGTCAAGAACTGCCTATCCCAGTGGGAGCTTCGGGCTGCTGCAGCGCGACCGTCCAAGCGAATCGTAAGCGATGGCTGCTAGACCGCTTCTGATCTTTCCTCAGCCCGAGCGCGCTTCCAGAATGAAGCCTGGGCGAGAGGGGCACTCATCTTTACCTCCCCACGCGGCCTCGGCAGGCTACATCGTTCGGTCCCAAATTCCGTCAGCTAAGGCAAGCTGTTCGAGGCTGAGAGAGCGCAGCTGCACAGGGCTCCCGGGTGTCGAACCCGAGCGCGTCGTGGTCTTGGAGACGATCGGCGGAGTCGACGAGTTCGTTGGGCGGTACGACGTACTCCCGGAATGGAATGGCTCGGGGAGTGGGACGAGGAAGGGGCTACCGAGCCGGACGAAGACTTTTATGTAGAAGATGATCCGGACAAGTCCCTCCGGGGCAGGTTGTATTTGGTGATGTTTAATCAGCAAGCCATGGCTCAATTGATTAGCCTATGGGACCGATATCGCAGAAATCCCAACGAAAAGTTCGACCGCGGACTTAACAAGCTGGAAGGGCTTTTCGGGCGGCTGCGTGACCTCCGCTTTTGGGATGAAACGGATCGAATGGACGATGTCCTTCAGCGTAATTGGGAGGAGCAACTCGCGGAAGATCGACAACGGCTCATTTTCAAAGCGAGCTGTGGTACAGCGCCTCCGCCGAAAAGCGAAATGCAAACCGAGGCGATCGTTGAGGAGTTGGTTCGAGAAGAAGGAGGTCGGTTCGGTCAAACGGCGATTTCGGAAATCGCGTTTCACGCTATTGCAGGAGATTTCCGGCCCGAGGCAGCTCGGAGATCATCTAATCTCTGATCAGAACAGGCTGGTGCGATGCGACAGGATCATCGTTTTTCGGCCACTTGGACAGAGTGCTGTGTCTCTTCCTGACGACGATCCCGCGGGCGCAGTGGGGAGGCGGGTGCTCCAGCCTCTTCAGAGAGATCCCACAGTAGCTCTGCTTGACGGACTACCGGCAGTCAATCACGACCTGCTGGCTGGCAGAATTGTCCTCGATGATCCTGATGGATGGAGTGACGATTATGCCGCGCAAGATCGTGTTCATGGAACGATGATGGCCTCGTTGATTACGCACGGCGAGCTTGACGCGAACGAGGAGCCCCTGCCCACGCCGATCTACGCGCGGCCGATTTTCAAGCCGGACAGAACTGACTGGCAGCCACCCCCGTCGAAGCTATTCCTGAAGACACAATTCCTGAAGACCTTATCCATCGGGCCGTAGTACGCATCTTTTCGGACCAAGGTGGCCACGAACCCGTAGCGCCTTCAGTTCGCGTCATATGCATTGCCGTCGGTGATCCCTCAACATTGTTCGATCGAACGATGAGTCCCCTCGCAAGGCTGCTGGACTGGTTGTCTTGGAAGTACAGAGTTTTGTTCCTGTAAGCGCTGGGAACCATACGAGGGATATCGAGCTCAACGTTGCTAGGGGCGCCTTAAGGCATCTCACCCGCGAACAGCTTGAGCGGGCAACGATTACCGGCATCGAAACAGACGGCTTGCATAGACGGCTATTGTGCCCGGCTGAAGCCATCAATGCCTTAACCATTGGCGCGCTTCACCATGACACTTCGAATGTCGCGCCACTTGGATTGCGATAGACCCTCTCACATCGCCGGAGTTGCCCAGTCCGATAAGTTCTTTAGGGCTGGGTTATCGGCGAGCTATCAAACCGGACTTATTGCTACCTGGCGGGAGACAGCTCTTCCGTGAAAGGATTGCAGATGCTGGCGCCCAGGAGGCCCTTCAGGTTCCAGTGTTACTTCACGCGCGCCCGGGCTACGGGCCGCTGCCCCTGGAAGGGCGGGCGACCTCTCAGCAACCCGATTTTACTGCGGTACAAGTGATTCAACGGCAATCGGGGCACGCAAGTGCGCTCGGATGCACGAACTTCTTCGATCTCTCCGTACGGAGCCGGGCGGCGATATCCTAGATGATCGCTACACCGCCGCGATGCTGAAGACTATGATGGTACATGGGTGCTCGTGGGATCGGCCTTTTGCGGTGTTGGAGCCGATATTGCGAGCGCTGCCAAATCGTCCGCCGGTTAGGGAGTACGCCGCGCGTTTTCTCGGCTACGGGCCATGCAGGCCGGAACGGGTCTTGTCATGCCCCTCAGAAAGGGCAACCCTAATCGGATGCGGCGAGCTGCCTGACGGAGAGGCTCATATTTATCGCGTTCCCCTGCCGCCTGGGCTGAGCGGTCAGCCGGTTTGGAGGCGACTAACCCTTACCCTCTCCTGGTTCACTCCCGTTAACCCCTTGGACCGCTACTATCGGCGTGCTGCTTTGTGGTTTGCGCCCCCCGGAGACGAGCTTTTGGTGAGGCGGTCCCAGGTCGATTGGCAGATGGCACAGCGCGGCACTGTTCAGCACGAAATCCTGGACGGTGAGCAGGCGACCGCATTCGTAGACGGTGAGGCCCTCCTAATTCAGATCAATTGTCGGGCCCAAGCGGGTGAGCTTGACGACGCAATCCCATACGCCGTCGCCGTGACTCTGGAAGTTGCCGAAGGGACAGCGATACCAATCTACGAGCAAGTTCGCGCGCGATTGCGCGTTCGCGTTCCTATCGAAGCCGGGAGGCTCGCAGGTAGGTAGGATGGTTGTCATTCACTGCCATAAACCCGGGAATGAGCCTACATCCCGGCCGGGGCGGCCTTGCGCTGAAACTCCGCGAAGGTTCTCCCCGATTCCGCTAACTCTTTCAGCAGGGGAGCCGGCTCCCACAGCATTCCGTGTTTCCGATGCAAATCGCGGATGTCCTCGTAGACTTTCTTCAGCCCCACGGAATCCGCATACCACATAGGACCGCCGCGGAACGCCGGGAAACCGTAGCCATTCACGTAAATCGTATCGATATCCCCGGCGCGCAGCGCGTAACCCTCTTCTAAAATAAGAGCGCCTTCGTTCACCAGGGAATAGATCTCCCGCTCGATAATCTCTTGGACCGGAATCTGCCGCTGCGGAATGTTGGATTCGTCCCTCCATTTCTGCACCTGCATTGCAACTTCGGGATCGGGGGTGGCGCGCCGCTCCGCGTCATACTTGTACCAACCCGAGCCGGACTTTTGGCCCAGCCGCCCCATTTCCACCAGACGGTCCTCGATGAATGGCTGGCGCGCGCCGGGTTTTTCCAGGTGACGGTACTGTTTGCGAATGTGATAGGCGATATCCAGTCCGCCCAGGTCTCCCACCGCGAGCGGGCCCATGGCCATGCCCCAGTCCATCATGGTTTTATCGACAACCTCGGGCGCCGCGCCCTCTTCCACCAGAAATTGCGCCTCGCGAATGTATTGCAGGAACATCCGGTTTCCGACAAAGCCACGGCAGTTGCCGACCAGCACTCCAATTTTCCCGATTTTCTTGGAGAGCTGCATGCACGTGGCGATCACGTCCTTGCCGCTCTTTTGCCCGCGCACCACTTCGAGCAGCCGCATCACGTTCGCTGGACTGAAGAAGTGCATCCCGATGATGGCTTCCGGACGCGAAGTGGACGCCGCGATTTCGTCAATGTTAAGCGTTGAGGTGTTGGTCGAAAGAATTGCGCCGCGCTTGCACACCCGGTCCAGTTCGGCGAACACCTCTTTCTTCAGCGGCATGCTTTCGAACACGGCTTCGATCACCATATCCGCGGCGGCAAAATCCTTATAGTCCAACGTGGTCTTGATCAACTTCATCCGTTCATCCACGTAATCTTGCGTGAAGCGGCCGCGCTTTACCGATGTCGCGTAATTTTTTTGAATCGTCGAAAGGCCGCGGTCGAGCGCAGCCTGGTCCGTATCTTTCAGGATCGCGGGAATTCCGGCGTTGGCGAAAACCATGGCGATGCCGCTGCCCATGGTCCCCGCGCCGACGATCGCCACGGAATTCACCGGAATCACCGGCGTATCTTTCGGAACGTCGGGAATTTTGGAAACCTCGCGCTCGGCAAAAAAGACGTGGATCAGCGCTTTCGACTCGTCGGAATAAAGGCACTTGTTGAAGAGCCGCGCTTCCTCCTCGCATCCTTTTTCAAATGGGAGCTTCGTGGCGGCTTCGATGGCGTCGATGGCCGCAAGCGGCGCGGGCAACCCGCGCTGCTTTCTGCGCACAACTTCTCGCGCCGCCGAAAAAATCGGATCGTTTTCGTCCGGCGAGCCCAGCTTTTCGTCGCGCTCGCGCGTTTTTGGCGCCGGCTTCCCAACAACAGAGCGCGCAAAAGATTTTGCGCCGGCAAGCAGATCGCCTTCGATGAGCTTGTCGAGAATCCCCACCTGAAGCGCTTCCGGCGCCCTCAGCGGCTTCCCGTTCGTGCACATTTCGATCGCTTTTGCGACGCCCGCGAGCCGCGGCAATCGCTGCGTCCCTCCCGCGCCCGGAATAATGCCCAGGTTCACCTCCGGCTGCCCGACTCTGGTCTCCGGAGCGGCCACGCGGTAGTGGCACGCCTGCGCAATCTCCAATCCGCCCCCCAGCGCGTTGCCATGCAGCGCGACAATCACCGGCTTGCTGCAATTTTCAATTTGTAACAAGTATGGAAGAAGATTGATGCGTCCCCCCCTCCCCGACGTCATTTGCACGAACATATTTATGTCCGCACCGGCGATGAAAGTCTTGCCCGCGCCGATCAGGACGGCGGCTTTCACGGCGGGATCTTTTTCGACCGCTTCGATGGCGGAGGCAATGCCCTCGGGAACGCCAGCACCGATTGCATTTACGGGCGGATTATCGATGGTGATGACGGCCACGTCGCCGTCTTTGGTGAATCGAACCAGGTCGGTCATGGGGTCGTTTCTCCGGGGCGGATAGTATGGTTGTTTGGGCCACATTGCAACGGTTTCGGCGGCCGCTAGGGCTCGTAGCTGGCCCGTCAGAGCCGATAAATGCTTCCAGTTAGACAGACTTGCTGCAAACTTTTGCTTCGAGTTAGAAACAAAATCACCTGAAGATATTAGTACGCGGCGGGCCGATTGCAAGCGGACCTTCACGCAAAAAAGAGTTGCGGCCCGGGGGACTCGCCTCGTTGACGGGTGGTTGGACGGCGACTATAGTTGGCCGGAAGATGCGGTGGCGGGTGACTGGCGCGGTGTTGCGCCGAGCCGCCTGATCTCAATGGATCCGAGACTCCTTCACGATTTGAAAAAACTGCTTGGCGCGGGCGGCGTGCTGCACGAGCCCGAAGATTTGCTGCTCTACGAGTATGACGGTTCGGTGGAAGTGGCGCGCCCAGATTGCGTGGTGTTTCCGCGCGCGACGGCCGATGTGGTGGAAATCGTGCGGTTGGCGAAAAAGTATCGCATACCTATTGTGGGGCGCGGCGCGGGGACTGGGCTTTCGGGCGGGGCACTGGCGCGGCATGGCGGGATCATCGTTTCATTTGCCCGCATGAACCGCATTGTAAAAGTCGACGTGGAAAATCAGCGCGCCGTTGTGCAACCCGGCGTGGTGAATGCAGATTTGAGTCTCGCTGTGGCGCACGCGGGCTTGCACTTTGCTCCCGACCCATCGAGCCAGAAGGCCTGCACGATCGGAGGAAACGCTTCCGAAAATTCGGGAGGGCCGCACACCCTGGCTTACGGCGTGACGACCAA
This sequence comes from uncultured Acidobacteriota bacterium, assembly GCA_963723845.1. GTDB lineage: Bacteria > Acidobacteriota > Terriglobia > Acidiferrales > UBA7541 > Palsa-295. The sequence continues at coordinate 16,874 of CAVRSO010000107.1, forward strand.
CCACGTGGTTGGATTGGAGGTTGTGCTGCCCAGCGGCGAACTGGTGCGGTTGGGCGGCGCCGCGCTGGATTCGCCTGGATACGATCTCACGGGTCTTTTCGTCGGCTCGGAAGGGACATTCGGATTGGTGACGGAAATTACGGTGAAACTCACGCGACTGCCGGAAGCCGTGAAAACCCTGCTTGCAATATACGACTCGATCAACGACGCGACTGAAACCGTGGCCGAGATTACGGCGCGCGGGATCACGCCCGCGGCGTGCGAGATGATGGATGGCTGGACGATTCGGGCAGTGGAAGATTACGTTCACGCAGGATTTCCGTTGGATGCCGCCGCTGTGTTGCTGATCGATGTAGATGGATTGCGCGAAGTGACGGAAGCGGAGGCCGCGGAGGTGGCGGACGTCTGCCGCTTGCACGGCGCCCGCGAAGTGCGGGTGGCTCGCGACGCGCACGAACGCGAGCTCCTGTGGAAAGGCCGCAAGAACGCGTTCGGCGCCGCCGGGCGGTTCGCACCGAGCTATTACACGCAAGACGGAGTGATTCCACGAACGAAGCTTCCGGCCACACTCCGCCGCATCACCGAGATCGGACAAAAATATGGCCTGCAGATCGGCAATGTATTTCATGCGGGCGACGGCAACCTGCATCCGATCATTCTTTTCGACGAGCGGAATGAAAAACAATTTCGCGACACGGTGCGGGCGGCGGACGAAATCATCGAGTTCTGCATACAGATGGGCGGGACGATCACCGGCGAGCACGGCGTGGGAATGGAGAAAGACCGGCTGATGCCGCTGCTTTTCAGCGAGGCCGATCTTGGGCTAATGAAGCGCGTTCACGACGTGTTCAATCCGGACTCGCTGCTGAATCCCGGGAAGATTTTTCCAGACTCCAAGGGTTGCGGAGAGATCTACGTGCGTCCCAAGACGACGGTGACCGCGCCAACGGCATGAGCACCAGAACGACCACCCCGATATATTCCCGATTGAGTGAAATTGTTGGACATTCGAATGTAATCGCCGATCCCGAACAACTTGTCGCGTACGAAATTGACGGGCGGAGGCCCAGCGCCGTCGCGCGGCCCGCATCGAGCGGGGAAGTGGCCGAGGTTGTGAAGTTCGCGGGGTCGGAAAAACTCGCCATCGTGCCGACGGGCGCTCGGACAAAGCTAGCTATCGGGATGCCGCCGCGACAGTACGACATCGCGCTTGAACTGAAGCGACTTGATCGCGTGGTGGCGTACGACCCCGGAGATTTGACGCTGGGTGCGGAACCAGGAATTCCCTTGCAGCGGCTGGAGGGAGTGCTGGCGGGGCACCGGCAGTTTCTTCCACTGGTGGTGCCGTTCATGAACCAGGGCACGGTGGGTGGCACGATCGCATCAGGAGCCGACTCGTCACTGCGGCAGCTTTACGGAACAGCACGCGATTTTGTGCTGGGGATGGAGTTCGTCACCGGCGATGGCGAACTGGTGAAAAGCGGCGGGCACGTGGTGAAAAACGTGAGCGGCTACGACATACACAAACTGATGATCGGAGCGCTCGGCACTTTGGGCGTGATTACGCGGATCAACTTTCGGACGTTCCCGCTGCCGGCGGAGGCGCGAACGTACGTGACGGCGTTCAGCGGAGTGGACGGGGCGTGCGAATTCCGGGATGCGATTGCGAATTCACACTTGCGACCGCAGAGCGTGGAAATCCTCGGCGCGCGGCAGGGGAATCTGCTGCCAGGCGGCGAAAGTCTCCGAGACCTGCTGGGGGACGGCGAATGGTCCGTTGTGGTTTCAGTGGCGGGAAATCGCCCCGTGCTGGCACGTTACCACCGAGATATGGAGGCACTCGCACGCCGGGCCGATGGAAACCTGCTTGAGTCTTTCGGCGAACTCAGTGAAGCCGATCAAGAAACGGTCGCGGTCTATGTGCGTGAATTCGGCGCCACAGCTTCCGAGGAGATCACGCCGGTGGCGGTTTTCAAGATCAGCGCGCTGCCTGGAAGGCTTGCGGCGCTGGCCGACGGACTGGTCTCTTGCGCTGAGCAGCAGGATGTTCCGTGGGCCATGATGATGCGCGGAGTGGGGATTACGTACTTCAAGATGATTGCTGCCGATGGAACGGCGGAGTCTCTTCGGCGGCTCAAGGAAGCATGCTCGAGGGTTTTTCGCGGCTCTGACGAAAGCGACTGGGGCCGAGCCGTGCTGCTCACGTGCCCAGCGGAATTCAAGAGAGAGATGAACGTGTGGAGCAAGGCGTCTGGCGATTTACCGTTAATGCGAGGATTGAAAAAAGTGTTCGATCCGGGAAACGTGCTTGCGCCGGGACGATTTGTGGGAGGGATTTAGCGGAGCGCGCGACACTCCGCTCGGAGTGACGGCGTGGGCCCACGCAGATCTCTCTTGGATGCGAATGTTGCCGCCCGTTACATCGAAGAGAGGTCCTTCGGCTGCGTTTCGCGCCCGCACAAACCGCGGGAAAAGCAGAATCGCGCGAAACTCCGCTCAGGATGACGGCGCCGCAGAAAAAAGCCAAGGCGTCAATTGGGAGATTGGCGTTCTCGAGTTGATGCGGGGAGCACGCCCGGGCAAGCCCGGACGGCAAACAGCGGCGGCAAGCCGCCGCACTCCACATGAGGCGCCCGTTTGTACGAGGCGGATGGTGAGCGAGTAGCCAAGTATGTTTGCCGGGCACAGCATGGTGTGCCCCTACGGAAAAAAAAGGCACTTCACCGAGGCAAGTCTGAGCGGTGCCTCTTTAGGTGAATTCGGGGAGCACGCCCGGGCAAGCCCGGACGGCAAACAGCGGCGGCAAGCCGCCGCACTCCACATGAGGCGCCCGTTTGTACGAGGCGGATGGTGAGCAAGTAGCCAAGTATGTTTGCCGGGCATCCGCCGCGGCGGATATCGTGCCCCGACGAGAGAAACGGCGGGCGGAGGAAGAAGGTGCTGTAGAAAATGGCTGTGGTGACGGGCGGATTCACGGCGACGGACAAACCCGAGTACGCGGATTACTCGAGGTGCGTTCATTGCGGGCTTTGCTTGAACCATTGTCCGACGTACCGGCTGTGGGGGCAGGAAGCGGATTCGCCACGCGGGCGGATTCGCCAGATGCAGCTTGTGGACGAGGGGCGGCTCGAACTGGGCGAGGCGTTCGTGACGCACATCGACCGCTGTCTCGATTGCCGGGCGTGCGAGACAGCGTGCCCGTCAGGCGTCGAGTATGGAAAATTGGTGGAGATGGCGCGGGCGCAAATTGCGAAGCAATACCGGCGTCCGCTGCTTTCGCGGGTGGCGCGCCATTTCGTATACCGGCAACTGCTTCCCTATCCCGGGAGGATTAAGGCGGCGGCGCGGGTGTTGCGTGTTTATCAACGCTCCGGATTGGCAGCGCTCGCGCGCCGGAGCGGCATTTTGCGGCTGGTGGGACTGCAAGACCGCGAGCGGCTGTTGCCGAAGATCGATTCGGAATTTTTCTTTGGTGAACTGGGCAAGACGTTTCCGGCGGTGGGAGAACGGCGGGCGCGGGTGGCGTTTTTTGCGGGTTGTGTGGCGCAAGCAACCTTCAGCGAGCTGAATCGCGCGACGATTCGGGTGCTGCAAGCGAATGGCTGCGAGGTGGTGGTACCGGCGGGACAGGTGTGTTGCGGGGCGCTTCCAGCGCACGCGGGCGAACGAGACGTGGCGCGAAAACTGGCTCGTGCGAATTTAAACGCTTTCGCCCCTGGGGATTTCAACGCGGTTGTCACCAACGCGGCCGGGTGCGGCTCGACTCTGAAGGAATACACACATCTTTTTTCGACGAGCGATTTACTGTACGAGCAGGTTACCGGATTAGCAGGCAAGGTGCGGGACGTGACGGAATTTTTGGCTGAGCTTGGGCTTTCCGCGCCGATGCGAAGGCTGCCACTGCGGGTCACCTACCAGGATTCGTGCCATCTAGCGCATGGGCAGAAAATCCGAGAGGCTCCGCGCAAACTGATTCGCGCTGTGCCTGGCGTCGAACTGGCAGAAATGCAGCTTGCCGATCAGTGCTGCGGGTCGGCGGGAGTTTATAACGTTACGGAGACGGAAGCGTCCCTGGAATTGCTGGCGTTGAAGATGGAGTGCGCGCGCGAGACGAAGGCGGAAGTGATCGTCACCGCGAATCCCGGATGCATTTTGCAACTTCGCGCGGGTGCGGAGATACATGGCACGGGGCAGGAAGTGTTGCATGTGGTGGAATTGCTCGACCGCGCGGCGTGTCCGTGAGGACGGGCGGATGGTGAGCAAGTAGCCAAGCATGTTTGCCGGGCACAGCATGCTGTGCCCCTACGAGAAAACGGGCGCTGGTGCGTGTTATTTTTCGCCGACGAGGTAGCGGCAGCCGCGCGGACCCATGCGGGCGGAGTGGGTGGCTCCGGCGGGGACGTCGCAACGCTCTCCTGCGGAATAAGTGTGAGACTCGCCGTTCATGGTTAGCGTCATTTCGCCATCGAGGATGATGTGTGCGGTGAGGTCGGCGTGGGTATGGTCAGGATAGAACGCGTTCGGACGATCCTGCCAAACGAAAGTATCCGAAAAGCCTTCGGCTTCGAGCTGCTTCTTCAGATGGCTTTCGTTTAGGTCAGGCATGATTCGAAAAAACAGCACATCGCCGAGGCAAGACCCAGCGGTGCCTCTGGCTGAGGGCGGGGAGCACGTCCGGGCAAGCCCGGACGGCAAACGGCGGGAGCTTCGAGGCTCAGGGTAAACAAGCTCCCGCACTCCACATGAGGCGCCTCGCAATTGTACCAGGAGGAAGGAGTGGGGAGAGCCCGCGGGCGGAGCGTGGTGGTTCCGCCCGCAGGCCAGTGGTGTTGGGGGAAGAGCTTAATTTTGTGGCGGCGCGGGCGCCACGTCGGTACCGGCATCCGGAGGCGGCGGTGGCAGCGGAGGCTGTCCTGGTCCTTTGAACCTTCGAATCCTGACGGCCGGGCCGCCCTCTTTCACAGTGTAACCGGCCGGTACTTGGAACAGCGCCGGATCTGGCTCCCCGCGCTGAATATCGGTGAATTGAGTGACGCTGTCTCCGGTCATCGGATCCGTGCGCTTACTCATCACGACCATCTGCAGGTCGGGCGAATACCATCGCTCGGTGACGATCGTGATTGGCTTGGAATTGCCAATTTGACCGGCGGGGATGGTCCGAGTGTACCGCGTGCCTTGAGCTTCGACACCGTTAATGGTCTGCGTGCCGAGCGATGCGGTGGTCAGTTCATTTCGATTGTTTGAACCAGGCTGCACAGCAATGGCTACCCCTCCGGAGGTCTGATCATCAGGCACCTGCATAGCACCGTCAGTGGTGACGTGCATGTGTTTGCCGCCCTTGCGCCGATCCATTTTGTGAGCGACTTTGCGAGATGGATCGAGGAGGTAATGCACTCCGGCGACCGCGTCGTTTATCTCGACCATGTGCGGGGGCGTCTGACCGGAAGCAGCGAAGGGGCCGATGGCGGGGAGGGTCATGTCTCGACGCGTGCGACCCTGGCTATCGCGAGCAAACGTGCCGGTGGTTGAGTGCTGAATGACATTGCCGTCGGCGAGCGTCTGGGTGGTTTGGGTAGAGACGCTTGCACTGAAGGGGGCACCGGTGACCGTCTTGCCACCGATGCCCGCTTCGAAGCCGACGAAGCCAATCCCGACCTCCGCGGTCACCGGGCCGGGGCCGATCCTCTGGTAGAAAATGTTGTCGACGGGGGGCGGGGGCGCTGCAGATTCTGATTGAGCGCGCGCGGGAAGGTTCATGGTGATGAATGCCAGCGCGAGGGCTGAGATGCCCGCCGCCGTGCGGTTGGTTCGAGGGCTGAGGTTCATTTTCCGTTCCTCCGTTACCTACTATTCACTTTCGAATCTTCTAGGGCCGCCAAGGACTCGATCAAAATTCCTGGTTGGAGCTGGTTCCCGAGACCAATCGAACTGCCTGAGGTGTTCCATCCTGGCTGACCGCCAGATCGGCTTGGACAGGTTCGCCGCTGCCTAGGCCGGTGACTGGCAAACCGAAAGAAGCGAGCGTCGCGGGGGTGAGCACGACACGGACGACGGTGTCGTCATCGAGGCTGCCGGAGTCGTCGGCGTAAGGCAAGCGAATGAACGCGGCGCCGTCTTGGGATTCGGCTTCGAGGCTCGCGCGCTGAACATTGGCGGGCGCGTTTGGCACGGTGGATGAGGCCGCGGCCGGCGCAGATGGCTGCGCGGAGTTCGCGGGAACCTGGGCCGGCGCCGGGGACGACGCGATGGACGCGCTGGGCTGTTCGTTAATCGCGCTTTGAGGCGCTTGCGAACGCGAAAAGTGCAGCCAAAAGCCTACCGCGAGCAGCACGGCGGCCGCGGCGCCTATCACCGCGACCTGGCGGCTCACTCTCCGGCCTAGGGAAGCGAACTTGTGTCGCTGGAATTCTTCCATCAGCGTTGCCGCGACCAGAGGGGAAGCCTTCGTGCCGGATTCGCGCTTGGAGAGGGCTTGCAAGGCCACGTCGAGAGATTCCGATTGCATAACGAGGATCGCGCAACGGCTGCACGATTCGGCGTGCGTGAGGGCAGCTTCGCGGCGGGCGAAGCCCTCGGTGCCGGGGCGATCGAGATCGTGAACGAGTTCTTCGAATCGGGCGCAATCCATTGAACGTACCTCCTGCATTATTCCCCCACCGCCGAGGGGCGGCGAGCCGGCTGCACCTCGCGAAGTTTTTCGAGCAAGAGCGCGCGCCCGCGATGAAGGCGCGACCTAACCGTTCCAACAGGGCAGCCGAGCGCCAGAGCGGCTTCGTCGTAGGTCATTTCCTCGAGCTCGCAAAGAACGACGGCCTCGCGGTAATTTTCGGGCAAGGTGGAAATGGCCTGGCGAACGCGGCTGACAGCCTCGGTGGAGGCGAATTCGTCGTGTGCTGGCGCGGGCATGCTGCTGGTGGCGTGGCCATTGCCGTTGGCGCTGCGGCCATTCGTAGCTGGGGCGGCGAATAAGAGATTGTCCAAGTCGTCCACATTTCCGGCGAAGGGAACGAGGCGGCGGTCCGCGTCCCAGCGCTTGCGCAAATGATTTCGGGCGATGCCAAACAGAAATCCGTTGAGGTTGCCGCGCCGGGGATCGAAGCGTTCGGGTTGGCGGATCAGGGCCATGAAAACCTCTTGCGTTACGTCTTCGGCGACGGTTGAGCTGCCGCTCATGTGCAGCGCGAAGCGGTAGATCGCGGGATGCTTCTCGCGGTAGAGATGCGCGAAGGCATCCTCGTCTCCTGCCCGCATCCGGCGGAGCAGGCGATCATCCGATGAGTTGCTGGTCTGGGTCATGACTCCCTGATCGTCGACCGCCCGCTCGCTCTTTCACTACGTATTCCGGGCGGGCCGGGAAATAGTTCCTGAATTGTAGGGCGGGTGGCGGGGATGGCACAGAGGAACTTGCGCTCCAACATGGGCGTTCCCTTCATGGCGTTCCCTTGACCCCCTTTGGCCCAACCGCTATGCTGGCTATTCCGAGATAACTATATGCGCGTCTACCTTGACTACAATGCGACAACTCCTGTGGACTCGGCGGTGCTGGAAGCGATGCTGCCGTACCTGCGGGATAATTTCGGCAACGCCGGCTCGGTGCATACTCCTGGGCAGCGAGCGCGTGCTGGAGTTGACGCAGCTCGCGAGTCGGTGGCGGCGCTGATCGGCGCGAAGCCCAGCGAGATCGTTTTCACCAGTGGCGGCACCGAGGCTGACAACCTTGCCGTTTTTGGCGTGGTCGCGGCTTCGCCGGGCGCCCGCAAGCACGTGATCACTACGTCCATTGAACACCACGCGGTGCTGCATAGTTGCGAAGAACTTGTGCGGCGGGGGATCGAGGTTACGGTTGTCCCCGTTTCGCAGAGGCGCGGATCAGAAGGCGTGGTTGATCCTGAGGAGATTCGCCGGGCGCTGCGTCCTGAGACGGTGCTGATCAGCGTGATGCACGCGAACAACGAGCTGGGCACCATCCAACCGATTGAGGAAATTGCGCGGATCGCGTCGGAAGCTGGCGTGCGATTTCACTGCGACGCGGTTCAGTCGGCAGGGAAAATTCCCGTAGATGCGCCTGCGCTTGGCGCGGACTTGCTCTCGATTTCCGCGCATAAATTCTGCGGCCCGAAGGGAGTGGGCGCGCTCTATGTCCGATCTGGCCACGCAGCTGGCGCCGCGATTTTATGGAGGGCACGCCGAGCGCGACCGGCGTCCTGGAACGGAGAATGTGCCGGGGATCGTCGGCTTCGGTAAGGCGGCGGAACTGGCTCGGAAACTTTTGGCGGAAGACACGGCCCGGATTCGCGAGCTTCGCGACCGGCTGGAGTCGGCTCTGTTGGAGCGAATTCCTGGCGCGCAGGTAAACGGCGATCGCGCGCGGAGAGTTCCCAATACGACCAACATGACTTTTGCAAACGCGGGCGGCGAGGCGCTTTTGATCGCATTGGACCTGCAGGGGATCGCGTGTTCGACAGGTGCGGCTTGCTCTTCCGGTTCGACTGAACCTTCTCACGTGCTGCTGGCGGCAGGACTCACACACGATGATGCGCGATCAAGCCTGCGATTCAGCCTCGGACGCGCGACAACACGCGAAGAAATAGAACGAGCAATCGAGGTGGTTCCAGAGGTGGTAGAGCGCATTCGCAGCCTTTCCCCCAGAGCGCCAGTTGTCGCGCAGTCGGCCGCAGCTCCGATCCGGTAGTTCAAACATGACTCCAACATCACAATTCGAAATTTCGAGCGATAGTGCCGTGGGCGCTTCTCCGAGCGCTTCGCTGGCGGCGGAAACGGTGGCGGTGGCGATGTCCGGCGGAGTTGACAGCTCAACCGTCGCGGCAATTTTGCACGAGCGCGGACAGACGATCGTAGGCCTAACGATGCAGCTGTGGAACCAGCGCCGATTGCCCCAGCTTCAAGGCGGCGGGCGCGCGCAGCACCGCTGCTGTTCGCTCGACGACGTGCATGACGCGCGGCGCGTGGCCGAGCATCTGGGGATTCCGTTCTACGTAATCAATTTCGAAAAGGAATTCGAAAATACGGTGGTGCGGCCATTCGTCGAGGACTATCTCTCGGGTCGCACGCCGGTTCCCTGTACGCGATGCAACAACGACGTGAAGTTTGAGCATCTTCACACGACGGCGCGGCAAATCGGAGCCGCGCGCATCGCGACCGGCCACTATGCGCGTGTGCGCCGCAATGAAGAGACGGGGCGTTACGAACTGCTGCGCGCGGTTGATGAATCAAGGATCAATCCTATTTCTTTTCGGACTGACTCAGGAACAACTGGCGCGCGCCGA
>CAVRSO010000108.1:0-10164 GCA_963723845.1 uncultured Acidobacteriota bacterium
CCTGAACAACGTGTCGCAACTGGCGGGGTTTGCCAAGCGCGGAGATCTCGCCTTTTTCCTCAAGGAAATTTGCGCGGCCGAATATCTGCACGAGCCGATGCTGGCGCCCACCGCGGAGATCCTGGATGGCTATCGCGGCAAAAAGCTGAGCTGGACCGAGTACGAGGCGCGGTTTTTGGCGCTGATGGCCGAACGGCAGATTGAATCCCGGCTGGACCGCGCCCTTTTCCAGATAGCCGGTGGTGCTGTTGTGCAGCGAGCCCACCGCGGAGCGCTGCCATCGGCGGCTGGTGCTCGAATACCTGCGGGACAAATGGGGCGACGTGACGATTTCACATTTATAAAATGCCCGTCTTCGACATTCTCTGCCTTGCCGCTTCCTATAAGACTGCGCGGCACGTGCGTCGCTGGTTTGCGCACGGACGGAGGCGGATGGATTCGTCCTTGCGCCCGGACAGCGCACGGCGAGTTGTATCCCATTCATTACCACGTTCAGAGGAGTGGCGCCGCGGGTGCTGGATGTGATTCGCATCTCATTCGAGGGTCCGCAGCCGGCAGCCCACCAGCCGGAGAACTGGCTCATTGCCGACGAGCCATGGCAGTTGATCCATCGTGGACTGCCGGACGATCTGGCGCCGCTGCTGAGGGAGAGCCTCGCCGCGCGGCCCAACGCTGCTGGGCGACTATTCGAGCAAGACCGCATTCGCGCACTTCGCGGAGAGGCCGGCGAACGCGTCGTTCGCGCTGATCGAGCCTGTCGAATCTGCGCTGGGTGATCGAAAGCACGCCCGATAATCCGCGGAAACCACGCGCGCAGTTCCGGCTGGGCGGAACATCATATCGACTGCCGATTACCGATCCCGCCTACATCGACGCGTTCCGGAGCCTGCCCGTGGGGACACACCCGGTTGAGGCTCTCGGCATCGATCCGGCGATGCGAATCCTGCTCAGATCAGCTTGGGCGAGCCGTTCGACGATGGTTACTGCTATAAGCTGGTGTGCGCGATCATTCCGGTCGCCCCGGGCATTCTCGCTGGGCCCGAAGTGCCGATGGCAAGCGAAGAGGCCGCCTGGATTATCGATGCCTTGGCCAACGGCGTCGATCCGTATAGCGGCGAGCCTCTGCCGCTGGACGGACCGCTTTCGAATCCCGATACCATCAAGGCGCTGCGCGCGGCGTCGGCGGCGCTGCGCGTCCCGCGCGAATTGCCGGACAATGCGGGCAAGTCCTGGGATTACGGAAGAAGAAACTCACCTCGTGCCTGAATTTGACGCAGGCCAAACGATGAAAGCCATGGCCGGCTCACGGCCGCACGCGGGGAGCCATCAAGGCGCGCCTGATCAAGCTGGGTAAGATTGAAGGTTGACAAGATTTCGCGGCGCGGCCAACCTCTGCGGCATCTCTTCCTGAAGGAGGGCCTCATGCAGATCGGAATTATCGGCGCCGGCAGTGTCGGCGGAGCCCTGGGACCGGCTGGGCGCGCAAGGGACACAAGGTCCGCTTCGGGGTACGGCATCCGGACAGTCCGGAAATGATCACGCTCCTGAAAAAGATCGGCCCGGCCGCGGCGGCTGGAAACGTCGCCGAGGCTGTCAGCTTCGGCGAAGTCGTGGTCCTGGCCACGCCCTGGCCCGCCACCTTCGAAGCGATACAATCCGCCGGCGACCTAAGCGAAAAGGTGCTGCTCGATTGCACCAATCCGCTCAAACCGCAGCTCGCCGGACTGGAAGTCGGCACCACCTCCTCCGGCGGCGAGATGGTGGCGGAGTGGGCCGCGGGCGCGCGCGTCGTCAAGATTTTCAATACCACGGGCTACGGCAACATGGCGAATCCGAATTATCCGCTCGGGCCGGTCACCATGCTCTATTGCGGAGACGACGACGGCGCGAAAGTCGTCGCCGCGCGACTTGCGTCCGATATCGGATTCGAGCCCATCGACGCCGGTCCGCTCAGCCAGGCGCGCCTGCTCGAGCCGATGGCGATGCTCTGGATCTGGCTCGCGGTCTTCGGCGGCCTGGGCACTGATTTCGCCTTCAGGCTGATGCGGCGGTGAATGAACGCGTCCGCAACCGGCTGCTGGTGCTCGCCGCGGCTACCTTGTTCTCCACCGGCGGCGCCGCTATCAAAGCGGCCACCATCACCAGTTGGCAGGTGGCCAGCTTCCGTTCCGGCATCGCGGCGAAGTTGCTACATACAGATTGTTCGAAGCATCGAACGCAATCGATTGGGCCGCGAGTTCGCTGGATTCGAAAACGGTAGTCGGTTTTCCCGCTTCGTCGAACCGAAGGACTTTCGCATCCGATCCGCCAGCCGCGTAGAGACGCGCTTTCGAATCCAGGCGCAGCGACCAAACATAGGCGAGATTGGGATCGGAGAACGCGTCGAATTTAGGAGCAGGGCCGATTTTCCCATCGCTGCGAATCGCCACTCCCGTCGCGGTGCCCTTATGAAAATCGGAGAAGTCAGCTTGGCGCCAATAGCGAGTGTGCTCGGCACGCGCTGTGCAGGCGAAGACAGACGCAACGGCCAACAGGCACACGAGACTCACTCGCTGAATGGTCGTCATCAGGTTTTATCTCCCATTGGAGCGGTGCGTTATTTCACCGTGATGGTCAGCATGTCCTGGCCGGCGATGACCTGGTGCATTTGGACGGACCATTCACCCGCAGTGGATTGCCACAGAAGTCTGGCGCCACCGGGATTCTGGCGCTGATTGAGCACGTTGATCGCCGAGGCTGGTATGTTGGGCATTTCCTTGTCTTCCACGAGGACGGTGGGCGTGGGCTGCAACAGGGTGGCGTAGAGACGATCGTTGTGCCGTTCGCGGTTGATGAGCTGAATCATCTCTTCGAGTCCGGGAAGCTGTCCTTGGCCGGTGGCCGCCAGCGACTGCACGTTTCTGTTCAGAAACTCCGCGTCGCTGATGACGAGTTCTAGTGTTCCGCTCGCTGTCTGCGTTGGAATCGTCACCGGGATGTCTTGGACAAACGCGGCACCGCGGTAAGGACGCAGGAGAACTTTAACCTTTACGGTATCGCCGGGGCTCACAACACTCCGGTCCAACCATGCGCTATCGATCGTGGCCCAGCGCCTTTCGGGGAGCGCCTTTACGTGCAACTCGATTCGGCTGATTTCAGGTGATTCATACGGATTCGAATAAATGCGCCCGAAGTCGGCTTGAACCTGTGTGGCCAAGTAGAACGGCGCTGGAGTGGTTTGATCGGCAGGGCGCGAAGAGGTCGTCTAGCCGCACGGGCGTATGTCCCTTCACTTGGATGGTTCCATTCAATTGAAGAGTTGAGCCTTCGCCGTACGCTGGGCTGCCGATGATTCCGTTGTACGCCGCGGCTGCCACTAGCGTGGGCGTTAGCTGCGGGCTTTCGATCACCTCAAAGTGATATTTCTTCTCCGCCGCCGGGGTATCGAGAGTGAGGTCGAGCGGAATCATAGGTGGTCCCGCTCCCAAGGTGCCCATAACCGCGGTTTGGCGGTCCTGCGTGAGCGTTCCAATCGTCGCGCCCGTGGTGATAATTTTGGTCGATGCCGCCGCAGAGGCCAGGGTCATCATCACGTGGGCGCGGGAAAGCGGCATTTCGACTTTGCCGAAGCCAAAGAGCGGATGTCCGCAGGCCAGAATGCGATTTTCCTGGACCAGGGTGACTGTGCAGCCGGAACTGATCGAGAGATCGCCGCGCACCAGATCGAATCCAACCATGTCGCCAGGTTTGAGTTTCCCATCGTCAGGTGAAGGCGCCGCCGTGCCTCCGGCCATCGCCGCCATGCCCCACGAGGAAAAAAACTTTCCGAATTTCTCGAGTGTTTCCGGATACAAGCCAGTGGTAATCAAAGGCGTTTCGATCGGGACAAGGAGTTGCTTAGAACTTGCTCCCGTGGCGGCGAACGTCTGCGCTGCCGCGGGCGCCGAAACAGCCGATGACCGGACGGCTTCTGGTGAGGTTGCCGGGCGAGACTGCTCTACTTCAAGCATGTCCTGGATGGGAGTTACACCACCGATGGCCTCCTTTGTGAACGTGCCGAGCTTCAGGGCCAACGCACCCGCTAACTTTCCATCGAAATAAACTGGGCTGCCGCTCATCCCGGCTACAACTCCGGTTTGTTGCACCTGATCGCCGAGCAGCCGCACCAGGATGACATCCAACTTCGGTCCCACGGCATTGTGCAGGACGCCGATTACTTCCAGATCGGTCTTTTCGATTTGATCGCCGCTGAAGATCGTGTACATCTCGCCCTTCATGCCAGGCTTCACATCGCTCAACGGGAAAATCGCGGGATCGTTCGCGGCCCAGACGGGATGGGCGCTCAGAAGCAAAATGAACGCAAGACCATACAAGCAAAGCCTAGACGCGGAGCGCATGGAGTTACCATAATACCTGCCGGAATAGCGGGAGGCAAATTCAGAGGCCGCGATTGGTGCGGAATCGAATGAGCCAAGGCGCATCCTGCTGGTTTCCCGTGAATGGTTTCTGCTCTTCAAAATCGGTTCGATAAATACTCGACAGCTTAGACGCGAACGCTGGTCTGCGCGTTGGCCGTTGGGATGGAAATAGTGGTCGTGCCCGACAACGCGTCACGCAAATGGGCAAGGCGGCGAGCGTTACATCGGAGAGAGATTCCTCGACTGCGTTTCGCGCGCGCATACACCGCGCGAAAGGCAAAAATGCGCGAAACTCCGCTCCCTTCCTCCGTCAGGGCAGGCGGAATGACGGCGCGGGGATGTGTGTCGGATGGTGACTCTGCACGAAAACCCTCAGCCCGTGAAGGCGGGGTGAGCTACGTTAAAAACCAAAGGCGCCAATCAGGAGATTGGCGTTCCAAGAAAAGGCAAGAACGCCGACAGGATGCCGGCGGTACAAAGCCGCTCAGCGGATGACGGACACGTAGCCAAGCATTTGTGGCGGGCACGATGTATCGTGCCCCTACAACGGCGTCACGGCGAAAGACAAAACCGGGGCAGATCCAAGTCAGTGCGAGGAGTACGGGGCTCCCTTTGGGCCGGCTGGTGTAACTTTCGAAGCCCGTTCAGCGTATCTTCATGCAGAGAGGTGCTCAATGGCGCAAACAGGACCAACAGGACCTCCAATCAGGAATCCGCGGCGACATCACTCCTTTGTGGGACCGATTCTTCTGATTGTGCTGGGCGTCCTATTCTTGCTGCTGAATCTGTATCCGAGCTTTGATCCATGGCCGATTCTTCGGAGCTATTGGCCGCTGATTTTGATTTTTATCGGCCTCGGCAAGATCTGGGACAGCTACTACGCGCGCGAGCACTCCACGGCACCTTGGGTTTCAGGAACCGGGATCGCTTGGATCATTCTGATCGCGTTCTTTTTCCTGGCGTTTTGGCATGGCGGCCGTGGGTGGCGCGACGGTAGGTGGGATAACAGACCTTTCTCGCATGAACGGCATATGCGGGGCACAGGACACGACACTCAAACGATTGACTTGGGGGCCGCGAAATCCGTTACCGCCGATTTTCAGATGCCCGCTGGGAATCTGACTCTAAACGGCGGGTCGGCACATCTGTTCGATGCAGATTTTCATTACAATGCCCTCGATGGCAAGCCGGAAGTGAACTACGAGGTTTCCGATGGTCATGGCCAGCTCAATCTCAGGCAGGACGAATATCACGGCTACTTCGGAGGCGGTGAGAATGATTGGGACGTCCATTTGGGAAGTAACACGCCGATTGACCTGAGGCTAAACATGGGCGCGGGACAAAACCGCGTGAGCCTCAAGGGCCTCAACGTGAACCATCTGCAGATCCACATGGGAGTGGGCGAACTTCATCTGGATTTGACTGGCATGCCTAAGAACGGCATGCAGGGCGATATCGAAGGCGGAGTGGGATCGGCCGAGATACGTCTGCCGAAGGACGAGGGTGTGCGTGTCGTGGCCTCGGGCGGGATCGGTTCAGTCCATGCCGACGGGCTCAAGAACAATGGCGATGATTATGTGAATGACGCTTACGGCAAAACGCCCCAGACAATCGAACTCACGGTCCACGGCGGGGTGGGCGAGATCGATCTTGTAGAGGAGTGAGAATAGCGGGACGCGCCCGCTGGAATTTGCGTTACTCAATGGCGGCAGCCGCAGCCGTTGGCTTTGACAGCAAGGCGAGTGTCCGTTAGCGTCAAAGGTGCCGAACTGGTGATTTGATCAAGTCAGTAGCGCACTACCGGCACAGGAGCTAACTTTGACGCGGCCCATCATTACGCTGACAACGGATTACGGCACGAGCGATCATCTGGTAGGCGTGATGAAGGGCGTGATCCTCAGCATCAATCCGGAAGTGAACATCGTGGATATCACGCATAGCGTTCTGGCCCACGATATTCTCGATGGCGCGCTTGCGATTGGCCAAGCTTACAAATATTTTCCTCCGAAGACGGTTCATGTGGTTGTGGTAGACCCGGGAGTGGGCACTGGGCGCCGGCCGATTCTCGTCGCCGGGGATACCCATTATTTTGTCGCGCCAGATAATGGCGTGCTCTCATCTGTCTATGACCAATCGGAGGCGCTTTACGCGTGGAATATCGTTTCCGAACACTACTTCCGCAGTCCCGTGAGCAAGACATTTCACGGGCGCGACATTTTCGCGCCGGTTGCAGCCTGGATGACAAAATCGTGGCAGACGTCCGCTTTTGGCGAGCCGATCACGGATTTCGTGCGATTCGCGATTCCGAAGCCAAAGGCCTCCGGAAATACCGTGAAGGGGATTGTGCTGCGCGTGGATCATTTCGGAAATTTGGTGACGAATTTCACGCCCGAGGATGCCCCTGCGCTGGCGTCGGCGGATGGCAAGTTCACGATTCGCGCCGGAAACGCCGCCATCACAAAGTTGGTGCCGACATTTGCGAACGGAGCGGCAGGCGAGGCGGTTGGAGTTATTGGATCGAGCGGGTATCTCGAGATTGCCATTAACAAGGGCAGCGCGGCGCGCGCGCTAGGCGTGGGACGCGGCGCGGAAGTTACGGTCGAGCTGACCTGAAGACACCCGGCGGAAAGCCGCGGCACTGTAAGACAATTCCCAGATACACGTCTCACGAGCGTACCAGTCGGCGATTGCGCAATCGAAGAGAGATCCTTCGGCTGCGTCCCGCGCCCGCGAAAACCGCGGGAAAGGCAAGGACGCGCGCGAACTCCGCTCAGAATGACGCTGGTCCTTGCGAGCGAAGGCCACTGCAATTCAAAAACGCCGGAAGACCTCGGAGCGTTCCGGTAATACCCGGCGCTTCGACAATCGAAGAGAGGTCCTTCGGCTGCGTCCCGCGCCGCGCCAAAACCGCGCGGAAGAAAAAAGCGCGGGACTTCGCTCAGGATGACGCTCGCGGCTCTACGGAGTCAGCGGGCTAGGGAGGTGACGATTAGGTAGGAGCGCATGCGGGGGTCCATCCAATCGCGGAGAGCGTCGCCGAGGAGATTGAAGGCGAGAACGGCAGTCATTATGGCCAGAGCCGGGAAAAGCACGAGATGCGGCGCATCGAAGAGGTGGCTGCGGGCGTCGTTGAGCATGGCGCCCCAGCTTGGCATCGGCGCGAGGACTCCGACACCTAGAAAGCTTAGTGTGGATTCGGCAAGGATCGCACCGGCCATGCCAATCGTGGCCTGGATCAGCACGGGTTGCAAAATATTCGGCATTAGATGCCGAACGAGAATGCGCACAGGTGAAGCGCCAAGCGAGCGCGCCGCCAGCACATATTCCATTTCCTTGGCCTGCAGGATTTGCGCACGGGCCAGGCGAGCGTAACCCGCCCAACCAGTAACGACCAGCGCAAGAATCACTTTACTGACGCCTGGGCCTAGAAATGCCGCGAACGCAATGGCCAGCAGGATTCCGGGGAACGAGAGAAATGCGTTGATCAGCACTATATTCACCAAGCGGTCGAACCATCCTCCGCAATAGCCGGCAACCGCTCCGATCGTAAATCCGATAATCCCGGCTCCCAACACGACGCTCACGCCCACAAGCATCGAAATGCGTGCGCCAAAGAGCACGCGCGAAAGGACGTCGCGGCCAAGTTCGTCTGTTCCCATCCAATGCGCGCCACTGGGACCGGCGAGACGTACCGCAAGATGCTGAGTGGTGGGATCGGCAGGAGCAAGCCACGGCGCCGCGAGCGCGAGTACGATTAACAGCAGGCTCAGGGCAAGTCCCCAGCGTCCGGCTGGACTTTGACGCAGGAATTCGCGCAAACCGCTCATTCGAAGCGCACCCGCGGGTCGACAAACGCGCAGATCACGTCCGTTAGAAGATTCACAACCACATAGGAAAACGCAATCAGGAGGATGCAACCCTGCAACAGGGGATAGTCGCGAGCGTCGATGGCTTGCACGGCGAGACGGCCGATGCCAGGCCAGGAAAAGATTGTTTCGGTGATGACTGTGCCAGCGAGGAGTGTGCCAAATTGCAATCCGAGAATCGTGAGGATGGGAATGAGGGCGTTACGAAACGCGTGTCGAAACAAAACCGCCGAGGGGGAAAGCCCTTTGGCATGGGCCGTGCGCACATAGTCGCTCGACAATTCCTCGATTACGGAGGTGCGAACCATGCGCGTCAAGATGGCTGCGAGCGCGGCTCCCAGTGTGATAGCGGGCAAAATCAGATGCGCCGGGCCACCTCGACCGGAAACGGGCAGCCAGCCGAGAATCACGGAAAATACGAGGATCAACACCGGGCCCAGTGCAAAATTCGGCACGGAGAGTCCGAACAGGGTGAAGAGGCCAACAGCGTGGTCCGTTGACGTGCCGCGCCGGGCCGCAGCAAGCAAGCCCGCAGGAATTCCGATTGCTGCACATGCAAGCAAGGCCACGATCGCGAGCTCAAGCGTGGCCGGATAATGCGCAAGAACGACGCGCGTGACGGGCTGCTGGAATCGGAACGAGTCGCCAAGATCGCCGCGAACAACGCCTGCCAGGTAGTGCTTGTACTGGGTGGAAATGGGAACGTCCAAGCCTAGCGCGTGACGAAGCTGTATCAGATCGCCGGCGCGCGCCCCCTCGCCCAGCATTTGCTGCACCGGGTCTCCCGGCACGATGTGAACGAGCAGAAAGACGAGCGTGACAATCAACCACAGCGCGGGAACCGCGAACAAGAGCCGTAGTGAAATGTAACGAATCACTTTGCGGGGCGCTCTTCGGCGCGGGAAGCGGTCACCGTTTTGGCACTGAGCTTGGCGCCGGGTAGCGACGAGCTTCGGTCCAGCGGTTTAATCTTGACTCTCGACACTCGGCGGCGCGCCATCTGGATGACGGTGAAATTGTATCCATCGGCGTCGAAGCTCTCGCCACCGCGCGGAATAAGTCCGAGGCGGCTCAACACAAATCCGCCGATGGTTTCGTACGAGGAGTCGTCCGGTAATGCAATATTGTATTGCGTCTGGAGGTCGCGAACTTTCGTCGCAGCGTCGAAGATCATGCCCCCGTCTGATGCAGCCAGCGGACGCTCGACCACGTCAAACTCGTCGTGAATTTCGCCGACCAGCTGTTCGAGGATGTCTTCCAAGGTGATCAGCCCCAAAATGCTGCCGAATTCGTCCACCACCATTGCCATCCCCGTGCGGTGCGAACGAAATTCGACGAGAAGCTCGCCGACTCGCTTGTTCTCGGGAACGATGAGCACCTCGCGAAGAATGGCCCTGAGTTGAAAGGCAGAATTTGGAGGCTGATTTAGAGGTGCGTGCGTTTCATCGAAAAGATTCCAGGCTACGTCCTTTATGTGCACAAAACCGAGTATGTGGTCGAGCGACCCTTCATAGACCGGCAATCGAGATTTACGGGTGGTAGCGAACATTGAGGTCACATCCTCGAAGCTAGCTTCCACGGGCAGCGCGTGCACATCGGGACGCGGAACCATAACTTCGTGCGCTTGTACTCGGCCAAGGTCAATCGCGTTTTGAACGAACCTGGCCTCGGCCGCCGGAATCAGACCGCGGTCACGCGCCTGTTGAACCATCACCAGCAATTCTTCGACGGACCTGACCAGGGTGTGACTGTGAGGAGCGAGCACGCCGAGCGCGCGAACGATTCGTTCGGCCGAGTCGTCGAGAAGATCGATAGCCCAGCGAAGGGTGTTGAGGAACCAATTGAACGGCCGAGCGATGAGCAGGGCCACGCGCTCGGCTCGGGCGAGGCTCAGGCTCTTA
>CAVRSO010000109.1:0-17635 GCA_963723845.1 uncultured Acidobacteriota bacterium
AAGCGGCCGAGTATCACGAGCCCCACTCAAGAAAAAGTTGTTTCGATGGGACGAACTTAGCCGAGGCGTGGCGTGGCTCGGAATGTCGGGCCGTGCAGGAGAGGCAAGGGCGGGGGTTTTCTCCCGCCCTTTTTTGTGTCCGGGCACACCTTGCGAAACATACCCGCTGACTTTTGCAAAAATGGACTTCATGCACAATCTCATGCACAGTTGCACAATGTTGGTGCAGTGGATTGGCAAAAGGCCCATTTTACTGGTGAAAGTGGCGCGCCGGAGAGAGTCAACGTCGGGCTCGTCACCGGACGCGCCCGCCGCGCTGCCCGCCGTCGCCAAACGCGTCCTCAACGAGTGGACATCCACCATCGTCGCCGCCAACAACGACCGCCGCGCCCGCCAGCGCGCCGCCGAGCGCCGCATCGACATCTCCGGCGCAAGCGGCGCGGCCACCGCCGGCCGCTCCGCCTCCCCCCGCAGCGTCGACTACGCCCGCATGTCCGACTCCGACATCCTCAATTTGTGAATTTGCTTGTTTTTTTCGTCGGGGCACAGCATGCTGTGCCCGGCAAACATGCTTGGCGTGATGGACGCCATCCGCCTCGCTCAAGTGGGAGCGCCGTTGCCGTGCGCCGTCATTCTGAGCGAAGTGTCCCGCGCCTTTGGTTTTGCGCGAAGCGCCGGGACACGCAGTCGAAGAACCTCTCTTCGATGTACCAGTCATTCGCACCCGCAAATCCAAGAGAGGTCCTTCGATTCCGTCGCGCGCCCGCAAACACCGCGGGAAAGGCAACACCGCGCGTGACTCCACTCAGGATGACAGTCAAAATCGCGGCAACTTCTCTAGCCACTTTGGCCCCTAATGCCACAATTCCTTGCTCGCCAAGTCCGCGCCCGCGCGCATCGCCTTGAACTTCTCCCAAATGACGGTCGGATGCACCTCGGTCCTGATACAGCGCCTGCGAAGAAAATCCGCAATCCGCTCCGGCGATCACATTCTCGCGCCCCACCAGCTTCGCGAAACGCATCAGCCGCTCGCAAATCAGCTCCGGGTGCTCGACGATGTTGCTCGCATGCGTCACCACGCCCGGCACGATCACCTTTCCCTCCGGCACTTTCACTCGCTCGAACAGGTGATATTCGTGCTCGTGCCTCGGATTCGCCGCCTCGAAGCTGAACGACCCCGCGTTACCTTCAGCACGTAGCCGATGATCTGCCCAGGCTCGCCTCGTGAATGCGCGGCCCTTCGTTGATGCCATAGCACGTGTGGAAGCGGATTCGCTCCGACGGGAATTCCGCGCAGCGCCGCATTGGTTGCCTCGACATACATTTCCGCGCGCCGCGCTTTCTGCGCAACGGATGATCCCGGCTCCGGGAAAATGTCCGATAAGAACGGATCGTCCACCTGCAGAAGAAATCCCGCCGCGACGATCGCCTTATATTCATGGCTCAGCGCGGCGGCCACCGCGAGAAAATATTCCTCCTCGCCCTTGTAGTATTCGTTTTTTCCCACGCCCGAAGGCGCCGTCGCCGGCATGAACACATGATCTTCGCGGACACCCGCTGCCTTCGCCGCCGCCTTCAGATTCGCGATATCTCTTTGAAGCGCAGCCTCGCCCGTATATTTCACCGGTCCCACGCAAACCAGCGGCACCGCCGGGACAATCGCCGCGCCGAGCATCGCCTCCTTGAAATACTGTTCGTAATATTCCGGAAACGCGGCCACCTCCGCCTGAAAGAGCGCCGCCTTCTGATTCGGCCGCGCCTCGAATCCTTCCAGCCGCTCGCGGATGTACGTAAAGAAGCCGCCCTTCGACATTTCTCCGTCGGTCACAATATCGATCCCGCATTCCGCCTGCTTCTTGACCGACTCAACCACCGCCTTAGCAATAGCAGCCTCAAGCGCCTTCTCGTCGTAAGGTTTCCCAGTAAGCCGCGCCTTCAGCAAATCCAGCACCGCATGCGGACGCGGCAAGCTCCCAATATGCGTAGTCTGTATCCGCCCAGTATTCTGTTGCAGCGCCATAAGCCAATCTCCGCGCCGATTATCCCCCGCACGCCCGGCATTGCGCACGAAAATGTAGCTCAGGTCTTCAGACCTGAGGCTTTTCGGCCCGCCTTTGCCGTACGCCGTCATTCTGAGCGAAGTGCGCCGGTTTTTGCCTTCCGTGTTCGCGTCGTGTGCGAACACGCCGGCGCACGCAGTCGAAGAACCTCTCTTCGATGTACGCGTCATCGCACCCATCAATCGAAGAGAGGTCCTTCGATTCCATCACGCGCCCGCAAACACCGCGGGAAACGCAACACCGTGCGCGACTCCACTCAGGATGACAACGTTACTAGCCACTAGCCGCTTTCTCTCCCACATCCGTAAAGGACACCCCGCACCACCGCACTACCATTCGCCACCACAAATTCGGCGACGCGCGCCTTGCCGTGCGCCGTCATTCTGAGCGGAGTGTCCCGTCTTCGTTTTTTGCGCGAAGCGCCGGGACACGCAGTCGAAGAACCTCTCTTCGATGTAACTCGCGGCACCATCCGCATTCCAAGAGAGGTCCTTCGATTCCGTCACGCGCCCGCAAACACCGCGGGAAATGCAACGCGCGCGACTCCACTCAGGATGACGTCGCACCGCAAAACACTCGCCTCGCCTTTCCAAAAGGGGAACCACCACAATGCCACAAATGCAAAACGCACAATCCGTCGCACTCCAGCTCGAAAAGGTGCGTGACAAACTCCCGCTCCTCTACGAACGGGACGACATACTTCTCACCATGATCCAACAGCGCGGCGACGTCGAAAAAGTTTCCAGTCCCGCAACATGCGCCTCCCGCTGCAAATCCGTCCCGGAGGCAAAGCCGGTCTCGCCAACATGGACGGCGGCGACCTGGGCCGCGGCTCGGGCACCGTTTACGACGTCGCCCAAGTCACGCCGGTATTTTTCCGGCACGCGGTCGAAGTCACCAAGCTCGTCGAATACGCCAGCAACGCGCCCGAAAAAGCCGTCGAGAACGCCGCCAAGCGCGAAGTGAAAAACGCCATGGTGCAGTTCCGTTCGTTCCTCGACAAAATCATGCAGACCAACGGCAACGGCGTCCTCGGCACGATCAGCAGCGTCACCACCAGCGGACTTCCGTCAGGCGTGGCCGCGCAGTTCGCCATGGCCAAGCCGCCCGGCGCGCAGCTTTTCTATTACAACCAAACCGTCGAAGTGTACGACTCCACTCTCACCACCAATCGCGGCTCGGCCAACGTGCTGCTCGTCGATCCATTCAACTCGCTGATTCAGGTTGACGCGCTTCCCGCCGGCACCGTCGCCAACGACGTTGTCGTTCACGACGGCCTCACCGGCGCGCAGCCCAATTCGCTTTTCGGCATCCTCTATCACCAGTCGAACGCCACCACCGGCACCTGGCTCAATCTGAATCGCGCCACGTATCCGGTGGAACTCGCCACGCCGCGCGTCAACGGCAACAATTCCGCGCTCACGCCCGGCGCCGTGCGCTTGGCAATCAATAAAGTGCGAAAAGCCCTCGGCAGCAACCAAATCAGCAAGCTGATCGCCTACACCTCGCTCGAGCAGGAGCATCAGTGGGAACAGCTCGGCGTCACCATCTCGCAAATCATCAAGGAGGGAGCGGGCGGACGCGCCAGCGATCTCGACTTGCTCTTCACCGGCGAGAAGTCGATGGCCGGCGTGCCCATCAAGTCGAGCATCAACGCCAATCAGTCGCGCGTGGATTTTCTCGACCTATCGCACTGGGGACGCGCCGTCATGCAGGATATCGACTTCTACGATGTCGGCGGCCAAACGGTATTCCCGATTTACGGCGCAAGCGGCGGTCTCGCTTCGGCGTACATCTTCTACTTCGTCACCGGCTTCCAAGTCTGGAACGAATCCCCCCGCAGCGGCGCCTTCATCGACAACCTAGCCATCCCCACCGGCTACTAGTCGTCGCTGTTTCTTCGTAGGGGCACGACATGTCGTGCCCGCGCACATGCTTGGCGTGATCTCGCCATCTCCTCGCCGTCCGCCGCGCCGTCGCCGTTGCCTTTGTAGCGGCCGCCTCGCTTTTCAGGCGGGCGCCTTTGGTTGAAGGTTTAAACGTAGCGCCGGGTTCTTTAGCCCGGCATCTGTGCTTCACGCCGTCATTCTGAGCGGAGTGCGCCGGTCTTCGCCGTTCGTGTTCGCGTCGTATGCGAACACGCCGGCGCACGCAGTCGAAGAACCTCTCTTCGATGTACCACTCATCGCACCGTAAATCGAAGAGAGGTCCTTCGACTCCGTCCCGCGCCCGCAAACACCGCGGGAAATGCAAACCGCGCGTGACTCCGCTCAGGATGACGTGGTCTGGCATTGCTCGCCCTTCGCGCCGTTCCAATTGACCACCCGCCCTTCCGGAGCTACCATCCGCACCAACTTCCACGCGCGGAGGCGGTCAGCATGAAAACTTCATTCGCGGCTGCGTGTATTTTGGCGATTCTCGTCCTTTCGGCTCCCGCTGCTTCGACGCAGGCGCAGCAGATGCGAACGTTTCACTGTATCGCCATGTCCGTCGCGCCCGGCGGCGGCCACAACACGATGTACGTCAGCCAGGTTTTCCCAATGGAGATTAGCCAGCACTCCGCGATCAACGGCGCCTGGGCCACCTACATAAAATCCACCTACCATCTGCAAACCATCTCAACAACCGCTTGCCAGCCCCTCAGCGTGAATTCCACGATGCAGGAACGCGTGCTCGCCGCCGAAGAAACCTCCTGGAAGAATCAGGGTTGGGAAGTGGTGCGTGTCAACTGGCGCCCAGGACAATCCGGCGCCGCTCCGTCCTCGGCGGCATCGCTGTATTCCGCGTCGCCCAATCCGCCAGGAATCGGCGAACCCCACGCACCAGCGCTCAGCCAGCAGCTGTGAGCGGGGCAGGGGAGCCCAGCGCCTCGTATTGCTACTCGGACGATCGCAAGCCCACCATCTATTTCAGCGACGCATTCGACACCGCCGGCCTTCCATCCAGCACAGCGTGGTCCACCGCATTCACCAAGATGCTAGCGCAGAAGTACGCCTACAAGGGCGCGGTCACATGCAAAACCGTCACCACAATCGTCAGCGCGCAAAGCGCGATGCGCGACCAGCGCGACACCCTCCAAGGCAAGCAATTCATAGACACCGATTGGACGTATGAACCCGCGCCAGGCGACGCCTCAGCAGTGGCATCGGCGCCCGGCGCTGCGCCGCGCTCGCGCATACGTTGCCTCAAACTTCGCACGCCGCTTCCTCCGCATCCATTTCGGCGAGCAACGCGCCAACTGCACCGCACTCGGCCGCCGCAGCTCCGGCGCATTCATCCGCAGGGGACGCCCACTCATCGGCAGCAGCGCCATCGCAATCCGCAAGCGCAACCGCGCCATCCGGAACAGGACAGTATGTGTATTGCTCGTCCGACGGCGACCCCAAGGCCGTCTATTTCAGCGAGATTTTCCAGGCCGCTATTCCCCCGGACCCGCCCCACAGCACAGGGGGACCGTCCGTAGCCTTTATGTACAAAGTCGGCGCCAGTTTCATCACCTTTCTCAAGGGAAAATATTCCTTCACGAGCAATTCCAACTATCCATCGCAGTGCCCGCGTTTCGGCGGCGGCGCCGCCGGCCTCAGCGCCGCCCAATCCAGCAAACAACAGCTCGAAACCCAGTACAAACAGCAAAAGATGCAAGTCGTAGAAACCGGTTGGAAAAACCCGTCCTAAGCTCCTAGGGCATCGTCTTCTTATTTCGTCGGCTGCTTCGCAATCACTAGTTTGGCAATTTTGTCGTAGGTCGCCTGCGGGATGATCTTTTTCCGCACCAAGTCCGTTTTCGTTTTGTACGGCCGCCCATCAATGATTTTCTGCGAGTACGCCGTCCCGATGCCGGGCAATTTTTCGAGTTGATCTTTAGTCGCGCTGTTTAGGTCAAGCAAAGCTCCGCTTGAAGCGGCCGATGACGCGGACTGGGCCGACTTTGCGGCGGAGCTCGTGGTCGGTTTCGATTGAGCGTTACTCAGCGATACCGCGAAAACCAAAGCGAGAGCAACGCCTGTCGCGATTGAAAGTATTCGTTTTCGATTCATGGGCATCCTCCTCTTTTGTCGTGGATTCTTTCCGCTCTTTGCTGCGTGGTCGTGGGGCCGGAGAAAATTTGTTCCCTCGGCAGCTTCCGTTACAAACTCAGGCTAACTCGGTGATCGGAAAATGCCGGGCGCTTGTGCTGCCTTTTACTCCCGCGCCTCTCAAATAGCAAGCGTTCTTTGGCGTACCCCGACTCCAACATTGCAGATTGACGAGGGCAGGTATACATTCTCGGTCAGGCCAAGGGCTCCAAACGAAAACCTCAGCTTCAAGCGACAGTCTAGGAGGCTCCACATGGGAATCCTTGCTTGGATTATCGTTGGTTTGATCGCGGGCTGGCTTGCGGGCAAAGTGATGAAAGGCGGCGGCTACGGGATCCTGGTAGATATCATTCTCGGCATCCTCGGCGGCATTCTGGGCGGATGGCTCTTTGGGCTTTTGGGCATCTGGCAGGGACGCGGTTTGATCGGTTCAATCATCGTTGCATTTATTGGCGCGGTGATTTTGGTCGCAATTACTCGCGCGATAAAAAGAGCCTGAGCATTTTAGAGTGTGCTGCCGCACGAGGAGGGAACATGTTGCAACAAGTGGATCAAACAGAATCCCGGGACCTCGAGTGGTCTTGCCAGGCCGTTTCGCCCATGGACGAGCCTTGCGACGCCAAGGCAACTGTCCACTGCGGTATCTGCGGCCGGCGGTTCTGTGCCGTCCATGCCGACGATGAGGCGTGGCACCCCTGCGCCCTCGCGCCGGGCGACGAAGGCGGCGAGGCTTAGCTTCTTCGCTTCATGCCGAATAGGCATCGACGAGTGTTGCGTCCCGCGGCACGCTCGCGCTAGGGACGCGAATCTCCCGATTGGCGTCTTCGCTCTTCCTGTAGCGCGCCCACTAAAATAGTGGCGGCGCCGCACGGTTACTGTTTGTCGTACACACTCGTGCTGACGGTCTTCTTGCCATTTTCATCGGTTGTAGTGCTGGTGACAGTGCGGCTCTTGCCGTCGGGCGAGACAACGATACGGATCATCGCGCCGGCCTTACCCTCTTTCTTCTGCGTGATCCTCAGGGTATGGTCGTTGACGCGGTGGTACGACCGCATGTCGACATCCGGATCGCCGGTCACGGGATAATCTTTGCCATCGTATTTTCCTGTCCATTCGCTGTGCGTTGGATTTCCCTTGCCGTCCACGCCGTCCACGGTGACCTTCACGTTGTCGCCGTCCATCGCGTAAACGACAGTGTCGTTTTTCCCGCTTCCCGCGGCGATCTTCGACTTAGCCGCGTCCAGTTTCCATGTGCCCATGTTCACGTCGTCGGCAGCGACACACACCGCTACCGCAACGAAAAGGGCCGCCAGAGCCAATACAACCGTCCTTGTTTTCATGTGACCTCCTCAGTGGAAAGGAACTTCAACCCGGGGAATTGCGGGCATTGTACACCCTTTGCCGCGTGTCGGCTGATCGCCTTCGCGCCGCCGACGTCATTCTGAGCGAAGTGCGCCGGTTTTCGCCTTTCCGTGTTCGCGCCGTGTGCGAACACGCCGGCGCGCGCAGTCGAAGAACCTCTCTTGGATGTACGCCTCGCCCCGGCATTGTCATTCCGAGCGAAGTGTCCCGCGCCTTTGGTTTTGCGCGAAGCGCCGGGACACGCAGTCGAGGAATCTCTCTTCGATCTACCACTCGCCGCCGCAATCAATCGAAGAGAGGTCCTTCGACTCCGTCACGCGCCCGCAAACACCGCGGGAAATGCAATCCCGCTCGCGAATCGCTCACACCCAGGTGATCTTCAGTTCCGCATAAGGACCGCCTGCGGAAATGGGGACTGTGAAATTCACCGTCACCTGTTTCGCGCCGGAAATATCCAACGCTTTGCGATAGAAGCCGATGATGGCGTAACCCAGAATCGCGTGGCGCGGCTCAAATCCCAAATATTTGATCAGCGCCTCTTTTGATGACTCGCCAAACTCGGGGATGAAATGAATGCCGTTGAAGTAGGCTTGGTGAACCGACGAGATCCGCCGGATCACGTACGCGGGAGCACCCAGCTTGATGAACATTTTGTAGATGCCCCGCAGTTGCCCTTCGATCACTTTCTCGGAGCGCGCGATCAGCACCTCCCGGTCGCCATTGGCAGTCAGCCGAATGTCCGCATCGAGCAAAGCCGCGAACGCGTCGAGCGAATACCACTTCCACGGCGATATCTCGCCCTCGAACACGCTCCTCGATTCCGCATCCAACTCCGCCAGGATTCTCGCAAACTCTTCTTCGCCCCCGCGCGCTTTGATCGAATCGATCGACTGAAGGACCACCACCCCTTTGATTTCAGTCATCCGCCCTCCGAAGCGCGGAAATCTGAAGTGCCGGAATTTGCGGGCCGGAACGCTCTCCTTGTATCGCGAAAGCGCGGCAAGCGCCACTTCCGTTTCTTGATTTTGCTTCGCCTTCGCAGTTTTCTTCGTAGGGGCACGATATATCGTGCCCGGCAAACTTGCTTGGCGTGGTCTCACCATCCCCTCGCACCTGCCGGCGCCTTTCGCTTCACGCCGTCAATGTAGCTCAGGCGTTCCCGGCGCCGTCTGCCGGGAAGGCCTGAGGCTTTTCGGCCCGCATTTGCGCCGTCATTCCGAGCGGAGTTTCGCGCGTTTTTGCCTTTCGCGCGGTTTACGCGCGCGCGAAATGCAGTCGAGGAATCTCTCTTGGATGTAACGGAAGGCGATCAGTAGACCGTTGTTTGCCGGCGATACGCCCCGCTAGATGAGCCGTCTCCGGCCCAAGGCGAGCATGCCCAGCACCCCAGAGCCCAGAAGCAGCAGCGACGAAGGCTCGGGCGTCGTCGATACAGGCACATCGTTGACCGTAACGTTGAAGCCGGGGGATTGTGCGGTGTAACCCTCTCCTATCTCAGCGATGTCGTAGAACACGGAGGCGTTGCCTGGTGAAACTCCGGAATCGGCATCTGTTTCGCCTGCGCCGCTATCCCCAGTTAGACCAAAGACAAACGTGCAACTCGACCCGCTGCCCAGAAAGGACGGAACCCCGCAGGTGCTCATCGGCATATCCGCATTTATCAAATTAACGCCATCCGAAGCGTCACCCGCTGTCGGGCTGCTGATCGACACGGAATAACCAGTCAGATTTACCCCTGCGGACCCATTGTTAGTTACAGTAAGGACAAGCGTGCCCGTATCACCCTCCGTGAACACGGGACTGTTCGCCGTAACGGTTACGTCAAGTACGCCATCGGCGTATACCGGAGCGGCGAGCAGCGCTGCGGCGAAGAGGGTGCTTGCACACAAGGCCGTTTTCAGAAGGCGAGTCTTCATTGTTCTATCCCCCGGGAGCGGTTCGGTAGCTGCTTTTCTGCCGCAATAGCGTGGCCAGTATCACGGCCACTGAAAACACGTCGCATAAATGGGAATTTGGGCGCTGAGTATGCAAAGAATTGGGCGAAAAACCCATTCCCTTGGATCAATGACCCGCCTCTATGATCAGTTATTGGCGCGATTCCATCGCACCCGCACCTCCGCCTCGCCGCCCGCGCCCATCATCCCGGCATTGCGCACGAAAATGTAGCTCAGGCGTTCCCGGCGCCGTCTGCCGGGAAGACCTGAGGCTTTTCGGCCCGCATTTGCGCCGTCATTCTGAGTGAAGTGTCCCGCGCCTTCGGTTTTGCGCGAAGCGCCGGGACACGCAGTCGAAGAACCTCTCTTGGATGTAACGCTAGGCGACCAATCGACAATCGCCCGTATCTCCGCATTGACGCCATCGCCCGCCGGCGCTACCATCCTATTCAGCAGGGAACTCGGCGCAGCGGGAGGTCACCATGAAGACATTATTCGCACTAGCAGTTCTCCTAGCTCTGGCATTCGCAACAGCGCCCACCCTGCGCGCACAGGACGACGCTTCCAACGATCCCGCACTGGCCGCGGCCGCCGCTGCCCCGGTGCAAACCGTCTCTCCCGCCGACGTGATGAAAATGTCGCAGGACTCGCACGCGAAATTCGCGCTCGTCGATACGCAGCCCGTTGACGGCTACGTCGATACGCACATCCCCGGCGCAATCAATTATCCCTGGGTCATGCAGATCAAGACGTTTCCCATCGCTCTTCCGCGCGATCGCATGCTGATCTTCTACGGCTCTTGCCACAACGATACTTCGAGCATCGTTTCGCAGCTCGCCGAATTCGGCTACACCAACGTGAAAATCATGGATGGCGGCCTCGATAAGTGGCTCGCACAGAAGTATCCGACCGTTCGCCACACGAGAGCCGCAGCCGAAGAATCTCTCTCGCAACTAACCACCGCTCCGAAAAAAATGTAGCTCAGGCGTTCCCGGCGCCGTTTGCCGAGAAGGCCTGAGGCTTTTCGGCCCGCATTTGTCTTTGCCGTTTCGTAGGTTTAAACGTAGCGCCGCGTCCTTCAGCGCGGCATCTTGCCTTACGCCGTCATTCCGAGTGGAGTGTCCCGCGCCTTTGGTTTTGCGCGAAGCGCCGGGACACGCAGTCGAGGAATCTCTCTCGGATGTACGCCTCGCCA
Organism: uncultured Acidobacteriota bacterium; assembly: GCA_963723845.1. Classification (GTDB taxonomy): domain Bacteria; phylum Acidobacteriota; class Terriglobia; order Acidiferrales; family UBA7541; genus Palsa-295. Next base: position 10,628 of record CAVRSO010000109.1, read on the forward strand.
TCGCCATAAATCGAAGAGAGGTCCTTCGGTTCCGTCACGCGCCCGCAAACACCGCGGGAAAGGCATCCCCGCGCGCGACTCCACTCAGGATGACCCCGAACACCATCGGCCCGCCCTCACCGCACCTCTCCCCCCTACCTCCTCGCCGCGCCGCGCTTTACAGCGCATCACCTCCCCGGCTGCATGAATGACCTTATAGTTCCCCCAACCCGCTTCGCGTACAAACACCACAGGCACGGCGCAAATCCGCAGCAATGTCCGTGGTGACACTCTGAACTGGGGGATGGGGCTATGAGAATTCGTGTATCAGCAGTAAGACTTTTCTTGGTTGCGCTCGCAACCGCAACAATTTCACTGATGTGCCCGGCAAAATCCGCCGCGCAGGGCCTCGAACTCAGCGGCGGGTGGGAGCATGCCACCAGCGACTTCGGCGTGGACGGCTTCAATCTGGGCGCCGCATATTTTTTTCAGCCGCGACTCGCCATCGCCGCCCAATATGACGGCATGTGGGACACATCGCGCGTAGGCGCCTTCGAATTCACATCCGTGGGCGCGATCGTAGCTCAATCGCACCTTCAGGATTTCCTGGTCGGCCCGCGCTTCTATTTTCCCGTGTACACCATCAACGACACCAAGAACAACACTGGCCGGCGCAATCGCAACCGCAAGGTCTACCGGCTCTATCCCTTCGCCGAGGTGCAGTTCGGCATCTCGCATTTGCATCAGAGCATTCAGGAGGGCACTTTGCCGACTGCGACCAATTCCGATAGCGCTTTCTCATGGATGCTCGGAGGCGGCGTCGAATATCCGCTAACCGATCATTTCAGCGCGCGCGGAAACCTCGATCTTCTTCGCACGCATCTGAACGCGTCCGCGCAAAGTCGCCTGCGCCTAGGCATCGGCATCACCTACACCTTCGACGAACGCTAGAGGTCTTTCGGTCCGCATTTGCGCCGTCATCCCGAGCGGAGTCCCGTGCCTTTTTCTTCGCGCGATATTTGCGCGGCACGGGACGGAGCCGAGGGATCTCTCTTCGATCTCCCCGCGATCGCATGCGCCGCCATATGCCGGTGGCCGTTCGCCTTCCCCTCCAAGATTTCCACAGCCCGCCTCGACCTCACCTTGAAAAATTCCCCAATCGAGCGGTACACTCATCCAAATAAACGTACTAACATGCGCCACTCGCCCAATCGTCGTTGGGGCCCCCAGACAGGGTCGGACACTGTCGAGTACGGCTTCGCCCTCGTTTTGATTGTTCTGATGATCGTAGCTGCCGCCTGGGCCTATGGCCGAGCGACCAGCCAAAGCTTATCTTCTGCGCCGAGCGCGATTGCCGGCGCCGTCGGCGGCAGCGGAAGCGGTAGCGGCGCCAGCGGCAGCGGCGGCAGTGGTGACACCGGTTCGGGCGGAGGTGGCTCCGCTGGAAATGCCGGCCAAAGCGGAAACGCAGGAAGCGGCGGTTCGGGCGATTCAGGCGGCGACGGCAGCTCCGTCGGCAACAGCGGTGGAGGCGGCAACGGTGGCGCTGGCGGCAGCGCCGGTGCAGGTGGCAGCGCCGGCGGCCAGAACAATCAAGGCACCGGCCTCGGCAACGGAAGTGGTAACGGCAACGGAAGCGGAAGCGCCCACTGAAACGGAAACTGAAACCACCCTCGCAACACAACCCTAGCACCCATACCGCGGCCGTCAGCGCTTTTGGAATTGCCTTTCCTGGGAACGCCAATCTCCCGATTGGCGCCTTTGGTTTTATGTAGCTTCACCCCGCCTTCAAGGGGTGAGGCTTTTCGGCCATCTTTTCGGCCCGTCGTTCCGCCTCCGAATCGAACCCGTGCCTCCGACCCGCCCAAAATCCTCAGGGCTGAACACCGCCCTGAGCTACATTAAAATTCGCCCACCGCGCGCCGCCGCCGATCCGCTCCGAATGCCCACCGATCACCCATTCACCGTAGACGATTTTTCTTTACACCAACAGGTACTTGCGCGAAACCACCCCCCGGTGTAAAGATTTTCCTCGTATCCTCGGACTACGCCCACACCACCCGCATCGGACTGAAAACTGGCGGCCATTGAATTTGCCTTCGTAGGGGCACAGCATGCTGTGCCCGGCAAACTTACTTGGCTACTTGTGCTTCGTCAGCCTCGTGCGAAAGGGCGCGGTTCTTTTCGTAGAGGCACGATATCAGCCGCGGCGGATGCTCGCCCCACATACTTCGCTATCTGCTGGCCAAAAAAATAGGGGCGACCAGAATGGTCGCCCCTGAAAACTGAACACGCCTGAGAAGCAACTTCAGTATGCGCCGCTAATTCATACTTGGCTACTCGTTCGCCATCCACCTCGCGAAGACCGGCGCCTCATGTGGAGTGCGGCGGCTTGCCGCCGCTGTTTGCCGCCCGGGCTTGCCCGGGCGTGCTCCTCGCAGTCACCACATTCTCGATCGCACCGCACCCCACCCCCGGTGGAAGGGCAGGGCTTCAGCCCTGCCATAAAACGACGGCGCGAAGCGCCTCCTCTGCGCTGTCTTCTATCGCAGCATGTAGTCGAGTTCTTTGCCACGTCCCCCGCACGCGACACTCATCATCAAACGTTCCCTCAATCTTTCATGATCCACATCCTCCGAGAAACGCACGAGGCGCCCGCCTCGATCCAACGCCGCATCGCGCGCGCCGGCGGCACGAACCACTTCGGCGAGCCCAATTTCCGCGTGGTCTGGGGAGGCTCGCGCCTCACCTGGATCGGCGGCCGTTGGACCGATCGCGACGCCCACGGCAACCCCCTCCGCGAATCCATCGAGCTGCGCCAGGTCCCCAAATATGCGCCGCTCGATCGCTGGCACATCGAGCGCTGGACGCCTCCCGAATCCTACGGCTCGCCCGAAATGTGGTATCGCCAAACTATGGAAGTCGAAGACGGCCAGCGCATCCCCGCTCTCGGCCCATATCCATCGCGCGGCGAATACGAGCACTGCTTCACACTCGAAAGCGCCGCCGGCGAATTCATTCCGCTAACGCCCTCCGCATGCGACTGGATCATCCGCGCCGTCGAATGGTCGCGCCGCCTCCCGCGCCAGACGCACCGCCTCGCCATCGCCGCCCGCGAAGCCCGCCGCGCCCGCCAATTCGACGCCGCCGCCGACGCCCTCCTCGCCGACACTTTCTCTTCGTAGGGCGCGTCGTTGAATCTGTAGGGGCACGATGCATCGTGCCCGGCAAACATACTTGGCGTGATGTGTGCCATCCGCCGAGCATTTCTTTTGGCGCCGTCATCCTGAGCGGAGTTCGCGCGTCTTTTCTTTTCCCGCGTTTTGTGCGGGCGCGCAACGCAGTCGAAGGACCTCTCTTCGATTTACGCGTCGCGGAATCGTACATCCAAGAGAGGTTCTTCGACTCCGCGTCCCGGCGCTTCGCGCAAAGGAAAAATCGCGGGACACTCCGCTCAGAATGACATCTCGATCCCTCACGCCGTTGCCTCATCCCCCGAAAGGAACCTCCACTTGACCACCGAAACATTCACAAACGCCGCGTCGCATCCCGCATCCTTTGCCAGCCACCGGCGCGACATCCGCATCGAAACCCAACCTAAGGGCGACACCGCCGCCACCGTCGCCATCGCCTCCATCTCCGACCAGGATTGGTACATCTCGCGCACGCACGGCGTCTATCACATTCCCGCCTGCCCCAAGCCCGCGGAATCAGACACGCCGCCTGACGAGCCCGCCGCCTCCCAAAAGCCGTTCGCGCTGCTCTTGATCACGTCGCGCGGAGACGCGATCGATCTCGGAGACAGCCGCCGCCTCCCATTCACAATTTCCGCGCGCGAAATCGCCGAGGATCTTCTCCAGGATTTGCACGACCACGGAATTTTCGTCTGCGCGGGCCTTCGCCCCACCAGCGAAGAACTCACCGCCGCCACCGAGCGCCGCGACGCCTACTATCATAAGTTGATCGCTGAAGGCGATACGCTCTGGGCGCGCGGCCACTCCTTCCGCGAAATTTCCGATTTGCATCGGCGCGCCGCGATGACGCTGGGCGTCGAACGCGAATGGGCCTACGTCCCCATGCGCATGAGCGATTGTCCCGCCTGCGGAGAAAAGGTGAAGACCGGCGTCGCCGTCTGCCGCCACTGCCACGCCATCCTCGACCGCGAAAAAGCGGCAAAGCACGGCCTAGCCGAGCGCCAGCTTTCGTAGGGGCACAGCATGCTGTGCCCGGCAAACTTACTTGGCTACCTGTGCGCCATCCACCCCGCGCAACCGGGTGCGCCGTTGAATTTGTAGGGGCACGATATATCGTGCCCGGCGCGCATGCTTGGCTATTTGTACATCGTCAGCCTCGCACAAACGGGCGCGCACATGTGGAGTGCGGGAGCTTGCTCCCGCTGTTTGCCGTCCGGGCTTGCCCGGACGTGCTCCTCGCATCCACCACATCCTCGATCGCACCGCACCTCCGCGCCGTCATCCTGAGCGGAGTTGCGCGCGCCTTTGCCTTTCCCGCGTTTTTCGCGGGCGCGCAACGCAGTCGAAGGACCTCTCTTGGATTGAAAATGTTGCCATGGCTCAAATCGAAGAGAGGTTCTTCGACTGCGTGTCCCGGCGCTTCGCGCAAGAGAAAAATCGCGGGACACTCCGCTCAAAATGACGCCCCGCTCATCCTGCTACCTTCACATCGGTGGCGGAGCAATGTCCACCAACCACCAACCGAGCGACCACGCCGATCGCTCTGCGTAATTTCCGCACGCGTATCGCACAGCGCGCCAGCATACAATCTGTCGGGATGCGCTCTCTCACAAAGTACAAACGAAATCATACGAGGGAAGGGAAGATGACAAATAAGATCGCTGTTATCACGTTGCTCGGATCGCTCGCGCTCGCGCTGTTCTCAGTCGCAGCAGCGCCATCGGCGCATGCCCAAGGCTCGCGCAAAGACGATATCGTCCTCGGCCCCACTGGCCATCCCGTCCCCGGCGCCACCGTCACCGTTTGCCAGTCGACCGCCACCGGCACGCCCTGCTCGCCGCTCGCCGCCCTCTTCACCGACGCCACACTCACCGTCTCCGCGCCCAATCCGTCTGCAAACCGACGGCCTCGGCAACTATCACTTCTACGCACCCTCCGGCCGTTACGTGGTTCAAATCAGCGGGCCCACCATCACCGGCACACAAACTTATCGCGACGTAATTCTCGCGCCCGATTCCTCCACGTTGGGTTCAGGTAGCGACATTTCCGCATTCAGCCTCGCCCTCGGCGGAAATCTCAACGTTGCCGGCAACGCCACCATCACCGGCACACTCACCACTTCCAGTTTCAATCCAGGCATCCTCACGCCTTCGTCCATTCAAGTTGCCGGCAGCGGATGCTTTGCCGGCCCGCGCCCTTACATTGACGTCACCTGCCCGCCCTACAGCGCCAAGGGCGACAACTCCACGGATGATACGGCCGCGATTCAATCGGCCATCACCGCGGCCTGCGCGGCAGGATTGGGGGCAAGGCTCGAAATCCCTGAGATTTATTTTCCTCCAGGCATCTACCTGTCACTCAGCCCCAGACTCCTTCCACCTCTCCCATCTTTTCGGTCACGTTGTCCGCTGAGAATCACCGGAGGCGGCGGCGACTTCCCGCAGTTCGCGGGATAGTTCCATCGCTGGAATCAGCGCCACAGCGGAGCGAGCCCCAATGCTGCCGCCGCGTTCTACGTCGGTCGGCAATTCCGTGCCCGTTGCCGGCGTTACCTTCGACCACATTTTCTTGGACGGCTACAACGAAGCCGTTTCCATGATCAACACCAACAACATTCAAGTCAAGGACTCCACACTGCGCGCGAAGTAACGGGGCTGGCCGACAACACTCCGCTGCGCATCAGCGATTCGTTTTGGTTCTGGATGAAGGGTGGCACGCTTGGATTCAACAACAGCGATCCCAGCAATTTCAAAAATCTCTACAATGCCATGCTCATTGCCGAAGCCGCTCCGGCTGGGGTGTCGACAATCGACTACCTGATCCACTTCGAGAATGTGACAGGCTACGGTGGTGCATTCATCTACGATCAGCGCGTTGCCAGCAATACAAACGATCCCAGCAATTTCACTTTTCAGAATATCTCTATCGAAGATAGCGCCAATTCGGTCTTCACTCTTGCCAGTACGGGAGGCCATCCATCGCGGGTCGAGGCGATTAGCCTTGTCCATGCCCGCCTAGAGGATTCTCAGGCCAGCACCCCAGTAGGAGTTCTGGAACTCCGAAACTCGATGGCAGTTTCCGGCGCGCAGATTATCAATTCCTACGGAGGTCTTGCCGTTCTCCAAAATGGTGGGGGTAGTGTCGACTCGGTTCAAGTCCAAGGCTGTGCGATTAATTGCAGTATCGTATCCGAAGACACATCAGGGAATCTGATTGGTGGTGTGAGCATTACGAATGGAGGATTGGACGTTCAGGAGCACAGCGGAAACAATCGAATCATGCCCTGGCTGCGTTCTGACCCGCTGGGTGAGTACGCCTTTGCGGCGTCTCAGGGCGGCCCAGCATTCCGTGCCACTGCTGCTGGAAGCCATTTTTCTACAATCGCCGCCGATCCCACGATGGGATATTTGTTCGGCGATGGCGCAAGCTATGGCTACACCGCGCGCCTACTGCAAAGCACGCCGAATACTTTGGACGTCGGATTCTCCAATATGTCCCCGCCGACCGGCATAACCGCCACGCCAACGACAGGCGGAACGCTCGCGCCAGGGACTTACTACTATTATGTCGTCAGTGTTGGCGGATCAAGTTGTGATCCTACTGTGAATCAAGCTTCAACCATGTCGCTCGCCTCGAATGTCGCCGTGGTGGCCGCGCCGAACAATGCCGTTTCGATTACTTGGACGCCTCCCCCAACCAGCCTTGTCGGAATTGCACACTATTGCGTGATCCAGACGGCCACGTCAGGGGTGGCCCGTATCCATTCTTTCCACCGGGCGGCTTTTCGTTTCCTGCTGCACTTGTCAACTTTGGAACGAACACCGTAACGGACACT
>CAVRSO010000110.1:0-27583 GCA_963723845.1 uncultured Acidobacteriota bacterium
GGGTAGGAATCACCGCTTTCCGTGAAAAGTGGCGCCTTCGTTTGAATTACGCAGGACTGCGTCACGCTCCGAGAAGGGTGGCGGCGGGTGGCGTCCATGTCACGTATATGTGTTGTTCCCTCCTGTTATATACCGCCTAAATACGCCCAGCCGACAACGTTGACCCTCCGTTGAGGCTGGGGTCGCATTGATTGGTCCTGCGTGTCTGCACGCCCTAGTAGTAAGTGCCGGGCGCGAGCGTCCCGCCCTGTTGTTGGTGTCGCGGTTACGCCCGTAGGCGGCATGGTGGAGGCGAATCCCACGTCCAAAGTATTTGGCGCCATCTGCAGTAGGCGCGCGGTGTAGCCGTAACTCGCGCCATCGCCGAACAGACATGTCCGCGCCGGGGTCGATCGCCACCGTCGAAAAATACTGCCCCGCCCGTAGGGTCCGGAAAGCGGGGTCCCCTTCGCTTCTCGTGGAATCGTATTCGCCCAACAGGTCCGACCGCAGGCTCTTTAGGTCGCGTCCATCTCCGGCCGCTCCCGTCACATCAATCGATCCGGAAAACGTTCTGAGTACGCCAGCAAGCAAATTGCCGGAAGCGTCTTCGGCGAGATTGCTGCAATTGATCTCGAAACCCTGAATGACCACATGGTGGACCGAGCCGCCGGAATTGCTATACAGTGCCAAGCCGTCAGATGAATCAATGATCTCCGCACCGGACTCAATGAAATCGGAGTTCCAGAACACCTACTTGGGTGCTTGCTGAGCCATCTTCAAATGCGCGCGTGAGCCAGGCGAACCGCCTCGACTCGTTGAGGATGGCCTGTTGTACTGGCCAGTGTAAAAAAGGAGTTCGCGCCATCTGCCAAAAGATATTCTCAAAGGTGAAATTGCTCGGCTCGCTTCCCCCCCCCCGTGATGCGCTGGTCGTAGATGAATGCACCACCGTAGCCCGTCACATCCTCGAAGTGGATCAGGTCATCGATGGTCAGTCCACCTCCAGCCTCAGCAATGAGCATGGCATCGTAGAGACCTTTGAAAACGTGGTTTGGGATTGTTAAACTCCAAGCACGCCACCCTTCATCCAAAACCAAAAGGAAAAATAACGGCGGCAGCGAGTGTTGCTCCGCCTGCCCGTGACCCCCGCGACGAGAGGACGGAATCCCTAACTTCAACGTTGGGTCGTGTTGAAAACAGAAACGGCTTGGTTGTAGCCGCCAATAAGCAGATGGTCGAAGGGAACATTCGTCACAATCACCGAATTGCCGCCGCCGCATTCTACGTCGGCAGCAATTCGGTGATTGTGACGAATGTTACCTTCGACCATCTGCTTATTCGGCGGCTACAACCAAGCCGTTTCTGTTTTCAACACGACCAACGTTGAAGTTAGGGATTCCGTCCTCTCCGTCGCGGTGACGGGGCAGGCGGACAATACGCCGCTGCGCATCAGCGATTCGCTTTGGTTCTGGATGAAGGGCGGCACGCTGGGTTTCAACAACAGCAATCCCGCGAATTTCAAAAATCTCTACAATGCCATGCTCATCGCCGAAGCCGCTCCGGCCGGGGTGTCAACAATCGATACCTGATCCACTTCGAGAATGTGACAGGCTATGGGGGCGCATTCATCTACGATCAGCGCGTTGCCAGCAACACAAACGACCCAGCAATTTCACTTTTCAGAATATCTCTATCGAAGACGGCGCCAATTCGTTCTTCACTCTTGCCAGTACAGGAGGTCATCCTCGCGGGTCGAGGCGGTTAGCCTTGTCCATGCCCGCCTAGAAGATTCTCAGGCAAGCACCCCAGTAGGAGTTCTGGAACTCCGAAACTCGATGGCAGTTTCCGGCGCGCAGATCATCGATTCCTCTGGAGGTCTTGCCATTCTCCAAAATGGTGGGGGTAGTGTCGACTACGTTCAAGTCCAAGGCTGTGCGATTAATTGCAGTAATCGTATCCGAAGACACTCAGGGAATCTGATTGGTGGCGTGAGCATTACGAATGGAGGATTGACGTTCGGGAGCGCGCGGAAACAGAGCGAATTATGCCCTGGCTGCGTTCTGACCCGCTGGGTGAATACGACTTTGCGGCAGTCTCAGGGCGGCCCAGCTTTCCGTGCCACTGCGGCCGGAAGCCATTTCTCTACAATCGGCGACCGATCCCACGATGGGATATTTGTTCGGCGATGGCGCAAGCTATGGCTACACCGCGCGGCTCCTGCAAAGCACGCCGAATACTTTGGACGTCGGATTCGTCCAATATGTCCGCCTCCAACCGGCATAACCGCGACGCCAACTACAGGCGGAACGCTCGCGCCAGGGACTTATTACTATTATGTCGTCAGTGTTGGCGGATCAAGTTGTGATCCTACTGTGAATCAAGCTTCAACCATGTCGCTCGCCTCGAATGTCGCCGTGGTGGCCGCGCCGAACAATGCCGTTACGATTACTTGGACGCCTCCCCCAACCAGCCTTGTCGGAATTGCACACTATTGCGTGATCCAGACGGCCACGTCAGGAGGTGGCCCGTATCCATTCTTTCCACCGGGCGGCTTTTCGTTTCCCGCTGCGCTTGTCAACTTTGGAACGAACACCGTAACAGACACTGGCTGGACGGGCGGCGGTCCCAATGGACCCTGGCAGGCTTCGCCTGTAGCTCGATACCTGACCAACGTTCATCGCTTTACGCAAACGTCGCTGGGCGTCAACACGCTGAATCCGCAATTTAATTTGGATGTGAACGGCAGCGCCGCGGTGAACTCACTGAACGGCGTGCAAAAGGCCGAGCGCTTCTCCGGCGCTGACGCCGCCGCAAAAATCAATGCCTGCCTCACCGCCGCCAGCACTTCGAGCGGCCTCTGCGACGCGCGCGGCCTCACCGGCACGCTCACCGCCACTTCGCACATCCAGATTCCCGCCGCCACAACTCTCCTGTGGGGCGCCGCGCAACTAACCATCAATGACACTACGAACCACGATGCCGTCGAGCTTCTCGGCGATGGCAGCACCCTGATCGGCTATCAGGAAAGCGGCTCTGGAACCGTGCCTCGCCCCGATTCCAGCGGCTTCATCGCCTGCCAACCCACCGGCTGCACCACGGTGAAAAATCCCAACGCAGCCACGCGCAATGTGGATTGGGTTCACATCACCGGCATGAATTTGCAGGCCACCGGCTCCGGCTCCACGGTTTTGAATCTCACCAGCGTCAGCCACGCCGATATAGAAAATAATCGCTTCATCATGGGCACCGGCGGCAGCTCCTACGGTATCTTCGGGGATACCTCAACCGGCGGCTTCGATTCCACCAACACGCTGATCAAGCACAATGAATTCGATCCGCAGTTTCAAAACGATCGCTGCCTGCGCCTGGCCGGCGTCTTCAACGTGATCGAACTCGAGCAGAACACCTGCATCCTGCCCGCCTCGAACACCGGCACCGTCTGCTTCGAAATCGCCAAGGATTCGAACAACAATTACCCCAACAATGACGAATTTTACGGCAACGATTGCGAAGGCGCGTCCACTTCCTTCGGCCAGATCGGCTACAACATCATCAACGCGGACTCGGTCACCATTGGCCCCAACAATCGCTGCGAAAATGTTTACAACTGCTTCCAATTTCCCGTGGATGGCAGCGCCGTCGGCATTCACATCCTCGATCCCTACATTTCCGTTTCCGCGAATTCGGTTGTGAAGCCGAACGAGCCTTCCACTTCGCAAATCGCGATCGATAACAACGGCCCCAACTGGCTCCCCTCGATGCATTTCGGCATGAACGATCTCGCCGGGCGCAATCTGCTCGGCAATGCCGCGTTCGAAGGCTGGCAGAATGCGACCACTCTCTACTACTGGGGCGGAGTGAGCGGCACGAACATCAATCAAGCCGGCAGCGGCATCTACGCGCAAAATACCAGCGCGGGAAGTCCCGCCGACTCGACCACGCAGGGAACTTACAACGTGAAAATCGGCGACAACGCCACCGCCGGCCTCGGCGTCAATTCCGGATGCATTCAAGTGGACTCCACCATGAATTACACGCTGGCGTTTCGCATCGCGGCAGCGTCCACCGGAATCAATTTCCGCCCCGGCTTCCGCTTTTACTCCGACGCGAATTGCACCGAGGCAAATAAAATCACCAGCGTCGCCACCAACGCGCGCGTCCTCACGCCCGCGAATTACGCCGGCCAATCCGCGCTGATCGGCACCGGGACCAATCCCAACTGGCAGAGCGCCAACGCCTCGCTCACCTACAACAACGGCATCACCTGCAATTGCAATGTCACCGGTGCGGATGGCAAGTTGCCGCCGCCAACACTTGGACGCCCACGCGCAATTTCGCCGTCACTTTCCGCGTGCCCAACGCCTACTGCGCTCCACCACGGTGGCGCAATCGATGCGCGTCTTCATCCTGGAAAATACCGCCGCGAATCCCAATCAGATTTTTGTGGACGACGCCGTGCTGAGCGAGGGACCGATAAATCCCAGAGTGCCTTTCACCGCGCCGCTTTCCGATAGCGGCAATCCCACGCTTTACGGCAATCTCGCCGTCGCGGGAAATCTCACCGTAGGCGCAAGCGCGCTGCCTACAACGCTAACCAGCGGCACGCCCGCAGCAGGGAACTGCGCCGCGTTCACTTCCGGCACCACCACAAACGTGCAAGATTCCGGCTCGCCCTGCCCCACGCAATTCACAAAATTCGCGATGGGCTTCTTGTCAGCAGGCCAAGCCCCCAGCTCAAATAACGCCGTAAATGTTTCCGTGATCTACTTGCCAAATATCCAATTCTCAAAACTAACGGTAGATGTCTCGACAACGGACGCCAGCGGCACCGACTTCTACAGTTGGGCCATCACCGACGCATCCGGCGCGGTAAAATGCTCCATCACCGCCGTCAACTTAACAGCCGGCGGCGCCAACGACCAATCCTGCACGCAAGGCACGGTTACTTTGCCAGCCGGCCCCTACATCTTCGCCTTCACCGGCAACGCCACCACCGCAAAAATCGCCTACAGCGGCACCGCGCCGTTAGCGCTAGCCAGCGCCACCAGCAGCAGCACCAGCACCAGCGGCGCCATGTCGTTCCCCATCACCATCCCCGCCGCCGGCGTAACCTACAGCGGCTACGGCCTCCCCGCCATCATCCTCCACTAGCGCGTCGTCGCAGGCCGATCTCCCGCTTGGCGCCTTTGGTTTTCATGTAGCTCACCCCTTCAGGGGTGAGGCTTTTCGGCCCCGCATTGCGCCGTCATCCTGAGCGAAGTTCGCGCGCGCTTTTGGTTTTCCCGCGGTTTGTGCGGGCGCGCGAACGCAGTCGAAGGACCCCTCTTCGATGTAACATCCGGGAATAGTTCAATCAAGAGAGGAATACCTCACCCCCATGTCCCGGCTGTTGCGATGCGGCGCCCGAAGTTCTACTTCGCTTCTTCAATTGTCACACCACTCGGCAAACTCCGAACTCATTCCCAAGCATCCGACGTCGATGTCAATCTACGGAAGAGCGCAAAGGATAGTTCGTCGTCGCCTCAGTCGCCGGCTGTTCGATTGGCGCAAAGACGCTTCCCTTGAATGGAACCCGGTCGTCCCAGAAGCAGGTAACGAACTTGAAGCGATTTGGCGAGCACCAGTCAGTCCAACAAATAGCGGGGCATGGATGTCGTCGCGCTCAACAAGTTTCAGAACTGAATCCCCAACCCACAAGCTCGTAATAATCTGTTTTGAAGCTCAATTTTGGGCCTTCCACCGATTTAGCATCGTTGGCCTGGAAGAATTCGATCTCCCGCCAAACTCCAACTCGCCGATTTTACTTTTTGTCGTCTGTTCGTAGGTTGCGAAAATCGGCAATCTGTTCGCAATTGGAAAATAGCGGTCGGCCCTTTGTCGACAATGGCCTTGCCGTGCTGTCCGCTAGATTGATAAGCCAGGCATCCGGTTCGTTGATGATACATCCTGCCGTGGATAATCCTTCTTTGTCGTTGGTTCGTGGTCGAGATATTGCTGGAATTTGCAGGGTCGGCCCTTTGTCGACAATGTGCCTTGCCGTGCTGTCCGCTAGATTGATAAGCCAGGCATCCGGTTCGTTGATGATCATCCTGCCGTGGATATTCGCGGTATCGGGCTCCTCGTCGATCCTGCAATATTGATTCGAGGCTCGCCAAATTACTTTTGGCTTTGCGGCAAAGGAGTCTGTGGGAATATCAGTCCCGCTCATCTGAACAATCATGTTGGTCATCTCGGTGGGGACAATGGCTGTTTGAGGATCTCCGCCCAAGAAGGCAAAGGCAATCAGTAAGGTCAGTTTGTGACACTGCATGAATGCTCCTTGCATACTTTACGATTCGGTTAAGGCGCCGATGTATCGGCCCGCCGATTATCACATAGGTTCGACACTCCCATGCACATCCCCGAATCCACCCATCTCTGGGCGCTTTTCGTCGCCGGACACGGCCTGCACGTCCTCAAGCGCGCCAGCCTCTCCGCGAAATCGCGCCTCTCCGGGACAAAAACGCGCCGCGGAATGGCTGCGCACCAACGCGCTCACTCTCGCCATCCGCCTCTTCGTCAACGCCGCCGGCTTTTCCTACTGGCTCGCGCATCCCGCCGCCGCGACGCAAGTGATTCACACCGTCGGCATCCCCTTCAATCTCACCGCCGAGCCAAGCCACGCCACCGCCGCGCTCTTCGGCCTCTCCGGCGACAGCATGCTCGACTGGGCCGCCGCCAAAATCCCCCTCCTCCAAAAGGAAATCCCGGTGAGTTCTCCGTAGGGGCACAGCATGCTGTGCCCGGCAAACATACTTGGCGTGATGTACGCGATCCGCCACGCGCGAAGGGCGCCTCCTGTGGAGTGCGGGAGCTTGCTCCCGCTGTTTGCCGCCCGGGCTTGCCCGGGCGTGCTCCTCGCATCGAGCTACATCGGCGATCGCTCCTCTGAAACAGCCTTCTGCGGGGTTTGGGTATCGGAAGGGCAGGGCTGAAGCCCTGCCACGAAGATGACGGGCGCGAAGCGCCTTCCTTTGCGCTGCTTGTTCTCGCAGTCATTGTATTTACCTTGGCTTGCGACGGTCATGCTTATTCATGGCCTTCGTCCACGCGCACAGGGCATTCTCGAGTCACAAGTCTGACTAGTCACCGACCCTCACACGCACTTATTCGCCTTATTCGACCATTCCAATTGCACGGTATAGTTCCCGATCTTCTTCGTCTGCCAAGCGCAGATGTCGCCAATCTCGCCGTTGGTATCGTCATACCAACCTTCTCCTGGAATAGGATCGGTGATGGCCTCGCACAATTCATGCGAACTAGTTGACGTCAGCGCATCGATCGGTTGCAGCGCGCCAATGCATCCCGAGCAGCCAGGGTAGGGCATCGCCGCATAAAAAATCGTGCCGTTCACATCATTGTGATAGCCGCAGAATGACGTGCACGATCCCGCGCCGCCCTGCACCACCTTCACTCCCGGCGGAAAATAGATGAAGTAGAGCGTATTCGCGCTCGCCTTCGGAAACGCACCGCTGGAAGGGCTCCCAGGTCGACGGTTAGTCGAGCCTGGGAGATCAGTCGCAATCTCATCTTGCAGCATCTTCTGAATCGCGCTGTCTTGCACCGACGTTCCCAGCGCGGGCGAAGTCAGCACCGTGGTGCCGGTGCGCTTCCCATGCGCGATCTTGTATTTCGCCACATTGTATTCGGCAAGCTGATCGATCAGCGCGCTGGTCAAAATGAAATCGAAAAAGTTGTTCAGCTCCGGCATCATTGCCGACTGCGGCGCCGAATTCCAAGCCGCGCCCCAGAAAATAGTGAAAACTTCCACCGACGTCATCAGCGGACCATTGCGATAAATAAGCTGCGGAGCCGCCGCCGGCGCCACAATCTCCGCGCCCGCCTGCGGATGCAGCGGCACAATCCGTATAGCGTCGCCATGTTCCGGCGCAATTTTGCGCAGAGGTTTATGCAGCGCCTTCCCAGAAGTCTTGCGAGGAGCCTTGGTTCGTTTGCGGGTCCGAGTAGCCATGAGTATCCCTCTCTGTTACTGAGATGCGCGAGGGCCAAGGCTAGCTCACGAAATGTTTTGCTGTTGTAGCGTCCCTCTGAGTCTCGATATCGCTGCGAGCACCACAAAAAGCGAAATCGCGAACGCGGCGCACGCGATGAGGAATTGCCGGTCCACTCCCGTTTCGTGGATTGGCCGAGCGGTGAAGTCGCCAGCCACTCCCGTCCACCAGAACGCGAACAGGCCAACGTCCATCAGCACGTGGCCGATCATGCACGGGATCAGCGATCCCGACGACCAGGCCAGAAGCCCCAGCAATACGCCCGCCCCAAATATGATGGGGACCATCCCCGCCGTCGCCCAGCTTTTCGTGAGGTGGAGCGCCATGAAAAAAAGCGAGGAAACAAGGATCGCAATGGGCGCGCCGTGCCGTCGTTCGATCGGACGCTGCATGTAGCCGCGAAAGCCCGTCTCTTCGCAAATCCCCGCCGAAACCGCGGAGAACACGATTGCGACCCACTTCAAACGCAGCGAAGGAATGAATGTCAGATCGTAACCCTGCCTGAACGCCGCCATCGGAAAGGGCACAAAGCGGAATAGCAACACAATGGAGGCATGAATCGTCACGGCGAAAAAGACCGCAGCAATAACACCCCAAAACCATTGCACGGGCGACAATCTCCCGCGACGGAACGCCTCGGCGCGCGCGGCTCGCACTGCTTGTGGCGGTCCACCGCCCGCCGCCCACCAAACGTAGAGCGCAAGAAATATCGCCTCAGCAGCCGCAGCGAGCGGCACACCAAGCTTCAGCAGTAGTAGCGGCCACACATTGGCGGCGACGAGCGCAATAAGAACGCCCGACACAATCGCGCGAAACGAAATGGGCAGCTTCGTCCAAAGGGACGCGCGCTCGTGCGTTGCCATCGTGAATGCCTCGGAACGGTTGAGGGGATGCTAACATTTCCTAGTTCCTTGGTGGAAGCGCGGGGTTTTAACCTCGCGATAGCTAGCGGGATAAAACTGGGGCTTCAGCCCCGGGATTCGACTCACGACTGCTACGCGTGCGCGGCGTTCCCGCCGAAACTAGCGAGCGCTTGCGCCTCGTCCGTGTACGTAGCCAGGGAATTCGTCACGTGCGTTATCTCCAGCACTTCGCGGACATTTCCCGTGGGACTCAGAATTTTCAAGCTGCCGCCGCCGCGCGTCAAAGTGACGTACGATTGCACCAACGCGCCGATTCCCGAACTATCCAGCTGCGTCACTTCCGCCAAATTGACGAGAACATCGCACGGCGCGCTTTCGGCCAGCTTGCGCAGCTCAGCTCTGAACGCATCTCCGTCAGCGCCCATCGTGATGCGGCCTCGCAGATCGAGTATCGTTACACTCCCGGATTTTCTCGCGGAAATTTGTAGGCCCATGTCGCCCTCTTCTACGCCAGCCCCGCCCTCTTCTACGCAAGTCCCGCAAGATGGACGCGGGATGCGAAGGCTTTTTCGCCCACAAATTGGCCTCCGAGGATTCGGACCTTGCAGCCCAGCGCCGGATTGCTCGCGTCGAGAATTTTTACTTTGGTTCCGCAGTTGACCAGCAAAAGTTTCTCAGCGGCGACGAGAAGAGAAATTCCCAAATCGTCCTTGGCCGCTTCGCAATCGCCCATTTCCGCCAGAATTTCCTCCGTGATGGGGAGCAGCACGTAGTTGCGGCCTGCGTCGTCACGGATCGTTGCAATCTGCCCCACCCACTCCGAGCGAGACGCAGCAGCAACGCCTCGTTGCTTCTGTTTCTGCGGAGCGGCAGTTGCCGTCGCAGCGCTCGATTGAATCGTTTCCACGGCGCCGATGAACCGGTAGCCGCGTCGCGGAAGAGTCTCGATGAAGCGCGGCTTCTTGTGCGAATCGCACAGAGCGCGCCGCAGCGTTTGGATCGCCGCGTTCACGCCATGCTCGAAATCGACGAACGTATCGGCGGGCCAAAGGCGATCCTGCAACTGTTTTCGTGTGAGCAACTCGCCGGGCTGTTCCAGTAGCAGCGCCAGAATTTGAAACGGCCGCCCGGCCAGGCGAATCTTCCGCCCGTGTTTGCGCAGCTCGCCGGTGTGCAGATCAACGTCGTAGGCGTCAAATCGAAGCTGGCTCTCAGGCGGTAGCACGTGGCGCATCGGCGAAACTGTGGCAGCGCAGTGTACTTCGTGCCGCCCTCTGAATTACAAGTTGCCGCCGGCGCGAACACCATAAATCTCTTAACATCATATTATTACGGCTTTACCTCCCTTTTGCCAACAAATGACTCCCCTTGCATTGAACGATTTCCCCTTTCCGGCGAAACTGCGCGTGCGTTGAGGGACGAAATGAAAAATTCAAACGCAAAGATTAGAGAGAAAAGGGAGAAAGTGATGAAAATTTCGACTGTGGTGAAGGCTTCGGTTTTTGCAGCGGCGCTGGGAATTGCGTGCTTGCTGCCGGTGACGGCGCACGCGCAAGCGGACGTCTCGCCTGACCATTTCGAACTTCTGAATACAGAGACGCCCGCCGCGCCGCCCGTGCTGGTCGCCTCCACAAAAGATGCGCAAGGCCGATTTCCAAGGCAAGTTTTCGTTGCCCTATCGCGTGCGGTGCAGCGGCAAGAATTTGAAGCCGGGAGAGTATCAGCTCTCGGTGAAGTCAGACGGAAAGAACCGAGTAATCGCGATCCACGGCCGCGGCGCGAACTTGAACATCCAGGCGCGCGTGGTGCCGGTGAATCGAGCGGAAAGCCAGAGTGCGGTGCTAGTCCGAAAGTCGGGCCAGGGCCGCAGCCTGGAAGGCGTGTACGTCGAGGCCCTCAACACGATGTTGTACCTCCAGCCGAGCCCGGGCCTCGGCGTGATGGAACGCGTGCCGATCTCGTAACCGGTAAGCGGGGTGCAGCCCCGTTGGCAGCCGCGCGCCAACGGGGCACTGCCGTCTCCGCGCCTCCATGAACTCTTCCCGCAGAATTTCGCCGGGATGCACGGTCTTCAGCTTGTGCCATCTCAATTCTCCTAATCGTGCTCGCCTTTCCTGGGAACTGCCAATCTCCCGATTGGCGCCAATGCTTTTGTAGCGGCTGGAAGCCGCTCTGAGCTATATTTAATACGACCTGGCAGCTTTGCACCTTTCGCTCGCCCGGTGCCGCAAAAATGTGCAGTGCGGTAGGTGCTGCCCGCCATTTGCCGCTTGGGCTTGCCTTCCCGTGCTCTGCGCATCCACATGCGCGATCGACCCGAAGCGGATCGAACCGTCCGTTCTGGAAGCTGGAATCTAACGTGGACAGTGCGACCTTTTAACCCCGCGATAGCCGCGCCAAATAAAGGGCTTCAGCCCTGGGGGATTGGTTTTCCGACCCGTTCACGGGCAAGGAACTTTCCAAGCGAACGCCTTTGCTTACGCAGACACCTGAGCGAGTTCGGCGAGTCTTCGTTTTCCTGCGATTTATGCGGGCGCGCGGACGCGCCGAATTGGACCGGTCTCCGATCTCATAGCCGAGACTCCCTGTATTGCAAGAGATGTTTTCGTCTCGTGCCCGGCGAAACGGAAAACAGAAAAGTCACGGGACACCCGGGCGGCAGAATGACATGCGTCCTTTATACACCATCTGCCTCACGGATTCTCGCTGTAAATGTGCTTCACCACATTAGGCACCGCATTCAGGTTCGGCCACGCCGGAAATTTCGTCTTGAATTCGGCAGTCAGCGTTTGCCCCGCCTCATCCGCCGACTTGCCTGCGCGCTTCAACTCCAGCGCGCGCGCCTGCAGCTGCGAGAAAAACTGATAATCCTCCTCGACCAGCGACCCATCGCCCACCGCGCTATGATCCGGCACAATGTGCGCCCACTTCATCGGCCGCAGCTTCGCCAGAATTTCCACCCAGCCGCGCATGCTGGCATTGTCGTCCGGCAGGTTAGGGGCCATTTTGTTTTGCACCACGTCGCCCGAAATCAGCGTGCTATCCGGCTCGACGTCAATCAGCTCGTCGCCCTTCGTGTGCGCCTGGCCCATCCAGAAAAGCCGCGCGGTCACGCCGCCCAGGTCGAGCGTAATTTCTTTTTCAAACGTGATATCCGGCGCGCGAAATTTCACTCCCGCAAGCAGCTCCTTCATTTGCGCCGACCGGCTGCTGAACATCTCCACAAACTGCATCCCGCGCTCTTCCAGCTCCTTCTGCTGCGCGATCGGCCGCACCAAAATCGTGCCGGCAGGGAACGCGCCTTCGCCCGCCGCATGTTCAGGATGGTAGTGCGTCGTCGTCAAATATAGGA
The DNA here is from genome assembly GCA_963723845.1 of uncultured Acidobacteriota bacterium. Taxonomy (GTDB): domain Bacteria; phylum Acidobacteriota; class Terriglobia; order Acidiferrales; family UBA7541; genus Palsa-295. The sequence goes on from CAVRSO010000110.1 coordinate 12,249, forward strand.
CAGGCCCTCGCGCCAGCTTCTGCGCCTCACGCAGCGCAATCGCGCCATTCCGCGGACCAAGCCCCGTATCAACCACCAGCGTCGCGCGCTCGCCCACCACAATCCCAATATTCGGAAATCCCATGATCGCCGAAACATGCTCCGAAACCCGCGTCACCGAATTCTCCGGCAGCATCAGCGAAGCCGGCCCCTGCGCCCCGCCGCGCCATCGCACCCATCGCGACGATCGCCGCTACGGCAGCCGCCGCTGCCATCGTTAACAGCGCTTGAACTGCCCGACAAGATGTCGTGTTTGTTTTCATCGTCACTCCTGACGCAGGCCGCATGAGGCGCACTCTTCAGGCAGGGTCAACGCGTCACAGTGGAATCGACGCGCCGCGAAGGCCGTCCAAAGAACCACAGCAGCAGCGTGACACCGACTAATGCGATCTGTCGGGCAAGAAACACTCGCCAATCCCAGTGGATCGATAGTGCCGAGGTCCGTGAGATGTGCTTGTACCAAGCGACAACTGCGTCTGGACCGCCCGCAACGAGATTCTTGATGGTGTAACCAATGAATATTATCCAGTAAACGCCGAGAAGCCAAATGAGTGTGTGTCGAACTAGTCGTAACATCGTCTTGAATACGCGCATTGTGGTTTCGTCGTTGGCTCAAATCCGATCTGAAAGACCCCGTTCCCGGATGCGCTCAGGCCGTGACAGCGATGGGCCGCACTTCTTCGTCCACTTTGCGCTGCTCTTTGTCGCGGGCGACTTCGAGGTCGTAATGCGTTTGCAGATTCATCCAGAATTCCGGCGTGGTGCGGAAGAAGCGCGCCAGCCTCAGCGCCATCTCCGTCGAAATCGCGCGCTCTTCTTTTACAATTTCATAAATCCCCGGCGCGGGGACACGCAGGGCCAGCGCCAGCCGATGCGGATTCAGCTTGAGCGGCCCCATAAACTCCTCCCGCAGGATTTCACCAGGGTGCACGGGTTTCAGTTTGGCCATCTCAATTCTCCTAGTCGTAATCGCCGTCCCTGGGAACGCCAATCTCCCGATTGGCGCCTGGTTTTTAATGTAGCTCACCCCGCCTTCACGGGGTGAGGGTTTTCGGCCGTCGTTGCCTTACGCCGTCATCCTGAGCGGAGTTCGCGCGCATCTTTGCTTTTCCCGCGGTTTTTGCGGGCGCGTGAACGCAGCCGAAGGACCTCTCTTCGATGTCACAGCCGGCACCGCGTCAATCCAAGAGAGGTTCTTCGACTCCGTGTCCCGGCGCTTCGCGCAAAAGAAAAATCACGGGACACTCCACTCAGAATGACGTCGCGCTATACGCATCTCTAGAAGCCACTCGCCACTGAATTTCCCCGGAGGTCACCATGCCCGTCGTTCCCACCACAGCATACTCGCAGGCGGAAGATGCGCTCACTCTTGCGCGCGCGCTCGTCAACGATTCCGCGGGCGCGGTCTTCACCGACACGCTGCTGCTGCCGTTCCTCAACTCCGCCTATCGCGGCCTCCAGCGCGAGCTCGCGGAAAACGGCGTCAGCGTCCTCGCCGAGCAGCAGGACCTCCCGCTCGCCACCGATCCCGTCACCGGCATCACGCCCACGGAAATCAGCGACACCTCCAGCCCGCAGCTTCCCACCGACTGCCTCGCCCCGCACATGCTCTGGGAACGCGCCACCGCCAACACCGGCGACGTTTTCGTCCCCATGGAAAAATTCACCAGCGGCGGCAGCATGCTGAATCTCCAGCCGAGCACCTACCTGCGCCTCTGGGAATGGCGCGAGGACAAAGTGAATCTCATCGGCGCGACGCAGTCCATCACCGTCCGCATCCGCTACGAAAAAGTTTTGCCGCTGCTCACGCTCGGCACCGATCCGGTGCAGATTCGCAGCGCCACCGACCCACTCGCATTCGCCACCGCCGCCCTCGCCGCGCGCTCCCGCGGCGCACGCGCCCTCGCACAGGACTTGCTAGGCGCCGCGCAAATGGCCACCGAAAATCTAATCGAGCGCTACGTCCGCCCCGAGCAAACCCGCGGCCGCCGCCGCCAACCCTACGGCTACCGCCGCCGCATCGTGTACCTGTAGCGTCGTTGTTTTTCGTAGGGGCACGACATGTCGTGCCCGGCAAACTTGCTTGGCGTGATGTACACCATCCGCCTAAAGCGCCGGGTACTCGCCGTTTCATTTCGTTGTCATTCCGAGCGGAGTGTCCCGCGCTTTTGCCTTTGCGCGAAGCGCCGGGACACGCAGTCGAGGAATCTCTCTTGGATGTAACAGTGGCCGTGGCCCGCGTGGGATTCTCGCCGTTGGATTTGAATTTCGCCTTTTCCTTTGCCAATATTCCTCCGCGATACATCAAAGCACTCAGGAGGAAATATGGACCACAAGGACATGTTCCTGAAGTACTGGGTGAAAGAGGCGCCTGCCACACGCAAGGTAATCAGCCGCATTCCGCAGGACCGGTCGAGCTACCGCCCCGATCCCAAGGCGCGCACAGCGCCCGAAATCGCCTGGCTGATTGTGCGTGAGGAAATCGTTCTCGCCGACGGGCTGGAGAAGGGCAAGATCGAATGGATTGAGGCCCCCGCGCCTGCGGCCGTCAGCGAAATCGTGGCCGAGTACGATCGCCATCACGACAAGGTCACTGCGCGGCTACACTCTCTTCCCGCATCTCGTTGGGAAGCCCCGCTGCCACTCACGTTCGGAGGCAAGGAATTCATGCGAGACACCGGATACGATATGGCCTGGGGATTCCTCCTCGATCAAATTCATCATCGAGGCCAGCTCTCGACATACCTGCGCCCCATGGGCGCAAAAGTGCCGTCCATCTACGGACCGACTGCCGACGAACCTTTGTAGGAGCACCTAAATGTTCTAGGCGCCGCCAGCGCGGCGTTGCCGTTTCTTCGTAGGGGCACAGCATGCCGTGCCCGGCACCAATGCTTGGCGTGATGTGACCCATCCGCCTCGTGCTTCGGGGCGTCGTCATCCTGAGCGGAGTTCGCGCGCCTTTGCCTTTCCCGCGGTTTTCGCGGGCGCGCAACGCAGTCGAAGGACCTCTCTTCGATGTCACCGTACCCTCGCTGCTGCTCTTGAACGCTGGCGAGCACCGGTGGTATAACGACGTTATGCGAGCGATGGGTTTGCTTAACCGAAAAGTTCTCCCCCGCGCCATCCCAGCGATGGAGCTTCAGAATTTTCTGGAAGCCAGTGCGGCATTCTGTTCCTGGGATCCATCGCGTTCGATAGCCAGGGAGCTAACGGCCGGCTGGCCGTACTTGTTTTCGCATCCCTGCTCGCTGGCCGCCGACGCCCGCGCGTAAATCGAAAATTGGCCGCTTTCCCACCAATCACCGTAGACGATTTTTCTTTACACCAACAGGTACTTGCGCGAGACCACCCCCCGGTGTAAAGATTTCCCTCGTATCCTCGGACTGCGCCCACACGCCCCTCATCTAAGTTAGCCGCAATCCCCGTCACATCGTCATCCTGAGCGGAGTTCGCGCGCGCTTTTGATTTTCCCGCGGTTTGTGCGGGCGCGTGAACGCAGTCGAAGGACCTCTCTTGGATTGAAAATATCGCCGCGGCCTAAATCGAAGAGAGGTTCTTCGACTCCGTGTCCCGGCGCTTCGCGCAAAACCAAAACCGCGGGACACTCCGCTCAGAATGACGGCGCACTGCCAGGCGCGCTTACTTCGTAACCACATCCAGCGTAACTTGCAGCGACCGCGATGTCCCCAGCGGATTCCCACTGGCATCGGTAGCATTTCCGAGGATGGTCATGCTGGTAACGCCGACGGGCGTCACAGGAGTGGTCGGCAGCGGCGCTGTTTTCTTGCCGCCGCATCCAAACATCAAAGCCACCGCAAAGCCCGCCACCGCGAAAATGTATCGCACTCGCACCGCGTCATATGGAGTGCGGGAGCTTGCTCCCGCTGTCTGCCGCATGGGCTTGCCCGTGCGTGCTCCTCGCATTCGCCACATGCGTGATGCGCCCGCCGTCTCTTCGTAGGGGCACGATATATCGTGCCCGGCAAACTTACTTGGCGTGATGCGCCCCATCCGCCCCGCACGCAAGGGCGCCTCTTCGCTTCCGCTACCGCCTCGAATCACCAGCGCGCCGCCAGCAAAAATCGCAAGCGCAATCGCCCCCAGCGCCAGCCACCAAGGGGAAGGGAATCGCCGACCAGCCGCCACCGCCCGCCGCTCCGGCCCCGCGCGCAAAATCATCGTAGGATTCCGCGTCACACCCGGCCCAACGCCGCTCGACCCGCCGCACGAACCCACCGTAGGCGCGGCCGATGTGGCCGACGAAGTAACAAACATCACGCTGAACGCCACCGCCGCTCCCGGAGTAATCGCCACCGGGCACGGGCTAAACGAGCACGTGGCAAACAAGGGCAAATTCGACGGACACTGGAACTTCACCATCTCCCCGTTTTGCCCAAACACGCTATCCGGCACCACCATCGCCTTGAACGTAGTCGTTCCGCCCTGCGCCACGTTCACTTCCTGCGCCTGGCCGCTCGCGAGTTGCAAGCTGTAATCGTCGCCCGTGCCGGCCAAATCGTACGTGGCTGAATCGCCGGAATTGGAATCGGTCACACTCAAAGTTTCGGTGCGCGCGCCGCTCCCCTGCGGCGTGAACGCCACATTAATCAAACACGTTCCATTGGCGGCCAGCGTGGTCGTGCACGACGTGCTCTCCACCGTGAAATCCGTTGGCGGCGGTGCCGGCGTCTTCGGCGGCGTGCTCGGCACCGCCGGAGTGATCGTAATCCCGGTGATCTGCGTGCTGGAAGTATTCGTCAGCGTGAACACCGCCGTCGGCGAAGTCCCACCGCTCGGCATATTGCAATACGTAAATGGATTGGTGGTCTGCGGGCACGGCGCGGCGAACGCAGCCGGCGCGGTCAGCGTGATGTTGCCCGAATTTGCGGTCACATCCGGTAGGACGATCACGCGGCTCGCGCCCTGTTCCGCCACAAAGAGATTGCCCTTCGCATCCAGCGCGATCGCGCCAGGGACGCTCAAGCCGCTGGCGATCGCATTCGATTTTTTCGTCTTCGCATCGACGCGAATAATTTTCCCGCCGCTCGCGTCCGCAACGAACAAATCCCCGCGCGCATCAGCCGCCAATCCCGCGGGACACGCTGCCGCGCTCGCAGCAGCAGCCTGAGCCGTGCTCCCCACATTCGCGCAAGGCCCCGCCGACGATGAACTCGCGTTTGCCGCTGGCGCAAATCCGCTCACCGCGGAAATCGAGCCGCTGCTCGTAGTAATCGCAAACATCGCGCCAGTCGCCGGCGACGCCACAAAAACTTCGCTGCCATCGGGCGTGACCGCAATGCTCGCCGGCGAAATCACCTGCGCGAGAGTGGAAAGTTGCCCAGTGGACGCGCTTAGCACGTCCACCGCGCCCCCTGAATAATCCGCTATATAAAGGTTGCCAGCGCGATCGACCGCAATCCCCATCGGCTGCCCGAGCGCGATATTCTGCCGCGCGGCCCAGCGTCCCGCCACGCTACGAATCACTCCCGGCTCGCTGCTCGCAGCCGCGCCCACGCTGCGAATCGTGCTGTTCTGCGTGTCCGCAATGAAAATCGTGCCGTCCGCCGCCACAGCAATTCCGCTGCGCTGCACCAGCGAGTCCGCAGCCAAATCCAGCTGCGCCGAAACCGCCGCGCCCCCATCCCCCAGCGACCCGGCCCGCCCCACACCGGCCACCACCGCCATCGCGCTCACCATGTTCGCCGAACCTGTGCGGCCGTCACCAGTCATTTGCGCTGCGGGCAAATCCGTCATCCTGAGCGGAGTGTCGCCGGTTTTACGCTTTTCGTGTTCGCGCCGTTTGCGAACACGCCGGGGCACGCAGTCGAAGGACTCTCTTCGATGTGACAGCAGGCAAGCTCGTAATCGCAGGAATCGCCACCGCAAACACCCGATTCGGCGAGTCCGCAACCGTCAGCTCAAGCACTCCAGCAGAATTACCATTCGACGCAGCAGCAGCATTGCTGTTTGACACCGCACCAGCATCAACAGCCAGCGCCCGCGCCGCCACGCCATTAGCCACCACGCGCGCATTAGCCAGCAAACCCGTCGCCGTGGAATTACTCGCTATGGCGCCCGAGCCCGACTGCGCGCCCGCCGAATTCTGCGCAACCGCGTAAGCCGCCAACAACGCCCCCGCCACCGCGCAAAACACCGCCAGTCGCCGCACTAAGCTCTCCCTCTTTGGCTCTTCGAAATTTGGTTCAAACAATGACGCGTTGGATTCACCGTGCAGGCGTTAGGGTTGCGCCGCAAGCCGCCCATCATATCAGCGGCGGCCAAGCAGCGCCTAGCAGGGAGTAGCGTTTACTTCGCCGCCAGCCAGTTTCGCGCTTCATCTTCATCGCTGAAAATCTTCATCTCGCAAAACTCTTCGGCCAGCATCTCAATCATGCGTGAAACGCCGAACACATAACCCGCAGGCGCGATGACGGCCTTAGCGCCAATCGGGCCTTCGTTCGTTAGCTTTCGCATCAACTCGACAATTCGAGGAGTATCCGCAGCCGCGAACTCCACCTCGCCCGCGCGCCCATCGAAAAGTTCCCGATAGGCCATCACGCCGCCGTCCCGCAGCTTCAAAATGTGCCCTTCGATCTCGGCGAAGGTCACGCGTCCGGACGCCACCGAATGAACCTCGCGGAGCGCATGATCGACCGTAAACGTAATCGGCACTGTAGTCTGTCCAACAATCGAAGTGACTTTACGCGATTTCACCGGCGCAAGCCAACTCTAACCCGCCCGCCGCTTGGCGGTTTATGTAGCTCACCCCTTCAGGGGTGAGGCTTTTCGGCCCGCATTGTGCGCCGTCATCCTGAGCGGAGTGTCCCGCGCTTTTTCTTTTGCGCGAAGCGCCGGGACACGCAGTCGAAGGACCTCTCTTCGATGTAAGCAGCACTCCGCGGTCTCAATTGCAACTCTCAATCTTCCGCACCCACTCTTCACTAGCCACTGCACTTTCCAGGAGAAAACAAATGGCACTAACCTTTTCGCTAATCGATACATGGGACGACGGCCAGCGCATCCACGTTACCGGCACCGCCGCCGCGTCCGGCAACTATTCCACCGGTGGCGATACGCTCGACCTCTCGAAATTTCCAATCATCGCCGCGACGCAACCGCCGCTCCAGGGCACCGCGTGGATGGACGGCGTCGCAGGCTACGACTACGTCTTCACCCCCGGCTCCGCGATGAACAACAACAAAGTAAAAATCTTCCAGCAGGGAGCCAGCGCCGGCGCTTTCCCCGAACTCGCCGCCGGAGCCTACCCCGCCGCCATCACCGCTGACACCATCACCCTCTACGCCATCTTCAAAAAGCTCCAATAACGACCTACCTTGGGTCGTCATCCTGAGCGGAGTTCGCGCGCGCTTTTGCCTTTCCCGCGGTTCGCGCGGGCGCGCGAATGCAGTCGAAGGACCTCTCTTCGATGTAACCCCCCGCAGCCCGCGCGACATCTCGCTCGGTTTTTCGTAGGGGCACAGCATGCTGTGCCCCGCAAACTTACTTGGCGTGATGTATGCCATCCGCCCCGCACAAAGGGCCGTATAGCCTCTCCAGCTTCCAACCTCCAGCCTCGAGCCTCCAGAAAATGTCCATCGAAACCTTCTCTCCGCTTCCGCTAAACATCTTCAGCACCTGGGTCACTCTTCTCGATCCCTCCGACGTCCCCATCGGCATGTCGCCCAATCTCGCCGACGTCGACTTCTTCCCGGGAGGGGTGCGCACGCGCCCCGGCCTCGTCTCGCAATTCCCAATCCTGGCGGGCGCGCCGCAAATCAACGCGCTGAAAACTTACATCACCACGAATCTCGCGCAACGCCTCCTGGTCCTCGACTCGCTCGGCACTCTCTACAAAGAAACCTCGCCCGGCACTCTCTCCACGCTAATCGCCGGCGCCGCGAAACCAAATCTCTTCTTCGCCGGCGCCACGCATTTCGGCCGCGAGTACATGGCTTTCGCCGACGGCTCCATCGGCCAAGACCTCCCGCGCCAATATGACGATCTGAATTACGATCGCGTCAGCCAAATCGGCCCAGGCGAAGGACCGTCTGTCGCAGATTCCGCCACCGCCGGCGCAATTTCGCCCGGCGTCCACCAGTGCGTAGTGGTCTTCGTCACGCGCCAGGGCTTTTGGACCGCGCCCTCTCCGCAAATTTCGTGGACCGCCGCCGGTAGCTTCCAAGCCGACATCACCAATATTCCCACGGGCCCTTCGAATGTCGTCCAGCGCCTGCTCGCATTCACCGGCGCGGGCGGCGCGAATTTCTATCACGTCCCCGCCACCATGCTGCTGAATGACAACACCACCACCTCGCTCACCGTGGATTTCAGTGACACGATTCTGCTCTCTGGCGTCAGCATGGATTATCTTTTCGCCAGATCGAATTGCCCGAGCAGCTTGGCGTGGTCGCCTACGCGGAACGCCTTTTCTGGTGGGGCGAGCGCGCCAATATGGACAACTGGCGCAATCTCACCTTCGATGGCGGATGGGACGCTTCCGGCAACGGCCGCCCGCTCGGCTGGTTTCAGGATCCGAGCTTCGGCGCGGGCGGCAGCAGGGAAGGGAGCTTCGTGGTTTGGGGCGACGCCTATCGCATCACCGCAGATGGCGCCACCGTCGCGCGCGGCCTGATCTCGCAAAACGCGATTCTCGACGCCTCCGGCAATCCGCTGCTCGCGAACAACACCGACTATTCCGTGCGCGCGCGCATCTGCCGCACCACCGGCCTCAGCGCCGGCGAGTTGCGCATCAATGCTTTCAGTCCCACCGCGGGACAAATCGGGGCAGGCCTCACCGTCACTGTCGCGCAAGCCAGCACCGCCTATCAGGAATTCACCGCGCAACTCTTCGGCCCGCAGGCGTCTCTTCCCACCGATCTAACTCTGCGCGTTTATGCCGACGCCACGCCTGCGCCCTCCGGCGAATCCTTCCTCGTGGACAACATCGAAATATTTCTCACCAACGCCGCGCAAAATCCGTCGCTCGTTCGCGCCAGCGGCACCGAAGAGCCCGAGGCATACGACGGCGTCTCCGGCATCATGAGCATCGCGGAAAATAATGGCCAGGGAGTGCGCGCCGCCTTCACTCTGCGCAACAATCTCTACTTCGTGAAAGAGCGCAGCATGTACGTCACCGCCACCGATGGCGTCAACGAGCCCGCGCTCTGGCAAATCGAGGAAGTCTCAAATAAAGTTGGCACGCCTTCGGTGCACGGCGTCGGCATCGGAGAAGAATGGGTGGTCATCGCCTGCCGCACTGGCCTGTATCTTTTCAATGGCGGCGATCCGCAAAAAATTTCGCAGGAAATTCAGCCTACGTGGGACGCCATCAACTGGCAGTACGGCCAGAATCTCTGGGTGCAGGTGGATACGCAGCACAAACGCATTCTCGTCGGCGTGCCGATGGGCTCGGCCACGCAGCCCAATCAAATTCTCATGCTCGATTACACCGAAGGCTTCGGCGATCCGCTAATCGCGATGTTGACCGCGCCCGAACGCTCGCGCAAATGGTGTCCGTGGCTTATCGCGGCGAATTGCTGCGGCCTGATCGAACGCGCCAACGGCGCAGCGCAAATTTTCTTCGGCTCGAATAATTCCAGCGGCAAAATCTACCAGCTAACGCCCGGCGCCTACTCCGACGACGGCGCCGCCATCAATTCCTTCTACTCGACAGCTTTTCTAGCCGCCACCGGCGCCGCCGCTAAGCGGACGCAACCTCTTCGGCTACCTACCGCCTACGTCCAAGGCGCAGGCACGCTAGCACTCTCCGCAATCACGCCCGGCAGCGCCGCGAGCATCGCGCTAGGCGCGTGGACACTCGGCAGTCCCGCCTCGCGCGACATGGAGCAATTCACCAACGTCCTCGCCGAACGCGTCTCCTACCAATTCGGCACCGCGGCCCCCAGCTCGTGGTTCTCGCTAACAAAATTGTGCCCCTGGGCCAAGCCCGACCCCTTCGCCATCGTCCGCGGCGGGAATTAGCGGGGTTATGTAGCTCACCCCTTCAGGGGTGAGGCTTTTCGGCCCCGATTTGCGCCTTTGCCTTTCCCGCCTTTTGTGTAACGCCGTCATCCCGAGCGGAGTGTCCCGCGCCTTTGCTTTTGCGCGAAGCGCCGGGACACGCAGCCGAGGGATCTCTCTTGGATTTACCACGCGGCAACATTTGCGTCGAAGAGACATCCTTCGTCTCCGTGCGCGTCCGCTGTGGTTGGGTCGCGCCTACTTGTAAGTTACATTCGACCGCAGCACTTCATCGCTGTGCCCTTCGTCGGCCACCACGGCATCAAACGCCGAGCCGCCCAGCGGGTTCGCCGCGATCGTCTCGCGCACCGCCGCCTCGACCTTATCCATGCTCTCCGCATTCGGCGAAAGGTAAACGATCAGGAATTCAGTCTCCGGCGCCGTGTGAACCGCCTGCCTATCAACTTCCCACTCGACAATGGTTCCATCGGCGAGCAGCTTATCCAGCAGCGGCCCGATCAGGTGCTTGCTGAGGTTGTCGAGCGCGTCGTCCGGTGCATCCTTCTTCAAGTTGTAAACCGCCACGTTCGTGTACGCGTCCTTGTACGTCCCAGGATGCCAGTTGTAAAACCGGCTGACATACACCTCGTCCCAATGCTTCGTTGCGCTCTCGAGCGCAGGAGAATCCGCAGCGCCTGCCTTGTAGAGCTTGTCCAGCATGTTGAAAACTCCGGCTTCGGACATCGACGACCACCAATCGTCATGCGTTTCGCCCTCGATTGTGTGAACGCGATTCTCATCGTTGCCGTAGGCGACAATCGTTCCGTCAGCCATGCCCTTGTCGAACGTTGCCGCATCATCCGCCATCGACTTTTGCATCGCTCCCCACTGCGCGCGGGGAATCTGCCAATTCGCGATGTACGAATACATCGCCGGTTTTTGCTTGGTTGCCATCATCTGCGCCACCGACGGCGCCACCCACACGCCAGAAATCGCCAGCAAGCACAGCCCAATCGAAATGCTCCACACTTTTCTATTCACGCTTTTTTCTCCTTGGAAGCTGGGTTCAAGTTTGGTTTTCTAGCCAGCGCGGCAAAAATAAGCAGTAGCGATTCGGACACCCGTCGAGGCAAAGCTCACGCGCGAAGTCGCAGCCATCGCGCAAATCTGTGGCCCTGTGAACCGTAAGTGTCCGCATCACTGCTGCCACGAAACGGAACGCCAGAAGAGATTCCCGAAGTAGCTTTCCGTCCGCTGTGTCGTACTGGAAAGAACTGACCGCTTAAGCTGCGCGGGATTAAAGCGCAGTTTCCTCGCCCAGTCCAGAAATAACTTTGCGGCGCCTCGATGCTCTTGTAGCGTCGGCAGGATGCCGGCGTTTTTGCCTCTCTCATCCGCCACACCAACTACATCCTCTATTGGGCGGAAAAAGCGTCAGGGTCAAACGTGCGACGGATCGCATCGCATACTTCTCGCATGCGACGCTGGCTCATCAATCTGGGCAAGGGCTCGACCAATTGGGCCTTGGGTAGGGTAGTGATGTAGTAGCACTTCAGGTAAGAAACACTGGGAAGTCCGGTTTCACCAGGTTCGAAGCGGACGGTTGTTGGTCCCTCGCGACCGGCGCTGCCGAATGGCACGGCCAAAACCGTGCCCATTCCTTCATTCCGATTTCTGCTGTCGAGTGAGACCACGAGAACCCAATGGCGCTGCCCTCCGGGCGTCAGATTGGCGATCCAGATTTGACCTCTGCTCGGCGTCGGGTTCCTCATCGAAGTCTACCTTGGCGGACGCTTGGCAAAGCGCCTCCTCAAGAGCAGCGTCCTCAGCGATCTCGTCCTGGCTGCGATTCTGGAAGTACTCAGTAGTTGCTCGCTCAAGCCGTTCGCGGTTATCCGTGCGTTGAACTTCGTCGACCACAAGGTCAACCGCTTGTGCAAGGCTCTCGGCTCTCCCCGAGCGGATCAATCTGCGAAGAAAAGCATACCCTTCTGGTGAAACAGTTGTCGAGAGCTTTTTCCTTCTGGCCATGGGTCAACCTCAAAACACCAAGAGACTTAGGATAGCACAGTCGTGGTCAAAAGTAGTCAAAAGTAGTCAAAAGTATCTCCCGTGTGACCTCCCATTTGCCCCTCGAAAATCATGCTAACCATCCCCCAAATCGAAGCCTTGCGCACCACCAATCCTCAACTCTACGAATCGCTAAAACGCCTCGCAGGCGCATCGCTAGGCCCCAACCAGGGCTGGTCGCTCGATAGCCAAATCACCGACGGCGACAACTACGCGCGCGTAGCCTCCGCCGCGCTCACCTCCGGCACAAATCGACCCGACCAAATCCGGTGTCCTCATGAAAGGCTCCGTCCCGCCAAGCTGGTCGGGCTCCTTCACCTACGCCTCGACCACCTCCAGCCTCACCTGGTCGTGGACCGGCCTCTCCATCTACCGCGCCGACGGCGCCACCACCGCCATCCCCGACGGCTCCTCCGCCATCACCGGCCTCACCGCCGGCGCCACCTACTATTTTTATCCTTACTGGGACGAAGTCGCCTCCGCGCTAGGCTGGGTCGCAGGAGGCGCAGGCTCCTCCGGCTTCGCGCAATCCGCGAAAACCAATTCCGCCGCGCAGCAGCAATCTCTCCAAGGACGCGTCCCTCTCTCGCAAGGCGCGATCGTCGCCGCCACCACCACCAGCGGCACCGGAGGCGGCTCCGGCGGCGGCAGCGGAAGCTGCTTGCGCGCGGGCAGCATGGTCCTCACCCAGGAACGCGGCACCGTGCCGATTGAAACCTGCAAGGTCGGCGAACATCTCCGCTGCCCCTCCGCCAGCGGCGGCGAATCGTGGACACGCATCATCCGCCTCGAAGTCCGCGACGCCGAAACTTTCATCCGCCTGCATTTCTCCAACGCCGAATCGCTCGACGTCACCCCGCACCACATCTTCACCCTCGCCGACGGCTCCCCCATGCGCGCCGAGCGCCTCTGCCTAAGCGACGTCTTCGTAGGCCGCTTCGCCCGCCTAACCCTAACCCGCATCGAAGCCATCTCCCTGGGAACGCCGATCTCCCGATCGGCGCCTTTCTCTTCGTCTGTCATGGTGGAAGCGCGGGGCTCCAACCCGCGGCGCGCAGCGCTTCCGTAGGGGCACAGCATGCTGTGCCCGGCACCAAACTTGGCGTGATGCGTCCCATTCTCGCGATCCTCGGGGAGCGATTCTTCCGAAGGGTTGGAAACGGTGGAAGCGCGGGGCTTTAGCCCCGCGAAAAGCGCGCCTCCCGAGGGGCTTCAGCCCCGGGCCTCATCCGACGATGCCCCCTGGCAAAAGGTCACCATAAGCTGCGAGCCCTCGCACCAATTCTTCGCCGGCCGCCACTCCGCCAGCATCCTCACCCACAACTACACCTTCAGCTCCTAGCGCGCGCCTTCATTCCGAGCGGAGTGTCCCGCGCTTTTGGTTTTGCGCGAAGCGCCGGGACACGCAGTACCAGGGTTCAAGAAATCTTCCCTAAGAGGCTTCCAGCCTTTCTTCTGAAGCTCACTCGACACGAAGGCAACTATCTTGTCCGCTGGATACTCAACGGCAACCGTGTAGGTAAGCTGCTCGCGACCCTCGGACAGAGCGAGATAGGTCGGATTCTGAGCTCCCGAAACTTCGATCAGGGAATTCGAGTACTTTGTTGAGCCCGCCACTTGGCCGTAGCACGTCGGCATTGCGATGGTGATCGCGGTAAGCACCAGCGCGGCAGGATTGATCGAATTCCTCACCAAAACGATCATACAGTTGAGATCTTCGACCGTCCATCTGGGCGGTGCTCAATCGCTCAATTCGCAACGGCCAATATTGCGGCGCCGATGTATGATGTCGCGCCATGTCCGGCCCATCGGCCTTCTTCCGCGACAAATCCGTGCTCATCACTGGCGTATCTCTTGGGTCTTGCAGCGCCTCAGTCTCCGGCTGCCGCACCTGCGAAGAGTGGATCGGGGGATTCTTCGGTGTCTATCCAGCTTGAGGGCGAGTGCCAGTGCCAAGTCTGTGGGCTATCGCTCGGCGAGCCAATTAAACTCCGGGGGAGCACCTTAACCGCATCATCGAAATAGGCTAACGCGGGAAGAAAAAACGGCGCCGGATAAACTGGCTGCTTCTCGTCGCACTCTTCCGAAGGGGCCGGGGACTCAGCCGCTGCCACAGCGGCGCCCTCGCGTTCCCAAACAACCCTGCAGGAGTACATGGCGTTCGCCCGGCGACCAGACCCGATGGGCAGAGCTTCCGTATCAATTGTGAGTTTGTCGCCCTCTAACTTGTAAAATCGCCTCTGTACGGTTCCTGTCCACGCCTCGTTCCAGGCCACATCCACCGTTGTGACAATAGAATCGCCTTCGACCCGATACTTCCCGGTGTAGGCCATCATCGTCTTCCAAAGCTCGGAAAGGTCCACCCCGCTCGTCGGCTTCTTGGTTCGGTCGCCATCGCAAGCGACGCTTACCGTCATCATCCGCCCCCAGGGCGTGACAATGAGGTAGCCCTTCGGTTGTACCGTGTCAAAGACCTCCGTGTCCCCGTCGCCCCATACGACGGATCGCGACGACACGAGCCTCCAGGTCCCAACGAGCGCACTCTGCTGTGCGGACATTTTGGCAGTCTCCTCAGTATTAGAAACCCTCCGAAAGGCTCCTCACGGAGGGCCGATACCTCACATGTTCGTAGGACCCGTCGTTGATGTCACTAGTACATAAGTTCCATAATGGAACAGCGGAACGCATTTTGCGGGCGTCGCGAGCGCCGTCATTCCGAGCGAAGTGTCCCGCGCATTTGCCTTTGCGCGAAGCGCCGGGACACGCAGCGAGGAATCTCTCTTGGATGTAACGCCCGGCAACCTGCCTGCCAACAAGGATCCGCTTTTGCCGTCGTAGGCGCACGATATTCGTGCCGGCGCGCATGCTTGGCTACTTCCTCGCCATCGCCTCGCTCAAACAGGCGCCTCATGTGGAGTGCGGCGGCTTGCCGCCGCTGTCTGCCGCCCGGGCTTGCCCGGGCGTGCTCCTCGCATTAACCTACATGCGCCGCCTTCGCCCGCGCACCGCGTGATGTATGATGTCGCCCCATGTTCAGCACACGCGCCTTCTTCCAAAACAAATCCGTACTCATCACCGGCGCCTCATCCGGCATAGGCGAGGAACTCGCCGTCCAGCTCGCACAATCCGGCGCAAAGCTCACACTGGCCGCGCGCCGCACCGACCGTCTCGAAAATTTAGCGCAAAAAATCGCAGGGCAGGGAACTGAGGAAACTCAGCGAAATAAGCGCCCGATCGTCGTGGAATGTGACGTAACTCGCGATGGC
>CAVRSO010000111.1:0-16338 GCA_963723845.1 uncultured Acidobacteriota bacterium
AGAGATTTGGAGAGGCCGCTTGGCTCGAAAAACGCGCAGCGTTGATTTGACGCAGATTTCAGAGTGGGATGACGGCAAGGTTCGGCGCAAGGAGGACTATCTCGCCGCCGAGGAGCCGCTGGAAATTCGCGTGGGCGATGAGCCGCTGAGCGTCACGATGCGGACGCCGGGGCACGAACTTGAATTGGCGGCGGGGTTTCTGTTCACGGAAGGCTTGGTGCAGCAGCGATCGCAGATTATTGCGCTCCAAGACGATTTTCCCGACGAGGAAAAGAATCGCGGGAACGTGGTGCGCGCGGAACTCGCGCCGGAATCTGCGCCGGACTTCGAGAAAATGCGGCGTCATTTTTTTGCGGCCTCGAGCTGCGGGATTTGCGGCAAGGCTTCGATCGATTCGGTTCGCGTACGAACCATGGCGCCGCCAAACCCGAATTTTGTTTTGGATGCGGAGGTGCTGGTGCGCCTTCCCGACGCGCTGCGCGCTTCGCAAGCCGTCTTCGGCCGCACCGGCGGTTTGCACGCGGCGGCTCTTTTTAGCGCGAGTGGCGAACTGCTGGTATTGCGCGAGGACATCGGCAGGCACAATGCGGTGGATAAAGTGATTGGCTGGGCGCTGCTGGAGAATCGCGTTCCGCTGAGCGAAAACATCATGCTGGTCAGCGGGCGGGGCGGATTCGAGATCGTGCAGAAGGCGATTGTAGCCGGTACGCCGGTGGTGGCTTCGGTTTCAGCACCGTCGAGCCTGGCGGTGCAGCTTGCGCGGGAACTTCGTCTGACGCTCATCGGTTTTTTGCGCGGGAGGCGTTTTGTGATCTATTCCGGTGAAGAGCGAGTGGCTAAAAAGTGAGCGCTTGTCCTCGCGAGGCTTTGTGAAACGAACGCTGCCACCTGAAGCTTTGCAGGAAGTTAGCGCGCGTTTGGAACAGGCGCACAAGGCCTTTCAGCGGCGCTATCCAGGTTCTTCAGCCGAGCGCCAGCCAGTTCATGTGGTTTATGGCGGCGCGCATCTCTTTCGAGCGGGTACCGCCAAGCGATTTGGCGAACTCGCGCTGAAATCCCTCGACGAATATGCACCCAACTTTGCGGCCTTTGCCAAAGCAGTATCGCTGCCGGATGCGACCGGATTGCCGAATTCAGCAGAGGCGGTGGAAGCGATCGCGAAATCCATCGAGGCGGATCCGGAAATAGGGCGATGTGAAAACCGTCCGGCGTGGTTTGCACACACCGTTTATGGCCGCGTGCGCGAAAAACTTCAGCGCGAGCCTGTCGAGGACCTTCGAATCGATTTCGAGGATGGCTATGGCAACCGGCCGGACGAGGAGGAAGATGGACACGCTGCGGCGGCGGCGGATGAAGTCAGCGCCGGGATGAACGCCGGCGAATTGCCGCCGTTCCTTGGGATACGAATCAAGCCGCTAACCGAGGAACTCCGTGGGCGCAGCATTCGCACGCTGGATATTTTTCTGACGCAGCTCGCGTCGAAATCGCGTGGGGAGTTGCCAAAAGGTTTCTGCGTCACGCTGCCGAAGGTGGCGCTGCCGGATGAAGTGGCGGCGCTTGCCGATGTCTGCTCGCACCTGGAACCGATGCTCGATTTCGAGCCGGGCGCGCTACGCATCGAACTGATGATCGAGACGCCGCAAGCGATTTTCAACGAGCGCGGCGAAGCGAATCTGCTGCCGCTGGTTGGCGCCGCGCGAGGACGGTGCGTGGCGGTTCACTTCGGACCGTATGATTACACTGCTTCGCTGAACATCGCGGCGACGTATCAACCCATTGCACACTTTGCATCGGATTTCGCGAGGGCTGCGATGCAGGTGGCGCTGGCAGGCGCTGGAATTCGGCTGGCCGACGGTCCTACAAATATCATGCCGATCCCGCCGCATCGCACGAAAGACGGACCCAAGCTCGGCGCTCGTCAGCTGGAGGAAAACAGCACGGCGGTTCATCGCGGTTGGAAGTTGCACTACGAAAACGTCCGGCGGTCGATGGCGAACGGCTACTATCAAGGGTGGGACCTACATCCGGCGCAGCTTCCGGCACGCTATGCCGCTGTGTATTCATTTTTCCTGGAGAATCTCGATCTTTCCGCCGAACGGCTTCGCAATTTTGTGGAGAAAGCGGCGCAGGCGACACGCGTGGGGCAAGTGTTTGACGATGCCGCGATGGCGCAGGGGCTGCTGAATTATTTTGTGCAAGCGACGAACTGCGGCGCGCTCAAGCCAGCCGAAGTGGAAACACTCACCGGTTTATCTCAGGCCGAGCTTCGCAGCGGATCGTTCGTCAAGATTCTGGCGGGGCGATCTGCGTAGCGCCGAATGGCACTCAGCAAATTCATAGTTTATTGAGGCCATCCAAGGCCGCGACTTTATAGGCTTCCGCGAGCGTCGGGTAGTTGAAGACGGCGTCACGAAAATATTCGATCGAGCCGCCATAGGCCAGCACGGCCTGGCCGATGTGGACAATCTCCGTGGCGCGCTGGCCGATGATGTGGACGCCCAAGAGGTTGCGCGTATTGCGATCGAAAAGTAGCTTGAGCATGCCCGTCTCGTCGCCAAGCATCATGCTCTTCGCCAGTTCATTAAATTTCGAAATGCCGACCTCGTAGGGAATTCTTGCCGCAGTCAATTGCTCTTCGGTCTTGCCGACCATCGAAATTTCGGGAATCGTGTAGATGCCATAAGGAAATCGTTCCGGCATGTGCTCGGAAGGCGCGCCAAACATGCGGCAACTTGCCAAGCGGCCCTGCTCCATGGAGGTGCTGGCAAGGGCGGGGAAGCCGATAACGTCGCCTGCAGCGTAGATGTGCGGGACATCTGTTTGAAAATCGGCGTTCACGCTGATCTTGCCGCGAGGGTCGGTTTGAAGCCCGGCCGATTCGATGCTTAGACGGTCGCCATTAGCTTGGCGGCCGATGGCGTAAAGAAGTACGTCACCTTGCACCTTTTTCCCGCTCTCGAGTTCCGCAAAGACGCGATCGCGAAGCGGATCAATGCCTATGCGCGTGACTTTTTCGCCGAGACGGAAGGTGGCACCCATCTGGCGCAAGTGGTAGGCGAGCGCGTCCACGATTTCGCGATCAACAAAATCGAGAATTTGCGGGCGCTGATCGATCAAAGTTACTTCGGCGCCGAGCGCGGCCATGAAGGAGGCATACTCAAGTCCAACAACGCCGGCGCCGACGACGATCAGCTCGCGAGGCAAGGCGCTGATGCTTGTGAATTCGTCGGTATCGAGAATGCGCTTGCCATCGAAGGGGATCTCAGGGCTGCGCGCCGGGCGAGTGCCGCAAGCGATCAGGATATTTTCACCGTGAAGCGCAGTCTTCTCGTTGTTACCGTTTACTTGGATGGTGTGCGGATCGGCGAATTGCGCCGTGCCTTGAAAGATGGCGATGCCATTGCGCCGCAGTTGAGCGTGAATGACTTCGGTCTCTCGGGAGACGATGCTGGCGACGCGAAATGCCAAGTCTTGGAGGGAAATATCACTGTTGCCGCGATAATTGCTGCCGTAGAGCGTGCGTACGGCGATTCCGGTGAGCTGAAAGATGGCCTCGCGCACGCTCTTGCTGGGAATCGTCCCGGTGTGAACGCACACGCCGCCGAGCATCACGATGCGGTCAACGATGGCTACGCGTTTGCGCAACTTGGCAGCGCAGATGGCACCCTTTTGGCCCGCGGGACCGCTGCCGATTACGATCAGGTCATAATTCTGGTCGGCCATCAGAGGTCTCGTGGGCGTTTAGGCTAGCGCGATCAAGTCGATCTCGATGCGCGCATCGCGCGGCAGGCGCGCCGCTTCGACAGTGGAGCGCGCCGGCGGATTCTTGGCGAAATAGCGCGCGTATACTTCGTTCATCGCCGCGAAGTCATTCATATCCTTCAAATAGACGGTTGCCTTTACGGTTTGGTCCAAAGACGAGCCCGCCGCTTCGAGGATCGCTTTGAGATTATCGAGAACACGCGCGGTTTGCCGCGCCACGTCGCCCTCTACGATTTGGCCGGTAGCAGGGTCGAAGGGAATTTGGCCCGCGGTGAAAACAAAACCATTCGCTTTGATTGCCTGCGAGTAGGGGCCGATGGCTTTGGGGCCTTGTTCAGTGGAGATTACGGTTTTCACGATGCCTCCTTAAAGGATTACATGGTCAGGTTAAAGGGCGATTAAAGCGATATGCACGACGTAACGTGGTCCCCGCAATGCGGAACACTGAGATATTGTACGCCAAGCCTCACTGGCCGTTTTCCAGAACGGCGGAAGATAGGGGATAGCGATCGAGGAAATCCTGCGGAATGCCGTTTGCGTTCAGCCAAATGCGAAAGGGCCCCGCTAGATTTCGATTCGTTGCCTGTTCGAGGGCGGACCGCAAATCGTCATAACCTAGCTCCTGACCGCGGAGCAGCTCCACCAGATGCTTCAAGGCGCCTCGCATTGGGCCCTCGCCGCAAATATCTTCGAGTTCAATGAAAAAGAGCGGCGCCTTGGCCAAGGCAATGCGGCGCTGGGCGACGGGATCGGTGAGCATGGTAAGGCCGAGCGGCGTTTCGTTTGCCTGCTTCCGCGCTTCCTCGTACCTTCGCAAATAGCGAAGGATGCGATCGCGGCGCGCCGCCGGACCATTGCGCGCTTCCTCGATCACGATCGTCGCATATTCGGGCAAGCCCTCTCCAATGCCGAGGGCCGCATCGGGCGTAGGCGCCAACTGGTCACCGAACCAATTGTGGGCGAGCGCATGGCTGACAATGTCGAGAAACTGGCTGCTGTCGACTCCCAGGTCGAGCGCCGCGGGATTCACAATTGCGCCCCCGGGGAATGCCGCAGCAGCTTCCGGACCTTCCTCGCTCCGATCTGATCTGCGCAGTTCCGCGGATTCAACGATGTGCGGAGTGGCAATACTTTTATCAAGAGGGCCGAAAGCAGTTTCCAGAGTGCGCCACGCCGAAGTGATTTCTTGTTCTGCGGGCGCGGGATCGCCCTTCAGTGGCTGGAGTGTCCAAAAAATTGCGGACTGCGAATTTTTGCCGGCGGGCCATTGCATGTAATGTCCCGCGACGATGTAGGGCGGCAAGTCGTCCTTGGAAAGTTCAAAACGATATTCAATTTCGCTTCCGGCCATTTTTTTGCCTTTGGGAGTGCCTCTGGCCAACACCAGAAAATCGGCCGGAACGCGAATGGTGTAATCCGTGCGGTCGGGGCGAGTGGGCGCACCTGCCATCAGGTGCTTGGGCGGCTGAAATTGCGGGAACCAATCCCGCGAGGCAAGATGAAAACCGTCTTGATCGAGCGTGATGCGCGGTCCTCGATTTGCAGGCGAGCGAAAGGCGTATTCGATGGAAATATCGCGGGTTTGTTTCCGCGCCCATGGTGGATCGAATGGGATTCGAAGCAGGTTCGGTTGCGACTCTTGATCCTGCTGCGAAAGGGCGGAAGGCGCCATTTGAGAGCCGTCGACCGTGACTTGAAGATCCTGGCGGCCGAAAGGATTCCGACTGGGCAACAGAACGTCAATGAACGTCAAATCGACGGTGCCCGAATTTTCAAGCTTGTACTGCGCGGCGATCCGCAGCGCCGGAGGGTCGCCGGGAACGAAGCGGACTTGATCCGACTCCTTCACGGTGCGATATCCGGGTGCGAGCGGCGCGTCGCAGGAATACCCGCACAACAAAAGAAGAATTGGGAGCAAAGCGAAGTAGAGCGAGCGCGAGACAGGGCGATTCAAGATGCGAAGATTCTACCGGGGCGGCAAGAAGCTTAAAAGCTGGAAAATCGATAGGCGGCCCGGCAGAAGAAGCAGAAGAGATGGTTGCACTTCACGCGCGTCCACGTTCTTTAATTTCCTTCAGTTCCTTTTCGCGCTTTTTGCGGTCGTCTTCTTCCTGGCGCTCGAATTCAGCCATTTCTTCCTCGGTCATCTGATAGTCCTCACGGGAAGCGAACATTATGCCGCGGCGACTGTCGCGCGCAGCTTGAACCGTACGCCGACGCTTCTTACTCTTGCCGAATCCGCCGATCGAGCGGATCGGCTCTGCGATGGCGCCCGCTTCGACGAGAAGGTCGCTGACCTTTTCCAAAAAATCGTGCAGATGATAGGGCTTTTGGAGATAGGGAAGGCCCTCGCTCTCGAACATTGACTGTGCTTCCTTGGCCTGGGGGGACGATACCAAGAAAAGAACGCTCAGGCGCTTGCGGAGAGGTTCGCCCGAGTGGTCTTGCGGCACGACAAGTTCGGATTGAGCAAGCTCCTTTAGGATGGCGAAGAGGGGCCCCTTCGGATCGACCAGGGCGGCGTTGACGATCACAAGATTCCAGGTGCTGGCGGCCAGTTCAGCCATCGTTTGCGATGGGAGGTCAACGACACGGACTCGCCAAGTTTCGACGTCGAGAACGCTTCGGAGGGCATTCTGGCTGGCGACATCGTCGTCAAGGATCAGGATAGCTACATCTGCCAAGGTTCTTCTCCCAAGAAGGGCTGATTCAGTATAGCGGCTCTTGCATCCGCCTGTCTGGCGGCGGGAGCGGGGCTTTCCAGGCGTGAGACTTCAGCGCCAGGAAGGCGAACAAAAAGCAAAACTTTTCGCTTGACAAGGCGAACACAAGGCGAATATATTGCGGACGTGCGGCGAGGTCAACAATGGCCACTTCTCCCATCCTTCGACCAAGTCCGGCGACGCTTCGGCGCCAGCCGGGAAAGCCGAAGCAAACCAGTCTCACGCTTTTCCCCACAGCCGCTCGCCACGGCAATTGTGAGCCACCAAGCGGTGCTTCCACGCCCCCTCCGGTGCCTGACCGGAGCAGGAAGCCCGCGACGGAACTGGTTGGCATTGCGCGCCTCGCCGCCTCCTCCCCCCGCGCTGATGCGAAACGAGGGACGGAATACTTTCTCCTTCCCGTTAAGTCGATCCTGAATGAGTGCCACTCGGAGCGAGTGCCTTTTCGTTGGACAGTGAATCCGTACCGCGGTTGCGAGTTCGGCTGCCACTACTGCTACGCGCGCTACACGCACGAATACATGGAGCTGGACGGGGCGGACTTCGAATCGAAAATTTACGTGAAAGAAAATGCGGGGAGTTTAGTGGAACGCGACCTTGCCCTCGACAAGATCTGGGGCGAGCACATCGCGATCGGAACAGCAACCGATCCTTACCAGCCGGCGGAGCGCGAATTCGGTGCAACCCGCGCCATCCTGAAAAAAATGGCGGAACGGGAAGGGTTGAGCCTTTCGATCACCACGAAATCCAATCAGGTGGTGCGGGATATCGATTTGCTGCGAAAGATTTCGGCGCGTTCTTCACTGACGATCAACATGACCGTAACAACAGTGCGCACGCGCCTAGCGAGAATGCTGGAACCGCGGGCGCCGCGACCGGATTTGCGCCTAGAAGCGGTGCGAAGGTTGCGCGAAGCGGAAATCAACGTGGGAATAAACGCGATGCCGATTTTGCCAGGACTGACGGATAGCGAGGCTGATCTCGACGCCCTGGTGCGGGCCGCGCGTGACTCCGGCGCGCAATGGATCGCTGCCAACGTGCTTTTTCTGATGCCGGCGTCGTGGAAATCGTTCATGAGATTCCTGGAGGCTAAGTTTCCAAAGCTTGAGCGGCAGTATCGCGATTGGTTCAAGGGCTACGGAAATGCTCCGGAAAGCTATCGCAAGGAAATTTCCGAACGCGTCGAGCGTCTGCGGCGCAAGTATGGCTTAGGGTCGCGCCCGAAGAGGCCGGAGACGCATTCCTGGCATTCACCGCAAATGCAACTCGCCTTGGAGAATGGAGAGAAATGATGCCGAAGACAGCATCCGCAAAGAAAAAACCGCGCAGGGCCGCTCGCTTCCGCGCATTTGAAGGCGGCGTCGCCGAGACTTGCGATCGTGCCTGCGGCTGGTGAGGAAAAGAAGATTCGCGGCGTCAAGCTAAAGACGGTGTCGACATTGACGATGGCTTTCGCGCTGCTATGCTTGGGCGCATTCATGGCCGGGCGCCCCTCGGTGTCCGCGGCCGGGCCAATGACTACTATTCCGGAACTCAAGGAGCGCGCGATGTTTCAGGGATTGAGGACGGCAACCTACCAGGTGAAGGATCTTGCTCGAGCGAAAGAGTGGTACAGCACAGTGCTGGGGGTGAAGCCGTATTTCGATCAGCCGTTCTACGTTGGATTCAACATCGGTGGCTACGAACTGGGGCTGGTGCCGGATTCGGAAGCAGGTGAAGAACGAGCGCCCGCGGGAATTGCATACTGGGGCGTGAAAGATGTGCTCAGCGCTTATCAACATCTGCTCGATTTTGGAGCAAAGACGCAAGAACCGATTCAGGATGTGGGTGAAGGAATACTCATCGGAGCAGTCCACGACCCCTTCGGCAATGTGCTCGGCATCATCCAGAACCCGAACTTCAAGGCAGCGGAAAACTGAATTAGCCTCGGCGGGCTAGGGCACGATGATACGTGGAGCGTCCTGGGGAAGCGCGTCCGCGGGGAGCGGGAAACGCGCGCGCAGGAAATCGAGTAATGCGCGCGAGCGCGGGCGTCCGTTGGATTCCTGCTTGCCAACGCGCAATAGAAAAACAAGCAACTGAAAAATATCAGAGTCTTTGAGCCGGGGAAAATTGGAGCGTCCCGGGTCGTTCTTCTGAAATTCCTGCAACGCGTGCGCGATTTGCCCGTAGAGGGCGCGAGCCAGCGGTGCATCCGGCGGCCGTTCGTAGTAGATGCCGCTGCCAAGCGTGCGATACATCTCGGCAAGCGCCGCAAGCGCAGAGTAAACGGCACTATCGTCCACATCTTTGTGCTGGACCTGGAAAACAAGAACTGTAGTTGCAATCGAGGTGATGACGGGCCAGCGCTCGTAAACGAAATCCACCGGAAACTGAATATCACGGTAGGGGAATTCTTCGGCGGATAGCGGTTGACGATGCTCAGCCTCGTAGCGATGCGCTGCAACCAAGTAGCGTGCAGCCGGACGGGCAATCGATTGTGACTTCGCGTTCGCGTCCGCAGCAAATCGCGCAGATTTTTTCGCCCTTGGCGGGGCAAAAGCGTTTGGGCGGGCGCTTCCCGCAGATCGGACAGCTCATCCGAAAGCCTCATAGGTGTTGGGGATTGGGCACCCACCGACATTCACTTCTTGATGAAGACTTTTGGTTCGACCGACATTCCCAATCGCAAGGAGGCGTCCTTGTCTTCACCGGGATCGAGAACGATTTTCACCGGGACACGCTGCACGACCTTCACGTAATTGCCGGTGGCGTTCTCCGGGGGAAGTAGGCTCAGGCGCGCGCCGCTCGATCCGGCGATGCTATCGACGTGGCCTTTGTATGTGCGGCCATTCTCATCGGCCTTTATTTCGACAGATTGTCCAGGCTTCATATATTTCAATTGTGTTTCCTTAAAATTCGCGGTGACCCAGATATCGTTCAATGGAATCACGCTAGCCAGCTGTTGGCCGGGCTGGACATTCATTCCAACTTCCAGATTCTTGGTGACCACGCCATCCGCGGGAGCCAACACCTTCGTGTATTGCAGATTCAGCTCAGCGGCTTCCAGAGCCGCTTCCTTGGCTTTGGCGGTTGCCGCAGCGGAAAGGGCGCGGGCCCGAATGGACGCGACCTGTTGAGGACCGGTTTGCGAGGAGCGCCACGCCGCTTGGGCCTGGGACAGGCGCGCGCGGGCCTGAGCCACTTGCTGCGAGGAGGCCGCAACCGAAGCCTTTGCGGAAGAAACCGCCGCACTCTCCGCCGCAGCGTTGGCCACAGCTTGATCGTACAGTTGCTCAGAAATTTCCTGTTTTTCGACGAGCTGCTTGTAACGGCCCAGATCGTTCTGCGCCTTGACGTTGTTCGCTTGCGCCTGGGCGAGCTGAGCCTGAGCGGCATCCGCCTGCTGCAGAGCAACTCCGATTCCGGCTTCGGCGTCTTGGACGTCCGCCTCAGTGGTGGATACCTGATTTGTCGTGCTGATCGAGGTTACCGGTACGTCGATGCCCAAAGAATGCGCCGTTGCCTCGGCAGTGGCGACATCCGCTCGCGCTTGATCCACGGCTACTTGATAATCGCGGGGATCAATCTCGGCAAGCACATAACCCTTGGGGACAAGCTGGTTGTCGTCCACATTCACTTTGGAGATGTAGCCGGAAATCCGCGCGCTCACGGCCATCAGATGTCCGTCAACTTGCGCATCATCGGTGGACTCGTAGCTAGAAAAGTAACGCCACGCAAAGAAGCCACCGACCAAGACGATCAAGATCGCGACGACCAGAAACATTCGCGCGCGAGGCCGCTGCCGAAAGTAGTGGGAGGGGCGAGAAGGCGGCGGAGCCCCGGCGGGGGGAGTCTCAGTGCGAACGCGTTCCTCGGCTGGAGTGCCGGGACGAGACTTCGGTCTCAGTACTTTGTGCCATGGCTTATTTTCCTTTGAAATATTCCTTAACACCCTCTTCGGCAGCTCCCAAGGCTCGGGCCAGAGAAATCTTGGCGTAATTGTCCCGGTACAAACTGGAGATGTAATTTTCGTGCGCGCTGGCAACCGTTTCCTGCGCCTGCACCACCTCAACCGTATCGGTGACACCGGCCTGAAAACGATCGCGGGATTGCGCGAGCGTTTGGTCAGCCAGGGCGATGTTGCTCTGTGCCACCGCGACTTCTTCTTCCGCGGATTCCACATTCAGGAGCGCGGTACGAACTTCCTGGTCAATCTGCGCGCGAAGATCTTCGAGGTGCTCACGGCTCTTTTCCAGGCGCGCGTCGGCTTCCAGAACGTCTCCATGCACCTTGCCGCCTTGGAAAATAGGGATGGCCAGCGTTCCTCGAACATCAAACACGCCGTGCGTCGATAGTTGAGGAACGGTCCCAGCCAACCCGTAATCAGCGCTCACGGATAGTGAAGGCAGATAGCCGGCTTCGGCGGCCTTACGCGAGTATTCCGCGGCGTGCACATCCTCGCTGGCGGCCTTGAAATCGGAACGAGAGTCGTACGCTTGCTTCAGCGCGGCCTCTAGCGTGATGCCGACGAATGGCTGGTAGGGCGATTTATCAGTTAACTCGAATTGCTGCCCTGCAGCGAATCCGATTACGCGAGCGAGGGTGAGCTTCTGAATGGCGAAATCGTTTTTCGCCTGGATGAGTTGTTGCTGGCGCGTCTTCATCTCCACTTGCGCACGCAGCCCGTCAATTGCGGGTGAAGTTCCTGCTTTCACCTGGTCCGACGCCTGGTCGTATAGAGACTGCGCCGTCTTTAGCTGAGCATCCGCCGTATCGATGCGCGCTTCGTCCGCGATTGCCTGCAAATACTCATAGCCGACAGCGAGAGTGACGAGATCGCGCGCGTCCTTATATGTGTCTTGCGCGGATTTGGCTTCTTCGGACGCTGCGTGGGTGCTGTTAATAGCCTTCCAGTCGAAAATATTTTGCGTTACAGAGGCCCGCGAATCGATATACGAGAAAGGCCCGACAACCGCAGGGATTGTCACGCCGGGAAATTTGAAGCTGAAGCCGAACTCGGCGAGATCGACTTTCGAATCCGCCACGTAGCTGGAGGTATTCACATTTGGTAGTAGCGCACTCAGCTGCCGCCAGCGTTCTCCGCGAGAGCTGCGAACATCCTGGCCCGCCAAAAGGAGTCCAAGGTTTTGTCTCAAGCCGCGCGATATGGCGTCCTGCAGCGAAAGCTGCACCACTCCCGGTTCAAGTTTTCCCGGCACACTGCCCAGGAACGATCCCTGAGGGGAAGGACCGCCAGCGAGCCCAGAGGTTCCGGAGCTGTAACTTGAGCCGGTCGCTGGAGCGCTTGTCCCGCCACTCGCAGTGGACGAGGCTGGAGCAACTTGCGCTTCCGCAAGTCCCGCCATTAGCGGCAGCAAAGCGGCCAAGAAAATCAAAATGGACCGGCACACCACAACAGCCTCCCTTGGGCGGTTGTACCTTGGATGAAGCCAAAGATGTGAAAGACTCAACACAAATGACCTCAAATAACGACAAAAAACATCGGGAATCACGTGCGCGCACTCCGGTTATCGGCATTAGCGCGTTTACGGCTAGTGGCAAGATTGCAAACGAAAAGGTCCCATGCATCTTGGGCCGTTTGGTGCAGCGACGAATCAGGGTGCAGCGACCAGGCCAACATAAGCCCGAACAAGAGCATTTGCGTTAGCCGCGCGAGCTCCGCGGCTGAGTAGTCGCGCCGGATCTCGCCACTCTTCTGTCCCAGCCTGAATATTTCCGCAAGCAGTCGCCGAGCGATGGAGAGTCTCTTGTGCAGCTCCGCACGCACTGGTGCGCAAGAGGCGTGAGCGGCATAAATGGCGCGAAGCAGGGCGGCGCTTGATGAGGATTGGCCGGCTAAGTCCGTTGCCAATTCTTCCAGCGCCGGAAGCACGGAGCCACTCTTGGCTTTCTCGAGAGCGCGCTCGACGGTTGCGACGCGCTCGGCGCCAAGCGTGGCGAGCACGTGTTCCTTGGTCGGAAAATAGTTGAAGAAGGTTCCCTTGCCGACGTCGGCGGCTTCGGTGATGTCCTCCACCGTCGTTTCCAAATAGCCGCGCTCCGCAAAGAGCTTCAATGCGGCTTCGAAAAGCCGTTCGCGGGTTTCCGCCCGATGACGCTCACGACGCCCCATCCCGGCGCGCGCACTTTGCCGGGTGCCTGGAACGATCGACGCCCTGGGATGTTTGTGCAGTTGCATGACCAGTGGACAAGTACGACTATAGGTCAGAATTGGCTCAAAATCAACGCCGAGGCGCCGCGTATGCGGCGATCGTTTTGGGCGGGAACACTCGCGCGCGAGGTCGCTGGAAGCTATATCTTGCAGGCCGACATACCGAAACTGGACGCAGTACGAGGGTACGAAAAATGTCTTTACACGAGGGCACCAAAGCCCGCAAGTACCTGTTGGTGTAAAGAAAAATCGTCTACGGTGACGGTGCATAAAAGAACGATTTGACGCTCGAAACGGGTGCGGCACGGCGATGCTGCGCCTACTGCGATGGTCTTGAATGAGCCCAAACGCCGGCGGGCGATAATGCGGTTTGCCGGCGTAGCGGCTATGCGGTCACAATTAATGCGATAGGTTCTTGGGACTGTGTTGATTCAGGACGTTGATGAGCATTCTCGCCGATGCCGGGATCGGAACAGCTCCATGCAGGGCGACGTCCTTGGCCTCAATCGCCTTGCCGTAGATCCGTTCGTTCGCATCGTTATCCGGACGCAAGGTCGATCCCTCAAGTGAGATACCGGCGAAGAGCCCGCGCGCCCGCGAGTACGTAAGAACTTCGGCACGCATGGCCACGTCGGTGTCTGCTTCCGCTTCGCGGCCCTTTGGTCCCGCGGCAGCCGACGCGCCTGCTCCAAGTTTCACCTTGCTGCTGAGAATCGACTTTGCACCGCCCTCATTCATCACCAGTAGAACGAAATCGGTGGCTTGGCCGCCGATTTGGAATCCGAAACTCCCGCCTTCGAGCGCCATCATCGTAGGCGCGCCCCATGGGCCGCGGAACTTATCGCCGCTGCGACACGTCATCGCGCCGCGGCCGTAGCTTCCGCCCACTATGAACGCCGCCTTCAGAACGGAAGGAATAACGATCACGCAATCGGCCTTGTCCATCAAGCTCTGCGGGATATCGTCTGGAATATCGAGAATTTCTTTCATCACTTGCCCGGCGTTCTCCAGCCGGCCCTCGTCCTTGGACTTATCGTCCGCGCGCGCCGTCCGGGGAGCGATGAATATTGGAAGACCCGCGAGCGCCAACGTCAGCAGAAAAAGCAATGTCCTCTTCATGGTCACGAGCCGCCTCCTGAATTCAAGCCTACATCATATGTGCGCTGGCACGGCAACGCAACTTTTGCGGCGCCGGATCGCCCAACCGGCGGAGTCCAAGGAAACTTCAATCATCGCTCGGCGCAGCCGGGGCTTCGGCTGACTTCATTCCCGCAATCACCTGAAGTTCGGACGTAAGCTTTTTCCATTTGCGAGGATTTTTCTTTGTGCTAATCGGCGCACTGAGATCCCCGTAGTACTCCAGGATATTTTCTCGCAGGCCATCGGGAATTGTGCGGGACGAGTCGGAGGCTAGGCGATCCACCAGTGCGGCGTACGTATCGTCGGTCAGGGCATAATCGCCGGCCTTCACTCTGGCGCCCGTGTCGAGGTCCCGGTTTGGAAGATCGAGCGCCATGGTCGGGTTCGCCCTCAGATTTTCCAGAAGACGCCGGTAATCGTCGGCCGAACGATTCACGCTTTGGATATACCACCCTTCCGTTTGCGCATCGGGAATCTTGATCGCCAGATATGAAGCCGGGCCTATCTTCGGAATTATTTTGATCACGATCGCGAGCAGATGCGATCCGATGCCGGGGTTTCGATACGTATAGGCCCAATGGCGTTCATAGTCCGCCTGTCGCAGCTGTTTCACGAACTGCTGATATTCGGCGTCGTCCGTATCCGGCGCGAACTGCTTGCCATGCAGAACGATTTCAGCGTTCGAAAAAATGGGGATCAAAGTGCGAACCGATGCGCGGTAGCTCTTCATCGCGGGCCGCGTCTTGCCAACGAGTTCGCGAACTTCAATCCCGTAAGTGGCTACGAATGCGCGTTTCAACAGGTCGCGCGGCACCTTAAAGCCTATGAATCGCATGAACGCCGGGGGAGCGAAGGTGCGCTTGGAAAGCTGTCCGATATCGAACGCGTACTCCGTGCGCACATGCGCGTGCGGGCTCTCGTCGTAGGTTACGACGGGGCCATATTTCTTGGCCAACCCGGGAAAATTGATTCCGGTGGAGGGATTGACGGCCACCGAGTGGCCGATCGAATCGCCGATGTAATGCGATAAGGCGCCGATCGCAAAGGCGTATTCATCCACGTTGCGCGATTCTCGAAATAGATTATTGATGAAATCGCCCGCGCGCACGTAGTGCGTCAGCTCGCTGAAAAA
This sequence comes from uncultured Acidobacteriota bacterium, assembly GCA_963723845.1. Taxonomy (GTDB): domain Bacteria; phylum Acidobacteriota; class Terriglobia; order Acidiferrales; family UBA7541; genus Palsa-295. The sequence continues at coordinate 14,912 of CAVRSO010000111.1, forward strand.
CTTGTTGCCGAACGGGTAGTAACCCAGGTCTTGCGCAGCGCAGCCGCCGTAGGCAAAGGCGTGCGCCTCGCGTAACTGCGCGTCGGTGGAACCGGGGAAGCGTTCCTGCAGGAGCGGGCGAATCGTGCTTCGCCAGGTCAGGTCAATCAGCTCTTCATGCGTAAACACCGAATACGCGCCGGTGGCGGCCTGCGGCGTCAGGATCGAAGCGACCGTCACGGCAACAAGAACAATTCGCCAGGTGCGAGTTTTCAATGCGGCCCCTCCGCAACACGCACAACTATTTCAGATGCCCGGCCCTCGCTGTGGGCGCCAACGATTCTCCCAAACTCGATGGCTTCCGGCGACGAAGAGTAATAGCGGCGCCCGCCATTTGCCATTTCATACTTGACAAGCATTGACGCCAGGTAGTACAAGCGCAGCGTTATGCGCGGCTTAGGTGCGTATACCCGCTACATAACACAATTGCCAACAGGAGGCCGCATATGCCCAAGTGTGTGAGAGTGTCGCAGCGCGTCGTAGTTTATGTCCTTGGTGCGCTACTTCTCTTGGCAGTTAGCTCGAAGCGCCTCCAGGCGCAGGCGATCACCGGAAATATTTCTGGCACCGTGACGGACTCGAGCGGCGGGGTCATCGCAGGCGCGAATATCCAGGTGAAGAATACCGGGACCGGCGTCACACAGACCACGACCTCAAACTCTCAGGGGCGTTATAACGTCCCGGATTTGACCGTCGGCACCTATGATGTCCAGGCCTCCAATAGTGGTTTCCAGACGGTGGTTCACGCGGGCGTCAACGTGACCGTGGGGAGCCAGCTCACGATCGACTTTCCATTGCCCGTCGGCCAGGCCCAGCAGACAGTAACGGTAGAGACTTCGGTCGCCCAGGTCGAAACGCAATCGACCGCGATTTCTTCGCTCATAAGCCCGCAGCAGATGGTCGATCTGCCTCTAAACGGCCGCAACTTCGAGCAGCTGCTCAATCTCGCGCCCGGCGTTACACCAACAGGCGCCGGAACGACCACACTTTATGGAACGGGCCCGGGTTTTTCTATCGCCGGAGCTAGAACCGAGGGTGAGCTATTTTTGTTGGACAACACCAACATGTCCGATTTCTGGAACCATCAGGCCGGCTCGCAAGTGCTGGGCACGTCGCTCGGCGTAGAGGCGATTCAGGAATTTCGCTATTGACGAACACCTACAGCGCGCAATTCGGTGGCAATGGCTCCGTGATGAACGCGGCTTCCAAATCAGGTACGAACGACTTCCACGGTTCGGCGTATGAATTCCTGCGGAACTCCGCTCTCGATTCCCGCAGCTATTTCGAAACGGCCTCTCACCTCAAGAGATTGCCGTTTCGCAGAAATCAATTTGGCGGGAGTGTGGGCGGCCCGATCAAGAAAAACAAACTATTCTTCTTCGGAAATT
>CAVRSO010000112.1:0-19330 GCA_963723845.1 uncultured Acidobacteriota bacterium
GGGCACCCCTTTTTCCACGGGGCCATTCCCAACTGCATTACGATTGCGGGACACTAGGGGGCCATGCCCCGCACCTCGCTCCTCGAATACTTCCGGCGAGACTCGCGCGTTTCAGACGAAATTGCCGTTGTTTGGCGGAGCGGCTACCGAACAATCCGCTGGCCGTATGAAGAGCTATTTCGAGCAGCCACAAGATTCGCGTGGGAACTCAACGAGCGCGGCGTTCAGAAAGGCGATCGGGTGCTGCTGTGGGCCGAAACTCTGGCTGGTGGGTGGCGGCATTCCTCGGATGATTTGGCCGGCGCGGTGTGCGTTCCAATGGATTTCGGGGCTGATGAAGGTTTCGCGCAGCGCGTCACCGGTCTCGCCGCGATACGACTTGCTGCCCTCGGAAAGGGCCTTGCATTGCCCGGCGATCCACACGTTCTGCAGCTCGAGACTTTCTTCGACTCGGAGAAAAATAGCCGGAAGGAAATATTTCCTTCGCCCTCGATTGCCGGAGGCGATCCGCTCCAAATCGTCTTTACCTCGGGCACGACTGCGGAGCCGAGAGGCGTTGTGCTCACGCACTCAAATATTCTCGCGAATATCCAGCCGATCGAGCAGGAGATCGAGCGCTATCGCCGTTACGAGCGCTTTCTTCACCCCCTGAAAATTTTGAATTTGCTGCCGCTGAGCCACGTCTTTGGACAGATGCTCGGTATATTCATTCCTCAAATTCTCGGCGCCACCGCCGTTTTTCTGGACACGCTCAATCCCACCGAAGTGGTTCGCGCGGTGAAGAGCGAGCGCGTTTCCGTCCTCGTTACCGTGCCACGGCTCCTCGAATCACTCCGCGACCAAACCGAGCGCGACTTGGCGGCGCGGGGTCTCCTGGAAAAATTTCAGCGAGATTTCCGCGATTCCCAAGGCGAGCACTTCCTCAAACGATGGTGGCGATTTCACGCTATCCGCCGCCGCTTTGGCTGGAGATTCTTGGCGATCGTATGCGGGGGCGCCACGCTTCCCTCGCCGGTCGAGGAATTTTGGAAACGGCTCGGCTATGCCGTAATTCAAGGCTATGGACTGACGGAAACCACCGCCTTGGTCAGCTTGAATCATCCATTTCGCTTGAGCAGCGGCTCGATCGGCAAGGCCATGCCGGGGCTGGAAATGAAATTGTCCGACGATGGCGAAATCCTGGTGCGCGGCCCCAATGTCGCGCAGAGCTACTGGCAGCGCGGAGATGGAGATGTCGTCTCCGTTCCGGACCCCGATGGCTGGTTCCACACCGGCGATATCGGCGAACGCGATGAAGCAGGCAATCTCTATTTCAAAGGCCGCAGGAAAAATGTAATCGTTACGCCCGAGGGCCTGAACGTCTATCCTCAGGACCTCGAGGCGGAGCTGCGCAAGGAGCCTTCTGTGCGCGATTGCGTGGTCATCGGCCTCGAGCGTGAAGGCAACGCCCAGCCGTGCGCAGTGCTGCTCCTGAAAGACTCGGCGAACAAATCGGACGCCGATGCTATCGTTCAGCGAGCGAATGAACGTCTCGCACCTTTCCAGCGCATGCAGCATTGGCTGGTTTGGCCCGACGCGGATTTTCCCCGTACGCCGACACAAAAGCCGGTGCTAAGTCCCATTCGCGAAGCCGCCGAAGTGGCTCTTAGCGGTCGGCGATCCGGTTCGCCGCAGTCCGCGCCATCCGGAGTCCCTGGGCGAACTCCTCAAAGGAATTTCGCGCGGCCGCCTGGCATCAAATGAATCCGCGCCTCTTCAGCTAAGCTCGATCGACCGCGTCGAGCTCCTCAGCGCCCTCGAAGACCGCTATCAGGTGGATTTGAGCGAAACAGAATTCGCCTCTGCGAATTCCGTCGAAGCTCTCGAAAAGCTGGTCGCGCAGCCCTCGCAAGGCGCCGCAACATTCCATTATCCGCGCTGGGCTCAAAGCTGGCCGGCGCGTCTTCTTCGAGCCGCGGTTTTCACGGCGTTGGCTCGCCCCGCACTCCTGATACTCGGGTGGCCGCGCGTAAACGGCCGCGAAAATCTTCGCGCCGTTGAAGGCCCGATGCTCGTGGTCTCGAATCACGTCACCTACTTTGATCCCGCGCTCATTCTTCACGCGCTGCCTGCGCGCTTGCGGCGGCGCCTGGCCGTGGCGATGGATGGAGAGCGCCTGGACTCCATGCGTCGCCCCCCGCCCGATAGCGGATTTTTTCGCAGCCTGCTCAACCGCCTCAGATATTTCGCGGTAGTCGCGCTGTTCAATGTCTTCCCCTTGCCGCGACAAGCCGGCTTCCGCAAAAGTTTTGCCTTCACCGGCGATTTGATCGACCGCGGATGGAGCGTTCTCATATTTCCCGAAGGTGAGCTCACGCGAGACGGCCACATTGCTCCTTTCCGCGCGGGAATAGGACTCCTCGCCACTGGGCTTGGCGTGCCTGTAGTTCCGGCGCGACTGGGTGGGTTGTTTGGGCTGAAGCAAGCTGGAAAGATGCACGCGCCTCCCGGCCAAATAACGATCTCGCTTGGCGCACCCATCTCAATCAATACCACGCGGCCCGCTGAAGAAATAGCGCGCGAAATCCAGGAGCAAGTGGCTGCGCTTGGCGCCTCGCAGTAAATAACTCTCTGCCAGAGCGTGCATAGCCACAAGCCGTGCGCGCAACTTTCAACGGCCCCGCCACTTCTGCGATACAATTGGGAGACATTCATGATCCATCGCTTCGTATTTCACAACGATCGCCTGCTACCGATGCAAGACGTGCGGCTTTCTCCCGGCCAATCGGGTTTGCTGAGCGGATGGGGTCTTTTCACCACCATGCAGGTGATCGAGGGCATTCCGTTCGCGTTCGAACGTCACTGGCTGAGGTTATCGCGCAACGCCGAACGCATTCGCTGCCCTTTTCCATTCGAGGCTGGCGCGGTCCGCGATCGCCTCCTTCAGGTGCTGCTCGCAAACGAAGTGAAGGAAGGCTCGGCTCGAATTTACGTGATCAACAACCAGCCAGGCCCGTGGCGCAGCGACGAGAATTTTCCTGCCGTGGATTTGCTGATCTATTCCAGCGATTTGCCGGTCTATCGAGAGCCGGTGCGGCTCTCGATCCGCGAACACGGCCGCCATGCAGCCTCGCCGTTAGCCGGCGTGAAGGTTACTTCCTGGCTCAACAATGTTTGGAACCTCAACGAAGCTCACGAGGCTGGTTACGACGAAGTGATTCTGCTCAACGAGCGCGGCGAAGTTGCCGAATGCACCACCGCAAACATTTTTTGCGCGTTCGGCGGCCGCATTTTCACGCCGCCGCTCTCATCCGGCTGCCTCGAAGGAGTCACGCGCAGCATCGTGCTTGAGATTGCCCCGCAAGCGGGCATTCCCGTGGAAGAGCGCACGCTTTTCCCGAAGATCTTTACGCCGCGGACGAAGTATCCATCTCCTCGACGAATCGCAGCGTGATCGCCGTCGGCGAAATCGCGGGACGCAAAATGCCCGCCGCTCCAGGACCGGTGATGCAGAATCTCGAAAAAGTTTTCGCGTCCTACGTTCGCCAGTACGTCGAAAAATACACCGCAGCATCCACGCCGCGATAAACGCTCGTTGTCGGGGCCCGTTCTCAGTGGACCAAGAAACCGGCGGCTCCAATCGCCACTCCCGCAACTCCCAGCACCAGGCCTAATTTCCAGAAAAGTCGTTTCCGAGTGAGCAGCGCAATCGAGCAGATGACCAGTGCTGCCTCCAATATCACCTCGCCCAAATCAAACCGGTCCGCCCGCCGTCGCTCGAGCCTCACTTCGTTCTCAGCTCTCTTCGCCTCAGCCTCGATCTCGGTTTCCTGCGCTCGATAACGCTCCACTTCCTTCGCGTATTTGTCCTTCAGCTTTTGCACCTGATCCGAATTCTGCGGCGCGGCAAGGGAAAGTTGGTCCAGAAATGTTTCATAGCTGTGCTGCCGAATATCTTTCGCCTGATAGTAAGCCCACTGGTCAGTAGCCTTTGTTTGATGTAGCAGCTCCTCGGTGTGCGCCCGATGGCCGAGCAGCGAAACTGCCGCCACCAACACCGCAAAGATCGCCATCGTCACCGTCACGGGCGCGAGACTCGGATTATGTGCGCCCTCCTCGGCATGCTCGTGAAGTTCCTGAATTTCGTCCGCCATCTTCAGTTATCTCCGGGAAAGCGCGCCACTATGCACAGCGAACGAGAGAATAGCAGAACTTCATCGGCCGCCGTAGAGGACGCCGTAACCTATCCGCCTCTATCGGCCTTCAGGCGTGGCAGAATAGTGGCAGGGGGTATGAACGATGACTGAGTTAGCCGCGAAAACTTGCGAGCCCTGCCGCGGAGGAACACCGCCTCTCGCCGGCGAGCCGCTTCAAGCTCTGGCGAAACAGGTGCCGCAGTGGAAGGTCGTGGACGCGCATCACCTCACCCGCTCCTTTGCATTCCCCGATTTTCGGCAGGCGCTCACTTTTGTCAACAAGGTCGGCGAAATAGCCGAATCGCAGGGGCATCACCCGGACATTCTTCTTTCCTGGGGAAAAGCGGAAGTCACCACGTGGACGCACAAGATCAACGGTCTGACAGAAAGTGATTTCATCCTCGCTGCCAAGATCGACAAGCTGTAGGCGAAAGCGAATCTCTGCTGGCGACTTCAAACGGAACCTGCGGCCAGGTTTTAAAGCAGCATGCTGCGAAACGCTTCCTCGCTAAGCCGCGCGGCCCCATCCGCTGAACGCATCCCGGGCGGCGGGTAGTAGGGGATGGCCATCCCCGTCATGTCGAGATAAGGCTGATCCATGTGGAACGATACAACTGGGTTGCCGCGTTCTCCGGCTCGCTCAGCTTGCGCCAAGAGCGCACCGGCTGGCGTCACCAACGCGGCTCCTCCCAATGCGATCACGCCCATGAAAGTGCGCCGCGTCAACGTGGCTGCTACTCTAAGCGATTTTTCATCCATGGTTGGTCTCAGGCAAACGGCAATTCGCTTTCATCCATCCACCGGCCGTGCACCTGCGCCGTTGCTCGGAAAGGCAGAAGCACACGCGCAACATCACCCTCTTCCAGGCGTTGCGCATCAGCAATGACGAGCTCCGAACGCATCTCCGCGTAATTCGACGCCACGCCCATGATATAGCCTTCGCCCTCAGCTCCATTCTTTCGCGGCACAAAGCAGACTTCCTGCAGGCTGTGCGTGGGTCCCGCGAAATACGAATTCATCTTGCCGGTCGCCAGATCGAAGCGCCCATAGCAATTGCTCACGCGTCCGCCCAGATTGCCGGCCTTCCATTCCTCGAAAGGCCTCTGCTTGTCCGAATAAGCGGTGAACGCATAGCGATAGCGCTGCGTCAGGTAGCGGTCGTCTACGCGCCCAAGGTCGCTCACATTCATCTCGAAAAGCTTTTCCTCGGTATAGCCATCGTCCTTCGAGTTCAGATTAAATGTTTGGCGGCGAATGTACGCCTTCGCCTTGGTTGGATCCCACTTCGAGCCATCGATCGGCGGGAAAAACGGGAACGGATTGGAATCGTAAATCGGCGCTTCGAAAATCACTTTGTCGCCTTCGTCGCGGGCGTTCAAGGTATGCACGGTCGCGCGCGAAGGACCTTTGAACCAGCGAATATCCTTGGCCTCTCCGTCGCGCGGCACGATGGCCACCATCGCGGGCTTGGTGTCGTCCCAGCCCCAGTGGACCTTGCCCTCTTTCAGCCGTTCCATGCTCGAGACGAAGCCGAAGATCGGGATAATCACATGCTTCTGGGTGATGCTGATGTCGTGCACCATCGCGACGTAGGGAACTTTGAAGCGCAGTTCGCGCGTCACCTCGCCTTTTTTGCTGATGGTGTAGAGAAACACATCCTTCGTTTCCAGACCCTCGGCCTCGTAGCCGTAGCAGATCATTTCCCCGGTCGTGGGATCGACTTTCGGATGCGCGGTAAACGTGAGGCTCTTGTATTTTCCGTGAAAATTGTAAGGGCCGACCGTTTCGAGTGTGTTGCAATCGATCTCGTACGGCAGGCTGTCTTCTTTCAGCGTGAAAAGTTTCCCGGCAAACGCCAGCGGCGTAGTGTTCTGGACGCTGCGGTCGAGCCCCGCGACGCTGGGATCGTCCGTGAAGGGATTGCGATATTTGCCGAAAAGCTGCTTGTGCGCCGCGCTGTCTGCTTTGAATCGCGGCGTCTTCACCCAGCGGCCTTTGTAATCCACGATTCCGTTCTTGAACCGGAACATATTGATGTAGCCGTCCATGCTGAATGGAGAATCGTCCTCGAATTTTGGCGGATAAAACCAGTCGCCGCCCAGACGCACAAACGCGCCGTTAAGGTCAGTCGGAACCTTCCCGATCACTTCGCAGTCGTACACGTCCGCCTCGAAGCGAGTGGGCGCAAAAAATCCCTTCATCGTCGGCTGATTGGAAAAGTCAACCATGACTCATCTCCTTCTTTCTGTTCTCGCCGTCTTAAGAGCCGTCATTCTGAGCGAAGCGTCCCGCGCCTTTGCTTTTGCGCGAAGCGCCGGGACGCGCAGTCGAAGAACCTCTCTTCGATGCTGCCTCGAGCTATGTACCAAGTCATTCCTGCTGCCTCAACCAGGGTGACGGCATGTAATAGGGGACAGTAATAAACACGGCCTCGGCGTGCCGGATTTTGCCGCCCACAATCTTGAACGTTTCCAAAAAACAAAATGAGTGCGGCGATTTCATCGGCGATTGGTGCGTCACGCCGTCCGTCGTCGTGTACGTTTCGAGTCTCCCGGCATGATCGATAAACCCGCCGGCCAGCACCAGTCCTTTTTCCTCATCGACCAGCGGAAACCGCCGCGCGCGCAGCCGGTCGTCCCAGCGATAATTGCCCAGCTTGAATCCCTGGTCGCAGGAAATCTTGCCGTACACAGAATAGTTCGAATTGGGGTCTGGATGCGGATCGTTGGCGGTCCACACGCCATTTTCGCGACGGCTACAATCGTCGGTGAATTGCGTGAACACCTGTCCATCATTCAATTGCAGCGTATTGAAGTAACCGTCCGCCAGCGCAATCATTCGCTCGCGCAGCGTCCGCCGATCGGCCGGCACGTCCTCCAGCAACACCGGCACCGGTTTCAGCGCGGCAGGATCGCCGAATGGCCCGGGACCGTAGCCTTTGCGATCCACAATCGTTTCCACCTCGGCGATTTTGTGGTCCTCCACTCTGAGCCGCAGGGCAAAGAACGCCTTGTTTCCGCGCTCGTCCACCACGCCGTAGTACGCCACCTGCCCATTCGCAGGATCGGCCGCTCTCAGATCCTCCGTTCCCTGGCCGCTGATCGTGCCCCAAAGCCCGTCGCCGATTTGCAGCACCACGTTGTTCTCGGTGAATTTCACCGTCTTCGCCCATGGCACGCGCCCCGGATCCTTCGCCACCAGCGCCGCCAAATATTGATCGACGAAACCGTAAAGACACGCGCGGTCGCAATCACTCGCAATGAACGGGTTGTCAGATCGGTAGGAATCGCGAGCCTGAATCGAATGAACGAAAAAGCCAGCGGACAAAAAAACGCCCAGCAAAAATGCGGCACCGAACTTTATTCGCATTGCGCCAGATCCCCCTTGCCGGCGTGCGACCGCCGCGCAATTCCGGCTCACGGCCATGGAGATTACTCCATTGCGCCTGGGGTTTCCAGTCTGGCCATGCGATGCCAAGAGTCCTTACGCCTGACGGCGAGTTCGTTTCCTGGCAGGCTCCTGCTTCGATTGCTTGGCGCTCGTTTCCACATAATCGAGCGGCAATGCAGTCGTATATTTCATCGTTTCCATAGCGAAGCTGGAAGTCACATCGTACAGGTCGGCGGTCTTGATAAGCCGCTTATACACGTCGTCGTAAGCGGCTATGTTTGGCACCACAACCCTCAACAAGTAATCGACTTGCCCCGTCATTCGATAGAATTCAACAACCTCAGGAATTTGGGCGGCTGCATTGCAGAACTTCGTTGCCCACGCCTCGGAATGCTGGTTCGTCCGAATGCTGACAAACACGTTCACGCTGGCATTGACCTTTGCCGGATCAACCAAGGCCACGCGGCGAGCAATGGTCCCATCGGCAATGAGTTGCTGTATGCGACGCCAGCAGGGCGAAGGCGAGAGTCCGGCGCGAGCGGCCACCTTCGCGATCGGCATCATCGCATCCTCTTGGAGGCATTGAAGGATCTTCAGCGTGATCTCGTCCATGAGCCTTGCCCCTCCTAATTTCTAGAGCCGCCGCTTCGAGGAATAAACGTCTTCCAGTGCGGCACCTAGAAGCAAATAATACCGTAGAACAGCTATACTAGAGAATTGTATTCCACAAGTTGGCTCCGCCACGCCAAGATTGCAAATCCATTGCGAGCCCAAGGTAGTAACGTCTGCAGTTGTAGTCGAAAGGAGCTGCCGATCATGCCAAATCTATCTTTCACTGAACACCCCGCGACTGTCGGCGAAACCTACCTCGAGCACTTGCGATCTGCCGCTGGGTTTTCCTTTCAGATGATTGGCGCTGGTTTGGCGTGCCTTGTCCACGGGGTGTTTCCATTCCTTTTCACTACCACGGGATCCTCAGCAATCCGAAGCTTGCATGAACAGTTGGTTTTGAATCGAGCCAGACACGCCGAGGAAGTTGCGGCTCGTCCGATGCAGGGAAACCACGCGCCCGCTGCGCGTTTTAGCTGACGCTCTTATGAACAAGAAAGCCTTCTTTGCCGGAGTGATAGTTGCGGCGACGGGCTTGATTTCGCCGGCGATCGCCCTGCTTACCGGTCTGGCCTTTGGGTTAACCCTGGTGCATCCTTTTCCGTCTCAAAGTAAGCGTCTGGCAAAAATTCTCCTCCAAGCTTCGGTTGTGGCCCTTGGGTTCGGAATGAACCTGCAAGAAATCATTCGCGTTGGGCGCGCTGGATTTCTTTATACCGTTATGGCCATTAGCGGAGTGATGCTCGTGGGCCTCAGTCTGGGCTACCTCATTCACGTCAGCAAGAAATCGGCGTTCCTGATCAGTGCGGGCACCGCGATTTGCGGAGGCAGTGCTATTGCGGCGGTGGGACCACTTGCCGGGGCTAATGACGAAGAGATGGCCGTTTCCTTGGGAACGATCTTCATTTTAAATTCCATTGCACTATTTCTTTTTCCCTTCGTGGGATGGGCTCTCCATATGACTCAGACACAGTTCGGTCTATGGGCTGCACTCGCCATCCATGACACCAGTTCGGTTGTAGGAGCGACGGCCAGATATGGTCCCACCGCGCTCGCAATTGGCACAACCGTCAAGCTGGCCCGTGCGCTGTGGATTGTACCGTTATCGGTGGTCACTGCCGTTGCCCTGAAGAGTAAAGCTCGGATTCAGTTGCCATGGTTCATTTTGTTTTTCTGTCTGGCGGCATTTCTCAATTCGCTGTTTCCCACGGGGAAAATCGCTTTCGGTATGCTTAGCAGGCTCGGGGAAATTGGTTTAACCGTAACTCTTTTCCTGATCGGAACTGGTTTGAGCAGGGAATCGTTGGCACGCGTCGGCGTTCGACCTCTGTTGCAGGGATTGACCCTCTGGATTCTGGTAGGAACCAGCACACTAGGCCTGATCCTGCTGAAGTGGATTCACGGTTAGCTTGCATATCGAATGCCACTGTTCGACGACTCGTTTCCCACAGTATTCCGCTAAAACTCCGGAGATCCAATCGGGCGTGCGGCTCGTTGCACTGAAGCGATGGGGCAAGTGCAAACGGTAACGAGCAAGAGCGTGCAAGGTTCGCGTTTTGAGTACATGCCCGGATCTATCTCGCCCAAAATGTCAGCCTTCGGATTTATCCTCCTATACAGTAAATAGAATGCCTACATCCATCTGACAAAAAAAGCATGAGAAATCGCGCTATCATCCTCGGATTGATCCTCGCTTTGGCAGGTATCATCGGCTGGCAGGTCGGCGCGTGCTATGTGGCCAATTCTGAGCTGCAAAGCGACATGCAAGACCTCGCGGTGCAGAACCCCTTCCGAATCGGATTAGCTCCGGCGCCCACCGAAGAGGGTTTGCGCGACTCCGTCATAACGAAGGCCAAAGATCATGGGATTCAGCTTCAGCCTCGACAAGTAGCAGTGCAATACACGTTCACGCCTGACGTGTTGAGCGTCTCGCTTGCGGCAGATTATGAAGCGCCCGTGAATCTGCTCGTTTATTCGTTCACTTTACATTTCGTCCCATCGGGCGCTCACAGCGGCAAAGTGATCGTCAAATAGATAATCAAGATCGAAGGAGCGCAAGAAAGCTGCAGGCGCGCTGCTGCTGCATTCTCTTGCTCGCGGGTTTCCCGGGGTGTACGCTAGTCGCCAATTGGGGGTGGACGGATGCCCAGTGTGCCAAGCTTCGTTCCATTCATTCGCTGGTTGCTATTCGCCACGTTTGTGGCTTGTTCCGCTCCTATTGCAGCAGGACAAGGCCCCACGACAGCTACTTGCGATCCCTGCTACTTGAGCGGGACAGTATCGGATGCCGCCAGTCACGCTCGGCTTGACGGCGTAAGACTGGAGCTGGATTCCACCCGTGGCCCCTCAGTCGGAACGTTTTTCAGCGGCGATGGCGGAAGGTTCAGCTTCTCCAACATCCCGGCGGGTACTTACGTCCTAGTTGTGGACCAAACTGGATACCAGACTGCAAATCAGCAAGTGGAACTCTTCAATGACGAGCGTGCCCTTCAGGTTGAACTTCGTAGGGTCCCTGATGCCAACGCCAAGGGACCGAATACTGTCTCGGTGCGCGACCTTTCCATACCACGCAAAGCGCACGATGACATGGAAAAAGGATTGGGCCTGCTATATGGAAAGTCTGACTATCAGGGCAGCCTCAAACCGTTCGAAAAGGCGATTCAAGAGTATCCCGATTACTACGAAGCCTACGCTCAGATCGGTGTCGCGTATATGAAACTAGCCGACCCGGCCAATTCAGAGAAAGCCTTTCAAAAGTCGGTCGAAGTGAGCCATCAGCATTACCAGGAGGGCTATCTCGGGCTCGCTGAGCTTTCCCTGAACGGACATCGCTTCGCCGAAGCTGAAACCTCCGCACGCAAGGCTGTCGAGATTGATCCCAATTCCTGGCGGGCGCAATCGCAATTAGCCCGCGCGCTCGTCGAGCTGCATCGCGCTTCCGAAGCCGAACCAAGCGCCGTTGCCGCGGTCAAACTCAAAGCCGACAACCCAACTCTCTATCTATTGCTCGCCAACATCCACATCCAGCTCCAAAACGATCGCGCCCAGCTTGACGACCTTAATCAGTATCTCAAGCTCGCCCCCACAGGCTCCTTTGCCGAGCAGGCTCGCCAGCAGCGCGACCAACTCCAACAATTCCTCTCCACCCCGCAGAGTTCTGCCACGCCATCTACCGCCCCCGCCCCCAAACCGTAAACCATCAACGGCCAGCGCTGCTATGCACCCCGCTGTGATATGGTCTCGCTCGCGGCAGATAGATCACCCTGGCGGGTAGCACAAATCACATATACTATGAGCATCTTCAAGTTGGCGGTAAACTATGGCCATTCAGTGTGGCAGCTCGTGCGCCGGTACGAAATCCTTTCACCTTTTGTGCGGGTGGGACGGGCGAAGTTTTCCGCGCGCGCTATCTGAAACGAAACGGAAATGGCACGGTCGGACATGTGGAGGAACAAATGAGTAGGGCGCTGCGCTATACCCTGATCGCCATCGCGGCAATGCTGACGGCCAGTTCGGCGCTGGCGCACCATTCGTTTGCGATGTTCGACCAGTCGAAGCTGGTTACGATCCAGGGCACCGTCAAGGAATTCCGCTGGACCAATCCGCACGTCTTCATCCAGGTGATGGTGAAAAACGATAGCGGCACCGAAGACGAGTGGAGTATTGAAATGACGAGCCCCGAACACTTAGCGCGAGTCGGATGGAAGCCCGTTACTCTGAAGCCGGGTGATAAGATCACGCTGAATATTCATCCCATGCACGACGCCAAAGGTGGCCAATACGTTTCGGGAAGCGGCCCCGCCGGGCCCTTCGCGGGCACTCCAGCGGGACAAGGAAAATGATTTTGCGGAAGCATGCACTGGGCGTCGCGCTTCTCCTAGGTTGCGTGGCCACGATGGGCGCGTCGGGCAAATTGCCCGACTGGAGCGGCCAGTGGGAGAACGTCGGCGGGACGCCGGATGCATCTGGAGGTTTTAACCAGTCGCTCGAGCGGGTTCTCAAAGTAATGCAGTGGTCGCCGCCGCTTAATGCCGCCACCAAAGCGAAAGTTGATGCGATGCAGGCGAGGGAGCGCGCGAGACTGGCGGCCGTCGCACGCGGAGAGAATCCCGCGGACGCCTTCACGGCTTGCACGTTCGGGTATCCGGGCATAATGCTCGATACACCGTTGATGTTCGAGGTGCTGGTGACGCCGAAAGAAACGGCGCTGATCTTCTCCAGCCGCGAAATTCGTCACATTTACACGGACGGACGCCCTCATACGCCAAAGGATGATTTGTGGGCGACCCCGTGGGGCGATTCAATCGGTCATTGGGAAGGGCAGACACTCGTGATGGACACCATCGCGGTGAAAGGCGCGTACGGCGGTCCCCAGTCGGGCAGTTCCGTTGCGGCGTTTGGCGACGTGGAGGGATTCCTGACCATCGGAATTCTAACCCAGCAAGCGCATTTCATCGAGCGGATGCGGATGATCGACCCAGGCCATTTGGAAGATCAGATGACCATCATCGATCCGGCCAATCTCACAGCGCCGTGGCATATGACGCGGACTTACGAACGAGTGACACACATTCACCGCATGGTCTACGAAGACTGCGAGGGCGAGGATCGCAATCCCATCGTCGATGGAAAATTCACGCTAGCGCCGCCGCCATCAGAGAAGGCGCAGCCCGCTCCCGCGCCGGCACCGGCGCCAAAGAATCCTCCGCCCGCTCAATCTCCCGCTCCCTATAAATCAATCAGCACAATTCTTTCGTGGCGAGGCACTCCCGCCTGCGCAATTTTGCTCTTGGAACGACGGCTGCGCGAGATTTCCCGATGCCTGGGGGAAATGGATTATGCAAGTCGCAGGAAAAAATTGGGGAGGAATCAAGACTTCGCGGAAACTCTTAGCAGCCTCGCGCTCAGAATCCGTCGCCGGCCCGGGTTAATTGCAGCCGCAAGCGCCGCCGCAGCAACCACCGCCACTCGAACGCGGGCCCGCCGAAGATTTGCTGCCATTGGCGGGCGCGGCAAAGACCGACAATTGCAGCGTCTGTTTCCCGCTCGCGCACTTCGGGCACGCAACCGAGGTCTTCCCGTTCATCACCAGGCGCTCGTAGTGCTCGCCGCAATCGTCGCAAACGTATTCGTAGATCGGCATCACCTTCTCTCTGACCTATCAAGGAATCATAGCCGAACTGACCCCAAACAATCCAACGAACATCAGCATGCCCCAACAAATGAGTGTGATCCTTCCCCATCCTTTGCCAGTCGATGCCCCTGCAAGGCCAATCATCCAAAGCACTATGCCGGCCCAATTTACAACGAGCCAGAACCCATGCGCCGGCTGTAGGGTTCTCAGCTCATGCACACAACCTGGAAAAAACGCGATCATGGCCATCACCGCCGCGATTAGACCCCACCCGACCGTGACGAGACGCCATCCCGCAATTGTTGGTCTCTTGTTAGCGATCCATACGGACCAGGCGAAAAACAACGCGACCGCAGCAGGAAGGAAAAACAGAGCCACAAGCACAAAAATATCGAGCTTGCGCATCTAGTTGGCACTCATATAGCGCGAGGCGAATTCCAAGAAGGCAGGCCAATTCGGGGCATCGGTGTGGCCGCCTTCGTGTTGACGGAAAGCCAAGTCACCCGCGAGCAGGGAAGTTCCGATAGGCGGCATCTCCGTGGTGCCGAGCCCTTTCTTGCCGAGAAGCTCGTAAACGGATCCGGCGGCAACTTCAGCCATGAACTGGCCTTTGTCGTCCACCCAGCCGCCTTCCACTTGCGGCGAGCCGCAACTGATGAAGACCGGACGCGGTGCGGCCAGCGCCATCAGTTCGTGTGCGTCTACGGGCAGGTCGTTTCGGCGTCAGCGGTCCCGCATACTTCAGAAAATTTCCCGCCATCCAGTGGTATTCACTGGTCGCGGCAAGATTTTCTACCGTTTCGCCGAAGTTGCGCCGCAGGAGTTTCGCGCCTCCCGCGCCCGACGATCCGATCAGTGCGATCGCGAAACGCTGGTCGTACGCCATGGTGACGAGCGCCGCTTTGCCATAGCGCGAAAGCCCTTCGATGCCCACGCGCTTTGCATCGACTGCTTTATCCGTCTCCAAGTAGTCGAGCAGGCGGCTCGCGCCCCAGGCCCACGCTCGCAGCGCGCCCCAATCGTCCAGCTTGCGCGGCTGCCCTTTGTTGCACAGGCCGATAATTCCTTGCGTGAGTCCGGCTCCGTCGTCCGCTTGAAAGCTCGTGGGAATAATCACCGCGTATCCCCAGCCTTTGGCCAAAACTTGCTCTTGCCAAGTCGGACCGGGAGGAGGAGGCGGAATCTTCTGTCCGCGAGCCTCTAATCGTGCGAGTAACCGCCGCATCACCGCCGGGTCTAATCCGAATTCCATCATGACGGGCATGCGCCCCTTGCTCGCCGCCGGGATCGTCACACTCGCCTGAATATCCACCGAAATTGCGGGATACGATGAATTGTCAACGTCTCCGATGAGCTTTTTCGTAATCGCGGGCACGCCGCCGAAGATTTCACGCGTCATGCTGGCAGCTTCCCAATTTACTCTCGGCGTCTGCTTTGGCACGTCGCCCGTAAATTTCGCGGTCGAAACTTTCTACGATCTCGGGCCGTCGCCTCGTCCACCAGAGCTTGGCCGACGTAACTTTTTCTCCGCTCGCCAGCACGAGCGGATCGGGAAGCGTCGGATACGGATTAGCCTTCGATTCATCGTAATTTGCGGCGTGTGGTGAGGCGGGGTCCGAATCTGGTCCGGCGCGAAGCGAGGAAATGTGCAGCAAATCGAGGATGCGCTGGTGGTCTTGCTCTGCCGTCAGTTCAATGGGTGGAGCTGCGTGTTTGGCCCGGAAGCAAAACTAGCGTGGCCAGTAAACGATCCGGCGACAATAGCGGCCGCGAACCCCGCTAGCCACGGAACCGATTTGCGTGACGACCGGATGATCCTCTACTTCGCCTCGCCGGCGTTTTTCTCAGCGACGCCCGCGTACTGTTTGCACTTATCCTGCATCGTGCCGGCGATCTGGGCGCAACGGCCGAACGCGTCCGCCGCCTCCTTGAAGCGGCTCAAATTTTCGAGGTCGGCGCCCAGGATGAAGAGATCGGTCTGATCCGGATTTGCCTCACCCGGGATGGCAATCTGGAGTTCCTTGGCAGACTCGTCATATTTCTCGCGGCGAAAGTAAATGAGCCCGAGCCCGCTATGGGCCACGGCTGCCTCGCCTGTCTTGAACTGGCCGAATTGCGCGTCGGTAAAAACGTCAGGTTTTGTCATCGTACCCATCACATCGAGCGCATGCTTGGCGTAGGTTTCGGCCTGGTCGAGCTTCTTGTCCCCATCCGGTTCGTCGGGGGTAAAAGCGCGCGGAATCACCCAGCCGGTCAGGGCCAGCAGATGCACGTCATTAGGGAAAAGCGAAAGCCCCTTGTCCGAATAGGTGTAGAAGTCCGGCAGATCCTTCCTGTTGTAATAGGCCTGGGCAAGTTCTTCGTATACCGCTTCGCTATAGCGGTCCTTGGGATATTTCGTGAGAAACGCGTTGCCAAGCTTGATCTTCTTCGCGTCCTCGTTGGCCTTGAAAAATGCCTGATACGCCGCTTCTTCTTTCGGACCACCTAATGTCTGGCGCATGTAAGCGTCGTCTATTGCGTTGTTCGCGCGAGCCCCATCCGTTACCGAGAGCGAGTTGCTCGTCGGGCCGGATGTGCTCCCTCGATTTGCTTGACCGTGCGAGACCGCCGGAAGAAACAGGCCGGCGGCCATCAGCCCGGCCGTCAACCACATACACCTATTCATGCAACTTGATACTCATGGCACACCACCGTTGATTTCGGATTGACCTTAGAGCCAAGTAACGCCAAGGCTGTCCGGAATGATATACCTAGAGGGGGAGTCTTGTCTTTTTTGGAATTCGTCTGGCCTCTTCGAACGTCGCGGCCGCCGGAAGAGTGCGAAACCCTTGGCGTTAGCCAACTAAACAGGAGTTGACCAACAAGCCGAGCCGCAGTCCAATGAATCGACCACGATCCCGATTGTCGGGTGTCCCGCAGAGGAAGGGAGTCAAGGCAAGATGCCGAAGGCCAAAGAGTTTACGGTAACGATCGCAGACAAGCCGGGCGCTTTGGGGAAATGCTTCCTCGCTCTCGCGGAACGTGGGGTGAACATCCTGGCTTTTCAATCGTACGTGGAGGAGGGCGAGAGCCTCGCCCGATTCCTCGCGGATGATATGGCCGGCGCCAAGTCGGTGCTGGGAAGCCTGCGCATGATCTTCGAGGAGACAGATGTCGCCATAGTCAGACTGCCGCACCTTCCAGGTGGGTTGGGACGCGCGGCCGCTCGGTTGGGCGAAAAACAGGTCAATATTGACTACAGCTACTGCGGGCTGGAGCCCGGATCGACGCTGGGTCTTCTGGTCTTCGGAGTTGACAATGTGAACAAGGCGGCGGCCGCGCTGGACGAGCTAGCCGCCGAACATTCGTAAACTGAGAATCTGGATCCTGATCGGTAAAACCTCCCGATAGAGGCAGTGGTCGCAGCTGTTGCCCGAAACTGACCCGCTTGCCGACGGCCGCAAGCCATTTGCTCGCAGACAACTCCGCTGATTTGTGATAGTTGTGAAACATTTCGCGTCAGCCTGCGTATTAGATCAATGGACGAGCGTCAAGACGACCGGGACGATGAGCGAAGCGGATTTGGCGCGGTTGCTGTCCCAGGTCCGGGCGGGCGATTCAGACGCCTGGGGTGAACTGTATCGCCAGTACGCTGCGGCGATCTTTAGGTTTTGCCGGAGGGTGCTTCCCGCCCGTGAAGATGCGGAAGACGCGACCACGGAAATATTCATGAAAGTGCGCCAGAAGCTCGGTACCTACGACTCCTCGCGGCCCTTTACCGCCTGGCTTTATAAAGTCGCTAGCAATCACTGCTGGGATACGCTGCGCCGCCGCCGCATTCGCCAAGACCTGGAAACCGGCGATCTGGATACGCTTCCGCTCGAGCATCCCGATCCAAGCCAGATTGAACGCCTGCAGGCCGAGCACACCAGCAAAGAGGTGCGCACGGGGCTGGCCAAGCTCCCCGATCGCGCCCGAATGGCGCTCGCCCTGCGTTATTACGCGGATATGAGTTACGACGAAATTGCGGACACGCTCGGCGTGCGCCGCGCCTTCGTGGGTGTGCTGCTGCTGCGCGCGCGCCATCAGTTGCGCGACGCGCTCACGCACGGCGGCGCGTTCGGCGCTCTGAAAGCTTCTGCTGGGGGAAAGTCATGAACCAAGTCAACGACCACTTCGATGAAGTCACCACTCTGCTCTACCTCGAGCATCAGCTCGATCCGGGCCGCGCCGGTGAAGTCTCGGCGCATCTTGCGGCGTGCCCCGCATGCCGCGGTTTGCTGCACGCCCTCGAGAGTGAAAGCCTCTGGCTGCGAAAGGCGCTGGCCGCCGAAGAGGAGCCGGTTCCTTCATATCTGACCGCCGCACCCCAGCGCAGCGCCACGCACTGGGGATGGATTGCTGCCTTCACTCTTGCAATGGGCGGCCTTTATACGCTATGGAGCGGCTTCATCCAACCGTGGTATGCCGAGGCTTCGCAGGCCGGCTTTACGCAGGGAAATTTGCTGACGATGCTTTTCTTTAGCAGCGCCTTTTGGAAAGGATGGGATTCAATGCGAACCCTCTTGGAATTTCTGCCCCTCGCTACGTTGGGGGCGATTGGAATCTGGGCGCTGAGAAAACAATGGAGGAACTTCACTCCCATTGCATTCGTGATGGGCGCGCTGTTCGTCGCGCTGGCTCTGCCTCCCTTCAGCCCAGGCCGGTGAAATACATCACGGCGACCCGAGCTACACGCTGCCGGCCGGCCAGGAAGTGAAAACCGATCTAATCGTCGGGGGCGAGCGCGTTCGCATCGACGGCGATGTGGATGGCGATCTGATCGTTTTTTCCCCCAGCGTCACTGTCAATGGCCACATCAAGGGAGACATCCTCGGATTCGGACAAGAAATCCAGGTAAACGGGCCGGTGGACGGCAACGTCCGTCTCTGGTGCCAATCTCTCTCTCTCAATTCGACTGTCGAAAAAAACGTAATGTCTTGGACGCAACGAACCGAGTTGGCGGAAAAGGCCTCGGTAGGAGGCACGCTGACTATGTTTTCCGGCTCCTCTGAATTGGATGGACGGATTGCAGGCGATCTTCTGGCATACGTCGGCGATCTCGATATAAACGGCACGCTCGGTGGTAATGCGAACATCCGGGCAGATCGCCTCACCATCGGATCGACGGCTCAGATAATGGGCCAGACAAAGTATCAAGGGCGCCGGCAGCCGCAAATCTCCGAGGGCGCCAAGCTCGCGAGTCCGATCGACGTGACCCTCCGCAAGCCCGGCCCGAACTACGGCCAAATCGCCTACTATTGGCATCAGGTGCTTTTCTGGGGCGCGAGTTTCCTCTTCGGGCTCCTGCTGTTGTTTCTGTCCCCGGGATTTTTCGCGAGGGCCGTCAGCACCGCCAACAAAGCTGGAGTCTCAATCGGGCTCGGCATATTGTTGCTGTTTGCCACTCCCATCGTTGCATTCATCGCGTGCATCACCATCGTCGGATTGGGCGTCGGAATTGCCACACTTCTCGCCTACGCGATTGCGGTCTACTCGGCACAGATCTTCGTGGCCTCCTGGCTCGGTGAGAAAATGATCGGCATCGGATCGGGCATCGGTCCGGCAATTGGAAGATTGGCGATTGGCCTGGCGGTTCTGCGCGTGGTGCGGATGGTGCCGTATGCCGGTCCTATCATCGGGCTGCTCATCACGGTATGGGGTTTAGGGGCGCTGGCGCTGGCGATTCACCGGAGCATGCGCACCCAAGCTGTCCCCGCCTAAAAAAGGTCGGGAAACAGCCAGCTTCGGCCTGCGTAGGCCCTCCAAGGGCGCGGTTTTTGCGCGGAATTGTTTCTAGTTTGACGCTTAAATCCGCCGAGTTTGCCGCAGTGAATCCTTCCAGCTAGAAACAATATCAGGACCCTAAACAGCCGTGAATCGTCTACAATCGCAGCAGTTTGGCGGCGACTCGCCGCGCTCTCGGCGGACGCAAAGGAAAACCTGTGGGCCTGACCCAGCGCTGGCGGGAAATCCGTTCCGGCTTCGAGCGTCCCTTCTG
>CAVRSO010000113.1:0-8050 GCA_963723845.1 uncultured Acidobacteriota bacterium
CAATGCCCTTTTCACTTCAAAACCGAAATGCGAATTGAACTTCCGCACGATCTCTCGCGTCAGTTCCACATGCGGCACCTGGTCCTCACCCACGGGCACAAAATCGGCGTCGTAGATGACGATGTCCGCAGCCTGCAGCAGTGGATAGCCGAGGAAGCCGTAGGTGCCGAGGTCGCGATCTTTCAGGTTTTCGATTTGCTCTTTGTACGTCGGAACGCGCTCGAGCCACGAGAGCGGCGTGATCATCGAGAGCAGCACATACAGCTCGGCATGTTCCAGTATGCTCGACTGGACAAACAATGTTGATTTGGCGGGATCGAGCCCGACGGACAGCCAATCCATCGCCACTTGCAGCGTATTTTCTGAGATGGAAGAGGTGTCTTCGTAATGCGTGGTGAGCGCGTGCCAGTCCGCCACAAAAAAGAAGCACTCATATTCTTCCTGGAGCTTGAGCCAATTTTGGAGGGCGCCGAAATAATGGCCGAGATGGAGACGGCCGGTGGGCCTCATGCCGCTTAGAACTCGTTTGCGCTTCGCCACTCTGTGGGAGGACCTCAACTAGGAAATTGAAATGTAGAAAAGAAAATTGCTCCACGCGATGCTAGCACAGAAGTTCAAAGTTGAGAGTTCAGAGTTGAGAGTCGAGGCCAAAAGGCGAAGCGCTACAGTTTCAATAGCTCCCGCAAGCGCTTGGTTTGATTGCGCGACACGGGAATTTCGCTGGCGCGCTTATCATTCATCTTCAGCATGAAGCTCGATTTGAACCACGGCATCACTTCCTTAATGTGGTTGATGTTCACCAGATACGATCGGTGCGGCCGCCAGAACACGCCGGGATCGAGCGACTCCATCAATTCCTCCACCGTGCGGTAATTCGAGACGCCCTCCGCGTCGCGCGAATATATGGTGATCTCGCCATCTTGAATCGAGGCGTAGATCATTTCGTCCGCATCAATCAAAATCATGCGCGATTGCGACTTCACCAAGAGCTTCACGGGCGCCAGCGGCTGCGGCTTCACACGGCCCGCTCCCAGCTGTCCCACCAGCGCTTCGAGCCGCTCCACAGGGAGACGCGTGCGTATCCACCATTTTCTTGGCACGCTGCAGCGCCCGCGCGATCCGCGCCTTGTCGAACGGCTTCAGGACGTAGTCCACGGCGTTCACTTCGAAAGCTTGCACGGCGTAATGATCGTAGGCGGTGGCGAAAACGATTTGAGGAATCGGCAGCTTGCGCTCCATCAATTTTTTGATCACCGCGAAACCATCGAGGCCCGGCATCTGTACATCGAGGAACACCAAATCAGGCTCGTGCTCCTTGATGAGCGCGACGGCCTCGAGGCCATTTTTTCCCTGCGCGACGACGTTGACTTCAGAAAAACTCTTCAGCAGGTAGGCCAGCTCGTCGCGCGCGGGACGTTCGTCGTCCACAATCACGGTGTTGATTTGCATGGATGCGCCTAAATGGAAGTATATAGGAAATCGCGGACAAGGACCGAGGCTAGGGTAGAATTGCAGCGCGACGTGGCTCAGGAGGCGCGGTGAAATCGAGGAAAAGCAGGAAGGCGCGAAAGCCGCGAATTCTGAGCAGCAAAACTCTCTTTCGCGGCCGCGTTTTCAAGCTAAAACGCGATCGCGTGCTCGAGCCCGGCGGGGTAACAGTGATTCGGGAATTTGTGGAGCATCCTGGATCAGTCGTTGTGCTGCCGGTGCTGCCAGGCGGTCGCATCGTGTTGATTCGCCAGTACCGGCATGCCGCCGGTCAATACTTGTGGGAGCTGGTCGCCGGGCACAAAGAGCCGCACGAGGATTTTCTTCGCGGCGCGCATCGCGAATTGCAGGAGGAAACAGGCTACACCGCGCGCAAGATTCGCAAGCTGCTCGAAGTGTTCCCTTCCCCGGGTTTGCTCGGCGAGAAAATGGTGATATTTCTGGCCGAGGGTCTGACGAAGGGCAAGGCGCGTCCGGAAGACGACGAGAAAATTACGCAGCGGATTTTGACGCTGGCTGACGCCCGGAAATGGATTCGCAGCGGCAGAATTCGAGACTCGAAGACAGTGGCGGGAATTCTCTACTACGATAGATTTCTTGCGCGCGGAAAATAGTTAAGCCGGCAGATCGGAGAAGCAGCACGTGGAAAACAAAGAGGTCGCGAAAATACTGCGCGAGACGGCGCAACTGCTCGAAATCGATGGCGCGATTATCGGCCGCTATCGCAGCTACGAAAAAGTGGCCGAGCTGCTTTACAGCATTCACGAGCGCATCGAAGACGTGGCCAAAGACCCCAAGAAGCTGAAAGAGCTTCCCGGCGTGGGCGAGGGCATGGCCGAACACATCCGCGAGATCCTTGCCACCGGCGATTACAGCCTGCGCCAGAAGCTGCTGAAGAAATATCCGCCCACGCTGCTCGACTTGCTCCATCTGCAATCGCTCGGACCCAAAAAGGTGGCGTTTCTCTGGAGCAATTTCAAAGTGGCTACCGTTGATGGAGTTGCGGCACTCGCGCGCGAGGGCAAACTGCGCGACCTTCCGGGCTTCGGCGAAAAGAGCGAACAGAACATCCTGAAGGCAGCCGAACAGCACAAGAACCTTTCGGGATCGGGGCGCGTACGCCTGAACGTTGCCGACGATGAGGCGCAGAAACTGAGCGCCTACATCACGAAAGCGGGCGATATGGTCGAGTCGGTGACAGCGGCGGGATCGTTGCGCCGCGGCCGCGAAACCGTAGGCGATCTGGACCTGCTCGTCACCATGCGTCCCGGAAAAGACAAACAGAAAGATATTGATGCAGTGGCCGAGCATATCCTGAAATATCCGGGCATCGATCAGACACTCGCGCACGGCGAAAACAAGGTGAGCTTTCTGCTGGGCACCGGCTTGCAAGTGGATGTGCGGCTGCTCGAGAAGAAATCCTTCGGCGCGGCTCTGCTGTATTTCACGGGGTCGAAGGCGCACAGCGTGGCGCTGCGAGGACGCGCGCTGGATATGGGCTGGACGCTCAACGAATACGCGCTCACTACTTTGAAGGGCGGGCGAGTGGTGGCGAGCAAGACCGAAGAGGAAGTTTACGCCAAGCTCAAACTTGCCTATATCGAACCCGAATTACGTGAGGCGACCGGCGAGATCGAAGCCGCCGAAGCCGGCACGCTGCCTCAACTCGTGAAGCTGGCGGATATTCGCGGCGACTTGCAGATGCACACCACCGCCTCCGACGGCCGCAACTCAATCGAGGAAATGGGCGAGGCCGCGCGCGAACTCGGCTACGAATACATCGCGCTGACCGATCATTCGCAGGCGGTCACCGTCGCAAACGGCATGGATGAAAAGCGGACGCTCGAGCAGATCAAGAAGATCCGCGCCGCGCAGGAGCGCGTTCCCGGCATTCGCCTGCTGGCGGGCATCGAAGTGGACATCAAGAAAAATGGCGCGCTCGATCTCGATAATGAAGTGCTGGCGCAGCTCGACGTGGTGGTCGCCTCCGTTCACTCCTACATGAATCTGGAACGCGCCGAAATGACGGACCGCATTCTGGCGGCCATGGAAAATCCCTACACACAGATTATCGCCCATCCGACCGGCCGGCTTCTGCTGCGCCGCGAGCCATTCGACTACGACATGGAAAAAATCCTCGATACGGCCGCCGCCCGCGGCATCGCGATGGAATGCAATGCGTATCCGGATCGCCTCGATTTGCGCGACGTTCATCTGCGCATGGCGAAGCATCGCGGCGTGAAGATCGTAATCTCCACGGACTCGCACGCCACACTTCATCTGCGAATGATGAAATACGGAGTGATCACAGCGCGGCGCGGCTGGATTGAAAAAAAGGATGTGCTCAACGCCCTGCCGCTAGAGCAATTTCTCGCCGCTCTCAGGCCCAAGCCGCAAACCGCCCCGGCAAAAGCCGCGAAACGTAAATCCGCGTGAGCGAGCCGTTACCGTGGCCGGTTTTCTGATAGGCTGTTGCCGCGTCGAAGGAGCGCTGATCGCCTAATGCGGCCGAGAAAGCAGCACACGCGTAAAGAGATTCAGAGCTATCGACCAGATGTAAAGAGGCTGCTTAAATTCGGGACAGAGCTCGACCTTATGCAGTACCTGCGCGAGATCGAGATATTCGACGAGGACCCGCGGTTCGCGAAGGCCGTGAGCGCTTACCGGGCGCTGAAACGCGGGAAACTTTGATCGCTAGATCGTGCAGCCTTTTGCGCTTTGCCGCTGCAACGGCAGGGGGTAATGTCGCGAGTTGCTTTCCAATTATCTCGGCAATGATGTCGGTGGCCTTATCGAGCTTCGATTTCCTTTTCGCCATTGAATATCAAGAATATCAGCAAGCGAGTGGGATTACAACCTACCCCGAACCCGCGGTTCCCTAGAGGACATATGGAGCCGCATTTGTCGACGAGTTCTTACACCGAATAAGAAACTGTATCGTCGTCCGTCGCTCCCACGCGAGCCGCTTTCGACGTCACGTTCGGGGACTTGGCTCCGCGCCGCATCGCTACTACTCCCGTGCGCACCATTTCCATCAAACCGTAAGGCGCGAGCAGTTCGAGGAAGCGATCGACTTTCGTTTCTTCGCCCGTCATCTCAAGCGTAATCGAATCCGCCGCGATATCCAGCACGTGCGCTCGAAACACCTCGGCGAGCTGGAAAACCTGGCCGCGCGTCTCCTGGCCCGCTCCGACCTTCACCAACGATAGATCGCGCAGCAGCGCACCCTGTCCGGTCACATCGTCGACCAGCAGCACGTTTACGAGCTTATAGATGTTTGCGACGATCCGCCGAGCCTGATCCTCATCCGCGTCCGACGTGATGGTCATCCGCGAGACGTCCGGATTCTCCGTCCGGCCGACGGTCAGCGAGTCAATATTGAAGGCGCGGCGCCGAAATAAGGACACCACGCGCGAGAGAACACCCGGTTTATTTTCAACGTAGACCACGAATGTGTGGAGCATGGGCTATTCGTCCTCTGCCGTTTCGACCAACGGATTCGGCCTGCGAATCATGTCGTGCAGCGCCGCGCCTGCCGCCACCATCGGATACACGGTGTCTTCCTGCTCGACTTTAAAGTCGATCAGCACCGGGCCTTCGTGCGCGTGCGCGGCTCTGACTGCCGGAATCACCTCGGACCGCTTCTGCACCGTAAAATTGCGGATTCCGTAGGCTTGTGCCAGCATCGCGAAATTAGGATTCAGCAGCGGAGTCGCTTCGTAATTGCGTTCGTAGAAAAACTCCTGCCACTGCCGGACCATTCCCAGATAACCGTTGTTGATGATCGCGATATTCACCTTCAGATTTTCCTGCACGATCGTGGCAAGCTCGGCCATGGTCATCTGGAAGCCGCCGTCGCCAACCACGGCCCAAACGTCCGCATCAGGACGCGCTACCTTCGCCCCCACCGAAGCCGGAAGCGCAAACCCCATCGTTCCCAGGCCTCCCGAAGTAACCAGCGAGCGCGGCTTCTCGTGCTTGTAATACTGCGCCTCCCACATCTGATGCTGGCCCACGTCGGTGACCACAATTGCATCTCTATCGAGCGTTTCGTGCCAGATATCGTTGATCACGTGCGCCGCGTAGAGATGGCCGTTGTCCGGAAGATTCTGAATGTCCCGGACGGCGGTATCTCCCTTGAGGCCGCGAATCGTTTCCAGCCACTCGTTGTGGCTCAAAGGTTCGAGACGCGGCAGCATTTCCTTCAAAATTTTGCGCAGGTCGCCGACGAGCGCAACATCCACCTTCACATTCTTGTTGATCTCAGCAGGATCGATCTCCACGTGAATCTTCTTGGCGTTGGGAGCGTAGTTCTTCAAATTGCCGGTCACGCGGTCGTCGAAGCGCATGCCTAGCGCAATCAGCAGATCGGCCTCCTGGATCGCCTTGTTGACCCAGGCCTCGCCGTGCATGCCCATCATTCCCATGTTCAACACGTGAGACGCGGGCAAGTGCCCCAGCCCAAGCAGCGTCATCGCCACAGGGATGCAAGTCCGCTCCGCAAACGTTTGAACCTCCTGCTCGGCTCCCGCAATCGAAATTCCGTGCCCTGCCAGAATCACCGGCCGCTTGGCCGCGCGAATCAGCTCCAGCGCCTTTTGGTACGCCTTCTCAGCAGGAGAGTGATCGGGCCGGTAACCGCGCGTCTTCGGCGCCGCCGCTTCCCAATCGAATTCACACGAGCCCTGTTGAGCGTCCTTGGTAATGTCGACGAGCACCGGTCCCGGGCGTCCGGACTTCGCGATATACATCGCCTCGCGAATGGCGGGGGCAATCTCGCTGGCGTGCGTCACCAGATAATTGTGCTTGGTGATTGGCAGGGTGACGCCGGTGATGTCGGTTTCCTGAAACGCATCGGAGCCGAGCAGCTTGCTGCCAACCTGGCCGGTGATGCAGACGATCGGCGAAGAGTCCATCATCGCCGTGGCGATTCCGGTGACCATGTTGGTAGCGCCAGGGCCCGAGGTGGCTACGGCCACGCCGACTTCACCGGTGGCCCGGGCATACCCATCGGCCATGTGCGTGGCGCCCTGCTCGTGCCGCACCAGAATATGGCGAATGGAGCTATGCCGGAGCGCGTCATAGGCGGGCAGAATCGCGCCGCCCGGGTAGCCGAAGACCGTTTTTACGCCCTCGCGTTCCAGACATTCCCACAGAATTCTCGCGCCGATCATCGTTTCCTTTTTGCTTTCCATCGGTTTCCCCTCTTCAATTCTTCAATGGCCACAAAAATAAAAACCCACCTTGCCAGCGTCTCTGGCAGGTGGGTCTCATGAGCCTTTTGGATTCTTACCGCTCAGCTCAGTGATGCCCTCCAGCCCGGAGCGCGCGTACGAGTCCTACAATTACGAGTTTTACCGAATTTGCGTCGTTTCTCATGCGTCCGCGTCTGGAGAATCAGCAACCGCTACGTTAACCTCCGAGCCTCCGCCTGTCAAGAAGCTCTTGCGGTGGAGATTCCTCTGTCTCCTCGCCAGACGGGCACATCCGCGTCATTTCGCGTCAAAATCTGCCCGCTAAAGTGCCCTTAATGTTTCGAGTTGGTCCGTTCCACTGCGTCGAACTCGAAGCCAAACTCGACGCTTTTGGTGCGCAAACACCGAACGTTCGTAACGGTCGCTCTGGTACCCCTGTTCTATAGGAAGGCACTCAGCGGCACGCGAGAATAGACATAACGCGTCGTTTTCAGAGGGGAGATGACAAATGAGTGTAGTGTCCTGGCCCAATAGGCAGTCCTCAAACCGCGGCACCGAAAAGGCAGCCCGAGATGCCCGCCGCCGGAAGCGGCTGCAGCTTTCTCTGCCGCTGCATGTTCGGCCCTTTGACGCCCGATTCGCCGAAATCGAGGACGTTGGCCAAGTGATTGATTTCACGCGAGATGGCCTCTATTTCACTACCTCCATGCCCCATTATTCGGTGGGGATGCGCCTGATGATCACATTTCCTTACGGCGATAAAGTCTCGGCTCATCGAAAGTTCCTCGGCTCAATCGTGCGCCTCGAAGACCGAGGAGCCGATGGTGTTGGCATCGCGGTCAGATTCTTGCTGTAAGGCGTGATTGGCTTTTGGGCAAGACATCGGGGATTGCGCTTGTCAGCAGCGCGCGCGACATTCACAATACTTGAAACAATCGGTTTAGCTAAACGGAAGGCGGTTGGCGATTTATGTACGATCACGGCAACAAAAAGCATCCACGCGACACCACGCGCACCAAGGCCGCGACTCGCGAAGCGGAACGGAGAAGTGCGGACCGCCATTCCTTCACCGCCTCCGCAGAGGTAGTGGAGCTTGGCTCGGGCGCTCGTTTTTCAACGCGCACAACGGACCTCGGTCCTGGGGGATGCTTTGTTGACACGATGGTACCTTTTCCAGTGGGCGCTCACGTAAAGGTTGCCGTCCGCAAGGATCAGAATCAATTCGACACCCAGGGCACGGTTGTCTATTCGCAGCATGGGCTTGGAATGGGGATCGCGTTCGATGAGCTGGATGCGTCCCAACGCGCG
Source organism: uncultured Acidobacteriota bacterium (assembly GCA_963723845.1). GTDB lineage: Bacteria > Acidobacteriota > Terriglobia > Acidiferrales > UBA7541 > Palsa-295. The sequence continues at coordinate 7,992 of CAVRSO010000113.1, forward strand.
GCACTCGATGACTGGCTTTTGGAACTGACGGGCGCGCGCAAAGTAGCGGTTCGGGAGGC
>CAVRSO010000114.1:0-5557 GCA_963723845.1 uncultured Acidobacteriota bacterium
GTCCACGCTACTCGGCCGCCGAGTTTGTTGCCGCGGTACTCGACTCCAACCGGTTACCTGGAAGATGCTGCGCCAACGTGATTCGGCCGAAGACATCGCTCGCCTCGAAAACCTGCGCGAGTTGCAAAACGCCGTGACCGATGCCGCCGACCGAGGAGAGACCCTCACCGATTTTCTCGATCGCGCCGCCCTGGTGAGTGACGCCGACAGCTTCGACGACCGCGCCTTCGTGACGCTGTTGACGCTGCACACCGCAAAGGGCCTCGAGTTCGATCACGTTTTTCTCACCGGCCTTGAAGAGGGCACGTTTCCGCACAGCCGCTGCCTCGACGATCCCGAAGAGCTCGAAGAGGAGCGGCGCCTCTGCTACGTGGGAATGACGCGCGCACGCAACACGCTGACCCTGACGCGCGCTGTTTACCGGCGGATCTACGGCAGCGAACGCCTGCAGGCATCGACTCCCTCGCGCTTCCTGCTCGAAATCCCAGCCGATTTGCTCGACACGGCCGAAGGCTCCCTGTCGCAACCTGGGGAGACGCGGCGCTACGAACCCGATCCGGAGTATTCCTACTTCCGGATGAATTTTCACGGCGCGTGCGTTACACCCCGCCCGCAAAATCTAACGATCGCACCTCGCGCTCTCCGCGAACCACCACTCCAGCCGCGCGCCCGCGCAAGGGCGACGCCAATCCTCTGATCGGCAGCGCGTTCGCCACCCGACTTACGGCGCGGGCACCATCATTGACGTCGATGGAGAAGACGAAGAACGCAAGCTCACCGTCAGCTTTCCCGGCCACGGAACGAAAAAGCTCCTGGAGCGTTTCGCCAATCTTTCCTGGGCTTAGCATCGTTTCCCCGCCTGCACGTTGCGCCGCAACGCAGCTCAAGGTACATTCTCGAAGCTCTTGCAGCGCGCTTTCGCACAGGTGGCGTGTTGAATTCAGACCTATTCCGCACAAAGAACATCGATCAGCTTCTCTCTGACGCGGATCAGCCGGAGCGTCGCCTGAAAAAAACCCTCGGCTGGGTCAGCCTGACTGCGCTCGGCGTTGGCGCGATCATCGGCACCGGAATTTTTATTTTGACGGGCACCGCAGCCGCCGGCGAGGTCGTGCAGTATCCCTCCATTCTGAAAGCTCCCCTTCTGCAGGTGATTCTCCACGGTTACGCGCCGCCGGCGCTTCCGGACGTCCCGGGGCAGGCCCGGCGATCGCACTCTCCTTCACACTCGTGGCGATCGTCTGCGGATTTGCCGCGCTGTGCTACGCGGAGCTCGCATCGATGATCCCGATCGCGGGCAGCGCCTACACCTAGACGTACGCGACGCTCGGCGAACTGGTCGCCTGGATCATTGGCTGGGACTTGATCCTCGAGTACGCCGTATCCAACATGGCCGTGGCCGTTGGCTTCTCCGCATACGTCGATAGCTCTGCTTAGACTTTTGGAATCCACCTGCCCGCCACACTTTCGACTCCCGCGTACGCGCCTGACACCGGATGGCATCTGCATTTCAACGTGTGGGATTTTTGATCGTGATGCTGCTCACGGTCCTGCTGGTATTCGGGAACCGCGATCGGCCGAAGCAAACACGATTATGGTTGCCATCAAGCTCGGTGGCAATTCTGCGTTCGTGGGGGTGCAGCGTCAAAATACTATTCAGCCGGTGAACTGGAAGCCGTTCATGCCCAACGGCTGGCAGGGCGTTCTGACGGGCGGCGCGATCGTGTTCTTCACCTACATCGGTTTCGATTCCGTTTCCACGGCAGCCGAAGAATGCCGCAACCCCCGTCGCGATTTGCCGCTAGGAATTATATTTTCGTACTGATCTGCACCGTCTTCTATGTGGGCGTGGCGATCGTGCTCACCGGCATCCAGCCCTGGCAAATGCTGCGCAACGCCGCGCCCGTCGCGAACGCGCTAGACGCCATCGGCCTCAACCGCGTGGAGCAGTGGGTAACAGTAGGTGCCTTGACGGGAATGATTTCGTCGCTGCTGGTTTTCCAGCTTGGCCAGGCCGCGTGTGTGGTTTTCGATGTCGCGCGACGGCTTGCTTCCCCGCGCGTTCTCACGCGTTCATCCGAAATACCGCACTCCGGATGTCGCCACGTGGGTAGCCGGAATTTTCGTCGGAATTCCGGCGGGCATCTTTGACATTGGCACGCTCGCCGATCTATCCAATATCGGCACGCTCTTCGCTTTCGTGCTTGTGTCGCTGGCTGTGCTGATTCTCCGCGCAACTCAGCCGGACCGCGCCTCGTGGATTTCGCGTGCCGTTTGTTCCCGTTCTGCCGATCCTGTCGATGCTCTGCTGTCTGGTGCTGATGGCTGGCCTAACGCTGGAAAATTGGATTCGGTTTTTCGTCTGGCTGGCAATCGGCTTGCTAATTTATTTCCTGTACAGCCGCAAGCGCAGTACCTTGCAAACGGCATCAGGAGCGCAGCCCTGAGCGTCCGAACAGGCGCAAAACCTGCCGCGCCGCACGGTAATTGTGCTGAGGTGACGCCACGATCAACACCATCGACGCCTCTATGGGCATGGTGAATTCGCAGCAAATGCCGCCGCTCTCAACGGATGCGCTGCTCACCGCGTTGTCCTCGCTTCCGAAAGCGGAGTTGCACCTGCACATGGAAGGCGCCATCTCGCCAGCTACCGTCGTCGAGCTTGCCGCCCGCCATGGTGACGCCGTGCACGAATCTCAGGTCACGGCGCGTTACCGCACCCGCGATTTCGCCGCCTTCATCGAAGCATACAAGTGGGTCACCTCTACCTGCGCAACCCGGCCGACTACGCAGTGGTTGCGAGGCGGCTTGCCGCCGACCTGGTTGCACAAAATGTCGTCTACGCCGAAGTAACTCTTTCGGTCGGCATCATGTTGCTGCGCAAACAGGACGTGGTTGCAAATTTTCAGGCTATCTGCGAAGCGGTAGCGCCTTTCGAACCGCGCGGGCTACGCATGCAGTGGATTTTTGATACGGTGCGACAGTTCGGCCCCGCTGCTGCGCAGGCAGTTGCCGAATGTGCGATCAGTTTGCGCGATGAAGGTGTGGTCGCCTACGGTATCGGAGGAGATGAGCTTTCCATCCCCACCGCCGAATTTCGTGCGGTTTACGACCGCGTTGCGGCGCAAGGGTTGCGGCGGGTCGCGCACGCAGGCGAAATCGGCGGGCCCGCATCGGTTCGCGAAGCCGTCGAGATACTCGGAGCCGAGCGCATCGGCCACGGTGTCGCCGTCGCGCGTGATCCCGGGCTGATGCAACTACTCGCAGAGCGCTCCATCCCGCTTGAAATTTGCCCCACCAGCAACACGCGCACCGGGGCGCTCGCAATTCAGCTCGGCCTTCCCGCTTCGGCGGACGTTGCCGTGCGCCAGCACCCTTTGCCGCAGATCGTGCGTTCGGGCATCCCGATCACCATTTCCACCGACGATCCCGCCATGTTCGAGACCGATTTGTGCGCGGAATATGCCACGCTGCCGGAGATGGGACTCGGTTCCAGCGAAATCGTGCGTATTGTCGAAATGGGGTTTGAACACGCGTTTCTTCCGCCCCAGAAAAAATCCGAACTCGTCGCCAGCTTTCGACAAGGAGCCGCCGCACTCGGCCTGCTATAATTCCCCGCCATGCCCCTGAAAGCTCACGTTTGGGTAATGCTCAAGAGTACGGTCCTTGACCCGCAAGGCACCGCAATCCAGCATGCGCTCGCTTCGCTCGGCCATACCGCCGTTCGCGACGTGCGCCAGGGTAAGTTCTTCGTGCTGAGTCTGGATAGCGCGAATCGCGCCGCCGCTCAGGGCGAAGTCGAGCAGATCGCGCGCGAAGTGCTTACGAATCCGGTAATTGAGGAATTTCGGTTTGAGATAATCGAAGACGCGCCCGCCGCTGCTGCCTCGAACCCGTAAAGCTTTAGAGACCTGCAACCAAATCTACCCGCCGTCCGCGCCCCGTGTCGCGGTATGCTAATCGTTCACGGCGCCCGGCATGCTCGAAACGGCATCCCGCGCGTCACCGGCTCTCGACAATGAAGACAGGGAGATCTCACCGTGTGCGGCATTGTTGGATATATCGGACCTAAAAAAGTTGTCCCGCTGATTCTCGACGGCCTCCGACGGCTCGAATACCGCGGCTATGATTCGGCAGGAATCGCGGTCGTCAGCCGAACGGGAAGCTCGATATTCGGCGCGCCTCCGGCAAACTGCATAATCTCGAAGAAGCCATCCGGCAATCGACCCCTCGATGGCATCTACGGCATCGGGCACACGCGCTGGGCCACGCACGGCCGCCCCACCGAGGAAAACGCGCATCCGCATCGCGATTGCACCGGCGGATCGTCGTCGTTCACAACGGAATCGTCGAAAATTATCTCGAACTGAAGCAGGAACTCCAGCGCCAAGGCCACAAGTTCGTCACCGAAACCGACACCGAAATCATCGCGCACCTCATCGAAAAATACTTCGACAGGCAGCCTGCTCGAAGATGCCGTGCGCACAGACCGTCAAGCGCCTCACCGGCGTCTTCGCGCTCGGCGTGCTCTCCGCGCACGACCCAATAAAATTGTCGCCGCGCGCTACGGCCCGCCCGTCGTGGTCGGCCTGGGCGAAGGCGAATATTTCGTCGCCAGCGACATTCCCGCGCATCCTGCACCACACGCGCAAGATGTACTTCCTCGCCGATGGCGACATCGCCGTGCTCACCCCGCAAGGCGTCCAGCTTACCGATTTTGACGGCCGACCTGTCGAGCGCCAGCGTCCAGCACATCCCCTGGGACCCGATCATGGCCGAAAAGGGCGGCTACAAGCATTTCATGCACAAGGAAATCTTCGAGCAGCCGCGCGCCGTCCGCGACACCATCCTGGGCCGCGTCTCGCTACGATACCGGCAAAGTTTTCCTCGATGAGATGGACATCTCCGAGAGGAATTCCAGAATTTCAAGCAACGTCAAGATCGTCGCGTGCGGCACCAGCTGGCATGCCGGCCTCGCCGGCAAATTCATGATCGAGCAGCTCGCCCGAATTCCCGTCGAAGTCGATTACGGCAGCGAGTTCCGCTATCGCGATCCCATCATCGACGCCGACACGCTGCGTCGTGCATCACGCCAGTCCGGCGAAACGGCCGACACGCTCGCCGCCCAGCGCGAAGCCAAGCAAAAGGGCTCGAAGACGCTCGCCATCTGCAACGTCGTCGGCTCCATGATCACCCGCGAAGCCGACGGCACGATTTACACTCACGCCGGCCCGGAAATCGGCGTCGCCTCCACCAAAGCGTTCACCGGCCAGCTCACCGCGCTCGCCATTCTCGCGCTCTACCTCGGCCAGGTGCGCGGCAAACTCTCGCGCCGAAGCCTCCCGCACCTCGATCAGGAACTGCATCGCATCCCCCCCAAGCTCGAAACCATGCTGCGGCGACGACGCCCATGTACGAAGAGCTGGCGCCGCAATTTTCCGCGCCACGGATTTTCTCTATCCTCGGCCGCGGCATCCACTACCCCATCGCCCTCGAAGGCGCGCTCAAGCTCAAGGAAATCTCCTACATTCACGCCGAGGGCTACCCCGCCGGCGAA
>CAVRSO010000115.1:0-3815 GCA_963723845.1 uncultured Acidobacteriota bacterium
GGTCAGAAGAGATTACAGTCTCCACCGGGGACCGCTTGGGGTGCAAACCAGCCTAAGGTCTTTAAGGATCAGCACAGAGCGCTGGCTTCATTCGTGCTGGTGAAGGAATTATCATCGGGGGATATTGTGAGAAAAAATCATTACCGCACCTCTAATCGTTCTCAGGCGGCTCTCTCGATCTACGCCGGAGTAGCCAAAGGCGATGCCGTTATCGCCAGCAACATGGGCCCCTTCAACGCTTTTAATGTTTTTCCCCCATGGGCCGTCTCTGGTCCTTCAAATTCTGAAATTCCAGGCGAGGAAAGCCTGGGGGGCATGTCCTTTACGCCTGCGGCAGACTTCACGCTGAGTCAAGTTCTCGTCCCGCTTAGCGGCGATTTCCCGCAATCGACAAATGGCGTGGAAATAAGCGTCGATAGTAGTGTGAACGGCCTTCCCGGGCGCGTCTCTGGAATCCTGGTCCGTTTCCGCGGACCAAGCTAATGCTACTCTCTACCCACACTTTCTCTCTAACTCGACGATTCGGTTAAGGAGTGGAACGACGTATTGGATCACGGCGTCGCTCCCTTGCCGACGATACGTTCGTAGGGTGGAATTGGGGTGGCGACACGGGCATTATCGCCACTAATGACGGTACCGGGTGGGTATCCAACGATTCTACCAGCGGAGGGTGTACAAGGATGTGCTCGTTCGGCATTCGCGGTGACCGGTAATCCGGTCCAAACGCCCGAACCGTCCTCGCTCTCACTACTTGCCACCGGAATGTTGGGGCTCGTCCTCAGTGCCGTCGTGGCGAACATTCGAAAACGAACCAGGGACGCTGCAACCTTCGCGGCAGCCTAGAGGGCTCGCGCTGAATATTCATAAGTCGATCTTCCCCATACGTCCATTCGAACCAAGCAAGATCGCTACCTTTCCGATGGAAGGCTAGGAACCGTCGGAGTTACTGGCGGAAGCGGCGCGACTTTGATTTGCGGCGTCGTCCACTTCTTCTTCTGCGAGTTCGGCGAGATCGTTGGTGTCGCCGGATTCGCGAATTTTGGCGGCTTCGGCGGAGTCGGAGGGCAACATGCCTCCGGGCTCCGCTAGTTGCTCAGCGTGGGCCGCGGCTGCGGGATCTTGGCTGGATTGGTCTGCTAGATCGCCAGGGTCGGTGGGAGCAATGCCGGCGTCGGAGCCGAGCGCTGCTTGCGCAAGCTGTTGAATTCCTTCAGGCTGGGCAGCTCGTCGAGGTCGGAGAGGCCGAAGCGCATCATGAACTGCTTCGATGTGCGATAGAGAATAGGGCGGCCGATTACTTCCTTGCGGCGGGCGGTGGTGATGAGGCGCTTTTCGAGCAGCGTCTTGATGACGCCGCCGACATTGACGCCGCGAATTTCGTTAATTTCAGGCACGGTCGACCGGCTGCTTGTAGGCGATCACAGCGAGCGTCTCGAGAGCGGGCATCGTCAAACGCAGCGGGGGCTGGAGGCTCTTGATGAATTTGCGCACCACGTCGTGATGCTGCGGCTTGGTGTAAAACTTCCAGCCGCCGGCAACCTTGCGGACCTCGATGCCGCGCTGGTCCGTCTGATAGGAGGCGACGAGAAGATCGAGCCCTGCGCGCGCGATGGTTTTCTCGATGCCGAGCGCGCTAGAGATTTGATCGAGGGTAGCGGGCTCGTCCGCTGCGTAGATGACGGCTTCGAGCGCGGCTTGAATTTCTTCTGGCGTCATGGTCACAGATACTGCTCCTCGATTTTCGACATGGCGTCGGGGCCGGCGAAAACGGCGTCGAACATTTTGTGTTTTCGCAGCGCGATATCCGCAAACAGCTCCGACTGAACCAAGATCACGGCCTGCATGCGCACCATTTCGAGAACCGCCAGCAGAGCCACGATCATGGCATTGCGCGTCTCGCAGGTTTCGAAAAAGCCGATCAGGGAAATGGGTTCGTCCGTGACCATCAGGCATTGGCGGAGACGATCCATCATTTGCGCGATGGTTACGGTTTCGTGGTGCAGCTCGAACTTGGTGACTTCCTTGCGGCGTTCGAGCACCTGCTGAAACGTTTTGATCAAATCGACGAGCGAGACGACGAGTTCGCCTTCCACCGCGTCGCCTGTATAAAGAGAACGGTCCGGACGCGACCAAACGTGCGCTTCGATTTGCTGCTTCTGATAAAGAAGCTGAGCCGCGTTCTTGAATTTTTCGTGCTCGAGCAAACGGTGGACCAGTTCGTCGCGCGGATCTTCCGGCGCGTTCGGGTCGGCCATCGGATCGGCGGGCAGCAGCATTTTCGATTTGATGTGAATGAGCGTGGCCGCCATGTAAATGAAATCGCCGGACACGTCGATATCGAGCTTTTCGAGCTGGTGGAGGTAATCGAGATACTGCTCGGTGACCTTGGCGATGGGAATATTGTGGATGTCCATCTCCTGCTTGCGGATTAAATCGAGCAGAAGATCGAGCGGGCCTTCGTAGCTCGGCAAATTGATGCGATAGGGTGTCGCCATTTTCAGCCTATGCTTGCTTCCACGCGGCAATTCGCAGCCGACGGTAATCCAATTCCCAATTTCCATCCTTGAACAGTTCCGGGCGAGCCTGTTCCTCGATTTCGTGCAGAAATTCCTGCTGGCGCTCGGCGGGCAAGCGGTCCAAAGCGAATTTCGCGAACATGCGCAGCCACACTTCCAGGCCCTTCTCGCCGTCTTCTAACCGCGTGGGGCGGTCGAAAAGCTGCGCCTCCCGAACTTCGAGCCCTTCCTTTTCCAAGAGCGCTGCGTACTCGGCCACGCTTGGGTAATACCAAGTGTTGTCCGCGAGCCCGCGCTCGATTCCAAACTTGGCGTAGGCCTTATTGATGGCGTCGGTCACGCGCCTGACATTTCCTTTGCCGCCAAATTCCGCGACGAAGCGGCCACCAAGGACCAGTACTCTTGCCACTGAGCGAACTACCAATTCCGGCTCGACAATCCAGTGCAAGACGGCGTTCGAAAATACGGCTTCGAATTGCCGGTCGAAATGCAGGTGGCGCGCGTCGGCGACTTCAAAGTGCAGCTTGGGAAACTGCGCGCGCGCTTGGGAAATCATTTCGGGCGAGCGGTCGATGCCGATTACGCCTGCTCCCGTGGCTGCGATTTGAGCGGTGAGATGTCCCGTGCCGCAGCCGAGATCTAGAATGCGCTCACCAGCCTTGGACGACAAAAGTTCGACGACACCTTTCGCTTTTTCCCAGACGAACGCGTGTTTGTCGTCGTAGAGTTTGGGATCCCAGGTGATGGTGGTCATTTTTCTTTGCTGCGCCCTTATGCTACTTGAATATCGCGGTGCGGACGCGCTTCATTGTGCGTCGCGCGGCGGCACGGGCCTTTTTGTCGCCCGCACCGAGGATATCCCAAACTTTCTGAGGTTTGGCCTCAAATTCTTTGCGGCGTGCCTGAACCGGCTCGATCCATTTCACCAGATTATCCGCCATCGCCGCTTTGCATTCGATGCAGCCGATGCCAGCGGTGCGGCAGCCGTGATCAGACCAGGCAATCGTCTCCGGCGGCGAAAATAATTTGTGCCACGCGAATACGGGGCAGACCTCGGGGCGGCCCGGATCGGTGCGGCGCTGCCGCTGCGGATCGGTGATCATGTTGCGCACTTTTGTTCGAATTTCCTCGGGCGGATCGCTGAGCCAAATCGCGTTGCCGTAACTCTTCGCCATCCGCCGCCCGTCGGTTCCGGGCAATCGCGGCGTTTGCGTGAGCATGTGCCCCGGCTCATGAAGCACGGCTTGCAGGCGGAAGAATTTCCTATTCGGTCCGACTTCGTCCTCAAAATTGGAAAAA
>CAVRSO010000116.1:0-32100 GCA_963723845.1 uncultured Acidobacteriota bacterium
CGAGAATGAATTTGCAACGGTCGAAGCGGCGGCGCACAAAGGAGTCGAGCGACTCCTTCAGAGACCCATCCTTGCAGAGCTCGTCTGCCAGCACGACAGCGTCCTCAACCGCCTGAGCCGCGCCTTGGCCGAGGTGGGGCGTAATCGAATGAGCTGCGTCGCCGATCAGCGCTACTCGCCCGCGATACCACGGTGCGGGAGCCAGTACAGATTCCAGCGGTCGGTAGACGACCAATTCGGGATCCGTGATCCAGCGGGCTAGCTCACCGATTGGGCCCCCAAAGGGTTTCAGTCGCTCGCGCATGATATCGGCAAGCTCGTTCTTGGGAAACCGAGGATTGCCCGATTCCGGGCCGATACGGAAAATGTAGGCCGTGTCGCGCGTCAGCGGGATCAGACCGGCCTTTGGTCCCTCGCGCGTGGTATAGATCGAACCATAATCCACATCAAGCGGGCGAGGAACGTTGTACCGCCAGACGCCTTCCCCGGTGAACCTCGGTGCGAGGTGACTATCGAATATCATCGTCCGAATCTGGGAATGAAGCCCATCAGCGCCGACTACCAGATTGTACTCGTGGGCGCTGCCGTCCGTGAATTTCACCGAAACTTTACTCTCAGCTTGCGAAAGCTCCGATACCGTGACACCCAAGCGAAACTGCGCGCCGGCTTTCTTCGCTGCGGCAGAGAGCACGTTGTGCAAGGCAGGCCGTGTGAGGCCAAGATACCCTGGATAATTTGGCCCGGCGAGCTTGACGCCTGGCGATTCGTCGAGCACGTGCCCATTGGCATCGCAAAACCGCACGCCCTGATAAGCGAATCCGGCCGTGACGCACTCGTCGGCGATACCGAGTGCTACCATCCCTCGAATTAGGTTGCTCTGCGCAATAATCCCGACGTGGTAGACGGTCCATTGCTGTTTGATCTCGGCAATCTCGACTTCAATTCCGGCTCTGCGCAGACCGATGGACAAGGCCAAACCGCCGATCCCGCCCCCCACGATGAGAACGTTGTTGACACTGGCCATAGGGTCTCTCGAATCTCAAACTGTTACGGTTGCGCCGGAATCAAAACCAAGCAATCTCGCAGCATTTCCGCCGAGGATCAAATCGCGTTCGCTCTTCGTCAGGCCGGGTACGGCAGCGATATACGAGCGCGGATCGTATGCGCCCATGTCGAAGGGGTAGTCTGTGCCCAGCATCACTTGCGTGACTCCAACCTCCTCGATCAAATGACGCAAGCCTTCGGGCGTGTAGACCAGGCTGTCAAAATAGACGCGCTTCAAGTACTCGCTCGGCTTGTGTCGAATCTTGCGCGCTTCCGGGCGCACCGCGAAGCCATGATCCGAGCGCCCAATATAAGAAGGCAAGTAGCCACCGCCATGCGCGGCGCAAATCTTCAGTCCCGGATAACGATCCAAGACTCCACCGAAGATCAAATGAGACAGTGCAATCGTCGTCTCGATGGGCTGGCCAATGATGTTTCCGAGGTAGTGAAGATTCAGGCGTTCACCCAACGACGTGCCGAGCGGGTGGATAAAGACGAGACAACCCAATTCTTCCGCCTTCGACCAAAAGAGTTCGAATTGTGGGTCCGAGAGTTCAAGTCCGTTCACGGCCGAGGAAATCTCCACGCCACGCAAGCCGAATTTCCGAACGCAGTCGGTAAGTTGTTCCACTGAGAGTTTCGAGTGCTGCAGTGCCACATTGCCAAGGCCACGCAACCGGTCGGGGTGAGCGGCACACACGGATGCCATGTGCTCGTTCTGTGTCGCTACGATCCGTTTCGCGAGATCGACATCTGCCCAGTAGTAATACTGGTTCGGCGACGGGCTGAGGACCTGCATATCGACGCCCATCGCGTCCATCCGCCGCAGGCGTTCGCTGATATCTGTTAGCTGAGGCATCAGGCTGGCGAGCAGTGTGCGGTTATACTCTACGGACTCTGCTCCGTACATTCGCAGCTGCGCGGCGGATTCCGCTTCTTTCTCCGGACAGCCCGAGACGAGCCGCTCCACCTCAAGTGTCAGCAGGTGGCAGTGGACGTCGACTGTAAGCGCCTTGCGGTCACTCAGGGTTCGGCCCGGCTCGATTCGCAACTCAGTTGGCGGCATGCGTGGCTGCCTCCTCTGCAACGCACTCATTCCGCTGGACGCCCAGGCCCGTGATCGAACCCTCCATGATGTCGCCTGGCTTGAGGAAACGGTTGTAGTGGGTTCCATTCCCGGCAGGTGAGCCCGTTGCGATCAAGTCGCCAGGCCACAGTTCAACGTAAGTCGATAAGAATTCGATGATACGCGCCACGCCGAATATCATGTCGGCGGTACTTTCGTCTTGCATCATTTGGCCGTTGAGTTTCAGCGTGACTTGCAGGTTCTGTGGATCGGGGACAAAAGCGGCAGGCACGAGGTACGGACCTGTCGGTAGGTAACTAGGCGAGCCTTTGGCCGCCAGCCAATCGGCTCCCATTGCACCTGTATCCTTTCGGAAAACGAGGTCGCGGTTGGTGATGTCGTTGACGATTGTATAGCCCGCGACATATTCGAGGGCCTTGTCCCGTCGCACATGACGCGCCGGCTTGCCGATGATTACAGCAAGCTCAACTTCCCAATCCGGTTGAGCGGCGTGCTGAGGCAAGATCACGGCATCGTAAGGGCCGGTAATCGCTGAGGGCGGCTTTAAAAACACAAAAGGCGCGCCATGTGCAACCCTTTCATCCATGAGCTTGGTCGCGCGTGAACGCCTTTCTTCGCGACTCAACGTGCTGTCCGCGCCCACGGCCTGATCGACAATGAGATCGATCACGTGTTTTCGATAATTGGCTCCTGCGCAGAAAACCTGCCGTGGTAAATCAACCGGCGGATGAAAACGAACCTGTTCGCTGGGCATGAATATATTCCGCCATCGTTCGCCCCGGTGTAACTCATCCTGAAGAAAGTCAGCCGCCCGTCGGAGCGCGTCAAAGCTCGTCTCCCAGTTTTGGAAGAGTTCGAGAACCGAGGCCGCATCGAGCGGTGCGACTCCCAGTTGTTCAAACACCAACTCTAGAGCGTCAATCGGTGCAATTTTTCCGTCGAGCACCAACGCAGGGAACGGCTGTCGACCGCGTTCGGAAAACGTGCCCAGCGCGAATGATGGGCCAGGCGAAATCGTCACTGGTAGCCTCTGGCAGACATCGGCTAACCTCCGCGGCTCACTTCAATCTGCTTTACTTGAACTGACCGGGACTACACCCGGCTCGGCGATCGCTGGCTCAGGCGCCGGAGGCATTGCTTCCATGAAAGATTTGGGCCCGTAATCCAAGTTTCGGAACATCACGTTGGACCCCTGCGAAGGCCTCCATACCGATGGCTTCCAATCCGGTATGTAGTTCCTGTATCCGCCCGTGTTGAACTCCACGCGCAGGCCTACCGGGTCTCGAAAATACAAGTAGCCCTGCTCACCGATTCCGTGTTTGCCGGGACCGAACTCAATCGGAGTGCCTGATTCTAGGAGCATGTCGGCCGCGCGCAAGAGGTCTTCATACGATGGAACCCAGAAAGCGACGTGATGGAATCGCCCGGGAATCCTCGAGAAATCACCGCCAAAGCCCAAGTCGTGGGACTTTTCGTTCGTGGTCAGAACGCCGAATATGGCGGTCTCGGGGTCGTGGTCGAGAATGGTGTAGCCCATGAATCGAAAGCCGAGGGTATCGCGGTACCACTCACACGTTTTCATTACGTCGTGTGTGTTCAACGTAACGTGGTCTATCTGCCGCGGAGCAATGCCCCGGCCGACATACCGCTGCGGGCGATCCGGATACGTCGATTTCAGGTCAGCGGGTGCGTCAAAGCGGTCGACCTCCCAGAAGACTTCATGAAAGTGTCCCCCTGGGCCGCGAAATCGGTATGCACGGCCGTGCCCAACCGATTCATCCCGCCATTCGCCGCGGATGCCGCTGGCTTCTATCCTCGCGGCTGCCTCGCTGAGGTCGTCCGGACCATCGCTGCGCCACGCCGCGTGACCGAGGCCGGGCTGATCCGCTGCTGTTAGTATGACGCTGTGATGGTAGTGCTCGCCCCAGCAGCGGAGGTATACGGACTTGCCGAAACGGGCCGTTTCGACGAGTCCCAGCTTGTCTCTGAAAAAAGCTGCGGAATCCTCCAGCTTCGGCGTCAACAATTCCACATGGCCAAGGTGGGACAGGATGTGTCTGGACATACGGGCCTCGCTTCAACTGCGTAAGACTTAATCCGCAGCCACGATAGACCGACGATTGGGTATTTGCCAAATCGTTTGCGGGCATACACTATATCCATGGAATGGATACCAGGGGTGCGATGAAGCTCTCTCAATTCGACCTCAATCTGCTGGTGGCACTGGACGCCCTGCTGACCGAAAAGAACGTGACTCGCGCGGGCATACGCATTCATTTGAGTCAGTCAGCTACGAGCGCTGTACTTGCGCGATTGCGAGCCTTTTTCCAGGACCGACTGCTGGTTCCGGTGGGCGGAAAAATGGTTTTGACGCCGGTGGCTCAGGGCCTCGTCAAACCCGTGCGAAACCTCCTACTTCAGGCACAAGCTACGATTGCAACGCAGGCCCGTTTCGACCCACGGACTTCACGCCGACGCTTCTCCGTGGCCGTATCCGACTATGCGACCACTGTATTCATGGCGGACGCTTTGAGGAATGTTCAGCGATTGGCACCGCATCTTACGTTCGAGCTCGTGCCTACCAGCGAGCGGGCAGTTGACGCCCTGGAAGCCGGCACTCTCGATTTTCTAATCGCTCCCGACGTATTCGCAACCAAGACACATCCAAAGATGCCTCTGTTTAAAGATTCCCATACTGTGATTGCCTGGTCTCGGAACCGACACGTGGAAAACACACTATCTCTCGACGAGTACCTGAATCTCGGTCACGTCGCTGTCCACGTCGGCGAAGGAGCAGCGCCGAACTTCGACGAGCTATTTCTGAGACGCCTGAAGTACAAGAGGAGAGCCGAAGTGGTGACGCACAGTTTCGATGTGGTCCCGCACCTGGTAGTGGGGACGAATCGAATCGCGACCGTCGCGACGCGGCTCGCAACGAAGTACGCGCGATTCCTGCCGCTAAGACTTCTGCCACTGCCCGTTGATGTTCCGCCGATGACCGAAACGCTGCAATGGCACAAGTACCATGGCAATGACCCAGCGTATGTTTGGCTTCGAGAAGTGCTGAAAAGGGAGGCCGCGAACCTGCCGGGGCCCAAGGTTCCTTCGAATTGGCCTGGGACCAAGAAACCGAGGCTAACTCCTGATTAATCGTGCGCAACTAGCCGTGCGAGGCCCCCACGCTTGTGACTCTGGTGTGACGAGAGAGCGCACAAAATGGGGGATAACGAGAGCGCTGTCACGGAATTCAATCCTTCGGGAACCCGCGCCGGAAGCACTCAGACGCAATCTAGGGATATCCCGTGGAGTTCATTTTATCGGCTCATAATCCGTTGGTCCTAGGTTCGAATCCTAGCGGGCCCACCAACCAACACATCAAATTGATTGCCTGGTTTCGCCTCATACTGATAGATCGCGATGTCAAGCCCGTAGGTCTTATCTTTGGCTAATCCGATGAAGGCAATCTCCTCCTTCAGTCCATGGCTAGGCCAATCCATCTCGGCCTGAGTGAGGATGCCATCCGTCTTTTTCCCGCCCGGAGGAGGAGATGGTTTAGCCAGAGCCTTGTTGAGCTTTGCAGTCGTCGGGAACTCACGGCTGAACGCCTGACTGGACGCCACAATCCTCAACATTTCGTGCTCACTCTGTGTAAGTTCGACCCGGATTCCCACGACTCATCACATCATCCTTGCAGCCCCCGATAGAAGTCGAACATTCTGAGACTCCGATAAGGTAGTCTCTCTCGACAAAGGCGTACTGACGCATCTCGCAACCCTGGCGCATTTCGGCACCAGGGTTTTTGTCGTCCACGACATTCCGGGAGGAACTGATGGACCGAAATACATTTTCCGCCGGTGCTTCTCTAGTGGTTGCCGTGATTTGTGCTTTGGTGGCACCACTTCAGACCCGAGCGCAACATCCCAAGACACCGTATCCAAGCATGGCTCCGCTGGATCAATACTTAATGGAGCGCAACGCCGAGATTGCCATGGCGAGGAGCGCGGCCCCGGAGTCCATCTCGCGCGATGCTGATGTCCTCGTCCTGGGAAGGCATGGCTACGAAACCGCAGTCAAAGGTAAGAACGGTTTCGTGTGTGCCGTGGAGCGAGGGTGGATGGGGCCATTCCACGGCGAATTTGCCGCCAACTTTTGGAACCCTAAACTTCGAGGACCGCTCTGCTTCAATCCACCGGCTGCCCGCTCCATTCTGCCGATGACGTATAAAAGAACGGAGATGGTATTGGCCGGTCAATCCAAATCTCAGATCTTCGAGGGCATCAAGACATTCATCAAGCAAAAGCTGCCGCCTCTGGAGCCTGGAGCCATGAGCTACATGATGTCGAAACAACAGCACCTTAACGATGGTGCTCACCCCAATTGGATAGCTCACGTCATGATTTACACTCCGCTCATGCACGGTGCCGTTTGGGGTGCGGATCTGCCCCAATCTCCCATCATGCTGAATCCGCAGTTCCATGGCGATCCGGAACCAATCGACGTATTCATGATTCCCGTTGGCAGATGGTCGGATGGAACACGGCTGCCAATGCCGAAATGATCCAGGCCACGCAGAGCGCGTTCGGCGCTGTTGTTGTCGATCCGCAATCGTCACTGTAGCGCGGGCGCGCGGCTAGCCCGTGACGAAAGTGTCGGCGCCAATCCAGAATTTTGCCAGGGACTTCAAATTGCTCTTGTAAGTGCGTGAGACTGTGTATTCCTTGCCCCCCTTGATGCGAAGCACGTACTCTCCCGTGGGCCAAGGCTGAATTTCTTCAACGAAGGAACCGTTCACCA
Organism: uncultured Acidobacteriota bacterium; assembly: GCA_963723845.1. Taxonomy (GTDB): domain Bacteria; phylum Acidobacteriota; class Terriglobia; order Acidiferrales; family UBA7541; genus Palsa-295. Next base: position 6,926 of record CAVRSO010000116.1, read on the forward strand.
GCACCGAGCGGTGTATTCTTATAAATCCGTAGGCTTTTAGCTTTTCCGCCAGCGTAGAAATCGACTCTCGGAGTAGGTACGATCCTGAAGGGCGCCGTAACAACACGTAATTGCCTTGAGCTTCGATAATCACCACGTCGGCCGGATCCACAAAAAGGATCCTTCCTTTCGTCTTGATGGCGATTTTCGCTGACTTCGACAATACATCCTCGAGCTGAGGCAGTATTTTCACCAACTGCGCCGCCCGCTCGCTTTCCGTTCTGCGGATCGCCATATCTAGTGCTTCATGAACACGATTCTGTGCAAAAGGCTTCAGGACATAGTCAACGGCGTGCTTCTCAAATGCCGCAACGGCGTATTGATGGTGCGCGGTGACAAACACAATTGATGGTATCGGCCGCCGCCACTTATTTAACCGGTCGGCTAGCTCGATTCCCGATAATTCCGGCATGTGAATGTCCAGTAAAAGAACATCGTAGGACCTGTTTTGTAGCAACTCCAGGGCTTCAACAGCGTCGTTCGCGCAATCGAGGGTCTCAACGTCGTTTCTAGCTCTCAAGGCATTCTCGAGGGAGCTTCTGGAAAGTGGTTCGTCGTCGACAATCAATACCCGCACAATCTTTCCCTCCACTAAGCCTGTAAGTTCGAGGCCAACATTTCTTTCATCGCCTCCTTCTGTTGACCGATTGCCGGCAACAAAAGAGTCGCGATCGCAACGCCATCGCTGCCCTGCTCGAAGTACAGAGTCGCCTCGTCCTCGTAAAGGTGTTTCAATCGTGCTCTCACATTCTGGAGACCCAGCCCCATCCCTGCTTGCCGCTTTCCTCCAACGCTATTGCGGATTGCGATCTCCAGCATGCCTCCCGCTCGCCGGGATGAAACTTCGATCCATCCTCCTCCGCGGCAACAAGCCACACCGTGGAAAATCGCATTTTCCACGAGAGGTTGCATGATCAGTTGTGGCACAAGCAAATGCCGCGCGGCGGGGTCAATTTGCCAGCGGACTTCAAGTCGGTCTTCCAAACGCATTTTCTCCACGCTGAGGTAATCGTCGACAAACTTCAATTCCTCATCGAGGCTAATGACGTCCGAGCTCGCACACTGCAAAGCAGTCCGAAGCAAGTTAGAGACCTTAAGAACCATCGTTTTGGCGTGCTCTTTCTCTGTGTCAATCAGAGCTGAGATTCCCTGGAGTGTATTGAATAAGAAATGCGGATGAAGCTGACTCTTCAGGGCTTGGAGTTCGCTGGTGGCAAGCGCCTGCTGCAATTCAAGTTCCTGGTCCCTCGCCCGCTTAAAGTACTCGTATGCATGCGCGGCCGCCAGAAGAATGATGTAGTTCCAGATGGTCTCGGCAAAAACGTCAAAACCCGTAACAAACGCGTGCAACGAGCGTTGATCGAACTTCTGAGCAGGAATACTCCAAGGCGGCATTAAAATCCAATGGAGGCTCACGCAGGCGATGAGGTAAAGCGCGATGCCAAGAACATAGCCAGCTACGCGACCAAATCGAATCGGCTTGGTGACTGGATAGCGGTGAACTATTGCGAAAAGGGGAGGCGTCAACAGCGCCGTGGACAGTAGGAATCCGCCTTCGACAAGGAGTGCGGTCCAGTAAGATGTGCGGAGTCCCCTCTCCAAGAAGTGGAGCTTATCCTCCCCTGCTGCCAGAAAGGCAAGAACCATCCAAAACAAGATGGACCACAAGTAGGCCCACCCGATTGTCGAGAACTTTCGCCGGGCAACTTCCACGCACCGCATTCTATCTGGATTTGGTCTCCTTGGGCACCTGAAGGGACGAAAGCACGAAAAGTAGGTTCAGTCCAACAAAGACAAGATGTGACTTATCAGTTGATTCGGATAGCGCATCCTGATGGTCGACCCTTTTGCCCGTGGCGCACGCGTCCTTGTGCTGAATAGCACAACATTTCGTGCTCACTTTCCGTAACTTCGGCCCGGATTCCCACGACTCATCACATCGTCCTTGCAGCGCCCGATAGAAGCGAACATTGTGAGCCCAGCTGGTGGGATGAGTGGGTTCTAATTCCGCATTTTCCGTATTGTTAAATCGCCGATAGAGAACCCGGCTTTGTTGGGGTCACAGCCGGATTCGGGAGCCGAAGATGAAGAAAGTAATGTTTTGCGGTCTGTTGTGCGCGCTTTTGGCGTGTGGATTCGCGGGATTCGCGGCAGCACAGACGACGGGCGGAACGCTGCGCGGAGCGGTAACCGACAGCCAGGGACTAGCGATCGCCGGCGCGTCGGTGAGCATCACCAACACTGCCACACAAGTGACTATTCCCCTTTCAAGTACTGTTGCCGGACTCTATAACTACCCCGACCTACCGGTCGGCACCTACTCGATTACGGTCGAGAAGGACGGCTTCCAGAAAGTCGTCCGGAGCGGCATTCAGATCTTCGCAAACCAGGTAACCGAGGTGAATATCACTCTGCCCCTCGGGTCCGTTTCATCAACCATAGAGGTTACGGGCTCGACACCGCTCGTGCAGACAGGAACCTCGCAGATTTCGAACGACTTCACCAGCAGGCAAGTGACGCAGCTCCCGAACGCGGACCCTACCGGTTCACAATTGCAGCTTGCATTGCTCGCCCCGGGGACGACCTCGCAGCAGGCCGGCGTCTTGGGTGAAGGCGGCTCGATTGGCGGCACGCGGCCGCGCATGAATAGCTTCACAATTGACGGCGTGGACGACAACCGAATCGATCTTACAGGCCACACCCAGTACGTGATCCCGGAAGCCGTCTCAGATTTCAACTTGATTACGAACCAGTTCGCCGCCGAATACGGCCACTCGGCCGGCGGGCAATTTAACACCATCACAAAATCCGGCACTAACGATTGGCACGGCGGAGCGTGGGAATTTAACAACAACCGCGACTATAATGCCTACGATAACCTGGAAAAGGAAAACGTCGATGCCAGTGGCAGGATCCTTCCTAAGCCGCGGTACGATTTCAATCGAGCTGGTGGAGAGGTTGGCGGCCCGATCATCCACGACAAGCTCTTCATTTATGGCGCGTTCGCGCGGATTATTCAGGGACTCTCACCGCAGGCCGTGCTTCAACATACAGTGACCGGTGCTGGTCTCACGACGCTAGAATCTGTTTCGGACCCGGGGGTGCAAGACATCTTGAAGCAGTTTCCGACCGCGGGAGCCAGCGATGGTACAGAGCTAGTGACGGTACCTGGCACTTCGTGCGCAGCGGGATGCGCTATCCCCATCGGCCCTATCACTCCGCTGGCACCGAGTTTCTTGAATCAATGGGATTTCATGATCAATGCCGATGCAACGCTGGGGAAGCACTCGATCTCCTTTCACGTCCTCTATGACCGAACTCGACAGCCGAACGTGAACCCGGACACGCCACAAGCCCAGTTTACGGGAGCGGAGACAGGTGACGACAGAAAGTACTTGTTCAAGGACACTTGGGTAATTTCAAGTCGGTTCGTGAACGAGTTCCGCATGGGGTATTCCCGGCTTGATAACGGTTACGGAGTTCCGCCAGCGTTCAGTAATTTTCCCAACGCGGAGGTGGACACGCTAGGCATCAATGTAGGGCCTCAGGGCTGCTCCCCGCAGAGCACCATCCTCAATACCTACCAGTTTGCGGACGACATGAGCTTCGTGCGTGGAAAGCACAATTTTAAATGGGGAGTGCAGTGGCTCCACGTGATTGATCCGACTAACGCCCTCGCCCGCTCACGCGGTGAATGGGACTACACAACCCTCAACGAGTTCGTGAACGACGAGATACCAACTGGACTCAACGGCGCGCTGCGCGGCGCGGGGTCCGGCCTGTTTCGGGGCAATGAGAACGGCGCTTCCGGCTTCGTGCAGGACGACTGGAGGGTAACCCCCCGCCTGACGCTAAACCTGGGGGTGCGCTATGAGTGGAACGGTGTTCCCAAGGACGACAATTTGCAGAACCTTAATGCCATTTCGAACCTGCCTGGAGCACTCAGATTTGGCACGCCGAAAGCTGACTACAACAACATCGGGCCTCGCGTCGGCTTGGCCTGGGATCCCACGGGCAGCGGGAAGTGGGCGGTGCGAGCGGGTTTTGGGATTTCCTATGACCAAACGCCGCAGAACTTCGTTACGCTCAGTCTGCCTCCGCAACTCACTACGGAGCAGAGTCCACAGATCACGTGTGCTCTGGCTGGCGCGCCGGCCTGGTGCTCGCAACCGCTCGGCCGGGGATTTTTGCAAGGTGGGGGCCTTCTCCAAGTTAATGTGCCGTGCGCGGACCAGTTGACCTGCCGGGAGTCCACGCAAGCACAGATCGTAGATATCGTTGAGCCCAAGGTCTTGACGTGGTCTCTGGGCATTCAGCACGAAGTGGGCTGGAATTCGAGTATCGAATTACGCTACGTCGGAACACGCAGTCTTGAACTACCTATACAAGACCGTTTGAACACTCAGTCGGGCTTTGACGCGGGCTTGGGTGCCCTTCCGACGTACCTTAGCTCGTCAGCCGTACCGGCCACCGTGGCCTCGCCGGCTGCGACGCTCGGCACTTGGGACGCCTTCGAGGCCAATGGCGGCGGTGCCGCTACGCCGACCGGATGCGCCGACCCGTCTCCATTCGTCTACGGAGTGCAGGGATTCTGCGGTTCGCTGGTAACGGGGTTCCCGCCAAAGGCTAACGGGATATACCACGGCGCTTCGTTGGACTTCAACCATCGCGTGGGCCACGGGTTAACTTTACGAGCTAACTACACCTATTCAAAGAACATGGACGACGCCACGAACGAACTGTTCAGCAGCCGTGTCAACCCGCGGCGGCCGGCCGATGATAAAAACATCGGTAGTGAGTGGGGGCGTTCGTCCCTTGACGTTCCCAGCAAGTTGGCTCTTTCCTGGGTGTACGATCTTCCGACTTCGCATGCGGATAATGGCTTTGTGAGGGGGTTTGCCAACGGCTGGCAGTGGCAGGGCAGCTGGCAGGCCTATAACGGCACGCCGGTCACTATCCTGAACGGGTCGGATAACAACGGCAACCTCGATTCGGCCGGTGACGAGCCGGTCCTGAATCCGAGCGCGAGCGGAAGGGGCGTAAGTTTCGTCGACTTCGTTTGCAACGACGGAGCAGGTGGGGCGACCCGGATTGTCCCGGCTAGCGCCCAGGACCCGACCACGGGCTTGGTTACGGGCTGTGGTGCGGGTGACGACGCGAATATTGTGGGCTACGCTGCACAAGATTCAAGCGCACGATATGTCTTCGCAGGCCTTGGCACAAAGAGCACCGTACGTCGCAACAGTTTCCGGTCGCCTGGCGTCAACATGTGGAACATGGGATTTCAGAAGGACACGAGGATCACAGAACGTGTTCACCTGGTCCTGTCAGTGTCCGCGTATGACGTCTTCAATCACAGGAATTACGCCTTGGCGCAGCCGGACGTGCTGGAGGCGGGGACGGCCAATGGGTCATTTATCAACGCCGTCAACAACGCGCTGAGCACTACTTATACGAACATCAACGATGTTGGTAACGGCTTCCTGGACAAAACACAGTTCAGTGGTGGGTCGCGCAGAATTCAGTTGGGAGCCCAAATTACTTTCTAAGTTCAGTCTACAGCGCAGCGGATTCAAAAGGGGGCTCTTCCGGGCCCCCTTTTGTTTTGCGCTAGCCGATCCAGCCGTGCGCACCTCCCAGCAGCCTAACCGAAGAAGTGCAACTGGCCCGGATGGCCCGCGCTTGTAACGCCAGTGTGACGAGAGAGCGCACAAAATGAGGGATAACGAGGGCACTGCCACGGAATTCAATTCTTCGGAACCCGCGTCGGAAGCACTCAGACGCACTATAGGGATATGCCGCGGACTTCATTTTACGGTTGCGAATAGAGCGAGTTGGGCGGCGTTGCGCTATCGTAATTGCGACCGTACTTGTTCTTGTGAGTGGGGACTTCCTTCGGGCCCGCCGACAAAATAATCGTCCCAAGCGTATGCGCACTTTCTGAGACACTCAGCCGGCGAGTCAGGACGTCCAGTTCTTTCGGCAACGAGCGTTCATTCCAAACATGAAGTTCATACGGGCCAGCAAGCACATTAGGGATCGAGATTTCTCCCGTGCGATTAGAAACTGCAAAATACCGAGTTGCGACGACGACAATCACCGCGCTCATCTCTGGATGTATGTTGCAGAAGAGATAGCAAATACCTGGCTTATCAAAGAGCAGGGAGCGCGTGCTTCCTGCCTCGTAGAGTCCCAGGTCGAAACGCTTGCCTTCGAACAACGAAAACACATTGTGGAAGAACGGATCGTCATTGGGGAACTCCACCATGGAACCTGCTTCGATGACCAAGAGATGGGGCTCAAAGGTCTTGTCCCGCTGCACTAAACGTAAAGCTTGCTGATGTACAGCAGGCAGCGTTGCTCCAATGCCCGAAAGCGGCTTCAGCCAGACGACCACCTGCGAATGGTCCTTTAGACGCTTACCGTTCGTTCGGTTCGTGAGCCGGACTTGGCCGCTGACCGTGATCTGCCCGTGGACCTCCGGAGCACCTGCTAGGCTCAAAACAAGAAGCATGAATATCAATTGCGGCACACGCGTCGGCAGCAGCCATGAACGTGAACGCATTTTAGAAAAGAACCCCGACGCTCATATCGACGTGATCTGCAGGATAAGGCGCGGAAATCGTCGAGAAAGTTCGCAAGTGCCGATACTCCAGAGACATCACAACATCCGAGCGCGGGTGATACACAACATTTACGAGCGATGTCTGGTTCCGGGCAAGCCAAGCGCTGAAATAGTTTTGCTGGCCAGCGGAAGAATTGCGAACCTCGCCCGCTTGCGGATTGTCTTGCCCGAAAGCACCATTAAATTCGACTTTGCTGGTGGCGCGGAATTTTAATTGCGACCAGCCGCCCATCGAATCGAGCCCACGCACAACCGTCGACGGATCGTCAATTGGACCGCTAAGAAGAATGCTTCCGCCGATGCCGCCGCCCAATCCTCCAACGGCTCGGCCTCGGTAGAATTCGCCGGACAAGTCAAATTTCGGCGCAAGCGCAAAATCCCAGTCGGTCGTTGCCGCCCAAGCATCTACTTTGCGGCTTAAGCCCCAATCTTGCCGCGCGTAATAGCCACCTCCGCCCACAGTAAACGGTTTGCCTTGAATGCCGTGCGTCCAGGACGCTCTTGCAGCGTAGCCGGGCTGCCGTGTCGTTTGGCCGATCTGTGGCGAGCGGCGATATTCGGAAGTCGGAGCTTCTCCGGAAAGAGACTCCAGAATGCCAGCCTGTAGCAACACCCTGGATGAGTCAGACAGATCCAGCCGATGTTCCACGCGTATTTGCGGAGTCCAGCTCCAAAGCTCGCCCGAGTAGGAGAGTGCAGGCTCGGCGATCGAAGCAAGAGAAGTAGGCGCGAGCGGCGAAATGAACAATGCATCCTGGCCGGCTACGATCGACGTACGGCCCCAATCGAACCGAATCGTGCCGGTGCGCAGCCGCGCCAACCCAAAGGTGATGCCGTTCGGGGCATTCGGAAAGCCGCCGCCGAAATCGAATTGAATATTGGCGGTGGTCCGCGCACCACCTATTTCAGGACCAAAAGCCTCGAACCCGAACTCGGACTGGCGCAGGCTGCCCCCAAAAGATGCGGTCGGAACGAGCGAACCTGTAGCGGCAGCCAAGGCGGGGAAATCTTCGTTGTCGACCCCACCCACATTGTCGAAGGCATTGAACAGAACGATACCGGAGAAACGAACGCGATATTTGGAAGCGCTTTCGACCTTCGTTTGGTATTGGTCGTCAATTTTGGCGGCTAGCAACTGCTGGTCTTCTTCCAGTTTCGCCACGTGCTGCGCAATTGTTGGCTCTTCACCAGGCTCGGTTGCCGTTGCCGCCTGGGTTGCCGGCGCCACTTCAACCGACCCCGGTGCTTTGGCGGCCGGTTCGCGCGTAGCTTGCAGCTCGCGGCGGAGTTCCTTGGTTTCCGCGCGCGATTGTGCGGCTTCCTCGTGCATTTGGATAATCAGAGTTTTCAATTCGGCCACTTGTGCCTGCAATTCGTGCAGGGATTCACTGACCGACGCTTGCGAATCATTTCGCTGCGGGTCGTTGGCGGTCTGTGCATGAGTCAGGATGACATTGCCGGCCAATACCGTCGCTAACGTCAGAACGTGGAAAGCGCGTGCACGGACAAATCGATCCTGCGCCATATAGCCTCCTTGAACTCCGAGCACTGATTCTTGATGGGCGGCGGCCGCGGTCCGAAGACTTCTGTAATTCGAGACGCTACCGCGGTTGTAATGGCTGCGGCGTCAGATTTCCGCGGACAGCGTTCACAAATCCCTGCACCGGTAAAACGATCTTGAATATCGTTCGTCCCGTCGACGTGCTTTCCACAACGATTGCTCCGCCGTGATCCTGAATGATTTTTTGCGTGACCGCCAGCCCAAGACCGGTTCCGTTTTCCTTTCCATAGCTCACAAAAGGCTGAAAAAGCCTTTCGCGCACGTTCTCAGGGATGCCTGGGCCGTCGTCGCAAACGCGAATTTCTAGAGCTTCGACCACCCCGCGAATATCGACGCCGATATGACCCGGTCGAGGTGCGATCGCTTCACAAGCATTCAGCAGAAGGTTATGAAAAACTCGCTCTAGCTTCTTGGGATCAAACCATGCTTGATCGCGCCCCTCACGCGAGAAGGAAATGGTGATGCAGTTAAACTCGGGGCGAGATCGAATCGCACGGATAGCCCGCTGAACGACCTGCTCAAGGTTAGTGAAGACAGGGTGCAACTGGCTGCCGGCGCGAGAGAATTCCAGGAGTGAATCGACGAGATCCATCATCTGGTCGAGCGCAATGCGAATTTCGTGATACAACTCCTCGCGCTGCCGTGCGTCCAAGTGGTTCTCGCACAGAAATTCTGCATTAGCCATAATGGCGGTCATCGGGTGGCGCAGGTCGTGTGAAATGGAGCTCGCCATACGTCCGACGGTAGCGAGGCGTTCCGAATGGACGAGCTCCTGTTGGGCTGTCTGGAGGGTCGACCGCATCTTTCTTAAACGCATTCGTCACTTCAGCCACTTCATCCGTTCCACGAGCCTCAAGCGGATAACTGAAATCGCCGTGTCCGAGTGCACGCACCCCGCCAACAAGATTCGCCAAGGGGCGGGTAAACGTATCGGAGACGATGAAGACCAAAAGACTGCCTCCGAGCAGGGCAAGGAGGCCCAAAATGAATAGGCTTCGATCTAACGAATCGAGGAACACCGTCGCTTGATCAAAGGATTTAAGGACAAGTAGCGAAACGGGTTGGTCGGGATCCTCGGCGACGTTCATGGAGGTCATCAGAAAGCGCTCGTTGCCAAGTTGAATCGTTTCGGTTTCTGAGATGACCGCGCCTTGCACATGAGCCAGCTGACGAGACAACTCGTTTGCCTGACTGCGAGAGAGCGTACTCAATACCAGATTGTCGCCGTAGAAGAGGGCGACTTGGCTTGCTGCAATGCGGCTGATGTCTCTAGCCGTGCGATCGTCGATTTCGTGCCCCAAGGCAAGAGTGCCCAGCGGACTATTTTGGGCAGCCGCTCCGAAGTACACAGGCTGGGTGAAAACTTCATAAAGATGGCCGTTTCCGAACCACCAGTGACGGGACTGTTCGGGATCGGTGGATTGCCGAAAGCAATCCTGCGCGCCGGCTCGCGCAAGGCCCCCGACAGCCGAATGATAGGCAACAATCTTCCCCGAGCGGTTCGCGAGCGCAAAAAGATCAGTGCCCGCCAGGCGCCAAAGGTCCGCGGAGGAGTCCTGGATCGTGACCTCGTCGCGGGTGGTCATTACCGCCTTGAGTATCGGAAGATTGGCGAGCAACTCCGCGGAGCGCGTCAAAATCGCTTCGCGCTGGTTTTCAAAGTTTTGAAACGTGCTGACCGAGTTTCCCAGGTCTTCGGAGATCTGGTGACGGATCTGAACTTGCACCGTGCGGCGCACGATCAGTAACGTGGCGCAGATGAATGCGATGCAAACCGTGAATAGAGAGAGAAGGAACTTCGTTCGCAGGCGAATGCCGCGCATCCTTCCATCCTTCGAATCTACTGGGCGTTTAAGACCCCGTGAATTCAGTGTGCGAAATTCTACGGAACAAATTTATAGCCCGTGCCGTGGACCGTCTTGAAGTGCGTCGGATACGACGGGTCCCTCTCGAGCTTCTGGCGCAGTCGCAGTATATGATTGTCCACAGTACGCGTTGACGGATAGTTCTGGTATCCCCAGACTTCATTCAATAGCTCGTCGCGTGGAATTACCCGTTCTGCGTTGCGTGTGAAGAATCTCAGAGTCTTAAATTCCTGTCGTGTCAGTGCGACGGGCTGGTTCAGTCGAGTCAGCTCCATTTTCGTGAAATCCACAGTTACGTCGCCAAACGTGTAGATATCTCGGGCAGGGGCGGGAATCACGCGACGCATCGCGGTACGCACGCGCGCGAGGAGTTCGCGCGGGCTGAACGGCTTGGTCACGTAGTCATCGGCTCCTAATTCAAGCAGGAGAACCTTATCCGCGACGTCGGTCTTGGCACTCAGAACGATGACGGGTATCTGAGGCGCTTTCTCTTTCATTTCGCGGCAAAGTTCGCGCCCGGGCATGCCCGGCAGCCTCAGGTCCAGGATTACCAGAGAAGGGTGTACGCTTCGAAAAGCTTCGAGACCGGCGCAGCCGTCTCCGCTAATATGCACACCGTAATCCTCGGCTTCGAATAGACGTTTCAGCGCCCTTTGTATCGCGCGGTCATCTTCGATGACGAGGATTCGCTCGATCAGTGGCGCGAGTGCTGCGCTTGACATCTGAAGATCCTCCAACGCCTTCCTACCTAGACTGTTTGGATCGGGTTGGGATCCAAATCTCGGATGTCGTCGTTCCCGTCTGGGATGCTTGGCCCATCGCGTTGCTGCACACCGAAATCGAGACTTGTCCAGGATCGTTACGCTCCAACCGGCACCCTGAACTTTAGCACTTCGGGAACTCTGTCGCCGTTTCTTGACAAAGTGTTTACAACTCCGGGATCACCGCGTGACACCTCCCCGCTTTGGCTATTGCTAGTTTCGTTGTGTGTAGGTGAACTTCGGCGCGGGACCGCTGTTCATCGGCCAAACGCCAGCCTTTTTTGGATTCCTGCAGGATTTGGCCGAAAACGCAGATGATGCGAAGCGAGAAATCGCGTAGTCGCTCAAGTCGAGCAGGGCGATCAGGTCCGTACAGAATTGAACAGCAAGCATGAGCAACTTGGCACAGACATATATCCGCCGTCTCCTCCGTAGTAAGCCCACCCACACGCACCGGCAGAGGCGCCCCAAGCGCCTCTGCCCTTCTCATTTCAGGCGAACGCCCACGCCAATGGTCAAGGGTTCGGTGCGGTGATCTTTGTCCCGTGCGCGCAACGAGGGCTATGGTGGGCTCGGCGTGGCAAATTCGTTCTCTCTTCGAGACAATCTTTTTACAACTCCAAAGTTGACGACGCGTTTCCGGTCGCGCATCCTCCCACCTTGCAAGCTGGCGCGCAGCATTAAGGTCAGACGCTGCCGGGAGGAGAACTATGAAGCTCTCTCGTTTTTCCCGATCCGCTCAGATTTTCGTCTGGTCTATCGCATTTGCAATTTTGGCCTTCCCTCGCGTCGTCAACGCACAATGGCAATTGGGACTCGGCGCCGAGACTCCCGATATGGGCACTCAGGCCCTCGCCTATTTGCCGAACGAGATTTGGATCTTCGCGGGAGACAACATTACTTGGACGTCTCGAACCGAGGAGCCGCATACCGTAACGCTGCTCACGCCCGGGCAGGTTCGCCCCTTTTTCCTTACTGGCTGCCCCGGCAATTCGCCAAGCGGTTCGCCCTACGATGGAATGAACTGCGTGAACAGCGGATTCCTTTTCAAGGGCCAGACGTATAACGTGACTTTTCCCTCGCCCGGCAATTTCAAATTTGTATGCCTGCTGCATGAAGATATGACCGGCACGGTCCACGTCCTTAGTCTCGCGGAAACGCTTCCGCACGATCAAGAGTTCTACACCGCGCTAGGATCTACCGAGACGCGCAATCTGCTTACCGACGATGACCGTGCAAAGGCCCGCCACCCGGCGCTGCGCAATACGGTTGGCGTTGGCGTCGGCGAAGTCATCGCCAACGGCGGCGGGAAGCAAACGATGTCTGTCCTTCGGTTTCTTCACGACTCGATCGTCGTGCATGTTGGTGACACAGTTGAATGGACGGACAATGATCCCATCACTCCGCACACTGTAACGTTTGGGCCGCCCGCGGCCGATCCTACGGCCGTCACCAGCAATTTCACCACCGATGATGATGGCGCGCTTCACGCGACCCTAGATGCTCCTTCCAATACCGCCAGTTCGGGGCTGCTTCTCGCAGCTCCACAGGAACGTCTCGGCTTGCCGCAGGCGCCGCTGGGGACCGTTCGAGTGCGCGTTACCTTCTCCCACCCGGGAACATACAGCTATCTCTGCTCGCTTCATTTTGCCTTGGGCATGGTGGGCAAAGTAATCGTGGTGCCGTAAATTTTGAGCGAGCCGATCGGCTGGAGCGCTCGAGCTAAAATGGAAATGCAAGCCGCGATCTGTTTCTTCTTGGCTTTGGCATCCCTGGGTGGGGTGGGTGGAGGCGGACCTGTGCCTGGCGGCAGGTCTGCCTCCGCTACTACAGCTTCCATGGCAGATTATCGAGGCGGGCTGGTGACGCCACCCTTGCCGAGGCCCAAATTCGTGCTCACCGACACGTCGGGGGCGCCCTTCGACTTCGGGGCAAGGACACAAGGTCGCGTCACGCTCTTGTTTTTCGGCTATACGCGATGCCCGGACGTGTGTCCGATGCACATGGCCTATCTCGCTGCGGCGCTCAAGAAATTGCCTCGCGACGTCGCTAATCAGATCACAGTCGTTTTTGTCACCACCGATCCCGATCACGATACTCGCAAGGTACTGCGCGCGTGGCTGGACAACTTCGATAAAACCTTTGTAGGCCTGACGGGCACGCAGGCTGCGATTGATGCAGCGCAAATTGCGGCGAACATTCCTCCAGCTAAAAAGGCCTCGCTAACGAGTGGAACTTCAGGGATCAGTCACGCCGCTTTCGTCCTCGCGTACACGAAGGACAACCTGGCGCATGTAATCTATCCCTCCGGGATCAGCCAGGCTGACTGGCTTCATGATCTGCCTCAGCTTGTCACATCCAGTTGGAAACGTCCGCTCTGAAACGGCGCCGGCTCGGAGGAACCAGGAAGGATGCGCGAGTGTTAACGGTTTCCTCGGTGCCGTCTTCAAGGCGCTCACAGGCGCAAACGGTCCGCTTCAGCCGTGTGACCCCGTGAGCCTATCGTCGAGCCTCATACTTGGATAGCTCTGTGCGGCGAGGCAAAAGACCCAAGCCGGCCTGAGTCAAATCCGGGCTCAATTCCCCATTTGTTGGTTTTGCAACACCATCGAACAGAAGGTTCTCGATGCGCACATGATCGTGGAAAAATTCCAGATGTATGGCGCTCGGAACTGCGCAGCATGCGTGCATATGAACCGATGGCGCGGTGTGAGCAGAAAGCGGCATCGAGTGTGCTGCGCAAAGCGCACCCACTTGCAGGAATCCAGTAATGCCCCCGCAGCGTGTTGCGTCCGCCTGTAGCACATCCACTGCACCCGCTTGCAACATTGTACGAAAATAGCCCGCATCGTAACCATACTCGCCTGCGGCGACTTCGATGCCGGAAGGAGCCCGATCCCTCATCATCCGAAGCCCGTCGAGGTCGTCAGAACTTACGGGTTCCTCGAACCAGCTGACATCGAATTCGCGAAACTCTTGGGCAAATTCGAGCGCTTGCTTCCTTTGGTAAGCGCCATTGGCGTCGACAAACAATCGTGGTTGGGTGCCGATCGCTTCTCGCGCCCGCCGGACGCGTTCCACATCCTCTCTCGGGTTACGGCCGACTTTCATCTTAACCATGCGAATGCCAGAATCAGTCCAATCAGAGAGTTGCCTCTGAAGCTGATCCAAAGAATAAGAAGTAAAGCCGCCGCTTCCATAGATGGGTATGGCCGTTCGCACTGCACCAAGAAGCTTGACAAGAGGGAGTTTGAGCAGCCTGGCTTTGAGATCCCAAAGAGCGATATCAACGGCAGAAATAGCCATCGCTGCAATCCCACGCCGGCCTAGGTTACGCACTGCTTGCGCCATCGCCACCCAGCAACCGGAAACGTCCATGGCGTCGCGGCCTTGGACGACACGGGCCAGCAGCGTGTCGATGAGTTTCGCGGTGCTTACATCCGCGTACGTGTAACCGATACCAGTGGTGCTGCCAGAATCCACCTCCACAATAACGATCGTGGTCTTGTCCCACTCAATCGTTCCATCTGATTCCGGCAAATCTGTTGGGATCGTGCAGGCAATAACTCTCACAGCGTCTATGGCAGAGTGAACGACGTTCGCCGCAGTGCTAGCCATGATGTGGGCCGCGCCCCTCGCGCTAATCCATACTGGAATAGGCAATTGTGCTGAGCAGAGCGTTCGCGTTCTGGCGCGAATCGAGCCGCGTGTGCTGGACGACGATAGGAACGTCCGATTCGATGACGCTGGAAAAATCCGTGGCCTTAGGAATTGGCTGAGGCGTCTTCAAGTCGTTGAATCGGACATGCTTTGTTCTGCCCGCCGGGACGGTGATCTCATATGGACCCACGGCATCTTTGTCGGAGAAAAATATCGTAATTCGGACGTGAGCATCCTTTTCACAGGCATTCAGGATGCACGCGGTCTCGTGGCTTTTCATTTCCGGTTCGGGGCCATGGCTGCCTTCAGGGATATAACCCTCGGCGATAGCCCACCTACGCTTCCCGATCGCTTCCATCGATCGCTCCCTTCGGCGGCTGCCCGCATGCCTCATGCGACCGTTCCTCGCATGGCTAAGCCGAAAACTCTTCAGACGTGATTATCGCTTCTGCGCTTACCGAGCACGAGACCAAGCGCGATGGCCGATATACCGATGCCGGCGGCAACGAGGGGGCGGTGATAATCGAGCCATAGCTGATAGCTGGAGTTCCGCGAACGATTGCCGAACGCGCCATGAGCGCCCTGGTCCTGCGTTGAATCGGCAGCGGCCCAGAGATTGTTTTCCCGATGCGGATCTTCGGGTTCAGAAGTCTGTTGTGACGCGTACCCGGTCCGGCCCAAGTATTGATCTAAGAGTCGTGGCGCTATCTTATTGCCGACGATCGCCTCTACAGTGGAGCCTCCCACGCACATCTCGGCTCGATTGTGATGGGCCGCCCAAAAGACCGCTCTTGCGCCCACCTCAGGCTCAAAGATCGGGGGAACCGGTTGCGCCTTATTCCGTAACCTGCTTTTGACCCATCCGAACTGAGGGGTATTCAGCGCGGGCATGTGGACTACCGTGAGACTGACATTGCTCCGGTCGTGGATAAGTTCGCAACGAAGAGAGTCGGTAAAGCCCACGATCGCGTGCTTGGCGGCGCAATATGCGGATTGCAATGGGATACTTCGATACGCCAGCGCGGAACCGACCTGGACGATTTTGCCTTGGTCAATCGGCAGCATACGTTTGAGCGCAGCAAGGGTGCCATGGACAACCCCCAAATACGTAACTTCGGTGACGCGTCTAAACTCTGCCGGCCTCATTTCTTTCACTGGAGAGAACACCGAAGTCATGGCGTTATTGATCCAGACGTTGATCACGCCAAATTCTTTCTCAGCTGACGCTGCGGCAGCCTCTACAGCTTCGGGATCGGCCACGTCTGTCGGAAATACAAGCGCACGACCGCCAGAGGCTTCGACTTCTGCCGCGGCAGCTTCAAGGCCAGCGAGGCCACGCGCGAGCAAAGCTACTTGCGCACCGCTCCTTCCGAATTCGCGCGCGATGGCCCGGCCAAGGCCGGCGGAAGCTCCTGTGATGACAACACTTTCTCGTTTCATGATTCCAGCACTCATGTTTTCCGGGCAAGCAAAGCGCCCACGACCGTGATGCCGACCAGGGCTGTAATCAAACCCGCCCTTTGCATTGATCGCTTCTGCGCTTGTTCGCGCCTCCGCGTGATCTGCCGTTCGGGATAGTCTTTGGCATCGACGTCGGGATTGCGCATAGCAAGCGACAGAACTTCGGCGGTGTGAAGAGCCTGACGATCGGTGAGTTGCCCGATCTGTTCCCTGCAACTGAATCCGTCCGCAATTACGAAGGTCGAAGGCTTGGCACGTCGAATAGCGGGTAGCAAAACGCGTTCGCCAACATCCACAGAGACCTCGTACTTGTCCGCTTCGAAACCAAACGAGCCGGCCATGCCACAACAGCCGGAGTCGAGAAATTCATGCTCCAAGCCCATCTTCTCGATAAGAGATTTGTCGTCTTTCATTCGCATGATTGCTTTGTGGTGACAATGCCCGTGAACAACCGCCTTCTTCTTTAACGTCGGCGGGACAAAATTGTGGCGCTCCAGAAATTCCGAAAGTGTCAGGGTTTGTTCCTTGAATTTACGCGCCAACTCGAAATCCGGAAATAATCCAGTCAGCTCATCTCGGAATATTGAGCAACAACTCGGCTCGAGCACGACTAATGGGGTCCCGCGCGCGATTTCGGTTCCGAGCGCGGAAAATATGCGCTTGAGATAATCTTTAGCCAGGCCGAGAAATCCATAGTCGTAGAGAGGCCGGCCACAGCAAAGATGGCGGCTCGGTACAACAACTTCGCATCCAACGGATTCGAGCACTTCGGTGGCGGCGATGGCGGTTTCAGGAAAGAAATAGTTATTGAAAGTGTCCGCCCACAGAATGACGCGTTTTGTTCCTCTCCGATTAGACTTGTGCTTCCTGAACCAATCCTTAAAAGACTGGGGGGCGAAAGCGGGTATCCTTCTTTGTTGGGGCACGCCGGCCATGACCTTTGCAAAGCTGCGGAGAATGGGGAGCTGCGTCAGCAGATTGACAAAACCCGGTGCGACGGACGCTATCTGCGCCCACTTATCAATCAAACCAAATGCGTATGCGGAGCGTGGACGCAGCCTGCCTTCCCAATAATGCGAAAGAAATTCTGCCTTGTAAGTTGCCATATCCACGTTTACCGGGCAATCGCCTTTGCACCCTTTGCATGCGAGACAAAGATCGAGCGCATCCTTCACACCTTCATCGCGCCATCCCTTTGCAACTGGATTCCCCTGCAGCATCTCAAACAGCGCGTGTGCCCGACCACGCGTCGTATCTTTCTCCTCACGCGTGACCATGAAGCTAGGACACATGGTCGCGTGTTCGCCTGAACCTTCGAGGCGGCGGCACTTTCCTACGCCCACACAACGAAGAGTCGCATGAGCGAAACTCCCGTGATCGTCAGGAAACTTGAAATGCGTCTCTGGCTCCCACGGTTTGTATTCCGCTCCCAAGCGCAGATTTTCATCAATCCGATACGGGTCGACGATCTTGCCAGGGTTCATCTTCCAATCAGGGTCCCAAATGGATTTGAATTCTCGAAACGCCCCGATGAGTTCTGATCCGAACATTTTTTCAAGGAATTCGGCCCGGGATTGCCCGTCGCCATGTTCGCCTGAAAAAGAGCCGTCATAACGGACGATCAAATCGGTGGCTTCCTCCATGAACGAGCGGTACTTCTTAACTCCAGGTCGGGTTGTAAGTTCGAAATCGACACGGCAGTGAATGCACCCCTGCCCAAAATGACCGTACAGCGCGGGGCTGTAATCATATTTGTCAAAGAGCTTGCGCAGGTCTCGCAGGTAGCTTCCGACTTTTTCCGGCGCAACCGCGGAATCTTCCCATCCAGGCCAAGTATCTTTTTCGCCCGGTACGAAAGCTGTTGCACCAAGCCCAGCCTCGCGAATGTCCCATAACTCTTGCTGCTCGGACTTCTCCACAAGTAATTTCATACTTGGTGGATCGTTCTGTTTTTGCAACCGATTGCACAGCTCCTCAGCGGTTTCTTTCGCTTCCTTCTTAGTGGCAGCACCAAACTGGACGATCAGCCAGCCGCGTCCGTCAGGAAGCAAGCTCAAGTGCTCGCTATGCAATCCTCCTTTTTTCTTAATGTTTTCATGCAAGTGATAATCAATTCCTTCGAGTGCGATGGGCTTGAACTCGAGAACCTCCATCAGGTGGTCGGCGGCTTGATAAACATCGGGATAGCCAAGAACGAGGAGGACGCGCTCGGGCTTGTTGAAGATCAACGTAACCTTCGCCTCCAGGATAGTGACACACGTTCCCTCACTGCCGATCAGAGCTCTGGCGATATTCACCATGCCTTGTTTGTTCGGTATGAGCTGATCGAGGTTATATCCTGAGATTCTCCGTACTATTTTTGGATAACGGGACGCGATTAGAGACTGATAGCGCTCGCGGAGGCCGAGTAGCTTCCCATAGACTTCACCTTCGCGACCACCCTTGGAAATCCGCTCCCGCCATTCCGTTTCAGTCAGCCAGCCGACCGTCATACGAGTGCCGTCGTAAAGCAGGATGTCCAGCGACTCAACATTGTTGACCGCTGGGCCATTCATCTGCGCATGCGCGCCGCACGAATTATTTCCGAGCATGCCGCCAAAACAGCAGTGGTCGTGCGTTGCAGGGTCTGGTGCGTATGTTAGATCGTAGGGACGAGCCGCCTTCACAACATCGTCACAAATCGTTCCCGGTTCGACGCGCGCAAATCTCTGTTCGACGCTCAGCTCGATAACCTGATTCAAATACTTGGACCAATCAATGACCACCGCAGCATTGCAGCATTGCCCAGCCAGGCTCGTGCCGCCGCCGCGAGAGAGCACGGGTGCACGATAGCGACGGCAGATGGAGAGCGTTTTTATTACGTCTTTTTGAGTTTTGGGGATGACGACGCCGATCGGTACCTGCCGATAGTTCGAAGCGTCGGTTGCATAGATGGCTCTACTGGTATCATCAAAACGAACTTCACCGCTGATGTGGCTGGATAGCTCGCGTTGAAGTGAACTTGCCTTGGATTGTTCGAACAATTCCCTTAGAGAAGATTGCGGCTGGATCGCAAGTAGCTCATTGTGGGGCATTCGTCGACATTTCCGGGGCCGCTTTTCAAGGGTGAGCGGTCGCCTACACTAATTCGCGAACTTTATCGGAGGCGATGGTCAAAGCAATCTCTTTGCGGTTGGGAGTACCCTTAGCGAGCGCCTTCCCTAATTTCTCAGCTTGGTCGATTGTTACCTTTGGAGGCATCGGCGGTTCGAATGGATCAACCACGGCCTCGATGAGCACCGGCCCTTTTGTCCTCAGGGCACGGTCCAGAATTTGTCCACATTCACGCGGGTCTTCGATGCGAAAACCAGTGCCCCCGCAGTTCTGCGCAAATCCTGCGAAGTCGATGGGGTTCAGATCGCAACCGTATTCAGGATTTCCCAGGAATACCATTTGTTCCCACTTGATTTGCCCCAGCGTGTTGTTCTTGATCACCACGATCTTGATTGGTAGCTGATATTTCACAGCAGTAGCGAATTCACCCATGAGCATGGTAAATCCGCCGTCACCTACGAATCCGATGCATTGGCGATCTGGGTATGCAAGTTGGGCCGCGATCGTGTAAGGCAGGCCATTGGCCATGGTTGCCAAGGTTCCGGAAAGAGAATGTTTTTGCTCCCCTTTTGCTGGGACATAGCGGGCGAACCACGTCGCAATCGTTCCTGAGTCGCAGGAGATGATGGCATTATCGTCGAGTCGTTTTCCCAGTTCCCAGGCCACCAGTTGTGGCTTCATCGGTTTGTCTTGCCGGGAGCTGCGTTCCTGCATCACCTCGCCCCACTTCTTCATTTCTTTTTGTGCTTTCTTGAGAAAATCTCGATTCTTCTTTTGCTTTAGCCTCGGCAGCAGGCCTTCAAGGGCAGATCTGCAATCTGCGACGATGCCCACTTCGGCAGGACATCGAAGCCCAATTCGCGTCGGATCAATATCAATTTGTACGGTCCGTACCTTGTCGGGCTTCGGATAAAATTCGATGTACGGAAAAGAGGAACCCGCGATAAGCAGGGTGTCGCATTCTTCGAGCGCTTCCTGGGAGGGTTTGGTGCCAAGAAGCCCGATTCCCCCAGTCGTATAAGGAGAATCGTCCGGTACGACAGCCTTGCCGAGCAGCGCTTTGACGATCGGTGCGCCGAGACGTTCCGCAACGGCGAGCACTTGATTCCTCGCATCGAGGGCGCCCTGACCAACTAGAATCGCGGTTCTCTTCCCGTCGTTCAGGATCTCGGCCGCTCGCGCCAGGTCGTTTTCAGCCGGTAGTCTCGCACTTCGAGCGGGAACGCTTCCCGTGTGATTGGGCACATTCCGTTTCGAGCGTTCATCGCTTTGCTCATCTTGAATATCAGTCGGAATATTAAGGTGCGCGACTCCGCGGAAATTTAATGCGGTGCGGCAAGCAAGATCGGTGACGTTTCGTACGTGCGCGCAGCCCATCACACGCGCGTTATATACAGTTACGTCAGCGAAAAGCCTGTCGAGATCCACATCCTGCTGAGTATGCGTGTCGATGAGATCGTGAAAAGCGTGCCCCGTAATTGCCAGAACCGGCTGACCATCTAGCTTCGCATCGTACAAACCATTCAGAAGGTGAATGCCGCCTGGGCCGGAAGTTGCCAGGCACACTCCCAATTTCCCGGTGTACTTTGCATAGGCGCAGGCCATGAAGGCGGCAGCTTCTTCATGGCGGACGTGAATAAAGCGTATTTTGTCTTGCCGCTTTCGCAAGGCCTCCATAATGCCGTTGATTCCATCACCGGGGAGTCCAAAGACCTCGCGCACATCCCACTGGATAAGGCGGTCGACTAGCAGATCTGAGGTGGTTTCCGACATTTGCGTCTCACAACTCTTCCGTCGTCGTATTCAGTATATTCAGTTCGTATCGCAGGGGCGCATAGCCGGAAGACTGTATACGCGGCCGAAATTGCGTGTATAGCTCGACATTAAATCGCTGTGATGGGACACTTTTGATGATCCAACAACTTGGAGGGGCCTTAGTCAGCGACCAATGAATAATCGAATTAGCGATTATGCGCTAATCGGAAATTGCGAAACCGCCGCTCTTGTTGGCAGGAGCGGCTCTATTGATTGGATGTGTATGCCGCGCTTTGATTCGCCCGCATGCTTTGCGGCGCTTTTGGGCTCAGCAGAAAATGGACGTTGGCAGCTAAGACCGCGAGACATTGTGCGGGTTAGCAGGCGTTATCGGCCCGATACTTTGATCCTCGAAACTGAGTTTGTTGCCTCCTCGGGCACGGCGGTAGTCGCAGACTTCATGCCTGTGGGCGAAAAGGATCCGAGAGTCATCAGGACTATTCGAGTAAAGCGGGGCCATGTGCACATGCATATGGATCTGGTGATCCGGTTCGATTACGGGTTGATCGTTCCGTGGGTCACTCGGCAAAAGGATGGATCGCTGCTTGCGGTTTCGGGCGCGCATCGATTGCTTTTTCGCGCATCAGTTCCAATGCACGGGGAAGGGTTACGTACGGTTAGCGATTTCGTTATTAGGGCCGGCCAAAGCGCTCATTTCGAATTGCAGTATGGAAATTCGTTTCGAAACATTTCTCACAGACCGGATCTCCGGTCATCACTGGCAACGACTGAGAAATTTTGGCGCAATTGGACATCTCGGTGCAAATATCGCGGACCACGACGGGAGGCGGTCACGCGCTCGCTTATGACGCTCAAGGCCCTAACATATGCGCCGACCGGCGGAATCGTCGCGGCTCCGACAACTTCTTTGCCTGAAAATCCGGGTGGTCAGCGCAATTGGGACTATAGATATTGCTGGCTGCGAGACGCGACTTTCAGTCTTCTCGGCTTCATCCACGCGGGACATCACGCCGAGGCACGGAAATGGAAGAGTTGGCTCGTTCGTTGTGCCGCGGGTAGCGCAAGCCAGATTCAGGTGATGTACGGCGTAGCTGGAGAGCGGTTGCTCCAGGAGTGGAGGATCCCTTGGTTGCCGGGCTATCGCAAATCCGTACCAGTGCGTGTCGGTAATGTTGCCAGTGAACAGTTGCAATTGGATATTTATGGCGAATTAGTAGACGCGTTATATCAAGCTCGAGGTCCTGGAAAGGAGCGAGGAGATCGACTTCGAGTTGCAAGTTCAGCTTTTGGAATATTTAGAGAAGATTTGGTGGCAGCCAGACCATGGAATCTGGGAGATACGAAATGGAAAGCGTCAATTCACTCATTCAAAGGTCATGGCGTGGGTGGCCTTCGACCGGGCAATTCGAATGGCAGAGCGCTACCAACTGGAAGCGCCTCTTGCCGAATGGAAGGCCATGAGGCGAAAGATTCACGATAGCGTCTGCCAATTTGGCTTCGATTCGCGGCTCGGAAGCTTTGTCAGATTTTACGGCTCGAAAGAGCTGGACGCGAATTTGCTGTTGCTGCCTTTGGTTGGCTTTTTGCCGGCTGACGATCCACGGGTCGCTGGCACAGTCCGTATGATCGAGAAAAGACTGGTTCGTCACGGTTTTGTTATGCGAAACGAAACTGCGATGGGAGGACGTGCAAGCATGACGGAAGGGGCATTTCTGCCATGCAGTTTTTGGCTCGCCGATTATTATCAGCTTATCGGACGACGAAAAGAGGCAGACCGCCTACTTAATCGGCTCCTGAAGATTCGCAATGACGTTGGACTGTTGTCCGAAGAATATCATGTAGAGAAACGTCTTCTTGGTGGCAATTTCCCGCAGGCTCTGTCTCACGTCGCACTGGTGAATACGATTCTGAATCGATACAGCCCACATGGACCGGCAAGGCAACGCTCTGGATTCAATAAAGTATCCGGGGCTCTCTTATGATGGTCGATCTCGCGCTCGAACTGGAACGTCAGGGCGAGATCTCGGCCGCCGAATCCTTATCAGGGCTCGATGATTCGCTTCCGTCCCATCATGATGACGACCGCCTCCGCAATTCAATTATGGGCACGCTGCCCATCGCTATCGGCTTTGGCGCCGATGCTGATGCCCGGCGGCCGCTGGGCCTGTGCGTTGTCGGTGGGCTCGTCTTCGCGCAGTTCGTCACACTCTGTTTCACGCCAGTGTTCTACACGTATATGGATAATTTCCTGAAGTGGCGGAAAGAGGCGAAGGCGCCAGCCCCATCCCGTGAATCGGACGACGTCCGCCACCCAGTCCCCGATCTTCAACTCAAGCGGCTGGGACACGAATAGCGGCAATCAAGTCACAGCCGCCGCGATGACGTTTGTACCGGTCTCGGCTGGTTCTAGATTCAAATCCTACCGGCCCACCAGACCTATACATTGCGGGATCCGGATGCTTTTGCCGACGTAATGCGACCCAGCAGGCTGGGTGCCTTCATTTGCTCACAGCGTTGCCTAAAGTCCGGACGTGGTCCCTTCCAACGAAGATCCTCGACCGTATCAAAAACGGGCACATCCAATCGCAGGGTTGCAAGAGTGCGAAACAACCGGGCGTCATCCCAGGCGCTGAATAGCGATTCGGACAGCAAGCGTGCCTTTCGGATTGATGGATGCCATTTTCGCCAGTCCTTCGGAATGCCTTCAAGGTGCGGGTACTGAGATAGGGTAAGAGCCGTGGCCTTCGCGCCCCATCCCGGCAAACCCGGAAAGCCATCTGCACTGTCGCCGACCAGAGCCAGGTAGTCCGGAATCGATTGAGGCTTCACACCAAACTTGGCCACAACGCCAGCTTCATCTCGCAAGGTGTCATGCCTGCGGTCAAGTTGAACGACCCGTGTGCCGACGACGCACTGACTGAGATCTTTGTCCGGGGTACAAATCAGCACCTGTCTCACACGGTCATCTTTCGCTGCTTTAGCGGCGGCAGAAGCGAGCGCGTCATCGGCCTCAAAATAGACCATTGGCCACACCACCACTCCCATTGCCTCCAGCGCTTCCTCGAGAAGCGGGAACTGGGAGAGCAATTCCGGAGGTACACCTTCGCTGGTTTTGTATCCGGGATAAAGATCGTTACGAAACGACTCCACCACATGATCGGTTGCAACACCAATGTGGGTCGCACCCCGCTCGATCATGGACAAGACGGAAGCTCAGGACACCACGTAGTGCGCCGATTTCCTGGCCGTTCACATCTGCGGCAGCGGGCACGGCGAAAAAGTGCCGGAACAATTCATATGTCCCATCAATCAAGTGAACATCGATCTGTTTCGATTGACCGGTTCTATTCATACGCGTTGGCTGACCGCCAGAATATCTCCTTCGATGTCTGACTGAATATCTGCAGCTTCAGAATTGTACGTGCCAGAAAATTGGTACTCTACCATCTGACTGGCATCGCCGCACTGGCACCGCGGCGTGACGATACTGTCCCATTCTGCAATCCCACATACAAATCAATAACTCCGGTGGTTTGGGAGGTCGTCGAGGTTTGGCCACTCTGTGCAATTCTCGCCGCGGGTTGTTCTTATCGCTGAAGCTCGCAGCGTGAGAGTCCATCGCGTCTTTCATTGGTGCAGTTTCATCTGCTTCGAGCGAAGGCGAGTGGAGGCTTTCATGGTGACGATTTTATTGGAGCTGCGCGTGCTCCTAATCTTTCTGTGCCTCGTCGGCCCCGGTAGTCAGCTCGCATCAAGCGACCGTCGTTGAACGCAAGCCCGTGAAGAGTTCACATAGGGGATTCACACAAAGGAGGACTTGAGTCACAAGGTATTGTGGCGGTATCACGGACAGTCCACTGAGCGTTAGGAAATGCTGTGGGACCGGGCGGGCGGCGCCAAACCAAAAGCCACGCCGTGCGCTGAGACCAAAGAAGTTACTCCCTCGCCTTGGGTATCTTTCCCCAAATACTTGAAGCTCACCCGAATCTGCCGGCATCAAAGCGGGCAGGTGTAGAGGGTAGAACCCATTGCTCGGTCGAATCTTTAAGGACCGACCGGAGGATTCGAGTAGATGATTCCAAGTTCCGAAGCGCTACCGGCGGCGCTAGAGTCTTCGCATGCAACACGATACGAAGCGCTCTTCCGCGTGTCCGAAGCCATCAGCGCCTACCGCGATCCCCAGGAATTGTTTCATGCCCTGACCGGTGAACCCATCGGAGTCGTCCGCTTCGATGGCCTCGGTGTCGTGCAATACGACGAAGCCGGCAATCGAACGAAATGGCACTTGGCCCAAAGGTGCAGGTGCCCGGACGCCTCTTCGGAGAAAATTCCTC
>CAVRSO010000117.1:0-10631 GCA_963723845.1 uncultured Acidobacteriota bacterium
CATCAACATCCTCAGAGTGCGGCGCAAAGCCTTTCCTAGTAATGGTCAAATGGTAAGGATTGAATGGGACATTTGGGATTGTGAATTTTCCCGCAGCGTCAATTAATGGCGTTTCGAGAAAAGCCGCTGACAGGATTGTGAACTTCGACTATTGCGTCAGTTACCACCGCACCCGATGGGTCCACCACCGTGCCCGTAATAGACGTTGAATTACCCGATTGCGCATAAGCGACGAACGCCGAGGCCAGAAAGATCATGAACAGAAAAGCCGCAGATCGCGACTTCATATAAGAAGCCAGCATAAATTCCTCCCGAAAGAATGAAGAATGGACTTAGAACGACAGATTGATCTTCTTCAGTGCTAGCTAGCGGGAGGCGGGCGAACACGGAGCGCGAATGCCACGAACCGCTCTTCAGAGGAAACAGCGATGGGTTGGAATGTGGATATTGGAAGGAACGTCGCCTTCAGCAGGTGTGCAGTGGGTTTAGGGGCAGCGGAGTGCGCCGCGACGCAGACCGTACAGGTCGCCGACTCCGTGGCATTCGAGTGGTGATGCGCAGCAAAGCTACCGCTGACCAGAAGGTCAGCACCAGGCACATCAGCGCCACGTACTTTACAATCGACCGCACGTTGACTTACCCCACAAACGTTCTTTGAATCTACACCGAAACTGGAATCCAATGCAATTGCAAGCACTGTAAAACCGACGAATTGAAGCGCCGCAGCGTGACGATATCAGCGAGCCACATGATGTAGGAGAACGGGTCCGCACTACAATGGAGGCGCTCAGCCCAGCTTAGCAAGACCGCAATTTCATCTGCAACCAAGTAGTTCTGAAGGACGTGAACCACGCCAGCGGCCTTTCGCCGGCAAGTGGCAAATATCCTGAACGCTAGCCGACTTAGCGGGACCGATCTGGCGCGCTTCCCTGATGCCCGTTTCTGGACAATGAGACATCAGAGATTCGGTGATCAATTTCTCCGAGACCGGACAGGGTGTGTGATGGAAACCTCGCAAGATGGGCCAACCGCGCGCTCATGCTGACTATGGCTCTTGCCAATCGAGCGAGTACACGTCGTATGTTCCGGCGTCGCGGAGCAGCAGCGGCGAATCATCCGGTGCGACCGTCAGCGAATAAGTGTAATGGCCCGTAACGGCAAAGTTCTTCAAATCTACGATTTGCTCTACTTTATGGTCGCTCAGGCGGACCTGGCGCACACCCGCGCTCGTGCTGGTTGGTTTTCCATCGTAAACAATCAGGTACTTTCCATCTTTCGACCAGTTCAGCCAGCTGATCGTACCTGTCATAAGCTGAATCCACTTCTGCGTTTGCAGATCAAACATGGAAAGAACTTTCTCGTCGCCCGATAAAGCGGGAATATAGCGGGGTGGTGCCCGTCTTCCCGGCGTCCGGATGAATGCCGTCACCCGAGCCGGCACCGGTGCCGTACTCGGCGTTCTGGCGCAAGACGTCGTTGACCTTCCAGGCAACACCTTCCGACAACACGCGCTTCGTCTGCGGCTTCTTCCACGTCTGGTCGATCTTCCCGTCGGGGAAGACGACCTTCGTGATCGCGCGCGGCTTGGCGTAGACGCCCATCGCGGCGAACGTCGCGTACGCAGCGGCCATGTCGAGCGGGTTCACCGCCAGCGACCCGAGCCCGATTGACGCGAAGGGCTTGTCGGGAACCATGTGCACGCCGAGGCGGTGGGCCATCTCCCAGACGTTCTTCGGGCCGACGTCGAGCGTCAGTTGGGCGAAGACCGTGTTGTCGGACGACAGCGTCGCGCGCTACTCGAGACCCCGCCGAGGTACGAGTTGCCGTACGTGTGAACGCTCCAGGGCGCCGCCTTCGAGCACCACGGCGACACGGTGCAGGTGTACGGCGCCAGGTGTAGTAGGTCGTGCCGGGCGACGCCCTGTTCGATCGCGGCGGCGAGCACGAACGTCTTGAAGGTCGAGCCGGCTTGCCGGGCCGACTGGGCGGCAATGTTGAACTGGCTCTTCGTGGCCGCGGACCACGGCGCCATCGCGCGGATCGCGCCCGGTCCCCGGCTCACCGAGACGATCGCGGACGCCGGGTCGCGCTGTAGTCAGACCTCCTTGATCGCCCTCCGCGTCAGCGCTGCAGCCGCGGATCGATCGTCGTGTAGACCCGGAGCCCGCCTTCGCGGAGCGTGTTCGTGCCGTTACGCGCTGCAGCTGGTCGATCACGTAGGTGAAGAAGTACGGCTGCTGGATCCTTGTTGAGACCGGCCGGGATCGAGCTGTGGGAGCGCCGCGAGGCGTCCGGAGCTGGCACCCGTGATCAGGCCGGTCTTCCAGCATCGCCTGCAGCACCTCGTTGCGCCGGGCGATCGCCGCCCTCGGGTTGTGAAACGGACGTAGATCGACGGGGGCCTGGGGCAGGCCGGCGAGCAGCGCGGCCTGGACGAGCGTCTAGGTCCCTCGGCGTGCTCGGGAGAAGTAGGTCTGGGGCCGCGGCTTCGACTCCGTAGGCGTGGTTCCCGTAGTAGACGGTGTTGAGGTAGGTCGTTGAGGATCCGCGTGCTTCGACCATCTATTGCTCGAGAGCTTGATCGCGAGGCAGGCCTCCTTGATCTTGCGGCTGAACGTCCGCTCCTGGTCCGGTGTAGAGGTTGCGGACGAGTTGCTGGGTGATGTGTCGTAGCCGCCCTGGTACGACCTTGCCGGGCCGTGAGGTCGGTCCAGGTGGCCCGGGCGATGCCGACGTAATCGACGCCGCCGTGCTCGTAGAAGCGTGGAATGCCCATGGATATCTACCTGAGCCGCCCGGCGCTGGTCGCCGCCGTGTCGCAGAACCTGCCCGCGGGACCGAGCGTCCAACCAGGCGATCAAATTATTGCGGTGAACGGCATCGGCACCTCTTCCTGGGAATCCGTGCTGAAGCAAGTCGATAAAGCCCAGCCAGGCAGCTCCATTTCAATCACCGTGAATCGTGCCGGTGCGAAGCAGACCCTTACCGAAAAAGTACCGCAAGGCCAGGATATTACCGATTCGCTGGTCGGATATCCGGCGATGCCCGCCGTCGCGGATGAGATTGCCATCGGATCTCCCGCGGAAAGGGCGGGCATGAGAGCTGACGATACGATTGTGGCTATCAACGGCCATCCTGTCGTCAGTTGGATGCAGCTTGTGGACCAGGTCCGCAATTCGAATGGGCGCCCAGTCCACTTCGTCGTGCAGCGCGACGGCAAAGAAATTCCATTCGACATCACGCCCTTGCACGCTCTCGATGCCGATGGTCAGCTCGCCTGGCAAGTAGGCGTCAGTGAAAAGTCAAATGAGGTTTTCGAGCGACAGGGTCTTATTGAATCCGTTCGCGACGCGGGAATCGCCACATATTCGGGCACGCGCCAGATCGGGCAGGTTCTGAGCGGTCTTTTTAGCGGCAAAGTTTCAGTGCGCGATTTGACCGGGGTCGTCGGAATCGCCCGCGAATCGGGACGCGCCGTTCGCCGAGGTCCCATGCGGCTTCTGGAGCTTACGGCGGTCATTAGTCTGAACCTTGGCTTGCTCAATCTTCTGCCGATCCCGATTCTGGATGGCGGGCACGTGCTGCTGTTGGCAATTGAAGGATCTCTCCGCCGCGATTTGAGCGTCACGTTCAAGGAGCGCTACGTTCAAGTGGGCCTCGTCCTTATCCTCGGCCTCTTCGCGGTGGTGATGTACAGCGACATCTTGCGAGTCATCCAGGTTCACCAATAGCCCAGCGTGCCGAGCCGCCCTCGGCGGCGCATTTTGCTATACTGTGCTTCAACATGTCTGCGACCCCCGCACACCGCGTCTCCACAGGCGAACGCATCAACGTTCACGAACCTGCCGGCAAGCTTCAGCGCGAGCTGGGCGCCCGGCGCATTCGTCTCACGCGTCAGCGCCGCGTCGTGGTTCAGGTAATTGAATCGGCGGTTCGCCACATGGATGCGTCGGAAATCCTGGAACAGGCTCAGAAGATCGATTCCAAAATTACGCGTGTAACCGTCTATCGCACCCTGGAACTGCTCAAACACCTCGGGCTGATCGACGAGTTGGACCTTCTCCATCTTCGAGGGCATCGTCATTACTACGAAAGCCACGGCCCTCGCGATCACATTCACGTGGCCTGCATTCAATGCGGCAAAGTCCGTGAATTCGAAAGCGAACTCTACGAAGACCTGAAACAGCAGATTTCCCGCGATTGCGGAATCGAAATTAGCGTGGCGCGCACGGAGATTGGCGGGCTTTGTGAGGAATGCCGGGCCAAGGCTGCGGTTGCCGGTTAACTAAAGCAGGCATTGCATCCAAACGATTGTCTTTATCGGGCCGTTTTGCCGGCCGCTTCCCTGAAGTATTCTTTCGCTTGCTCGATATCCTGCAGAATCTGCGCTCGCAGCTCCGAGGGCCCTGAAAACTTTCGTTCGTCGCGCAACCGCTTGTGGAAGCGCACTTCGAGTTTGCCGCTCGTTAAGTCTTTGCTGAAGTCGAAAAGGTGCGATTCGACCGTCCGGCGTGCGCCATCGAAAGTTGGCCGCACCCCAACATTTGTCGCCGCCCTGTAGGTTTTTCCTTCGACCACCGCTTCGGTCGCGTACACGCCGTCCTTGGGCGGCAACTCCTGCTCAGTCGCCAGATTCAACGTAGGCACAACGAGTTTCCGCCCCTGGCCCGTGCCGGTCATAATTGTTCCCGCGAGCGAAAAAGGGCGCCCAAGCATTCGCGCCGCCTGCTCGACATCCCCACTGCGAAGCGCATTGCGAATCGCAGTGCTCGATACGACGATTTCGCCTTCCACTACGGACGGCACAATCACCGTTTCGAAGCCCCATTCCGCGCCAAGAGTCGCCAACAATTTGGAATCCCCTGCCTGGCGGTGCCCGAAGCGGAAATTCGCGCCGATCAATACGATTTGCGCGCGCATGGCATCCACCAGAAATCGCCGGACAAAATCCTCGGGGCCCAGTTTCGCAAGGTCCTCATCGAATCGAATAACGAGCGCAGCTTCAATCCCCATCGCTTCAATCGCGTCCAAGCGCTGCGCAAGCGTTTCCAGCAGGGCTGGAGCTTGCGCGGGCCGGAGAACACGCGACGGGTGCGGGTAAAACGTGAGCACCGCGCTCGTCAGACCAGACTGTCGCGCCCGCTCCAGGACACCTCGAAGAATTTCCTGGTGCCCAAGGTGCACGCCGTCAAAGTTTCCGATCGTGACCGCCGTGTGCTTCCTGTTTTTGCCGAAGTGTTCCGCCCAGGCCTCGGCGGAATGCAGGATGGCGAGCGGCATCAGAGTTCCACCTCAAAGCTCAGGCCGTCATACGCGAGCCGCACATTTTGGGGAAGCCGCGCATTCGCTTGTTCGTGGCCCAGGTCGTGGCAGATGTGCGTGAACCACGCGCGTTTCGGCTGCAATTCCTTCACCAGCGCGAGCGATTGTTCGACGTTGGAATGCGCCGGATGCGGAACGTATCGCAAGGCGTCGAGAATGAAATCGTCAAGTCCGCCCAGCAGCCCCTTCGAGCTGTCCGGCACGCTGCTGAAGTCGGTCAAATACGCAGCTTTGCCGAATCGAAATCCCAGCACAGCCTGCGAACCATGTATCGCCGGAATTGGGACGAATCTCACGCCAAATAAATCGAACGGCCCGTCGATTTCATGCAGATCGACGAGCGGAACCCAGCCGCCCGGCTCGGCCTCGAAAATATACGAAAATTGCCTCCGGAGGGTTGCCAGGGTTTCTGCCGCCGCGTAGATGGGCACGGGGCCTTTTAGTTTTAGATTGAAAGGACGTATGTCGTCCAGCCCCAGCACGTGATCGGCATGCCCATGCGTGTAGATGACCGCATTCAGGTGATCGATCCGCGCCCGCAGGGCCTGAGAGCGGAAATCCGGCGTCGTGTCGATTACAACGTTGTGCCCTCCATAAGAAAGCAGCACGGAGGGTCGCGTTCTCTGGTCGTGTGGGTCTGTCGATTCGCACACGGCGCAGTGGCACCCCAGTGTGGGCACTCCCATCGACGTGCCCGATCCAAGAACTGTCAGTTGCAGTGAGGCCATCGAATCACGGGAAGGTTTCTAGTCCCTTGCGGTGTGGGCCGGCCCCTACGCCGGGCAAACTACCCAAAGCAGAAGTGGGATTGCGTCACTTTTTCTGCGCCGCCTGTTTAGCCATTTGCGCGGCAGCCGCTTTCGAAATTTCCATGTACGTAAGTTTCAGGCTGCCGATCATTTCCGCGAGCAGGTCGTCATCCGCTTTCGCCAGATTTCCTCGCGTCTTTTCGCGAAGAACATCCAGCATGTCGATCACCTCGTGTGCTCCCTCCAAATCGACATAGGCCTTTCCCGTTTGTGGATCAGCCATCCCGCCCAGCATCGCTGCGGCATTTCGCGTAAGGAAATCCACCAGCATCTGAAAGTTTCGCGAAGGCTCAATTGTTTCGGCGGAAGCTTCCGCGGAGGTTGGTTGGGGTTTGCCGCCGCCCGGCACTTCCAAAATGCCGGCCGAAGTGCCCGCGCCGCCAGGCCTCTGCGATTTCTTGGAATCTGAACGCGCCTTTTCTTGCGCGACGTTGGCGGCCTTGCTCGCCGCCTCTTCGTCGAGCCGTTCACGTTCCACTGCATCCTGGCGCAGGTCACCTGCTTCGGTGAACAAGCGCCGGTCTACGACCTTGAATCCCTCATCTTGTTGACGATCAGCCACGTGACACCCTTTTGAACTCGCCTTAGAACGCTAAGTTTGAGCTGGAAATAAAAGTCTAACATCGGCACCCATACGCCACAAGCCGCAGGATCTGCTTTTGCCGTCGCTCTTATGAGGTCATCCTGAGCGGAGTCCCGCGCTTTTTTCTTCGCGCGGTTTTTGCGCGGCGCGGGACGCAGTCGAAGGACCTCTCTTCGATTTCCCCGTACCCCGCGGCAACGTGGGGTGAGGGAACCGCTTTTGCATTCTGCTTCTAAGAGTAACCAGGGTATCCGCATCCGCAGCCGCACAAACGCAAGTTGCACGCCACCCTCCGCACCCGGTAAATTGGCACGTCACTTCAAACGCTGAAAGAAGCCTAATGCCTCGAAAAAAGAAAGTGCCCTCAAAGCGCCGGGCGAAAAAACGCGTCAAGGCCCCAGCGTCCGCTCATGCCCAAATTTCCGTCAGCGCAGGCGACAAACTAGCCGGCCGATGGTTCGCTAAGCTCGTCGCGCTGCAGGCTCGCCTGCGCTCTCCAAACGGCTGCCCGTGGGATCGCGAGCAAACTCATCAATCCCTCCGCAAATTTCTCATCGAGGAAACTTACGAAGTCCTCGACGCCATGGATTCGGACGATCCGCGCAAGTTTTCTTCCGAACTCGGCGATCTACTGCTTCAGGTGGTTTTCCATGCGAACCTCGCTGAGGCCTCCGGCCGGTTCACGATTTCCGACGTGATCAAATCCGTGCACGAAAAGATGATTCGCCGTCATCCCCACGTTTTCGGCGATGTGAAGGCCAGCACTCCCGCCGCCGTGCTGAAGAATTGGGAGCACATCAAGGCCGAGGAACGTGCCAGGGAGCGCGCGGTGAAGGACCAAGCAAACGCATCCTCAAATGAGAAATCGGTTGCGAATGAATCGATTCTCTCGGGGGTTCCCAATTCACTGCCGGGCGCCCTCGAAGCGTACCACCTCACGCGCCGCGCCTCGCGCGTCGGTTTCGACTGGGAAAATCTCGCGGGCATTTTCGAGAAGCTCGATGAGGAGCGGCGCGAGATTGAATCCACTTTGCCGGCCACGCGGGGACAATCCGCGCCGGATCTCGAAGAAGAAGTGGGCGATCTGCTTTTCGCCAGCGTCAACATCGCGCGTTTCCTCGGCGTGGACCCGAAATCGCCTTGAAGAGCGCGAATCGCAAATTCAAAAAGCGTTTCCAGTGGATGGAATCCGCCGCCGCGCAAGAAGGCCGCCGCTTTGCTGATCTGCCCCGCGCTCGCATGGAACAGCTTTGGAACCAGTCCAAGCTTCAGGCGTGATCTTCGCGCGAACGCAGTCTCGCTAGCACCGTTTTGAGTAAACTTCGGCCGAAATCTCGCCTATACTTTTACTTCCGCCCGATGAATCAATCCCAAGCCCACCACGAGATCGAAATTCGGCATTGCGCAACGCTAGCCGAATACGACGAGTGCGTCCGCCTCGAACATGTGGTCTGGGGCGAAGATATCGCCGTGCCCTCGGCCATTTTCGTGGTGGCCCATCACACCGGCGGACAAGTGCTCGGCGCGTTCGCTCCCGCAGCAACGAGCCAAAAGTCAAAGATGGTCGGCTTCACTCTCGCGTTAGCCGCAGTCAGGGCGCGCAAGCCCTACCTCCACTCGCATATGACCGCCGTCCTCCCCGAATTTCGCGACCGCGGCGTCGGGCGCCGCCTGAAACTTTTTCAGCGACAGGATGCGTTGAAACGCGGCATCGATCTCATCGAGTGGACGTTCGATCCCCTCGAACTCAAAAATGCCCACTTCAATCTCGCTCTTCTTGGCGCAGTTACGCGGCGCTTCATTCCCGATTGTTATGGCGTCACCGAAAGTCCGCTCCACCGCGGGCTGCCAACCGATCGCCTTGTTGCCGAGTGGTGGCTTAGTTCCGAGCGCGTGAAGTCGATTCTCGCGGACAATTCGCCCCCGGCCAGCGATTCTGCCGAGCACATTCCGATTCCGCCGAACTTGGACGAAATCAAAGCGCGCGATCCCGCGGCTGCGGCTGGCCTGCAAGCAGCGGCGCGCGAGAAGTTTCAAAAATTGTTCGCGCGCGGGTATGTTGCTACGAGCGTCGAATCCAAGGGCGCGGCAACCGGCTATTTCCTCGAAACCACCTCCGGACTCGCGGGCTTGCAGCTCCCGCAATCACGGACGACTAGAAAAGACCACGATGCGCCTTCGCAAAATCACTCTTCGCGAAATTCATCTTCGCCTGCTCTCGCCGTTTGAAACCAGCTTCGGCAAGTCCGATTTGCGCCGCATTCTTCTTCTCGAAGCGGATGTGGATGGCATCACCGGCTGGGGCGAATCAACCGCCGGCGAAAATCCCTTCTATTCCTACGAAACGGTGGAAACCGCCTGGCTGATTCTGCGCGATTATCTTTGGCCGCTTCTGAAAGGAAAAGAAATCGCCGCCGCTTCGGAAGTGTGGGACCTGCTCGCGCCCGTTCGCGGGCACAACATGGCCAAAGCCGCGCTCGAGACCGCGCTCTGGGACGCCGAAGCCAAGCAAAAAAATCTGCGCTCTCGCCAAATTTCTCGGCGGCACGCGCGACGAAATTCCCTGCGGCGTCTCAATCGGCATCCAGCCGACCACCGCCGCGCTGATTGCAAAAGTGGAAGAAGCGCTTTCCGCCGGCTATCAGCGCATCAAGATCAAAATCAAGCCAGGCCGCGATATCGAGCCCGTGCAGGCTCTCCGCGAACGCTTCCCGAGCATCCGCCTGATGGCGGACGCCAACTCTGCCTATCGCCTCGAAGACGCGCCGCTCCTGAAGCAGCTCGACGCCTTCTACCTCATCATGATCGAGCAGCCGCTTGGCTGGGACGACATCTTTTCCCACGCCAAGCTTCAGCGCCAAATCGAAACGCCGATTTGCCTCGATGAATGCATTCACGATGTTGAACACGCGCGCGCCGCCATTGAAATCCACGGCCTGCAAAATCATCAATATCAAACTCGGCCGCGTCGGCGGACACACTTCCGCTCGCCGCATTCACGACCTCTGCCAGACGAATTCCATTCCCGTCTGGTGCGGCGGCATGCTCGAATCCGGCATCGGCCGCGCGCACAACATCGCCATGTCGTCCCTCTCGAATTTTTCTCTGCCCGGCGACGTTTCCGCCAGCCGCCGCTACTGGGCCGAAGACATCATCGATCCCGAAGTGGAAGTGACGCCGCACGGAACCATTCGCGTGCCGTCCGCGCCCGGAATTGGCTACCAGCCGCGGCTCGACCGAATCGAATCGCTCACCCACGCCGCGAGGTTCTCGAATAAGCCTTGGCTCCTTCTTCAGTTCAGGGAAGTGTGCAATCCGGCGCTGCTGCGAAACGGCCCAGTTCATTCTGGTTGGCGATGGGGCTGGCGGCTGTGCTCCTGGTCTGGTCGATTAACTATATTGTCGGGAAGATTACGCTCGCGCATATCGACCCGATGACGCTGGCGGCTTTCCGCTCCGAACTCGTGGCGGGGATGCTGCTCGCGATCTATTTCGCGCAGCGTCGGCGCACGCCGTTGCGTTCCCGTGATATCTGGACGTTCACCTATCTTGGCTTCTTGGGTTATGCAGTGAACCAGGGCGGCTTCGTGATTGGCCTAGGCCATACGACTTCGGAGCATTCGGTGGTGATCATCGCTGCCTCGCCTATTCTGATCCTGCTGCTGGCCAGCGCCATGAAGCTTGAGAGTCTTACACCCGCCAAAGTGCTCGGCATGGCGATCTGCTTCCTCGGAGTTGTGTTGCTGGAGACAGAAGATGGTTCGCCCACACACTCGCCCTTGTTGGTGGGCGATCTGATCACGCTCGCGGGAACTCTCGGTTTTGCGGCGTATACGGTGCTCAGCAAGAAGTGGCGCAAGCTTATGACACGATTTCGATGAACACGTTCAACGCCGCGGTGGGCGCAATCGTATTTC
>CAVRSO010000118.1:0-11310 GCA_963723845.1 uncultured Acidobacteriota bacterium
ATATGCGGAACTTCTCGGATCCTTCGGGCAGGTGCGCGGCAAATGCGCCCTGCTGCTTTTTGAGCCAAGGCACGTGCGCGTAGCTGAACATGGCTACGCGGTCGGGCGCGAGCGTGAGGACCTGGTCGATGGTGTGCTCGAAGCTGGCGGCCGTTTGATACGGCAGCCCGTAAATTAAATCGACGTTGAGGCTTTCGAAGCCGAGTTCGCGGGATGCGACGATCAGGTCGCGCGTCATTTCATAGGGCTGCACGCGATGGATAGTCTCCTGCACCTTGGGCTGAAAATCCTGAATGCCCATGCTGAGGCGGCTGAATCCGAGGCGACGCAGACTTTCCAAATGCGCGCGGCTGGTAACGCGCGGGTCGATTTCAATTCCGATTTCGGAGTCGGCCGCAAAAAAGAATCGTTCGCGCGTGTAACCGAAGAGGTCTTCGAGCTGCGCGGGCGAAAGATACGTGGGAGTGCCGCCGCCCCAGTGGAATTGAATTACGGGGCGTTTGCGCGAAACCATTCGCGCGACGTGGTCGATTTCCTGCTTGAGCGCGGCGAGATAGGGAATTGCGACGCTCTTATCCTTTTGGATCGAGACGTTGCACGCGCAAAAAAGGCAGAGGCTTTCGCAGAAGGGAAGATGCATGTAAAGCGAGAGCGGCGTGCCTCGCAAATCGGCGGTGGCGTAACGCTGTTCGAGATCGTCAGGGCCGAAATCGTCCTTCCAGACGGGAGCCGTGGGATAGCTGGTGTAGCGCGGGCCGGGGCGATTGTATTTGGCGAGAAGCTCTTCGGATATTTGACCGACGTCGAGCCTGCCATTGCGGCTGGCGCCAGTGGTTTTTGCCGCGGTTCTTGCAGGGATTGACACGCTAATCGGCGCGGTTTGCCCCGCGTCGACAAATGCTTTAGCGTTTGCGACTGGAGTAGTCGGCAAAATTCCGTGGCCGAGATTCAAAATGTGGCCCAGGCCGCCGGTTTTCGCGATTGCCTCGCGAGCGGCGTGGCGGATGGAGGCTTCATCGCCGAGCAGGATTCCAGGGTCCACATTTCC
This sequence comes from uncultured Acidobacteriota bacterium, assembly GCA_963723845.1. Classification (GTDB taxonomy): domain Bacteria; phylum Acidobacteriota; class Terriglobia; order Acidiferrales; family UBA7541; genus Palsa-295. The sequence continues at coordinate 1,049 of CAVRSO010000118.1, forward strand.
TTGCAGCGCGATATGCGGGCCGAGTTTGCGGCGCGCCTCGGCGAGATCGGTATTGCAATCCACGCTGAGAACGTTTGCGCTGGTTTTCGCGAGGCTGCTGAGATGCTGCGCGGAACCTTTCGCGAAAAGTATTTTGGGAACGTCGGCGGCGCCGAGCGCGCTGAAAATCATTTGAGTGGCGGGAAGTTCGAAGGCGTCGTATTCGGCGGGGGTCAGCTCTCCCGCCCAGGTGTCGAAAAGTTGGATTGCGGATGCGCCGGCTGCGATTTGCGACTTCAGATATGACGCGGTGGCGGCCGCAATTCGATCGAGGAGTTCGCGCACGAGCGCGGGCTCGTCACGCAGTATCTGCTTGGCGCGCGAGATGTCGCCGCGCGTCTGACCTTCGATCATGTAGCAGGCGAGCGTCCAAGGAGCGGCGGCGAAGCCAATCACCGGGACGTCGGGGCCGACGGTCTTGCAAATAGCGCGAATCGCGTCGGCCACGAATCGTGTGTCGCGCTCGGGATCGAAATCGCGCAGCCGCCGGACAGCGGCAATATCGCGAACCGGATTCGAGAGCACTGGGCCGGAATCGGGTACGTCCAGCGGCAATCCCATCGCTTCCGCGACGATCAAAATATCCGAGAAAACGATGATGGCATCCACATCCAGCGCGCGAAATGGCTGGATGGAAACTTCGGCCGCCAATTCAGGCGTTTTACAAATTTCAAGGAACGAGTGCCGCGCGCGCACTGCCTGATATTCGGGCAGGTAACGTCCGGCTTGGCGCATGATCCAGACCGGGACGCGGTGGACCGGCTCGAAGCGGCAGGCGCGGAGGAACAGGTCCCTCTTATTTTCGTCGGCGCGAGGCATCGGATTGCGAGATTCTTATCGATCATAGCAGAAGGGCGAGTCCACAGAAATGTTCCCACCGAAGGCGCCGGCGGCGCGGTATGTTGTCGCTAGCGGCGCGCACGCGGGCGCCGGAGAAGCAATATGCCGAAAAATATCGTGATTTGTTGTGATGGAACTGGAAACGAATTCGGCGATTCGAATTCGAATGTGGTGAAACTCTACAGCACGCTGGTGATCGACGGGCGGCGTCAGGTTGGGTATTACCATCCCGGCGTCGGAACGATGGGCGCGCCGACGGCGCATAATAAATTCACCAAGGCGTGGTCCGTGATCATGGGACTGGCGTTCGGCGCTGGATTGCTGGCCAATGTGGGCGACGCGTACCGGTATCTGATGAACGTCTACGAAGAAGGCGACGATATTTTTCTTTTCGGCTTCAGCAGAGGCGCGTACACGGTGCGAGTGCTCGGCGGGATTCTGCATATGTTCGGATTGCTGCAACCCGGAAACGACGGGCTGATTCCCTACATCATTCGACTTTACGCGAGGACGTCTCGTAAGGCGCGCGGCATGACGCATACCCTCGGCGTGGCGCAGGGCTTCAAGGAAACTTTTTGCCGCGATTGCACGGTACGCCTCGTGGGCGTTTGGGATACCGTGAGCTCTGTGGGCTGGATTTGGGACCCGGTCTGGCTGCCATTTACGGGACAGAATCCGGCGATTGCGAATGGCCGGCACGCAATTTCGATTGACGAACGACGCTGCTATTTTCGCGAAAAACTGTGGGGTGCCGCGCTTCCTGGACAGAATATGAAACAGGTGTGGTTCGCGGGCGTGCATTCGGACGTGGGAGGCTCCTACTCGGATGTGCAAAGCGGCTTATCGCAGATCACGCTGGAGTGGATGCTGTGCGAAGCCACGTCATTTGGGCTTTTGGTTGATGCAGCGAAAGCGGAGAAGGTGCTAGGGAGGATTCCGCCGCCTCCGCCGGTTGCGCCCGATCCGGCGGCAAAAACGCACAATTCGCTCACGTGGAAATGGTGGGTCTTGGAAATTTTGCCGCACTCTTATTACGATTTGGCGGCGCGGCGAAAAAAGTGGCGTATTCCGCTGGGAGCGCGAAGAAAAATTCCCGATGGTTCCGTGTTGCACGGAAGTGTGGCCGAGAAACTTCGCGTGGACGCGAGCTATCGTCCGCCGAATCTGCCCTCACGGCCCTGGGCGGAAGAGCCTATGAATCACTGCAAATTCCTTTAGGGAGAGAAGATGCCTTTTGAAGAGCGCCGAATGCCTGCCGATGGCGGATTTGGCGCTATAATTACGCGAACGGAGAGCGTCCGCCCCACATGCTGAATCATATGGGATACCTGAGTCTGGCGGTGTACGTGGCGAGTTTTTGCTGCTACGCGCGGATTCTCTACGTCCCAAACGCGTGGGTCGGGCGGCTGGCGACGCTTTTCCTGTGTGGCGGAATCGCGCTCCACTATTTTTCGCTGCTCCAGCGTTCGCATGCGATGCATGCGCTTCCCTACGACGACCTTTTTGGCTCGATGTCGCTATTTGCATGGCTTTTGGGCATTACTTATCTCGGTCTCGAGACATTTCATCGCCAGCGCACCGTCGGAGCATTCGTGACACTGCTCCTCATCGGCTGGATGGTTTTGGTCAGTTGGCTCACGCCTGCCCAAGTGCGGCGAGCCCCTAGTGCGGACGGGGCGCTCTTCGCCTTTCACATTACGCTCGGCATTTGGGCCTACGCGGCCTTCGCCCTGTCATTCGTGCTGAGTCTCATTTACCTGGCGCAGGATTTCGTTTTGCGCTCGCACCACCCCGGCGCCGCTTTCTGGCGTTTTCCGTCGCTCTATGTGCTGGATCGCATGGCTCGGAGCAGCGTCTACGTGGGTCTGGGCACGCTGGGCGTGGGAGTCGCGAGCGGCCTCATCTGGCAGCACCGCCTGACAGGCGCTTACGCCTTGGCCGATCCGAAGGTGATCGTCTCAATTGGAATTATTGGCGTGTACATCTTGTATTTGGCGCTTTCGCACAACGCGCGATGGCGGGGCGCTCGGGCTGCCGTGATCTGCGCGCTGAATTTTGGAGCCGTGCTCTTCAGCTATACCATCGTGAATTTATATCTGACAAAATTTCACCGCTTCTACTGATGGCGACCGTTTCCAACTCGAAAAGTTTCGCGCGCAGCCGCGCCGCGGGCAGCGCCCATCTGGCGCTGATCGGCTGCAACCATCGGACCGCGCCGGTGGAGCTTCGCGAGCGCGTGGCATTTACTTCCGAGCAAGCGCTGGAGGCCGCGGGCGAGCTCCGCAGGCGCGGAATTCTCGAAGAAGCGGTAGTACTCTCCACCTGCAATCGCAGCGAGCTTTACGGCGTTCCGGCAGGTTCGGGGGCGGCCGTCACCGATGCGATGGAAGATTTTCTCACCAGCTACCATCGCATCCCTCGCGCCGACCTCCATGGACGTACCTATCGGTGGTTTGGTTCTGACGCTGTCCGGCACCTCTTTCGCGTCGCCGCCGGGCTTGACTCGATGCTGCTGGGCGAAGCCGAAATCCTAGGCCAACTCCGCACCGCGTACGGACAGGCGCTCGACAATGGTTCTACCGGTCCAATGCTGAACCGCGCGTTTCAGGGAGCGCTCGAAGTAGGAAAGCGCGTGCGTTCGGAAACCGAGGTGGGCGCGCGTCCGATGTCAGTAGCTTTGGCGGGCGTGAAGCTCGCGGAGCGCGTGTTTGGCAACCTGAAGGGTCACAGCGCTCTGATTGTTGGCGCGGGAGCGGTAGCTGAACAGGTGGTCGAGCACTTGCGCAATCGCGGCATCGGCACTCTCCGTGTGGCGAATCGTTCGCACGACCACGCCGCCGAACTCGCCGAGCGAATGGGCGGCGAAGCGGTGGCTTGGGCCTCGCTCGAAGACGTACTCGGCGCGCCGGATATTATCGTCACTTCGGTCAGCAGTGGCGCGGTTCTCACGCGCGAAATGCTGGATGCTGCATTGGCCGCGCGCAATGGTCGACCGGTTTTTGTGGTGGACCTCGGCGTGCCGCGCAACGTCGATTCCGACGCGGCCAATCTCTACAATTTGTACCTCTACAACATCGACGACCTTGGCGAAATCGTCGAGCAGAACAAGCGCGCACGCGAAGCCGAAATCCCCCGCGCCGAGGCGATCATCGCCGAACACGTGGCGAAATTCGAATCGTGGCGCGCGGCCCTCGAAGCCGGTTCCATTGTGGACGATCTTCGCGAGCAATTTCGCAAACAGCGCGAGCTGCTTTTGCGCGAACGCCTCGCGAACGGCGAAAGTATCTCACCGGAAGAACAGCAGCGCCTCGCCAGCATCACCGAAGAATTGATCGAGCGCGTCCTTCAAGAGCCCGCGCAGCGCCTCCGGCATGGCGGCAGCATGCGAGGACGCCTGGGCGCCATTGAAACTATCCGGCACATTTTCGGTCTCGATAAGAATGGCGAAAACGACGAGGACGAGTAGTGAAGCGGCTGCGCATCGGCACGCGCGGCAGCTCGCTGGCGCTCTGGCAGGCAAACCACATTGCGGAATTGCTGGCGCAGCGCCACGGAATTGAAACCGAGCTCGTCCGCATCCGCACCTCCGGCGATCATCTCCAATCCGCATCCGTCGCCCAAGTGAATGCCGCGATCGGCTCGGAATCCGGCTCAAAAGGCATCTTCATCAAGGAGCTTGAAGAAGCGCTGCTCGCCGGCGCAATCGATCTGGCCGTCCACAGCATGAAGGATGTTCCCACGGAAATTCCAGACGGGCTCGAGTTCGCCGCGATCACGCGCCGCGAAGATCCGCGCGATTGCCTGATCTCTCGCGAAGGCGCCACGCTGAAAACGCTCGCAGCGGGCGCGCGCGTGGGCACCAGCAGCCTGCGCCGCCAGGCGCAGCTTCGCCACCATCGCCCCGATATCGAAGCCGTGGATTTGCGCGGCAACGTGGACACGCGCTTGAAAAAACTCGATGCGGCAGAATTCGACGCCATCGTCCTCGCGGTCGCCGGGGTGAATCGCCTCGGCGTGAGCGGCCGCATCACCCAGGTCATGGATGCCGATATCATGCTCCCCGCCGTCGGACAAGGCGCTTTGGGGATCGAGACTCGCGCGAACGACACCGAGACTTCGCAGTTGGCCGCCGCACTCGATCACGCGGAGACTCGCGCATGCGTCACCGCTGAACGCGCGCTCTTGCATGAACTGCAGGGCGGCTGTCAAGTTCCGCTAGGCGCGTGGGCGCAGCTTGTAGCAGACGAAATTCACATCGAGGCCGCAGTTTTTTCCGCCGATGGCCGCGAGTTCGTCCGCCGCGAATCGCGCGGCGCTGCAGCGAATCCCGCCGCGGCAGGCAAGCGCCTCGGCGAAATTCTCATCGGCGCAGGCGCGGACAAAATTCTGCGCCTCGCAGGACGCACCGTTGGCCAACACTGAAAAGCCGCTGGCGGGAAAGCGCATCGTCATCACGCGCGCGCCGGAGCAGGCGCCTACTTTCTTCCGCGCCCTGAATGAAAAAGGCGCGGACGTCACGGTTCTTCCATGTATCGATTTTGTTCCCCCGGAAAACTGGACCCCGCTGGACTCCGCTCTCTCTCGGCTCTCTCAATTCGATTGGATTGCGTTCACCAGCCAGAATGCCGTGCGCTTCTTTTCACAACGCGCGCGAGAACTAAATCTAGCGCCCTTGGATTTGCGCGCCGCAGGACCCAAGATCGCTGCGCTGGGCGATGCGACTGCCGAGGTGGCAAGAAAGGAAGGCCTGCCATCGGACTTTGTTGCCACGTCCGCTCGGTCTGGCCCCGAGTTCGTGGCGGCCTTTGCGTCGCGTGCGCGCGGCGCGAAGATCCTTCTGCCTGCGAGCGATCAGGCTGGCGATCGAATCGCTGAGGCACTCCGCGCAGTTGGCGGGAATGTCACATCGGTTGTCGCTTATCGAACTTGTATGCCAGAATCGCTCGATAGCGACGCGCTCGGTCGCATTCGGCGCGAAGGTGCCGACCTGATCTTTTTCGGCAGCCCTTCGGCATTCCGCAATTTTGTGGAAATGGTGGGTAAAGACACGTTGGATTGCCTTGCGAAAAGCTCCGGGTTCGGAGCGATCGGCCCGACTACGGCCCGGGCGATGCGGGATGCGGGCGTTCAGGTTAATTTCGAAGCGCCGCAGCCGAATACGGACGACGTTATTCAGGCCATGACCCACTACTTTGCCTTAGGAAATCGAGAGAAAGCGCGCAAATGACATTTCCCACACATCGTCCGCGCCGCCTTCGCCGTTCGAAAGCACTTAGAGGGCTCGTCCGCGAAACGCAAGTCTCAGCGCACGGCCTCGTGTATCCGATGTTTGCCTGTCCCGGCGCAAAAGTGCGCACGGAAGTCAGCTCCATGCCGGGAATTTTCCAGCAATCGCCGGATCAAATCGTGGAGGAATGCCGCGAAGTCGCCGACCTCGGCATCCCCGCCGTGATTCTTTTCGGCCTGCCCGAGCACAAGGACGAAACCGGCTCGGAAGCCGCCTCGGCAAGCGGCGCGGTCCAGCTTTCGATTGAAGCCATCCGCAAAGCCAAGCTCGATCTGCTGGTGATCACGGATGTTTGCCTGTGCGAGTACACCAGCCACGGCCATTGCGGCGTCATCAAGGACGGACGAATTCTGAATGATCCGAGCATCGCGCTGCTTGCCGACGCCGCTCTTTCACACGCGCGCGCCGGCGCCGATATCGTAGCGCCGTCGGACATGATGGATGGCCGCGTCGCTGCCATCCGAGCAAGCTCGACGAAAACAACTTTCACGATGTGGCCATTTTGTCCTACGCCGCAAAATACAGTTCCGCGTTCTACGGCCCGTTCCGCGAAGCGGCGCAATCGACTCCGCAGTTCGGCGACCGTCGCAGCTATCAGATGGATCCCGCCAATGCTCGCGAAGCTCTGCGCGAAGTCGAGCTCGATATCGCCGAAGGCGCGGACATGATCATGGTGAAGCCGGCGCTGGCGTATCTCGACGTGATCGCGCGCGTGCGCGAGCGCTTCGATTTACCCGTAGCGGCCTACAACGTAAGCGCCGAATACTCCATGGTCAAAGCCGCGGCGGCAAAAGGCTGGATTGACGAGCAGCGCATCGTTCTCGAAATCATCACCGGCATACAACGCGCCGGCGCCTCGATCATCTTGACCTATCACGCCAAGGACGTCGCCCGCTGGCTGAAACAGTGCTGATGACGTTGTAGGGGCACAGCATGCTGTGCCCGGCAAACATGCTTGGCTACATGTGCGCCATCCGCCGCGCTTTCATAGGCCGTCATCCTGAGCGGAGTTGCGCGCGTCTTTGCTTTTCCCGCGTTTTTCGCGGGCGTGCAACGCAGTCGAAGGACCTCTCTCCGATGTCAATGCCATTCGCGGTGGCCGCAGTCGAGGAACCTCTCTTCGATGTGAACGCCATTCGAGGTGGCTGCACTCTTTGTCTCATAATATGATTCCACCGTGCCTTCCGACTCCGGCTCATCCGACCTTCTCGCCCGCGCCGAAAAAATTCTCGCCGGCGGCGTGAATAGCCCCGTCCGCGCGTTCCGCGCTGTCGGCGGCGCACCTCTCATAATCGACCGCGCGCAAGGCTCGCGCCTTTGGGATACCGACGGACGCGAATACGTGGACTACATCTCGTCCTGGGGCGCGCTAATCCTCGGCCACGCCGATCCCGACGTGGTTTCCGCCATCGCGGATCAGGCCCGCTGCGGCACCAGCTACGGCATCACGTCGCCGCTCGAAATCGAGTTGGGCGAACGCATCGCGCGCGCCATCCCTCGATTGAACGCATCCGCTTCGTCAGCTCCGGCACCGAAGCGACAATGTCCGCCATCCGCGTCGCGCGCGCCTTCACCAAGCGCGATCTGATCCTCAAATTCGAGGGCGGCTATCACGGCCACGCCGATAGTTTTCTCGGTGGAAGCCGGCTCCGGCCTTGCGACGCTTGGAATTTCCTCGGCCCGGCGTCCCGGAAGTTCTCGCTCGCCTCACCCTCAACGCGCCCTACAACGATGCCGCGGCCGTCGAACGGATTTTCGCCGAGCATAGAGGAAAAATCGCGGCGGTGATTGTCGAACCGGTGGCTGCGAATATGGGAGTGGTCCCGCCGCAGCCGGGTTTTCTCGAAGGCCTGCGAGAAATTACTCAGCACGATGGCGCGCTCCTGATTTTCGACGAAGTGATCACCGGTTTTCGCATCGCCTACGGAGGCGCTCAGAACGTTTTTCAAATTCAACCGGACATCACCGTGCTCGGCAAAATAATCGGCGGGGGGTTGCCTGTCGCCGCTTACGGCGGCCGCCGCGAAATCATGGACATGATTGCGCCGCTCGGTCCCATCTATCAGGCTGGCACGCTATCAGGCAATCCGCTGGCGATGCGCGCAGGATTGGCCACGCTGCCAAAGCTGGAAGCGCCGGATTTTTACAGCTCGCTCAACCGAAAAGCAGAGCGTCTTGCAGTCGGCTTGCGGGCGGCGCTGCGACAAGCGAGGATTCTGGGACAAGTGAATGCAGCCGGTTCATTGCTAACAATATTTTTCACCGCTGATCCAGTTTGCGACTACGCGGGCGCCAAGAAATCGGACACAGCGCATTTCGCCGCTTTTTTCCGCGAAATGCTCGCACGCGGCGTTCTCCTTCCCCCTTCGCAATTCGAGGCTCTCTTCGTTTCCGCCGCTCACACCGATCAGGACATCGACCGCACGCTTTCAGCCGTCGAATCAAGCCTGGCTTCGCTTTCGATCGCCAAGTAGCCGCTCGGTTCGTAGGGGCATCCGCCGCGGCGGAATGCCCGGCGCACATACTTGCCTACCTATTCACTCTCTGTCCCGTTAAATACGGCCGGCGAGGCCTTGTGTCCTGCCCTCCAGTGCCAAATGAGCAGACCCTCATTTCACGGAAACTCTTTTCCACCAACCATGCACCGCGTGTCCGGTTCCTCTGCAAAACCCTGAACCTTCTTAGCACTGGCCTATCTAAAACAAACCACTTAGCACTCTAATAAACGTGGCCCCCGCCATGCTCCTCCACAGGGCCACCAAAACCTTTGCCAGCGCCGCGAAAAGAGGATTCTCCGCCCGCATGATTTGCTGCATCGCAGTGCTATTGTTGCACTTCGGCGTCACCGCTCCAGTCCTTCCGGAGGGTGTCGCGGGTGCAGCCATCCAGGCGGCGTCTCTGCCGGAGGCCCCCTCGGCAAACCCCGATTGCTCTCTCCTCGCCTCTCAGGTTGCTTGTGACGGTCTGGAGGCAAATTCGCAACCGACCGCCCCGATTCCCACCTCGCGGCCGCAAGCAGCCGAAACCCGCTTGATTCCGGCGGACACCACGCCCCAGCGACTGCCCTGGATGATTTTGTCTGCGGGGCAGCACGGCGCAGCCGCTTTAGACGCCTACTCAACTCGCCGCGCAATCACACACGGTGCGCGCGAGACCGACCCGCTGATGCGCCCTTTCGCGCACTCGCCGGCAGTTTACGTGGCTATTCAAGCAGGCCCGGTCATGCTCGATATCGTCGCTCGCCAAATGCAGCAGAGCCGCAATCATCTGTGGCGCCATACCTGGTGGGTCCCACAATCCGCGAGCACCGCCATTTTTCTTTTTTGCGGCGTCCACAATCTTCAATTTGCGAAAAAGCGCAGTTTTTCGCCGCTCGCCGCCCGGTAGTTCGGCGCGTATACTTCCGCATAGGCATCAAACCTCCCAGCTCTCGCCGAGGAGCCAAAATATGCGCCGCAAAACTTTTGCACTAGCCCTCACGCTATCGATTTTAGTTGTTTGCGATCGGAACGTATTCGCAAGAAGAGGCCACTCCGGCAAATCCCGCCGCGCCCAAAGTCGCCTCAGGATTGCCGCAAAAAATTCGAGTTGGGGAAAAGGAGCAATCCGCCGCGCTCGTTCACATGGTTCAACCGGCATATCCGTCGGAAGCACGCCAGGCTAAGGTCACGGGCGAGGTGGTGCTGCATTGCACCGTGGGCAAGGACGGCGCCGTTCACACAATTGAATACGTTTCCGGGCCGCAGATCTTGATGCAGCCTTCAGTGGACGCCGTGCGGCAGTGGCGTTACCGGCCACTGCGCGTGAATCGCCAGCCACTTGAAGTGGATACGACGATCACGGTTGTTTTCGCCGTGGACGACTCAGGCAATCTGAAACCGCAGCCGTACTCCCCGTATTCGCATGCCGGTCCCGACGCTGGCGATGTGGACCCTGCCACTGATGCGCAAACGATCGACCCGCAGTTCAAGGTTGATATTTTGCATCTCTTCGACGTGATGCACTTGAGATCGAGAACATCCGAGATGAGTCACACGTTGTTTCAGTCCCTGCGGCCGGCTGTTGTTGCCTCGCTGCCTCCGACACGGAACCGCGA